>JBBTXG010000001.1:0-4790 GCA_038062375.1 Patescibacteria group bacterium
CCGCCAGTTGGAAAAATGCAAATGGGAAGAGGGCTGCCCCATGCGGCGGCTGTGCCGCCAAAGCCAGCGAATTTTTCAATTTTGAATTGATCTCTAACGCGGTGGTTGAAAAAAAGACGAAACTTTGCTAGACTTGGAAGCAAGGATTTTCTTATGTTTCCTCTTTTTAAGCAAAAAGATAGGAAAGCTCAAAAGACCTCCAAAGAGGTTTTGGAACAACTGGAGGTGCTCGGACAGAAGATTGAAGGGATAACCCGGGAACTGACGAAGTTAAAGCAAGAAGGAAAGAAGGCGATGAGCAAGGTTGGCATTGTAAGATTCAACCCCTTCCAAGAAATTGGCGGGGATCAAAGTTTTTCCATCGCGCTCCTCGATGGGAATAATGACGGAGTAATAGTGACCGGGTACTACGCAAGAGAAATGAATCGCGTCTATGCAAAACCAGTAAACAGGGGGGTGTCCGAATACTCTTTGTCTGACGAGGAAAAAGAGGCAATCCGCAGAGCTATGAATCCTGAATAGTATGACTATGACAATTCAAAACGCCCAACAACTCAACAATCAGATAGGAAGTATGACGCGGCCACCGATCGTGGTCGTGCTGGGCCATGTGGATCACGGCAAGAGCACCTTGATTGAAACAATCCGTGAGGATTTCCAGATCACCTCCAAAGAATCGGGGGGTATCACCCAACATATCGGCGCCTATGAAGCCGAATACCAGGGCAAGAAAATTACATTTATCGACACCCCTGGACACGAAGTTTTTTCTGCAATACGGTCGAGGGGAGCGAAAGTTGCAGATATTGCGATTCTCGTTGTTGCGGCAGATGAGGGCGTAAAGCTCCAAACCAAAGAAGCGATCGAACAAATCAAAAAAGCAGGACTTCCCATGATTGTCGCAATCAATAAAATCGACAAGCCCGAGGCAAACCCGCAGCGAATCAAACAAGAATTAGCCCAACAAGAAGTATTGGTGGAGTCTTTCGGAGGAAAAACTCCTGTGATCGAAACCTCCGCGCTCACCAAGCAAGGCATCAAAGACCTTCTGGAGATGATCCTCTTGGTAGCAGAAATGGGGACGTTCAAATCCCAAGTGGACAAACCAGGTGAAGGAGTAATTATTGAAACATATCTCGATAACAAAAGAGGGTCCGCGGCAACAATCTTGGTGAGAGATGGGGTCGTGCGAACAGGAGATTTCATCGCTACAAAATCTACTCGAGGACGAGTACGGATTTTAGAAAATTTCCAAGGAAAAGCCGTTCCTCAAACCTTCCCCTCACAGCCTGCCACAATGATTGGATTTGAGGATTGCCCCCAATTGGGAGAAGAGTTTCGAGTGTTTCCCAATCAGGAATCCTCGGCGCTTTTTGCCACCGGGATTCCCAAAAAAGAGAGGGGTTCTCGCGTCCTCGAGGCAAACTCCGAGAAGAAAATTTTGAATGTGATTCTCAAAGCCGATGTCGCGGGCTCCCTCGAGGCGCTTGAGCATATCTTTGAGTCCCTTCCTCAAGATCAGGTGCTCATGCGAGTTGTAAAAGCAGAGGTTGGAGAAATTGGCGAGGACGATGTAAAGCTTGCAAAAGGAGCGAAGGCTTTCATTCTTGGCTTTCGAACAAAAGTGAATCCAGCGGCTGCGAATCTCGCAGATCAAACAAAGATCAAAATCGAAACCTTTCATGTCATTTATGAGTTAGTGCAAAAGACGAGGGAATTCATGGAAAAAATGGTTCAAGAACAGCCAACAAGAGAAGAAAAAGGGTCTCTGCGCGTGCTCGCGGTCTTTTTATCGGACAAAGAAAGGCAAATTATAGGGGGAAGGGTATTCCAAGGAGAAGCAACGAAAGGAAGCAAGGTGGAGGTCGTAAGAAATGAGGAGCTCGTTGAAAAAGGAAGGATTCTCAACCTGCAGAAAAACAAAAAAGACGCGGTTTCAGTTCCCAAAGGAGAAGAGTGCGGGCTTCTGTACGAAGGAACCATAAGGATTCAAGAAGGCGATGTCCTCAAATTTTATACGGAAACATCTCCAAAAAAATGAAAGAGCGTGTTTTCCAAGTAAACGAGCTCATCCAAAAAGAACTCGGACAGATTCTCCTTCGAGAGCTCGAATTCCCTGAAGATATTTTTATGACCATTACAAGGGTCGAGGCCTCCCCGAACTTGCAGGAAGCAAAGGTTTATATTAGTGTAATACCCGAAGGTGGCGGACGCGAAGTCCTCGAGATATTAAAACAAAATGTCTTTCGCCTCCAGCAGATCTTGAATAAACGCTTGAGAATGAGGCCCGTACCGAAGATTAGGTGGAGACTGCATAAGGAACTCTCCAAGGCACAGCGAGTCGAGGGGTTGCTGGATACAATCCAACAGAAAGGTTATAATTCCTAACAATCCCACCCTTTACGGCTAGGTAGCCAAGTGGCAAGGCAAGGGTCTGCAAAACCCTTATACGTGGGTTCGATTCCCACCCTGGCCTCCAGAAATTGCAGAAGGTGCGAGGCTCTTGCCCGGGTGGCGGAACCGGTATACGCGGAGGACTTAAAATCCTCTGGTGGCAACACCTTGAGAGTTCGATTCTCTCTCCGGGCACCAATATCTACTTAAACGGATTTGAGGCTCCTCTCACCTCAAAGTGAAGGTGGCATCCCGCAGCTCCTGCGGGAATGGTATACCCTGAATGTCCCACGTAACCAATGATCTGGCCTTGCAACACCCTTTCTCCAGACCTCACGGCGTAATTCGCGAGGTGCCCATAATAGGTAACTACTCCGTTGGGATGCAAAATCCGCACATAGTTTCCTCCCACGCCGTGATACCCAACTCTCTGTATCGTGCCTCCCGCCGCGGCATAGACCAATCCTCCGCATGTTGCATTCCCAAGGTCCACTGCGTTAAATGGGTGTAAACCCTGTGTAATACGATACGAAAGGGGAACAGGATAGATAAAGTAGGAATTTGCAATGGGCGTGAGACGGCCCTGGGGAACCCTAGAGGGCATTATCCCTCCAGGAATTACCAAAAGGTCTCCCACAAAAATATCCTCGTTCGACGAAAGGCTGTTAAAGTCCACAACTTCTTGCAGGCTTGCTTTATACCAGAACGCAATCTCGCTTAACGTATCGTTTGGTCGAACAAGGTGAAGGACTCCAGAAACCGGCAAGATCACAAGTTCTTGGCCTGGAGTAAGGGACGAGCTATGGCTCAAATCATTTGCCCAACGGATCGTTTCCGCAGAGACTTCAAACTTCTTGGCAAGCTTCTCTATGGTATCTCCTGATTCTACGACATAGCGCACCACCTCTTCTCGAGCTCTAAAATCAGCGTCGGTTGCGCCCAAGATAGCTCCAAGAACCTTGGGAGTAACCGTGAGAGGAGGGGGATTTGCTCGAATGCTTGTCTTGCCAATGAACACCAATTCGGGAGTCTCTGCCACCACCATTTGATCAGTATGAATTTGAATTAATGAGGACAGATTCGAGGAAGCATTCATAGAGGCAAGTAGGCTTTCCTTGGGCAGCTTCCCAGAACCAGAAAAAGCCTTTACCATAGGCCCTGCCGCAGCCAACACAAGAAGAACTCCAACAACCAGAGAAAGCAGATGCACCATTCTTCTGCTCCCTCGCAAGCTTCCTCCTCTATTCGATTGCATACCTTCTTTTATAGTATAAAGAAGGCAAGAGGTCAATCTTTCCTTATCCACATTTGTGGAAAACTTGCTGCCAAAATCCTCTCAATAACCATGAACCTTGCTTCACTTCGCGCTATTAAACAAATCTTCGCGGTACATGCCACAAAACCAAAAAAGAGTCTGGGCCAGAACTTTTTGGTTGACCGGCACATTATCGAAAAAATGGTGGCGGCAGCAGAGATTCAACCAACAGACGTTATTCTCGAGGTTGGGCCTGGCATTGGAGCGCTTACCCAAGAGCTCGTTCGCGCGGCAAAAAGGGTTATAGCGGTCGAAAAGGATAAAGAAATGGTAGAAATTCTGGAAAGGACGCTTGTTGACTGCGGAAATCTTGAGATCCTAAACCAAGACATTCGAGGACCAGATACAATATATCCCCTTTGGGGGGATCTTGGTCCTTCCAGGACATCTCCCAAAAGGGGACCGCAAGGGGACCGCGGGAACATAAGATACAAAGTGGTAGCAAACCTGCCTTATTTTATTACTGGTCCGGTACTCCGAAAGTTTCTCGAACAAGTTCAGATCAAGCCTGAACGAATCGTGCTCATGGTTCAAAAAGAGGTGGCTCAACGAATCTGCGCCCGGCCCCCAAAAATGAACCTCCTTGCAGTATCTGTTCAACTCTTTGCAGAACCAAAGATCGTGAGCTACGTGAAAAGAACTTCCTTCTGGCCCCAGCCAGAGGTGGACTCTGCTATTATTAAAATCACTCCATACACCCTACGTACTCCAATGGTTCGTGATCGTGAATTACTAGAGTATACAACTACCCCAAGGCTAAGAGACCAATTCTTTCGCATTGTAAAAGCAGGGTTCAAACAGCCGAGAAAACAATTGGCGAATAATCTGTCTAAAGGGCTCGGGCTTCCCCGCGAGAAGGTCGAGCAGCGGCTTTTGAGTAACCACATTCAACCTAGCCAAAGAGCCCAAACTCTATCCATTGGGAATTGGATTAATCTCACAAAGAGCTTCGATATCTCGCACCTCCAAAACAGCAAGCCTCTTTCCCGCGACGATGGCGCAGCGCTTTCCCAATAATTGCTCGAGCAATTATTGCGAGACAACACGACAAACGAAAGTGCTCTTTTTTAATAGTTTTTGC
>JBBTXG010000002.1:0-60736 GCA_038062375.1 Patescibacteria group bacterium
TTTGTAACCATAAGGGTATTTTAACTCCTCTTGGTTACGAAACGCACTAATTACCTTACTTTATTTTATATTCTTATCTTCGACTCACTTTTATTATACCTCAAATTCAAGCCCCTGCATAGTGCGTCTATCAGAGCACAAAAGGAAAACTCCCCTTGCGGGGAGCTTTCGAGTTTTTCTTTGCCTATTCTGCCTTTAGCCAGCTTAGCTTGGTTAGTATTCCGGCATTCCTCCCATGCCTCCGGGCATACCACCTGGCATACCCTTACCTTCTTTCTCTGGAAGTTCAGCAACCACAACTTCCATGGTCAAGAGCATCGAAGCCGCAGAAACCGCGCTCTCTAACGCCACCCGAACCACTTTCGTGGGGTCCACAACGCCAGACTGAACCAAATCTTCAAAATTGTCTGTTGCGGCGTTGTACCCAAATCCACCTTCTTTCTTTGCCACCTCGGCTGCAATCACCGCCCCATCTTTTCCTGCATTCTCGGCAATCTGCCGAATCGGCTCTTCTAACGCTCTTCTCAAAATCTTCACTGCTACCTGTTCCTCGGGATCTTGGAGCTCAAACCTATCGAGTTCCTTCACTGCCCTTAAAAGCGCAACGCCGCCTCCGGGCACAATCCCTTCTTCCACTGCAGCTCTCGTGGCGTTCAAAGCGTCTTCCGTCTTATGTTGTCTTGACTTCTGCGCAACTTCCGTAGGCGCTCCAACCTTGACCACCGCAACTCCGCCCGCAAGTTTTGCGAGGCGCTCTTGGAGTTTCTCTTTATCAAACTCCGATGTGGTTTCTTTCAACACTGTTCGAATCTGCCTAATCCGTGCTTCGATTTTTTCTCTGTCTCCCCTCCCTTCAATCACTGTGGTGTTATCTTTTGTGGCGATTATTTTTCTCGCAGAGCCAAGAGAGACCAAATCCACTTTATCTAATTTCAATCCAACCTCATCGGAGATCACTTGGCCACCGGTTATCGTCGCAATATCTCCGAGCATCTCTTTCTTTCGGTCGCCAAAACCAGGAGCTTTCACTGCGATCGTATTAAAGATGCCGCGCAGTTTGTTCACCACCAATGTCGCTAACGCATCCCCTTCGACCTCGTCTGCAATGATCACAAGTTCTTTTTTGCCGGTCTTTGCAACAGCTTCCAGCGTGGGAAGAATATCCTGGATCGAAGAAATTTTCCTGTCCGTAATCAAAATATAGGCATCCTCTAACACTGCCTCCATACGTTCTGCATTCGTCACCATATAGGGAGAAATGTAGCCTCGATCAAACTGCAAGCCCTTTACGATCTCCTTTTGGATACCCAGTGTTTGAGACTCTTCCACCGTAACAACCCCATCCTTTCCTACTTCGGTCATCACTTCTGCGATCAAATTTCCAAGCTCTCGATCTTCCGCAGAAATCGTTGCAACCTGCGCCATCTCCTCTTTTAACGACACTGGATGAGACATTTGCTTTAAGAATGCAACGACTTTCTCACATGCTTTCTCCAATCCCCTTCTCAAGGCAATGGGATTGGCTCCCGCAGTAACATTCTTTAATCCTTCAGTGGTGATTGCCTGCGCGAGAACCGTCGCAGTAGTAGTTCCGTCTCCTGCAACATCATTTGCTTTTGAGGCGACTTCTTTCGTGATCTCCGCTCCGATATTCTCGATCTTATCCTCCAATTCGATCTTCTTTGCGATCGTTACTCCATCGTTCGTGATGGTAGGGCTGCCAAATCCCTCATCGAGCACCACGTTGCGGCCTTTCGGACCCAAGGTTACTTTCACTGCGTTTGCCACTTTATCTACTCCTGTTCTAAGTTTCCTCCGAGCTTCTTCACCATATAAAATTTGTTTTGCCATGTTTCTTTATTCCTTATTCCTTTGTTACTTCTCTAAAATCGCAAGGATGTCCTCCTCTTTTGCAATGAGGTATTCTTTATCGTCAATTTTCACCTCATTGGGACCATATTTGGTAAAGAGAACAAGATCCCCTGTCTTCACATCAAGGGGTACGACCTTTCCCTCATCTGTCTTTCTTCCAGGCCCCACGGCAATTATCTTGCCTTGTTCTGGCCTTTCTTTCTCTACGGTCTCTGGCAATAGAATCCCTGACTTTGTCTTTTCCTCTTGCCGGAGAGGTTCGATCACTACGTGATCTGAAAGTGGTTTGATATTCATTACTATTATATGGAAAATTGTGTTTAACAATCGGACCTTTAGCAATCGAAGGGTTTGAGTGCTAATCCTTCTACTACTCTATATTAGAGAAGCAAACATCCTTGTCAAGAGCATGAACAAAACTGCGCTATTCGCGCAGTATAAACGTTGCCTTGGCCTATCGTCCGTGGCAACGTTTATATTTCTTCCCAGAACCGCAAGGACAAGGATCATTACGGCCTACCTTCACTGAAGCCATGGGAGATGAGTCCACTTTTGAATTATCAGCAATGCCTAAAGGCCCATTGGAAAAAACTCGGCGCTGGGGAACTGATCTTGCTTGTTGGGTTGCTATTTGAACTCGCATAATCGAGTTTGCAGTAAGTTCTTCGATTTTGTCGAGCAGCTCACGGAACATCCGATGGCCTTCATTTTTATATTCTACCAGAGGATCTTGTTGGCCATACGCACGAAGCCCCACAGAATCGCGCAAATACTCCATATTCTCTAAGTGCTCAACCCATAGAGAATCGATCGCTCGCAGGCTGATAATTTTTTCGGCTTGGCGCATATTCTCTTCTCCGAGTTCCTTCTCTTTCTTCTCATAGTCTTCTTCTGTATAACCAAATTTTTTGCATATCGTAAGTACATAAAATCTCATGCTCTTTGGGTCATTGGGATTTGCCCCGCCATCGAGCTGGGCATCCGGTTCAATGAGTAGATGAGATTTTTCTAAGATTTCTTTTCTCTTTCGATAGATTGTATCTCTGTGTTTATTGAGTACATCGTCGAACTCAAGCAGATGTTTCCTTGCGTCAAAGTTAAAACCTTCAATTCTTGATTGGGCAGATTCGATACCATTGGAAACTAACCTATTTTCAATAGGTTGATCTTCGGGAAGACGAAACCTATCCATCAATCCCTTAATTCGATCTCCCCCAAAAATACGAGCTAAATCATCCTCAAGCGAAATAAAAAACTGTGATGACCCCGGATCACCCTGCCTTCCCCCTCTTCCTCGAAGCTGATTATCAATTCTTCTTGCCTCGTGGCGTTCGGTTCCGAGCACATGCAATCCCCCGACTTCGCGAACCCTTCGACTTCGCTCAGGGTCATCCTCGGGGTTACCCCCGAGGATGATGTCAACCCCGCGACCTGCCATGTTTGTTGCAACAGTCACTGCACCGAATTTTCCTGCTTGAGCTATAATTTGAGCCTCCCTTTCATGGTTCTTTGCATTCAGAACCTCGTGAGGAATTCCTTCTCTCTCAAGCAGTATATGGAGATATTCATTTTTTTGAATGGAGACTGTTCCTACCAAGAGAGGTTGTCCTTTCTCGTGCCTTTCTTTGATCTCTTTTACCACTGCATCGAACTTTGCTTTTTCGGTCTTGGAGATTCGATCTGAAAAATCCTGACGAATCATCGGCTTATTCGTAGGAATTACCGCTACCTCTAACCCATAGACTTTATGAAACTCTTCTGCTGACGTGGCGGCAGTACCTGTCATGCCCGCTAACTTCTTATACATTCGAAAATAATTCTGAAAAGTAATGGAGGCTAGCGTGATGGATTCGGGTTGAACTTGTACCCCTTCTTTTGCTTCCAATGCCTGATGAAGTCCTCCTGAATACCTGCGGCCTGACAGTAAGCGCCCTGTAAATTCATCTACAATAATAACCTCTCCGTTTCGCACCACATAATCCTGATCTCGCTTGAACAACACTTGCGCTTTTAACGCCTGTTCTAAATGGTGCACATACTTGATTCCTTTCTCCTGATAGATATCTTTGAGGTTAAGAAAATCCTCTACCTTATTGATGCCAGACTCTGTGATGCTGACTGCCTTTAATTTTTCATCAACGGCATAATCAATTTCTTGCTCGAGTCGAGGAATAACTCTGGAAAATTCGACATACCATTGAGAACTCTCCTGATCGGGAGCAGAGATGATAAGCGGAGTTCGCGCTTCATCGATAAGAATAGAATCCACTTCATCAATAATCGCAAAATGATGACCGCGCTGCACCTGATGCTCCAGGTCATAGGCCATGTTGTCTCGGAGGTAGTCAAAACCAAATTCGTTGTTCGTGCCGTAGGTAATGTCGGCTGCGTATGCCTCCTTACGGCTACAAGGACGAAGATATGTTTCTTCTACCTTAAAACTTCCGAGAATGTCTCTTCTTGTATCGCGGTCCTGAATCGCGAATTTCGTAATTCTTGATTCTTGATTCTCGGTCGGTTGATAAGCCGGATCATACAAATAAGCCGCATCGTGCGCGATGCAACCCACGGACAATCCCAACACATGGTATATCTGCCCCATCCACACCGTGTCTCTTTTCGCAAGATAATCGTTTACCGTAATAATATGTACTCCCTGTTCTCCGAGCACATTGAGATACGCAGGAAGGGTTGCCGCAAGAGTTTTTCCCTCCCCGGTTTTCATTTCCGCTATCTTTCCTTCGTGAAGCACAATTCCTCCCATGAGTTGTACATCAAAATGACGCTGGCCAAGCGTCCTTTTTGCTGCTTCTCTTACAAGTGCAAATGCTTCGGGCAAAAGCTCATCGAGTAACTGTCCCCGCGCAAATCTTTCTTGTAACTCCAATGTTTTTTCTTTTAATTCGTGGGGCTGGAGGGTTTCAATGGAATGCTCGCGATTATTAATTTCTCCTACGATGCGCTGAAGGCGCGGGTAGTCTGCTGAAGTCCCAAGAATTTTTGTAAAAATACTCATGGTTCGCCGCGATTCCTTTTCTATCGCTTCTATCCTATCATTCCGAATCGAAAACACAACACCCCACCATCGCTGGTGGGGTGTTGAAAGAGTATCAGATTATCTCTTCTTTTTTTTCTTTGGCATTTGCTTGAGAAATTCGATTTTGAAATTATTGTACATTGGCTGCAGATAGCATCGACTTTACAAATTTTTGCTATCTCCAACAAATCATTATTTTATTTTTTCATTCTCCATAACCAATGTCAATGTGGAAAACTACTGTACGTACTCTATTTCAGATTCTAACCCAATAAAAAATTTTTTTTGAATGATTTCTTTTACTTTTCTTATCAAAAAAAGAACATCGCGAGAACTTGCGTTTCCCAGATTCACCATATAATTTGGATGCTTCTCTGAAACCTGTGCATTGCCTTCACGCAATCCCTTGAGTCCTGCCTCCGAAATAAGATATGCGGCGGGTACCACAGGAAATGGATCATTCTTTACGACGTGTTCGATGAATTTTCTAAGCGCAGCTGGAAATTTTTCGTATTCGTAATTTTTAAAAATGCTTCCTGCATTTGGGTATTCCAAAGGATGTCGGGATTTCCGATAGAGAATGTGGTCTTGCGCAATCGATTGGATTTTCTCTCGATCCCCTTTCTCGAGCCGAAAATGTGCGGATAGCACAATCCATCCTTCTTCTTTCAATCGAGAAGATCGATAGGAAAATTGGCATTCTTCTTTTGAAAAAACTTTGAGCTCCCCCTTCCCATCAAGCGCTTCTACGTCAAGGACGTTATCTTTTGTTTCTGATCCAAAAGCTCCTGCGTTCCCTCGAATAGCCCCTCCGACTGTCCCTGGCAATCCTCCTGCCCATTCAAAACCAACAAGCCCTTTTCTTGCCGTTTCTTCCACAAGCGTAGCTATCGAAACACCAGCTTCTGCATGCAACATCGAATCACGAATCTCAAATTTCGAATTTTGAATGTGGATCACCAATCCATCAAATCCCTCATCGCAGATAAGAAGATTGCTTCCTCCTCCCAAAACGAAAAAGGGGATCTCCAGTTCCCTTGCTCCATGGATTGCTCCAATGATCTCTTCCTTACTCCTCGCAACAAAAAAATATCTCGCAGGACCTCCGATGCGAAATGTTGTATATTCTTTGAGAGATACCCCAAATTGAATACCCGGAAGTTTTTCCTTGAGTAAGTTTTCCTTCTCCACTTGGGTCCAACCTCCTCTCAACGTGAAGATTCGACCCAAGGGATCGAGGGCGTAAACTCCAATAAGTAAGACTTTATGAGTGCTGCCCCTCGATCCAATTTCCATCGTACAAGTTGTAGGGTAAAAAAGCAACAAACCCCGCTCGAGTGGGGTCTGCTGCCGTCTTACTGGGAGGCCGAGCACATACATGCTACAGCACTCATGATTCTATTGTACTCCTTGTAACAGAATTGTCAACCCCCGCAATGCATTTATCTTCTTTCTCGTAAGAGACCCCACAAATCCGGTACCCTTCTGCATCCCAAGCGGAGCTAAAATCTCTGACGCATATTTCTCCTGGAATCTAATCGCCGCGGCATGGGTGAGTTCAAAGAAGTTGCCCGTAACTAATCTTTCCGGATAAATCTCTGTGCCTTGAGACGCAAAAAATTCCTGAAGACATCGTATGTTCTCGTCATCTTGCAATCCGAAAAATAAATCTCTGGCGAATGCGGCGCACCTACGTGGTTGCTTGCCTTGAGCTACTAGCGCAACTTGGGCTTGGAGTCTCATGACTTCTCTCTTCAAAATCTCTATCTGTTTAGCTAACTCTCCAATGAGCTTGGCGCGATTGTCTTGGCTCACGCGCTCTTTCCTGTTTGTTTCTTCCTCCCTTTTCTCCAATTCTTCGTTCGTGGTAGCGGCTGTCCAAGAAAAAAGGTAAGAAGGTTCGGAAGAATCGAAGTTGGGGTTCTCGTTTTGAATAGAGGGAAGGATGACAACAGCAGTGTTCGTAGCCCCGAACTCCTCTACTCGTATCTTTCCTTTTTGAGTTTTCGTGAGGTCGAAAAAACCAATATCGTACGCTCCCGAATTCTTCTGGATAAGATAAGGCACTTGAAAGCGTACGATGGGATTACCCTCAAAGGTGATCTCCAAAGCGCCTTTTCCTCCGCTTATCTTATGCCAATTTCCCGCCCAGTTTTTCGTTGGATTTGTTACGGTCAGTTGACTTTCACCAAACGGCAAAAGGAAACTCGTGAAAGGAAGAATGCGAAGGTTCTGGAGATGTTCGTCTTTGAAACAGTATCGTTCTCCGTAGGAACAATCATTCAGAAATACTGCAACCGTCCAATTGGTAAATACTTGAGAAAAGTTCTCTTTCCGCTCACGTTTGGCAAATACCTCGTTGAATGTCGCAATTCCAGCCTTTGGAACTTTTAGCATCTCAACAAAAGTCTCTGTGCCGTAATGATCAATGAGGTAGCGAAAGAATACGCTCACCACCCCATAATCTTCAGGTAACCCTTTCCATTCGGTCAACGAATTTCTCGGATTCCCAATAAAATCTTTGATTCTTTTGGAAAAATAGCTTTCTTCAAACTCCTTTTCATACCCCACAAACCACGGAGCCAATTCTGCAAATCCCTCTTGCATCCATATTTCATCGGAGATGCCTCGGATTCGCTCTTTCTGATTGAAATAAATAAGGTGCATAAACTCGTGCGCAAGGTAATTTTTTGCCAAAGGAGTTCCAATGGCATCGCTCCCAAGATACACCATTTCCCTCTCGTTGGATCTTGGCGCTTGAAGCTTTGGGTAGCCATCAGCAGTGTTAAAATATCCTTTGGCGCCTTGCTTCATTCGATGAATGAGCACCGTGATATGAGCGTCTTTATCAACTCCTGGTCTGTTTTCTGATCCAAAAATCTTCGTAAGAGTTGGGTAAATCTCTTGCTGAAAATGGACACCTAATCGCCCGAGCGCTTCGCCAACCTCCTGCTTTCCCTCCGGAGGCAATGAATTCCACCACTCATCTTCAATATAAAAATATAAATCGTCCGTAATGACCTGGAGGGAAGCTGCCACCATACTTCTTTTCTGAAAGTCGAATTCAGGATCAACCAAGAATACGACTCGCTGGGAAAGCACATCAGCAAAAACAAAAGCCGGCAAAAAGAGAATTGCTAATCCCATCAATGGAATTGTGCTTTTGATGTTCTTCATAATCCTTCTCATTGAGTATGATACGATGGCACAAGCATTCGCAACGTCTCCCTAAGTACATCCCTATCGTTCCGATCGATTGCCTCCCGCAGCCTCCGTAATCCTTCTTCCAGAAGATGTTCCTCGCATAGGGAGAGTTCTGCCCTCAAGATCTTTTGATTCTGGGTAGCCACTGTTTGTTCGCTCGCAGAAAGAATATCTTCAAAAAATTTCTCGCCAATCCTTGGACCGGTGAACACAATAGGAATATCCTGATCTGGCTCAAGTCCAGAAAGCCGAATCATTTCTCTTGCCAAATCGACAATCTTGATGGGATGACCCATATCTAAGACAAACACTTCTCCTCCCTTCCCCATCGCGCCTGCCTGCATCACCAACAAACATGCTTCCGAAGTACTCATAAAGTATCTCTTCATTTCTGGATGTGTCACCGTGACAGGACCTCCTCTTTTTATTTGCTCTCGGAAAACCGGAATAACGCTCCCCCTACTATCCAATACGTTTCCGAATCTCACGGATATAAAGCGAGTGTGATTTTTTTGATTCAACACCTGACAAATCATCTCGCCAACTCTTTTGGTCGCGCCCATAACCGACGTTGGGTCTACTGCTTTATCAGTCGAGATAAACACGAATTTTTCGACCCCATATTCCATTGACGCTCCTGCAACTGCGAAGGTGCCAAAAATGTTATTTTTTACTGCCTCATCTGGATGTTTTTCCATCAAGGGGACGTGCTTATACGCTGCCGCGTGAAATACAATGGAGGGATGAAAGTCTCGAAAGATTTGTTTCATTTTACTCTCGTCTCGAACATCGGTAACAAAAGAGGAAAATGAAACATAGGGAAATTGCTGCAAAAATTCCTCTTCCATACGAAAAATTCCTGTTTCATCGTGATCAATCAGAAGAAGTTGAGACGGAAGGAATTGAGCTACCTGCCGGGAAAGTTCAGCTCCGATAGAGCCTGCGGCTCCGGTAATTGCAATCGTGCGGCCCGCAATACATTGTTTGATGAGTTGAGTATCCAGGGAAATTGATTCTCTGCCGAGAAGATCTTCTACCTGAACCTCTCGCAGGTTTCCAATGGACACTTCCCCATTGAGGAGCTCCACAAGCGAAGGAACAATTTTGATTTTTGTAATTCCTGCCTTTCTCCCCAATTCCACTGCCCTGCGAATAAGCCGAGATCCAGCCGATGGCAATGCGATAATGATGCTTTCAATCTGGTAGGAGCTCGCGAGTTCCGGGATATCTTCAATGGTCTTCATGACTCTCACCCCATGGATCATACTTTCTATCTTGCTCACATCATCATCTACAAACCCTACGGGAAAATAGAAGCGAGGAGAACTACTCAAAATGCTCTTTACGAGCTGTGCTCCCGCATCTCCTGCTCCTACGATAAGCGTCCGTTCTCCCTCGTGTGTATGTACCTCCAATTCTTTATACATTCTTTTTGCCAAACGTATTGCCCCCGTAAAGAAAAAAGTCAAAATAGAGCTGATAAATAGGGTGGATCGAGGGAATCCTTCAAATGCATAAGAATCTCTTGCCAGGTACAACAAAACTCCCATCAAAACAAACGTAAGCGTGAGAGCCCGAGCTAGAGAGAATAATTCGCTTACACCCACATAACCCCACGTAAAAGAATAGAGGCGTGACCAGAAAAAAATCGGTATACCCACCGCAACCATCAGGAGGATCACGCGTTCAATGAGAAGAATGTGTTGGGATGCAATTTGTCCTTCAAATCTCAACAGAAAAGAAAGCCACACTGCTGCTGCCATAGAGACAACATCTCCAACAACAAAGAAGCCCAGACGGCTCTGGGGCCATTTCTCAACGACTCTTTTGACAAGCTGCTCGAGGATCTTCATAGAAGCGATGGTCTGCTATCGTAAAAATAAAAATTTCTGCGCTCCCTAGAACGATAATGTTTTTGACCATTTGAGAAGTCTTTGAAAACCTTCTTGGATGTCTTCCGGGCTGCATCCGAAAGAAAATCGGAGATGCCCCTGTCCCGTCGCCCCAAATGCAATTCCGGGAATCGTAATCACATGGGTTTCATAAAGAATCTTCAATGCAAACTCAAGAGAAGTCATGGGAATTTTATATCTTGCAAAGACATAGTAGGCTCCTTGCGGTTTTTCGTACTCAAATAAATCCTTCAGTTCGTCTAACTTCTTGCATATCAGTTCTCTGTTGAAAGTCAACTTTTCTACGAATTCTCTCACCGAATCTTGCGTTCCTTTCAAGGCAGTAATCGCGGCTTCTTGAGAAATGGCTGGGGCACAGATCGCGAGGGCATCATGCACTTTAAGGATATGATCCATAATTCCTGCTTGCGCAAGGCAATAGCCCACCCGATAGCCCGTGAGCGCGTATTTTTTAGAAAAACTCCCACAGAGAATCACGCGGTCCCGTAACTCGACAAACGAAGCTGGAGAAATATGCTTTACTCCCTCATAGGTCAAAAAATCGTAGGTTTCGTCACTGATAATCATTACATCGTGTTCCTTCGCGATCTTTCCAAGTGCCGTCAAGTCTTCCTTGCTAAGCACCGTGCCCGTCGGGTTGCAAGGATGGGAAAATAAAATTGCTTTTGTCTTTGCGGTCATTTTCGCCTTGACAAGATTCGGATCAAACCTCCATGCTTCTTTCTCAACGAAAGGCACAAACACCGGAATTCCCCCGAACTCAAGAGTCTGCTCAATATGCGAGGGGAAGGCAGGAGAAAGAATCAAAATCTCATCTCCCTCATCAAGCACGGTTGCAAGTACGCAAGCCATCGCTTCCTGGCAGCCGGTACTTACCATCACTTCTTTCTTTGCATCAATAGGTGCTATCTCTTTTCGCTGCTCAAGGTCTCTTGCGATGAGCTCTCGTAATTCGGTGATCCCTGGCTCTAACGTGTATCTGGCAGTACTCTTTTTCTCTAAAGCTTTTCGTATTCCTTCTTTGATATATCCGGGAGTATCAAAGTATGGAATCCCTTGACCAAAAGAGATGATATCACGAACCCCTTGCTCCTCTTGCAGTCGAGCAGCCAAAAGCGACATCTCTTTAATAGGAGACATCACCATGCGTTGCACCCGTTTTGAAATATTTTTCGTACGAAATTTATGCCCCAAGGCGGCAATCGCTGACCGTTGATTCCTCATAGCTACAGAAAACGATGAATGGCTTTTTTGAGTGTATCCGCGACCAAGTCAATTTCTTCCTCTCTCAAATTATTGTAAAAAGGAAGGGCGACCGTACGATCTCCTGCCCGTTCAGCTGCTGGAAAATCACCACGCCGGTACCCAAAAAGTTTTCGATAGAAGGGCTGCAGATGAATTGGCTGAAAGTAGATACCGCAATGAATCCCTTTTCTTTTCAGAGCATCCACGAGAGAATCTCGTTGCTTTCTTGTATATTTTTGAGAAAGTCTGATCACGTACACAAACCAACTCATTTTCACAGAGGGCGCAACAAAGGGCAACTCGATTTGAGAAACATCTCTAAGCCTTTCGTTGTAGCATTGAGCAACTCTCTCTCTTTTCTCTAAGATTTCCGGCAGTCTTCTCAATTGGGCTAATCCAACGGCACACTGCATTTCGGTGAGCCGGTAATTGAACCCCAAACGCACATGTTCAAACCACTGCATGTTCACCGCTCTCCTTCCTTGATTTCTCATGCTTTGGCATTGAAGCGCAATACTCTTATGATTCGTGAGAATCGCTCCTCCTTCCCCACCGGTTGTGATTTGTTTATTAGGATAAAAAGAGAAGATCGCGGCGTCTCCAAAACTTCCGCATCTTTTCTTTTTGTATTCAGATCCCAAAGCTTCGGCAGAATCCTCAATGATCGTAAGTTTATGATTCCTTGCAATCTCTACAATCGCTTCCCAATGTGCGGGGTGTCCAAATACATCTACGGGCAAAATTGCTTTTGTGCGCTTCGTAATAGCTTTTTCAATTTTGGAAGGGTCCATGGTGAGGGTATGTTCATCGATGTCCACAAAGACAGGTTTTGCCCTCTCATACAGAATACAATTTGCAGAAGCAATGAAAGAAAAAGGGGTTGCAATGACCTCGTCTCTTTCCCTGATCCCCAACGCTTCCATGAGAAGATGCAACGCCGCTGTTCCAGAACTTACCGCGACTGCATATCTCCGTTGAGCAAAGAGCGCAATCTCTTTCTCAAACCCACGTGTCTTTGGGCCAGAGCTCAAAATCGGCGTGCGGAGAACTTCCAGCACCGCTTTACGTTCCAGGTTCGTAATATCGGGAGACGATAAGGGAATACTCACAAAATTTTTATTTTTTGATTTGTAATTTCCTTGCTGGTATTCCAGCAACCACCGTATTTGGAGAAACGTCTTTATTCACAAAGCTCATTGCGCCTACCATTGCGTTTTCTCCCACCGTGACTCCGGGCATAATCACCGAGTGCGTTCCTATTTTACAGTTCTTTTTTAAGATGACTTGCCCTTCCTTTCCATCAATCGTCGAAACAGAATAGATAGAACAATGGGAACCAATCTGCACCCCATCTTCAACCACCACGCCGTTTTTTGCATTGATGTACGTAAAGGTACCAATATCGGTGTATCTCCCGAGTTTTAAGTTTTTTGCGTGATGAACCAGCCAGTAATATTCGGTGAGCTTCCGTTCCTCGATCTTTGGGTCCTTCCAGCTGGGAAACCTTGTCTTGCCACCAATACTCCTCATCCCTTGAGAAATTTGTTTTCTCTTCTTGTCATTCTTATGTCCCAAGAGATTCCTTTGATTTCTGGAATTTCTAACGGTATTCATATGACTTCGCGAATAAGCACAAATGCTTCGGCGTATTCAAGGCCTGCCTCAAAACCTCTTTTTTGCGCGCGCACCTCGATTGCCTTGAGAGAACGGGGATGCGGAGCTTCTTTGAGTTCGCTCTGATATGATTTCATAGCTTCGATTTTCGACGCAATCGTATCTTTAATATCCACATAGACATTGGGAACAAATGGTTTGATCCCCCAGTCAGTGGCATGAAGCGACTCATACGAAAAAACTTTTTTCACTATGGATCCTGGCAAAGGCCTTGTCGCAACAAGACCTGCCTCAAAAAACAAACGGTGGTCTCTGTTGAGATCTCCGCCGTGAGGCAGATAGACAACCTCTGGCTGTACTTCCCTTACCACTGCTTCCAAAGCATCATTGAGTTCTTTGGTAGGAATGGTATTGACTTTGACGCTAGGAAAATTGAGGGAAAATATCTTTTCGATCCCAAGAACCTCTCGAACGTGCTCTAATTCTTTTTGTCTTTCTTTCAGGAATTCTTCCGACCAATCGGGAGTGTAGGCAACCGTTCCAACACAAAGATACACCTTGTCGCCACGGTTTGTATATTTCTTTATGACTCCTCCGCATCCTAATGTTTCGTCATCGGGATGGGGAGTTATAACAAGAACTTTCATAGCCTTTTTCCTTCCAAAATTTCTCTGCTCTGCGGCCCTTCGTTGAAAAGCAAATCGAGAATGCACATATGGGAAAGAAACCCTTGTTCCATAAACTGCTGGGCATAGGAAGGGTGTTCGAATTCATGGATTTGGAGTTTGATTCCGGCATGCCCAAACTTTTCCGGCTCCATATATGCTTTCTTCCCTTCTCTCATTCCCGGCCCTGAAAGATACGTATCAGCTCCAAGCTCTTTGCAAATCTGCACCAAAAGATCAGTACCCTTGCCTTTTGCTTGCAGGTCGGAAGCTTTGAGCACTCGTAGAGAAATGTTCAGATACCGCGCAACTTCATTGAAAAATTGCCTGTCCAAATCCCCTATCTTCTCTCCATCCTCGCGAAAGACTTTCTGAACAATCTGCATCACTTCTTCAAAGTAGGGAGTCTTTCGGTAACTTTGACGAAGTACTCCTTCCTGGGACTCTTTCCAGTTCTTCGTATGATCAATCACCAAATCTTTAATGGGAGTAAAAGAAGATTTATCTTTCAAGGGAACCGTGATCCATTGCCCGCCATTCGATGTCTTCACCCTGTTGCGATGAATGAATCCATGCTTTTGAAATGTGGCAGTGTCAAGTATCACATAGACATCTGCTTTCATCAATCTATTCCAAAATCCAATCCACGGCAGATATTCGGGCTGATGGATCATCACCACCATATCTTTGAGAATAGGATTTCTCAACTTAAAAGTCAACCTTTTCTGCAGGATTTCTTCCTCTGTAATCCTCTATCACTCCTTTTCCATATTCATCTTTTCCCGAGAGTATGAGGAAAAGCGTGCCGAGCAAAATTTTCAGATCAAGCAAGAAAGACCAGTGATCAATATACCAAACATCCCATTGAATGCGTTCTTCCCATGAAAGCAGATTTCCTCCTTTGATCATATCCATGCTTGCCATGCCGGGGAGTACGCTTAAACGCTGTCGTTCCGACTCGGTATATCTTGCTGCTTGGTGAGGAAGTCCGGGGCGCGGACCCACCAAAGACATTTTACCTTCAAGGACAGAGATGAGCTGGGGAAATTCATCAATGCGAAACCTCCTCAACCACTTCCCTACCTTTGTGATTCGAAAGTCATTTCTTTCGACCTCAATTCCTCTGCCCATGTGTACTGCCCCCTCCACCATCGTACGGAATTTCAACATCTCAAAAACCTTTCCCTGTTTGCCCACCCGCTCTTGCTTGAAAAACACCGAACCCTTTGAATTTAGTCGAATCAGAACTGCGATAATCAAAAAAGGAACCGCAAGCAAAAGAAGACCAGCCAATGCTCCCCAAAAATCCATCTGTGTTTTTAAAAATCGTTGAAATTGCATCCTCTCTTACTCTACCAAAACCCCTTCTCTCTCACAAGCTGTTGTATGAGACAAAAGATGATAAAGGGGCTTTTATCGTGTTTTGCGAGCTTGCAGGTAGAAACTGTGAGAAAAAAACAAGAACAGGGGAAAAAACAAAAAATTCAAAATCGCAAAGAGCTTGAAACGCAAGATGACTTTGGCAATGAAGCGAAAGGGTCGGGGGAATACATATACTCCCTTCAAACTCATGGAATGAAACTGCATCTGTTCAAGTATTTTCATAATCTCATAAGGATTGTACCTCTGGATATTTCGCAGAAAAAGGGAACTCAAAGAAAGGGAGTTGAGGGTTCGGATCACCAGAATTCCTCCCGGCTTGAGAACACGGCTAAGTTGGACAAGTGCTTTTTTGGGTTGATTCACGGTTTGCAACACTCCCAAACAAAGTACGATGTCAAACTTCTCGGAAGGAAAAGGAAGGTGGTAGATATCCGCAACCTCAAAATGAACATTGGAGTTGCTTTGGGACGTTCGCTGTCTGGCAATGGCAATCATTTCTGCAAGATAATCCACTGCCCAAACATCAAATCCCTTTTCTCCAAGCCATCGAGCAACCTCTCCCGTTCCACACCCAACGTCAAGGACAGAAATTCGAGAATTCTCGCTCAATGGAGGAACCCGAAAGTACTCCACAAAATAAAAAAAATAATCTTCTGGATTTTTGTCCAACACCACCGAGAGTTTTCCTGCTCTTGCTGCTTGAGAAAATTTTTCTTTCCATTGAAGTTCAGAGTGGTCAAGCATAAAATCTCAATGAAGTTTCTCTCTTATGAGGCGTTCATACTCCTCCATCAAAGTTTCAAAAATAACTTCTTGATTAAACTCTTGTGCTGCTTTTTGCCTTCCTGCTTTCCCTAACGCTTTTGCTTTCTCTGGATTCAAAAATAATTCCTCGATTGCCTCTACCAATCTTGCCACATTTCTGGGAGGAACAAGAATTGCAGTTTTCCCATCTTCTGCGGCTTCTCTACAGCCGCGGATTGCGGTGGCAACCACCGGCCTTTCCATCGCAGAAGCCTCAAGGATGGAGATACCCAATCCCTCTCGATACGTAGGAAGCACAAAAACATCCATGATTGCATAGAATTCCTCGACATTGATGCGTTCGCCCAAAAACCTCACATTTTTTCCGATGCGGGAGCTTAGAACGATGGAGGGGTCAATGCGATCACTTTTGGCAGGCTCTTTGGCGCCTATCATGATTAACACGGCGCCAGGGAACTTTTGTAACACACGATCGAACGCATCAAAAAGTTCAAGATACCCTTTTTCCCGCACGAATCTCGCGACAATTCCAATCACCTTGGCATCAAGGGGAATGGCGAGTCCTTTCTTTTTCTCTCTGCAAAATTCTTCAGAGAAACGCGCGGGATTGAATTTTTCAAGATCGATGCCAAGAGGAAGATACGTGAGCTTTTCAGGAGAATATATTCCCATCTTCAAGAGTTTGACAGTGTCTTCTCTGTTTACCGAAAATGCACGATGCACGAGAAGCGCGATGACTCTTTCGAGCAAGACGAAAAACGCTTTTTTCAGCAGAGAAAAATTATTTTCAAAATCCAAGCCATGAATCGTATACATGCGAATTGGTACTCTTGCAACAAAAGCTGCAAGCTGTCCCACAAAGCTTGCTTTGAGGGTATGGGTATGCACGATATCAAATCGTTCTTTGCGAAACAAAAGGATGAGTCGGATGAATGCCCGTACATCGGTAAATGGGGTGAGGATCCTTCTGGTAATAGGAATGGTTTTCACGGAGATACCTGCCTGCCTGATCTCTGGGATCCATTTTCCATCAGAAGAAATTGCCCACACCTCAAACCCTTGTCTTTTCAGGTATTGAAGATTTGAAAACAAAAGAAACCGAAGCGTAATGTCAGCAGAAGCAACGGAGCAAATTTTTATCTTCTTCATATTCGATACGTGAAAAACAACCTCAACCAAATAAAAAGAATGTATCCAAGGAGTGTGAGCCTGCGAAAAAATGGATAGCCTTTTCTCTCAAGGACGTCGCGCAGATAGGTATGGAGGTACGGCGTCAGCGATAGAAGAAACGGATAAAAGACTTTAATGAGCATACTCTTGAGGCGTGCTCTTTTACGAGGATACACTCGTTTGAAAAAAGAGGTTCGGTCAGTGAAACCAAAAGGTCCCTTGAGGAGCATTCGAAATACAAAATTCGCATCAGCTCCCCATTTTTTCCAGTTATCAACCAATTGAAACTCCACACCTCTTACTACTCCGCATTTCCATAATCCGTAAAGCAAATTTGCCTTTCCATCGTGGTGAAGGAGCACGAGAAAACGTTTCAACTGCTCATACTGATCTTTGCCGAATGGAAAAAATGTATGAGGATCATGCATCTTTATGATCTTCCCTTGTTCATCCATATACACAAAGTTACAAAAAACCATGATAAGATGGGGGGATCTCAAAAAGAAGGTTACACACTCTTGGAGAAAATGCGCGTCCCACACATCGTCGTGAGAAGCCCACATGAAATAGAATCCTTGAGCTCTCTCCAATACAAATCTGAAATTTTCTGTTGGAGTTCCAAGTCTCTGCTGCCTAAAATACCGAATTCGCGAATCTTTCCTTGTATATTCTTGGCAGATGTTGGAAGTTTCATCGGTAGAGGCATTGTCAGAGATAAGAAGTTCAAAATTTTGGTATGTTTGCGAAAGCAAAGAATCCAGTGCTTTTTTGATATAGAAAGCACCATTGTACACCGGCATGCCGATAGTCACCAGATCTCTTTGAGAAAACCCTTGATTCATTTGATACGCTTGAGATATCCTGCAGCGAATGCAGTAATAAGAAGTTTTGAGGAAATGGTTTCATCCACAAGAAAGTGTTTATTTTTCCCGAGAAACTCCTCCACTGCAATCTTGGGATTATTTCCTTTCCCAAAAGGTCTGTCCCTGATCGCACCTTCCGGCAGATCTTCAATAAAGGTATCGCATACAATAAGGTAGCTCCCTTTTTTCACAAGAGGGGCATACAACTCCAATTCTTTCTTCACGTGTGCACAGGTATGATTCGAATCAAGGATCACAAGAATCTTCTCTTTGCCCTTGGCAATCTTCTGTACCCGCTCGAAAATTTTAGGATCTGTAGAGCTTCCCTCGAGCATCTTGATCCTTTTGAACAAAGGGTGTGTTTGAATTGCTTTTTTGTTGTGGGGACGAATCTCCACATCAATTCCAAGAACCTCTCCCTTTCCGATCAACTCGAGAATGGAAGCATACAAGATAAGTCCACCGCCGTGCGCAATGCCCGTTTCGAGAACAAGATCTGGTTTGACTTGCCAAATAATTTCCTGGATGGCAACGATGTCGGCAGGATATTGGATAATCGGAGAACCAAGCCACGAAAATACATAGGGATATTTTTGAGCAAGGGATCTTCCCAGAAACTCTTCTGCCAATTTCTTGAGTCTTTGGTCTCTTGCGATGTTCTCAATGTATTCTCTTTTTTCTGATTCAAACTTACCAAAAGACTTTTCCATGCGTTAAAAATTTTGCTTTTCAGAAAGAGACACTTTGATATAGACTTTTTTCCCATTGTGAAGATAATATGCGTACGTGCGATCTCCAAAGCTCCGCGCACGCAACTGCCAGATGAGCTCTCTTCCTTTGTACATCTTTTCCAAATCAATCACATCAAGACGCTCCACATCTTTTGCCCGATGGTATGTTCCCTCGTCTTCGTTTTGTGCGACAACCCTGATGTTTCCTTTCTTGAGCTTTGGCCATGTATCTTTGAATAATCTGACTACCTCTCTCAATGCGCGCTCATACAAGGTTCCCGCAATATCTGTCTCTCTGATCTCCAGACGCCTTTGAGCAATAACGGGGCCGCTGTCGATCCTCTCGTCTATATAATGAATGCTTACTCCGTAAGGTGAACCTTCATGGAGGGCCCAGACCTGCGGATACTTTCCACGGCCAAGCGGAAGATAACTATGATGAAGGTTGACGCATCCTGCAGGGAAAAGATCAATGATCTCTTTTTTGAGAATGTAGCCAAACCATGCACAAATTCCCACGTGAGGATGAAAACTCTTGATCCTTTCTTGCAAGGTGTGATCGGAAAGCATCTGGGCATACACCACGAGGTCTGCTTTTGCTGTTTTCTTGATCTCTTTGGCGAATTTTGCAGTCTCTTTGGGCTCGAGAACCAAGACAACAATATGTTCACCCCTTTCTGCAAGGTAGCGAGTAATTTGCAAGCCCACCGCATCATTTGCAAAGAGCACGATATTCGGCTTTCGCGGCATTGGCTTCATACGCTTTTACGTAAGATTTCAACAAATTTGGCACACACATACTCCACTTCTCCTTCCGTTATCTTGAAACCAGAAGGGAGGTTCACGCCGCGAGAAGAGATATCAAACGTAATCGGGGTATCTGCTTTTTCGTTGATCGCAGGAAGAAAACTCAAGGGATAGAAAAATGGACGTGCCTGGATTCCGAAACGTTCAAGTTGTCTTACCATCTCCTCCTTTCTGATTTTATACTGATTATCCCATGCCACTGCCGCAACCCAGAAACTGCTCTTCGTGTGAGGAAGTTCGCTGTTGAGTGCTATCCCCCGAATCGGGGCGAGCCGTTTTCGATACCAAGAGAAAATCCTTCGTTTCTTTTCAATAAGCTCCTTTATGCGCTCTAACTGTGCTAATCCGCATGCTGCTTGGAAATTGGTCATCTTATATTTATACCCTATCTCCAAATTCCAATATATCTTTTTGGGATCCTTGCAGTGATCATTATAATACCTCGCTTTTTCTATGAGGGTCTTGCGATCGCAAAGGAGCATCCCGCCCTCTCCTGTCACCAACATTTTTGAGCCATGAAAACTAAAACAGGAAACGTCTCCAAATGATCCTGCCTTTTTCCCATGATATTCAGCTCCAACTGCTTCTGCAGCATCTTCGACGACAAAGAGACGATGAGCTCGAGCAATACGAGCAATTGCGTTCATCTCCGGCATTCCTCCATAGAGATCAACCACCAAAACTGCTTTTGTCCTTTTGGTGATCTTCTTTTCTATATCTGCGGGAGAAATACATTGGGTGCGAGGATCAATGTCTACAAACAAGGGTTTGGCTCCCATATAATAGAGGGGTTCCACGCTCGCAATCCAGGACATATTGGGAACAATCATCTCATCTCCTTTTTGGATCCCAAGCGCAAGAAAGGCTAAATGTAAAGCAGCCGTCCCATTTGCGGTTGCCAACGCATATTTCCTTCCCACATAGCGAGCAAATCTCTTCTCAAAAAGATTCACGTACTTCTCATGATTCTCATCCCAGCCATCTCTTGCTGCTTTTGCAACGTATCGTACTTCTTTGTCGGTGATGGATGGCCCCGCCAAGGGAATAAATGGTTTCTTCATACGAAAATCTTACTTTTCCTTCTTTGCAAAGAGTGCCCAACTCCGATCTTTTTGAGAAAGGATGGGGTTGGCAAGAGGCCACGAAATTCCAAACAGAGGATCATCCCAACGGACTCCTTGCTCATGGTCTGGAGAATAAAATTCAGAGGTAATCATGAGGACCTCACAGTTATCCTGTAAGGTCTGAAATCCATGAGCGCATCCCTTTGGCACCAAGATCATTCTTTGATTATTCTCGCTCAATTCATTGCAAACCCATTTTCCCCGGGTTGGAGAACCTTTTCTCAAATCGAGTACCACATCAAAAATTGCACCTTGAAGGCATGCAATAATTTTGTCTTCTTCTTTGGATTTTCGCTGAAAATGCAACCCTCGAATGGTACCTCTCTTTCTCGTAAAACTTCGACTGATCTGCGCCACCTCAAATGTTATTCCCGCTTTTCCCAATTCTTCTCTGCAAAAAATCCGAGCGAACTCTCCCCTTCCATCCTTGACTGGCTCCCCCTTAATCACATATATTCCAATAATCTTCGTTGCTTGAAACTTCATGCGCCTCACCTCTCAATCGTTTGAATGTGTTTCATTATAACACAGTTTACGTAAGCGGATCAATCGGAACCAATGCCGTGGCATACCCCGTGCGCTCCCAAGGAATCACAAGAGAAGGCTATACCAAACGGACAGAGGGAATGGGAATGATGAATTTTCCCCCGCTCTCTCTGAATGGCCGTAATTCTTCCATTCCCATCACTTCATCTCCAAGATTCCAGCATAAAAGCAATAAATAGGCAGGTTTGTCTTCGGAGATTTTTTCGATGGGATGGATAAGCATATGAGTGCCCGGGGTATATAATCCTTGTTTTGCGGGAGATTTATCTACGATAAAATCAAGATAATTCTCTCCGATGCCACAATAGTTCAGCAAGGTCATCCCTTTTGCAGGAGCGCTGTACGCAGCAATCCTCTTTCCCTCTTTCTTCAACTGGTCAAGCAAAGCAAGAAGTTCTGACTTGAGACCGCGTACCTTCCCTTCAATCGCCCGATAGGTTTCGACGCGATCAAACCCATCTTTACACTCTCTCTTTGCGAGTTCTTCAATGTTCTTGGTGATTTGATGGGCACCAGGGTGCCCTGCAAAAATTCGCAACGAGCCTCCTTGCAGAGGAATGAACTCGACATCATAAATCTCAAGGTCTGCTTTTGAAAAAAGATGCTGAAGCGAAAGCAAAGAGTAATAAAACACATGTTCGTGGTAGATAAGATCAAACTTCCCTTCGAGTAAACCCGCTCCATAGGGAAATTCAAACACTGCGCTTCCCTTCGGTTTGAGCATGACTTTCACTCCTTGAACAAAATCGACAATTTCGCTCACGTGGGCTAACACATTCGCACCATACACAAGATCGGCTTGCATGCCTTGTTCTTCGTGAAACCTTCTTGCAAACTCATGGGTAAAAAAACTGGGGATGGTCCACATGCCTTTCTCGTTTGCGAGTTTTGCAATATTTTTTGCAGGTTCTATCCCAACGAAAGGAATCTCAAGCTCCTTGAGATATTGCAAAAACGCGCCGTCATTGCTCCCGATTTCGAGCACAAAACTTTGGGGGGTCAATCGGAATCGCTCTCTGACATACAGAGCAGTGTGTTTGCAGTGTTCCAAAAAGGATTGAGAAATAGAGGAAAAATAGAGATAACTTTTAAAGAGCTCCGGGCCAGGAACAACAGAGAAAAGCTGCACTAAAAAGCATTGGGGACAAAATCCCACACTTATATCATACTTCTTCTCAAGGGGCAGCTCTTCTGCCTTTGCAAAGGCATTCGCAAGAGGCATCTGTCCAAGAGAAAGAAACGGAATGAGTTGCACATCGCAGACCCGACAGTTCATGGAGTCTCAAAAAGTGAAGAAATATGACGATTGGTAATTTCAATCATATCACCTCTGTCATAAAACCGTTGGTACCACTCAACCGTCATCTCAAGACACGTACGCAAAGAGAATCTCGAATGCCATCGGAGCATTTCCTGCGCATGATGGACATCAAGCTTGAGAGATTCAGCTTCATGAGGTTCTTGGGTATCTTGATCAATACGATAGAACCCACTCTTTTTTAAAAACCCGAGTAGCTCTTCTGTAAGTTCTTGCACCGTTATGTAGTTTTCCTCTTGGGGACCAAAATTCCAAGCTCCTGCGCATTCTTTCTTGCCCTCATAGAGGTATTTGGCAAGAACAAGATACCCAAGCAAAGGCTCCATGACGTGCTGCCATGGCCTGACCGAAGAGGGATTCCGGAGAATCACAGGCTCATATTTCTCAAACACTGATCTGATAATATCAGGAATGATCCGATCTTTCGACCAATCTCCCCCTCCGATCACGTTCCCAGATCGTACCGATGCAATCAAGGTCTCATGCTTGAGTGAATAGTCTTTGGGGTGAAAAAACGATCGAAGGTATGAACTGATCACCATTTCAGCTCCTGCCTTGCTCGCGCTATAGGGATCATACCCTCCCAACTGATCATGCTCGCGATACGCAGAGGTTGGATCTTCCTTGATCTCATACACTTTATCGGTGGTCACCAGCACGATTACTTTGGCACTCCCGACATCCTTTGCCGCCTGGAGAACGTTCGCTGTTCCAAGGATATTGGTCTCAAACGTATACAAAGGATTAAGATAGCTTTCTCTCACCAAGGGTTGTGCTGCCAAATGAAAGATAATCTCTGGTCTTTCTTTTTGAATGATCTCGTGAACCGCTCTCTGATCTCGAATGTCTGCAAAATAGTTGTGAATATTTGGTTGTATCTCCAAGATTTCAAAGAGATTCGGATTCGTATGGGGCACAAGCGCAATCCCGCTCACCTGTGCTCTCCAATGCACGAGAATCTGCGAAAGCCAACTTCCCTTAAAACCCGTATGCCCGGTGATAAGGATTTTTTTACCTTGAAAAAATGGTTGAAGATTCTCCATACAAAGTCCTTCATTTTTCCCACACCGCCCACGGCCGATCTTTTTTCCAGATCTCATTTAACTCCTGCATTTCTCGATGAGTATCCATTGACTTGAAAAATCTCTCGTGCATATACACCGATAACTGATTCTGTTCGATCAACCTGGGAAACACACTTTCCATATCCCCCTTATCGAAATACTCAAATACCTCTCGCCGAAAAATCATGAATCCCCCATTCACACACTCTCCCATGAGAGGTTTTTGAACAAAGCTCTTGGCCAGACCCGTTTCCTTATCAAAGAGAAGAAGTCCGTACTTGGAATAGGGATGAACAGCCGTGACGGTGCCAAGCGTTCCTTGTTTTCGATGAAAAGAGACGAGTTGTTCGATGTTGATATCTGCCACTCCGTCTCCATACGTAACCATGAATTCATCTTCGGTAATATAAGGTTTCGCTCTCAAAATCCGCTCTCCCGTGAGACTATCCAAGCCAGTTTCTGTAAAAGTGATGATAAATCCGTCGTTCAATTTCGTGTGATAAGAGATCTCACCGTTTACGGTATCGATCGTAAAATCATTAGAAATCGCGCGTTCATAAAGGAAGTATTCTTTGATCATCTCTCCTTTGTAGCCCAACGCAAGAACAAACTCATGGTATCCATAATGAGCGTATATTTTCATAATGTGCCAGAGGATTGGTCTTGGCCCCACCATTACCAAGGGCTTTGGTTTAAACTCGGTTTCTTCTCTCAAGCGCGTGCCCAAACCTCCGCAGAGAATAATCGTCTTCATAAAGAATTAGACTCGAGAAAAACTCCATAGATGAACTCTATAGAAGAACAGGAGAAAAGTAAAGTAGATTCCCAACCCCACGAGACCTACCACTATCACATGGAAGGAAGAGAAAATGGGATGCCCAAGAGCAATCCCCATCAAGAGAGCCGAAATGCTCGCTGCCAATACCACACGGAGAAAATCGGGCGCGACAATTCTCGTGGGCGTAAAATTCCTCGCAAAGAGAATCCCGAGTATCAAAAGAATGGCATACCCTCCAACGGTAGCCCCAACCGCACCTTGGAGGCCAAAGAAAGGAATACCGATGAGCGATAGAAGAATATAAGAAACTGCTCCCACGAATTGGCAGAGAAAATACTTTTTCTCTTTGTTGGAGACAACCAAAAGCACGCCGAAAGGAAGATAGAGGAAATAGAACCCAATGATCAAAGAGAATACTTCAAGAACAGGAATCGCTCGTGCATAGGAGGACCCATAGAGAAAATCAACGAGTTTGGGAGCAAGAGAAAACCCTCCGACGACAAGGGGTAAGGCAAGGACAACCATAACAGAAAGAAAATGAGACCAAATGCGTCTAAGTTCTTCTTGGGATTTCGCCCATGCTTTGCTTAACGCTGGCACAAAAGCGAGGGCAACCAAGGAAGCTCCAAGAAAGGCTGCTCCTGCCAACTGGAATGCAGCATTGTACCAGCCAACCTCTCTCACATACCCCCAGTACCCTAAAAGTGCAGAACTAAAGTACAGGTACACCCCTCCCATAAGCGAAGCAAATCCGATGGGTAATGAACTCTTCAGATATCGAATCCAGACAGGTCTATTCCATTCGAGAGAGAGGGGGCGTATACGCACATGGAAAAAAACGAGAGAGGCTACCAAAGCAGCAAACGTTGCGAGGAGGTATCCATAACTCACATTCGCGAGAGAAGGAGCTTTCCAAAGCACCAACATACCCACCACCAAAAGAACTCCTCCATGGACACCCTTCAAAAGAGCCTCATAGTGCATGCGTTGGCGAGCTTGGAAAAAGGCAAAGAAGAGAGAAAGAAAATTTCGAAAAATGAGAAAAAGGGTCAATACCAAAATTGCATGCCTGATTGCCAAATCCTGCGTAACGAGAAAAGAGAGTGCCACCATCCCAACAAAAGTTCCCAAGGCAAAAAGAAGCTTGAGAGAAAGAAGCGAGGGGAAGTCCCGCTCTTTCAATGGAGAACGAGAAAATTCCCGCGGAATAATATCAGAAATGCCCATATCCGAAAACAATGCAAAAAGCGATACCAGTGCGAGAGCAAATTGAAACTTTCCAAATTCCCCTACCCCCAGAATTCTCGCAATAGAAATCATCAACAAAACGTATACCCCTCTTTGCATCATTTCTCCCATCAAAAGCCATCCGAGATTCTTCCAGATTGTCTGTTGGATACCCTTATATTGAACTGTTGATTTTGTTTCGTTCACGAAAGAAAGAAAAAACTTTTGAAAACATACCCCCAAATTCATGGGTTTGAAAGTAAAAAGGAAAGAGGGTGAAAAGTACGAGGAAAGCGGGAATGCGAATTCTCATCAAAGTTCCTAAGTCCTCAATGGTCAAGGTGATTCCGGCGAATATCCCAAACGAAACAAGAATAATCGGAAACCATCTTCTCCATTGGGGCAAGGAACGGAGAATCCCTTTTGTGGTGAAAAAGATAAAAAGAGCCCATGGAATGGTTTCTCCGAGTACGAAAAGTTGGCGAGCGTAATGAAGCTCCCATGGAAAAGGGCCAAGCGCGACCGAAGCGAACGAAAGGAAGGAATACTTGAAAAACGAGAATGGGTTTTCGAACATCCGCTCTCGACTGTGCAAAGAATCAGATGTCCTTTCTTCTGAAATCCAAGGAAGCCTCCCTCTTTCCAAAGACTCTCGGGAGAAAAGAACCTGTTTATCGTTTGGATTCCAAGGCTTCAAGAACAAAACAGTTTCTTCTTGGGATTTCTCGAATAAGAAGAAGGGAAATGGGGTTATCACCCTCTCCCCTCGAATTCCATTGCCCATCACCTCCACGCGAGGCGCCATGAGCACTTGCGTAACCTTTGAAATTCCATAATACCCGTAACCCCACAACACAGGAATGCATCCAACAAGCAACATCAGAAAGAGACCGTATCGAAGCCGACTGCGCCAAGCAATAGAAGAACACATAAAGAAAGAAGCCACGAAAGCAATTCCTCCGATGAGTCCCACATAGAAACGAAAGTGCACAAGCAAAAACAAGAGCAGAAGAACTCCAAAAACATTTCTTGCCGAGAATGTTCCAAGGGTCTTGAGCATCCACAGAACAAAACTTAACACAAGGACTGCAACAATGCTCTCCCGTAAAAGCAAACTCCCAAAATAAAGATAGCTCGGATAGAAACCAACCAGATATCCGGGAACCAGCGCCCATCTTGCTTGTGCGCCGAGTTGTCTTGCAATCAAAAAAACAAGCACTGCGGAAAGACCCGCAAGCCACACATTCAGCATTTTCCCAAAGAGTTGGTCTGGCACCCCAACCACGTAGATTGCTCCGATCAAGAGCGGGTAATAATGATCAAAGGTGTCATTCTCTCTAAGATGTTGCTCGATACTCTTCCAAGAAAAATCTCCCTGACGGAAATCCTGTGCAATGGAAACCGCGGCTCGATGGTAGTACTTCTGATCTCCTTCTCCTCTTCCAAATGGGTAAAACTCTGCGTAATGAACAAACAATGTACCAATGAGATGGAAAGAAAGCACCACCGAAAACAGAAAGATAAGGGAAGGTTTCCCAAGTCCAAATCTCCTCCCCATCAGGAACGTTCCCAGGATGAAAGAAAAAAGAAAAAGAAGTGAGAAGCCCAACGCTCTATCGAAAAGAGCGATTCCCAGGAGCATCACAATTCCTCCCAAGAAGAGGCGGCGCATTTTCAAAAATCGATCGTCTTGAGTCCGGTGGAAAAAAGATCTTATCTTCTCTTTCCACTCTCCCCACGAAAACCTCCATATACCTGCTGTCTGAATTCCCTTGACGGCAAAGGGCAAAAGCACAAGGAATGCAGGAATGCGAATGCGCATGTAGGTTCCATAATTATTGAGAAATAGCGCGAGGAGCGCAATGATTCCCAGCGCGACCATGAGGACAGGGATCATTACTCTCCATTGAGACCTCGCCGCAAAGATTCCTTTGAACACAAAAATCAAGAGCACTATCCATGGGATGGTTTCGATCAATACAAACAGTTGGCGAGAATAACGAATATGCCATGGAAAGGGACCAAGCGCGACAGAAGCCAAAGAAGCAAGGTAGCTTTTCCCAAATATCAGGGGATTCTCAAAATCTGCTTTTGCTGCAATGGTAGAACCAGGTTCCGGATTCTTGGGTGAAATTGAAACTGGAGAAGGGTTTTGAGAAGGCGGGGAAGGGGCTGGCAAGGGAATTTGAGGCGGAGTTGGTTTTGCAATTTGAGGCGGAGAACCAACAGAAGGAGAAACGACTTGTAATGTCCCTTGAGAAGAAGGTTTGACTTGATTCTGAAGAGCCCGGTTTATTTCTTTATCTCTCTGTTGGGCAACATCCGAATAGGCCCGGTAAGAAGCAATCACCTCTGGTTTCAGATAGTAAGCGATCTGATCTTTGGCAAAATATCCATGCCCCCAAAATTGGGGCAAAAATCCAAGCAGAGGGAACAGAACCACTGCATACGCAAGTCTGGTCCGCCATTCGAGGCGAGGAAGGAAAAGCCATGAAACAACAAATATCCCCAATAGTATAAATCCAAGATATTCTCGGAAATGAATGAGCCAAAATACCGCAAGGGCAAAAAGGGAAAATGTGCGCCAGGAAAAATGCTTGATGAGCTTTATGACCGAAAGTAGGGCAAACAACACCAAAAAAACCACCAGACCTTCTTTGAGGAGTAGGCTTCCAAAATAGAGATAGCTGGGCAGAACACCCCCCAGATATCCGCTAAGCACTGCCGCTTTTCTGCCCAAGCCAAGCTCTAAAGCAATGAGATAGAGTACAATCACCGAAATTCCCACAAACCACACGCTTACCATTTTTCCAATAATTTTTGCAGGCGTGGTAGCTGCATAGAGTCCTCCCAGCAACAGAGGATAATAGTGTTCGAGTTGGTATGCCTTGATGCTCGCCAATGAGAAATTTCCTTGGCGAATATCTTGGCTAATTGCTGTTCCTACACGATGGTAGATTCGCTGATCTGATCCCTCTTTCCCTCCAAAAGGATAAAACTCTCCATAATGGATAAACAGCGTGGCTCCCAAATGAACGAGTACTACAAGGAGGAAAAGAATTCCAAGGGAACTCGTATAGATGCCGATTTTCCGTATCAAAAAGAGCGTTCCCATGCTCAAGAATCCAAGCAAAAGAAATGCAAAGAGGAGTTCCTGATTCGCGAGGGCTATACTCCCGAATATCAGAGAGAGAAGAAGCACTGTGCTCCTCTGCACAATCTTTTCATGAAATTTGATCCAATGCCACCAAGAGCCGATTTTGGAAAAAATTGCTTTGGTTCTTACGGGAAAAGAAAAACTCACCAACGAAAGAAGCGCGAGGAAGGCGGGAATACGAAGACGCATTGTCATGCCAGAATCCATCTCATAGAGAGAAAGCAAGAGAAACACCCCGGCGCCAAAAAGAATCAGAGGAAAGGCGACTGTGCGGCGTTCCTGGAAAGAACGAAAAATCCCTCTCCCCACCAAAAACAGCAAGAAATACCAGGGAATCGTTTCTGCAAGAAAGAAAATATTTCGAGAAGATTGTATCTCCCAAGGGAAGGGTCCGAGCAGCGCTCCAAGGAAAGACTGGGCGATCTTGCCAAGGCCAGAGAGAATACCAGAACTCATCTCAACCTCGGTCCCCACAAGAGGGAGCGCAAGCGCTTGACCAAAACTTCCTCCCCAAGCACTTTGGGTAAGAAATTCAGAAATGAAAGGAACGAAAAGAATCAAGAGCACAACGAGCCCCAACGAGGAAATGTTCTTTCTTGGAGAAAGAGTGCTCCAAAGGATGAAAGAAAACAGGCTCGCAATTCCCAGGACAATACCAACGGAAGAACGCACGTGCGCAGCAAGAAGCAAGGCTCCGTAAAAAGAAAAAAATACCTTCCAAGAAAAAAGTTTGAGGGATTTCATGAGGAAAAGAAGTCCCGCAAGGAGAGAGACAATCAGGAGGCTGTCTTCGAGCAGAGCGCCAGAAAAAAGAAGAAAGCTTGGATACAAAGAAGCAAGGAATCCCACCAGAAGAGCTCGATGAAAAGATCCCCCGATTTCCCTGACGAGCAAAAAGAGGAAAAGAGTCGCAAGAACTGAAAGCCAAACGCCCAAGAGCTGCCCCATGAGCACATGAGGAATCGTGAACCAATAGACATACCCCACGAGCACCGGAAAGAGATGATCCAAACCTAAACCGCGCAAGGAAAAATTCCCTTGAGAAATGCGTTCTGCAACGTGGCGAGCTTGGGTATGATATTCCTCATAATCTGCTCCTCCGCTTATAAAAGCGTCGAAGCCCGAACCAGACAGAAAAAGAATCGGAAGGAGATGGAGAAAAAGTGCAAAGAAAAGGAGAATAAAAACTTCTTTTCTTTGTAATCCCATCCTCCAAAGTACCTCCATGGTTCCTGCCATAAGAAATACAAGTAATCCAATCCCAACAACGAGCGGATGTTCAAAGAAGAGCATCGCAATCAATGCTCCAAGAAATAAAGCAGCTTTTCTCCAGAAAGCATATTTATGAAGGAGAGTGAAAGTTGTCATGAATCTGAATAATTCCCGTATCATAACTTACAATGCGCTCGTACAATGGAATCTGTTGGACATGAGGGAAGTGGTGATGAAGATACGCTGAAATTTCTTCTTGGAAGGGATAGGAAGAGATCAACACAGGGATTTTCGCTTTACGCAACAATTCAGGGCTTTGAACCCAATGTCCTTCAAAAAACGTATTCCACTTCCTTGGGTTTGAATCCACAATAGCTTCAATCGCCCGTTCTCCCAAGATTCCCGATTGAATCAATTGGGAAGTATGCCCTCCTGCGCCATAGATGATAAGTCTTTTGATTTGGGGATCCAACCGTGAACGGAGCTTTTCCAACAATGCGGTTCTCTTTTTCTGATATTCCTCCATCACGTGCTTCATCTCCTCCACGCCACTCTCCAACGGTTTCTGTCTCTCTTGTTCATTCTGGAGGAGCACTCGGATCGCAGAAATCTCGGGTACCGGCTCCATAACGATGATGCGAAGACCGAGTCTTGCAGCAAGATTTCTCAAAGAGGATTGCGTGAAATGAAGAAGGTGATGAAAGGAAAAAAAGTCAGTTAATTGTTCTGCCCATGGACGCTCGGTATCTGGAACTTCCACATAGATATACTTGCCAGGATTGGTAATTCTCTTTGCGAGTTCTAAAAACTCCATGGGATCTCGCACGTGCTCTAACACATGACGTATCGTGACGATATCAAAGCTCCCGGAGAGCTGCCGAACAAATTGCTCATTGAAAAATCCATGAGAGATCGAAATCCCATACTTTTTCGCAGCTTCTTGACAAGCCTCGAGAGACGGCTCTACGCCGGATACCTCGTATCCTCGATCTCTTGCGAGCAAAAGCAGATCTCCGTTGAAGGCTCCTACATCAAAGAGGGTTTTACAATCAGGAGAAACATGACTCGAAAGAAATTCTAACTGCGAAATCCGAGGGGAAGCCGAAATCTCTCCAAATCTGCTGTACGTTTCGTAGTACCACTCCAGGCTTTCCTTGGAAGGTTGAGGATTTGTGTACACCATTGCGCAACGCTTACAAATCACTTGTCTTGCGAGCCAGAGAAAAAGTTCATTGTCATGCCAAAACCGAAATTTGTTTTCGTAGAGCGGCTCGAACTCTCGAGACTCACACAGAGGACAATCAATCTCTTGAGACTCAATCGTATGCTCAAGGGTTTTCTTTGATGTTTCTCTCATAGGTTTTTGAGAAGAGAAATCCAGGCATTTCCAAATTTTTCCAATGTAAACTCTTTTGCAAAAAGATGTCCTTCCTCCCCCCTCTTTTCTTGAATCTGTGGGTTGGTCAACAAAAACTCTACTTTTCCTTTCAAGTCACGAAAATCTTCACAGATGATTTGTCTCCCTCCCTCCAGAAGTTCTCGCATGCCTGCAATTCCAGATCCAATCACCGGAGTTTTTACAAGCATTGCTTCATGCGCGGTTCTGCACCATCCTTCTTTCAATTTGGACATTGCAAGCGCCACGCACGAAGCTTTCAGCAAAGTCAAATACTCCCGGTATCTCACTTGAAAGTTTCTTACCGGAAGCTTCACTTCTTGTCGCCCGGAGGTTACCAGATGCACGGGAAGATGCTTTAACGCATGATATGCTTCCACCACTCCTTTTGGTCTTTGGCAATTCCCCAGATAGATAATTGGTTTCCCTTGGAGGCCGTACCTCTCCTTGAACTCTTGAACTTCTTGGGCTGGAATCTCAAATGAAGCAGAATCAAATCCATTATAGATAACATGGATATTGGAATATCCTTTGTTTCCGAAATACTCTTTCCAAAATTGAGAAACCACCACAATCGCATCTATTTTTTTCAGGTTGCGAAAGAAAAGTTTCGTGAGAACAAAAAATACGGGCTGGGAGACCAAAGGGAATCCTGAAAAATCAAGATGATGCATAATCGCCACATTCTTTCCTTGAGTTCTATCAAAAGGCAGGGTGAGCACCGAATAAAAATCTCGAATCCAGATATCCTTTTCTCCTTTCAAACGCGAAAGACGCAAGAGGGACTCGGGAATCTTAAGGTATCGAAATCTCTTGAGATGCTTGGCTTGCATATCCACAAGTTCCACATCAAAGTTTCCGGATACCATATCCCTTGCTTGTTCGTTGTACACAATCGCCCCTTGTTTTCGCAGGGAAATCTCGATCCACCCTATTGTCTTTCTTGTATCCATAACCAACAGTTCAGATGCCACCGTCTTATCGTTTGATAATATACAAAGCAAGTTCGTTGCCCAAATGTTCTGGCTTTTCTAAACTTTGCGTTCCTCCTTCCATACGCACTCCTTCCTCGGAGACAAATCTCCCGTTCGGAATATCATACCAGTACAAATCGTATATCCCTTGACTCATCCCTTCAAGCCCCATGTTTCCCTGAAGATTCCACGCATAGAGAATATAACTTTCTCCCGGATTTGCCAACACGTACTCGGTGCCTCCAGATGCCAACTCATCGGAAGGCGTCATTTCATCGAAAGTCGTTGATTCAAAGAATTGTTGGAGCCTTCTCATATCTCCGAGCATCTCTTGAGTTGGGGTACTATTCTCGTAGTAAGGGTTCCACGCGCCAAAGGTCAAATGGAAAGCGCCAGCCATTGCAATTGCCCAATGAATCTTGCGAAGCGTTTCTCGATCCCCTCTTTGGAGAACTTCAATGAGGGGTATAATCTCTCCATACACTACTGCATATCCCTTCTTTGCAGCCCGAACCGCTCCAACCGCATGGCGATGATATTCTCGAGAATCATTACTCCCCTCTTGCAGTTGAATGAACAGAGCATCGATGTTTCGGTCACCTTCAAATCGAGAAAAAGTTGCGGGTTTTAACACATGAACCCCAATGCCATGTTTATAGTCGTCTGTTTGGCCAATCGTCTCTGCGATTTTTTTCGTGTGCGGCACATACTCTTGCCAAGATACATGAAGAAATGCAAAAAGAATCAACGAACTCCCTCCTAGGATAAGGAAAGAAAATCCAATCAGCCCAAGATATCTCCTCTCCATCCTTTTGAGAAAGACGACAATGGCATACGAAAGAATGAGGAGAAATGCAATACCCAAAAAGAAACTCGTTCCTCGATGTTCTCCAAAAAATCTCGCACAAAACTCGAGCGCGCCCCTGATTTTCACTGCAAGAGGTACGAAGAAATCAGGAACTTGTCTGGCAGACATTTCCTCTGTCTCCTCCATGACCACCCAAACAAGATTCTTGTGGTGCTCAAAACGATTCACCAACGTTTCAATAAAATAGCGTTCTTGGGGATGCAGATTCCCTTGAAGATTCATCGGCCACCCAAGCTCCGATCGAATGGAAATTCCGTCATCATAAAAGAAAAATACGATCGTAATTCCGGCCTTTTCCATGTCATCGAACCATTCTTCCCACTGGTGAAGAATATCCTCGTCAAGCTCTCCCTGAACATCAGAATCAACAAAAGGATTCTCCGTCAAATCTCCATCGCCGTGAGAACGCAACGCCAACACAACCATTGCATTCCCTCCAGAACTTTTCACGCGCTCGATGAGCTCTTTTTGATCTCCATTCCTTGTGCCATCAGGGTTTCGTATCCCTCGATAGAGAAACCCTTCGGGGTCTGCCAGACCAATAAGAAAAGGATGCCTATCAAGATCCGTGAGAACCCGACCTTCACTGCCCGCACCCTCCAAGGGAATAAATCCCCAAAAGACCATTGAACCCAAAAGAAGTAAAAAAAGAAATGTTCTCATGTGGTGCTGCTTCTCTCTAACCATACATCTCCTTGATAAGGAGATCCCTCTTTTATCCGTCGTACTTGGAATCCCTTGGTGCCAAGAAACTTCACGAGCGCAGATCCCGTGTTCTTCGTATCTCCCAAATGGTTGTGGTACTCCAACCGTATCTCTCTGATGCGAGAAAAGTATGGATCGGGAAGATGATACAAAATATCGTATTCTGCTCCTTCGCAATCTATCTTCAAAAGATCACATCGCAAAATCCCATTGCTTTCAAAAACTTCGTCTAAAGGAATGCACTCTACCTCTATGAATTTTTGAGCAGAGATCTTTCCTGGAGAAAACTGCGCGTGAAAAGGCGACTCATGGATAGGAAGAAAAGAGTGGAGGGGCGATTCTCCCAGGTACAATCGTCTTTTCTCTCGCCTTCCACTGACCGCATAGGGATAGGGAGAAATTCTGTCTTCCAATCCATTGCGTGCAATGTTTTCTTTGAGCAGAGAGAAATTCTCTGGCATTGGCTCATAGGCATATACCCTTACCCCCGGCGATTGACACGCATACAGAGCATAGACTCCAATGTTTGCCCCAATATCAATAAGGACGGCGTTTGGAGGAGGGGGTTCTCCATAATCTTTTTTGATAAAGATCACTGCAATGGTGCCTGAACTCATGCCGTCTCCGGTTCTGATGTTCATGCCGTTTCGCAATGCGTAGACACGCCCCTTGTTGGTGAGTCCGACATAATCGAAAACAAACGGAATCCAATTCTTAACACTTCTCCAAATGCGTGGAATATACGTTACGTATGAAAAGGCGTGGGGAGAAACGATCTCTTTGATTTTCCTTCTCATAACTTAAGCGCCTCTATTCTCATGGGGAATACGAGGTGCACCTGTTCCTTGGGCGGCCTCGATGCATTGGTATCATCCACCTCTCCAAGAGAAAAGAGAACTCGAAAGAAAAAGGTGTCTCGCATTCTCACAAAATGAATGCGAGGGATCGCGGCAATCGTTGCCATATCAGTGGTCAGGCGCACCACCTTTTCTCGATCTCCCACTTCAAGCTGTCCTGCCGTATTTCCAAGTCCGGAGGAAGATGATACCAAAAATGAAACAGGGCCAGGTTCCATGCGTTCCACGTCTTTAAGTGAAAATACCTCCGGGAACTCTCCTCCATTTTTGCAGCTGTAAAAAAGTTGCTTTGGCAAGAACGCTTCCGGATGCAATGTAACGATGCCCGAGACAAAGGAAGAGGGAGATAAGTCCTGCAACTCAAACTCATAAGAAAGTTCTATCCAGTTGCCGTGAGAAGGAATCAACCATATCTTGGCAATGGTGCCCAGAGGGGTTTTGATCGTCCCTTTCACCTCGAGACCGCGGGGCTTCTCTGCAATCTCTGGCTCCACAAATTCCAAATCTGTTATTTTTGGCTTTCCAAACATTTCAATGATCGTGTGTCCGGTATAAAAGTCAGCTCCCAAGTGAATATCTTCGTAATACCCGTGATGCAAGGTACCAACCAAGGGTTTCCGAGAAACCTTCTTGAATATCGCAGAATCAACTGCCAACCCCCTTCTCCTGTTCAGCACAATCTGAAGGGAGGCAGTCTCCACGGTTAAGAGATTTTGTTCGCGAGAAACTCTTGGGTTCGTTTTGGCGCTCTTGCCTATCAAGGTTCCTGAATTCTCTTTTTCTTTTGGGAGAAAGGGCTGCGCAAAAGAAAGCATTGCTCTAAGACTCTTTTGAAACTTTTGGAATTTCTGCTCTTCAATATGCGTTCGAAAATCACTTGACCACAAAAAACAGAGTTCTTTCCATTTTTCTTTTTTTTCTTTGAGAGAAGCTCTCCACCTCTTTAACCCTTTCAAGATCCGGTAGCACGCACTATTTATTTGGAGGTTATCTCTTCCTGCGAGCGCCCATCGCGTAGGCGTATATTTTTCTTGCTTCTTCACAGGGATCGGCTGCCCGGGTGCATCCAATCGAAGCTCATGGAACGCGTGAGGACGTTTGGCAAGATGAAGTACTTGAGAAGGAAAAACAATCTCCACGCTTGAATCTTCCAAGAGCGCGGCAAACAACTTTCTGATTCTGTTCCACTCTCCTTCCGGATGAACAACCCCTTCCGTATGATAGCGGCCTGGCCGATAATCGAAAATCTCCGCGTCATTGCCATAGAGGGGAAAAAATCGAGTCTGCTTTGCCTTATGGGTTGCCAGAGAATCCATATACTCATCAAGTTCCAACTCTCCATGAACGTATCGCTGGAATTTTTGAAATGCAATGGATTGGTTCCAGATCAAGGGGATCTTGGCGCCAACCTGATCTGTTGCATATTGAGGATGATACTGCCATTCTTTCTTCCATTCGGGATGTTCCTTGTGAGGATTCTCCCACTCCATCACAAGGGCCTTGAATCCCGCCTCTTTGTATAATTGAACTAATCCTTGGGAATATGTTTGCTCATTGACATAGGCAACAGACGGACGCCTCGAAAGAAAGGATTGATATACTTCGTTTCCGAGCCGAAGATTCCATTGATTCACCTCTGCTGGCACCAAGGGTCCGATAATCTGGGCATAGCCTGATCCCACGAATTCACATTTCCCTTCTTTGAGCAACTCTTTGAGCTTGGAGACCCAGGAAGAATCAACCTTGTTGATTTGCTCTAATGTATATCCAGGAGCCTCAATTCCTAAGGGAACATTCAATTCTTCCACTACATGCAAAAGAGGCCAGTAGCATTTCTCAACAAGAACTGGCCATTCTTTTTCTGGAATCGAAGAATAGAGGATATTCAAATGGAAAACGGTATAAAGCTCAAGTCTTCCTTTTCTTACACCTCCCATCTGCCTAGTATATCCAACCTGTCCCTCAAAATCAACTTGACAGAACTCACTTCCATATACTATTCTATTTCCAGAAAGACCGATGGAACTCATCTTTTGTACTATACTATAGATGCTATAGCATTTATAGTATAGTAAATTTCGATTACGCAAATCAGAATATCTTTTGGCCTACTGTTGAGTGGGCAATTCTAAAGAAGTTGGCTTTCGTGAAATGGTTAGTAGTTAGACGCTCAACATCTAACACCACAGAAGGGTTGACTGTCTTGACAATTCAAGTATGATTGGATGTAGTCATTAAAAATAGGGGGGGAAATGCTAAAAGGTAAACTCATTGGATTTGGTACAAGGTCAGAAGTCTTTGAGTGGGGGGAAGACGACGCACTCAAACTTTCCCGTGAAGAAACTTATCCCCTCAAACAAGAATTTAGTAACACCGAAGCGGCTTATCGTGCTGGCCTGCCTGTGCCTGAGCCAAAAGAACTTCTACGCATAGAAGGAAGGGATGCGATTGTCTTTGAGCGCATCCACCACAAAACAACCCTATGGGCACAACTCACAGATGAGGTGCCGTGGATGTTTATCGAACGTGCTCGTGCGTTCGCAGAACTCCACGTAAGAATACATAACTCGCGTATGGATGGACTTCCGCGCCAAAGAGAGTTCCTTGGCGAGCACATCCAACGCGCTCTCATATCTCCAAGCCAGAAGGAAACCATACTCAGAGTTCTTAATAAGTTGCCTGAAGGGATGAGTCCTTGCCACTTTGATTTCCATCCGGACAACATCTTGGTTTGTCCAGATGACTACATCATCGTGGATTGGCCACTGGCAAACTGTGGAAATCCTCTTGCAGATGTGGCAAGGACCATAGTTCTCATCCAGCAGGGGTCACTCTCGGCTTATAACTCCCGCCCGTGGATCGCAGACCAAGAATTTCGTGCGTGGTTTCTTCATTTCTACCTCACCCGATACCTCGAACTCCGTCCAGGCTCACAGACAGAGCTTAAATGGTGGGAAGGAATAATTGCAGCTGCGCGTCTCGCTGAAAATATTCGCCATGAACAAAGCCTCCTTCTCCAAAGAGTAGAGGCTACAGTGGCACGAACAGACACATAGTGCATCAAAATGCCACCAGATTTCCATGTATAAGGTTTTGGTGGCTTTTTCTTTTGTCTCAAGCAAGTTGATGAGAAGAAAAACTATATAAAAAGAAACTTTCCTGTTCGCTGTTAGGAAAGCTTCATATTCGCAGACAAGAAAAACTTAACCCTGGGGAATGCGATGAGGAAAAACACTTTCTCAATAGAGCACCAAGTAAATCACCTGGCCGTTACGAGCCTCAAGATCGACAAGACGTTCGTGACCAGTGTAGTTTATCCTAGCTGCCAGAATAATTTCATCTCCATGTTCTGCCTGCGAAAGAACTTCAATGGGGAAACGACGCCCCCCAGGCACCCTCTCGAAAGGCTTCTCGGATTTTATCAAGTTCACATAGGCAGTGTACCGCCTTGTAGTATCGTGAGGCACAGGACCCGACGGTACTGACTGAAAGATTTCTGCAACTGCACCGGGATATCCAGGACCATAGGGTTCCAAGTAAGTGATCCCGGGTATCCCGAGATACAATGAAGACATCCCTACATAACTTATCTTTGGTTGTACACTCTGAACCATGATTCTCCCCCCCATTGCACTGGTTTTGAAATTTTAAGGGAGTTTCTCCCACCAGTGTATGCTAAATATATTAATACATTACATTTACAATTGGATCAATCACTCCAAGATTATGTGACTGTTCGTGCTGGGACGTACAAGTCGTGAGTTGTGCTTTGGAGGATCTTCTTATTCTTGCATATGCAAGAATAGAAAGATACAAAATTTTACGAAATTGCGCCCTCGACTGGCAACTTTTTGAGCGAGGCGATTTTCGTTTTGAGGAAGTTCAATTTCTCAAACCCAATGAATTAGGCGTATTTCCTGCGCTATCGTAGCATACTTGGATTGTCTCTATTTGATTTTTTTGCCTCAAGCGAGTTGATCAAAAGAGATCAAAGTATCTTCTTTGATATCCACGATGGCGCGCTTCCCAATCACATCGGGAAGATAGCGGCTTTCCAGACCAGTGCCTGGATTCTTAAGCGTGAGCATGTCTCTTGTGATGATCGTGCCTTGAGGGATACGACTCACCGAAACAATCGATACATGGTACTTTCTTCTTGTAACCCACTCGGGCGCAAGAATCCTCCGCTCTCCCGATCCTAACGCCTTCTCAATGATCCGTGCTTCCTGCACAAGGCGCTTGAGCTCCTCGGGCTCCACGGAGAGCTTGTGATCAAAACCCATCATGTTGCGATCAAGGGTAATATGGCGCTCAACCGCCTTTGCTCCCAAAGCAACTGCGGCTAAGGAAATAACAATGCCGACCTCGTGGCCTGAATAGCCAATCGGAACATCGGGATAGCGCTGCTGCAATGTTTGCATGATACGAAGGTTCGCAAGCTCTGGCTGCAGGGGATACGAAGAAATGCAATGAAAAACAAGCAAAGGTATGTTGTGGGCTTTGATCGTCTTCACTGCCTGATCAATTTCATCAATGGTCGACATCCCTGTGGAAATGAGCATGGGTTTACCCTTTCTTGCAATGTGTTCAAGCAACGGCAAGTTCGTAAGAGAGTGGCTCGCGAGTTTAAAAGCAGGCACCCCAAGTTCATCGATAAAATCAGCGGAGTTGACATCAAAAGCAGTGCACATGAACATAATTCCTTTCTGGTCGCAATACATTTTCAGTTCACGATATTGCTCTTCTGAAAACTCAACATGTTCTCGGATCTTTCGATAGGTATTACCGAATTCGGGAAATCTGCTATCAGGTGCGTCGAGCACTTCTTTGATCGCAAGGTTTGCGACATCCCGCTTTTGAAATTTTGCGCAATCTGCACCAGCTTCTTTTGCCGCATCAATGAGTTTCTTTGCAACCTCCATATCCCCATTGTGATTTAAGCCGATCTCCGCAATGACAAAGCAAGGGCTCTCGCCCCCAATGGTTTTATCTTGGATTTGAAATGTGTTGCTCATACAGTTTTCAAGAGGCAAGTATTCCCATGAATCTTGTTTTTATTTCCTCGGGGGTATAAGGGATGATTTTCGTGCCCTCCAGTTGTTCTTTCTCAACCTTTGCTAAAAGAAAATGGGGTCCTTGTTTTTCGCGAATTTGTTCGAGCGCGGCCTGGAGTTCTTCTCTGCTCTGAACTCTCCATACGCTTGGATATCCGCATGCCTTGGCAACTTCACTCAAGTCAATCTTTGCAGAAAGCGTCTCTTGTCCTCCGGTGGTGGCATAGATCTCGTTATCAAGAACCACATGCACCAGGTTGGCAGGCTGCAAATACCCTACCATAGCAAGATTATCAAGATTCATCAAGACATTCCCATCGCCGTCAATCACCACGACACGCCGCTCTTTTCTCTCAAGCGCAATGCCCAATCCAATGGAAACGGTCTTGCCCATCGAAGCTAACATATAAAAATTGCGTGGAGCATCGCGCTTGAGATATCCTTCTCTGCTAATCCTTCCATTGGTAAATATAAAGACCGCCTTCTCATCCATCGCATCATATACAATAGTCAGAGCTTCATCTCGTCTCATCGAGGTATCCCCTCCGCATAATCAAAGCAGCAGAGGTCTTCTCCTGCTCTCCTATGCGGAGGGCTTTTTCTATTTCTCCTTTATAATTCTCCCTCTCAATGAGAAAACCCGGCATCTGGATAGCTTCGAGAAAGGGAAAGGTAATCTTGCCCCAGTCAAGATGCTGCACTTCGTCTTTTCCGTCGAATCCTCGCCAGGCAACCAAAAACAAGAATGGAATTTTGTAGAGTACATTTAGTGTCATAATGGCATCGGCAGCGTTTCCAAGTCCTGAATTTTGAAAGACCATACACGGTTTCTTCCCTGCCAGATACGCTCCCACTCCCATTCCCACTGCCACATCTTCGCACGTCGCAGGGACATACGAAAGTCCCCGCTCTTGGATCAAACGAATCACTGCGCGCAAGACCGAATCTGGCACTCCACAGAAAAAATTCGTTCCGCGCGACACCAGTTCGTCTATCAATTCTCCTGACGTAAGGATGTTGTTATTCATGCTGCTCCATTTGTACTTTTATTTGTGCTACTGCCTGCTGCACGTATCTGCGAGCCTGCGATTGACTTTTTCCAGTCCCAATGACCACTGCTACCTTATGAATGTCGGTTGGGGTAGGAGGAAGAATGGGATCTCTTTTGAAGTTCGAGAGAAGCTGTACAAATTTTATCCCTGGCATGGTCGCCGCCCTCCGGATGCCTTTGATAGAGCGAATCTTCCCTGGCCGAGTAAATACATAACGTTCAATGGAGGGTTTCGAATGCTTGGGAAGTAAATCTTCTTCATTGACTCTATCGCCAACGCTCATCTGGATCAAGGGTTTTAAGATTTGAATGCCATTTTGGAGAGGTGTCTGCGCAGAACAAAAGAATCCTCCGCTCGTCCGGCAAGCCATTTCAAGTATCTTTGGCCCGTCACGAACGATAATAATATCTCCTTTTGCAGCTCCAAAACGAATCTGGAGTGCTTCGATTGCCTGTTCAATAGCCAGTTTTACTCGAGCGAGTTCTTTGAAAGAAAGTTTCGTGGGCATGTCGCCGCCGTCTTCGACAAAACGAGGAAGATAGCGCTTCGTGTCTCCATAATTGCGATCAGAAAAAGCAGTATGATACACTTTTCCCTCCCAGACTACAGCCTCTGAACTCAAATCATGGCCTTGGAGATATTCTTCGATAAGCACGACTTTCTGGTGAGAAAACGAAAGAGCTTCTTGGTAGGCATGCGCCACCTCACGCACATTTGACACCAGGCTCACTCCCCTGGAAGCCGAATTGTCAATGGGCTTGCATACGCAAGGAAAACCAATCGACTGCGCTCTCTCTCGGGCTTGCTTGATTGTGTGTGCAGTCTCAAATTTCGGGCAGGGCACGTCCTGCGCCTTCAACCGTTCAATCCGCTGCAATTTATTCGTTGCTCGCTCTGCTACTTTTGAATCAAGCCCCGGAAGTCCAAGACTCTTTGCAATGTGAGCTACCACAACCGGCATCTCCACTGCATGCGCCATCACTCCATGCACCTTATACTTCTTGCCGATCTGAATCATTGCTTGCGCGTCTTGAATATCCCCAGACAAACCAATATGAGCTTCTTTCAAACCTCGAGCATAAGGATTTCCATCTACTGCGAGAACACGGTATCCAAGACTCCGAGCAATGCGAATTGCAATCGTCTGGTCCGGACCTGCGCCAAGAAGCATGATTGTTTTTTGTCTTCTCATGGTATTTCATCTCTCCATTTGCATACCTCCTCCAATAACCTCTGAAGCATTGATGCCTCAATCGGTACCAAAGAGACCCCGGGCAAGCCCTTATCCATGAGCACGCGCTCTACAAACCAGTTTTTCAAATCAGGCGAAAAGCGTTGATCCTCCAAAGTAAGAGTGCCCGCCACATCCTTCACAAAACCTTCGATATGTTCAATGAATACTGCGGAATCAGAAATGGACTCCCCGTAGACATAGTGGTGCATCTCTCTCATTTCTTGTGTGCCTGCATTTTGCTCTCGATAGAATTTCAGCACATGGGGCAAAATTCTCCCTACCACTTCTCCGTGCGAAAGTGCACCATGCGGTTCCATCGCTGCAGACATCGTATGAACAACACCTGTTCTTGCGTTGGTGATCACCAATCCTCCGATCGTTCCCGCGAGCATCATCTGCTCTCGCGACACGACATCTTCGGGATGTCCGAAAACTTTTGGAAGTGTGGTGAGAATAATTCTCATTCCCAAAAGTGCCAATGTTTTGGAATAGAGACTGCTTTGCGTATTCAGATACCCTTCGATGCAATGCACAAGAGCGTCCAACCCCGTAGCCCCAGTAATTCCTTTTGGCAGATTGACCGTGAGCAAAGGATCGACAAGAGCGAGCCAAGGACATACCATCTCTGACTTAATGGTGAACTTGCGCTTCTGCTTCTTATCAGAGAATACCGCGTACATCGTTACTTCGCTTCCCGTTCCTGCGGTCGTGGGCACTGCAAGGAGGGGAAGAGAAGGAAAAAGAATTTTCGCGGGGTCCAGAAAATCTCCACACGTTCCTCCGTTCGCTGCAAGAAGCGCGATGTGCTTTCCGGTATCGAGCACACTTCCTCCTCCGACGGCAATCACCATGTCGCATCCGTGTTCTTTCAGCGCATCCCTTCCTTTTTCTGGAACAGAACAATCTGGTTCTGGAGTCACCTCATCAAATTGCACGTACTCCACGTTTGCATCTCTCAATAGAGAATCGATCCTTTCGGCTAATCCCTGGGCCTCAAGAAATCCCTTGTAACTCACAAGGAGTGCCTTCTTCCCTCGCATGCGCGCCCTCTCCCCGAGTTGGTCAAACGCTCCAACTCCGAATATGACTTTCGTTCGTGTCCCTATCTCGTAGATCATGCTCCACTATAAAAAACCTTTGAGAGTAAGTCAAACGATACGCTGCTCGAGTCGTTCAACAAAGCGTTTCATATCAAAATCTTTTGCCCTCAAGAACGCCCTTTCTTTCAACATCTTTGATGTATGTTCATTTTTCAAAAGTTCAAGGATTGCTTTTCCAAATAATTCCTCTTGGAGGGAAGGTTCCATTGCTCCGGTGAATTCGCTTGATCCTACCGGCACCAAAATTCCATATTCTCCATACTCCACATCTCGAGCTTGCGCACGAAAGGAGCTCGAGGGCGCAAGAATCTCCCGAGGACCCGAGGTGCAATCAGTAGAAACAACGGGAAGACCGCACGCCATTGCTTCCACGATACTCATCGGGAATCCTTCCCATGAAGAACACAATACAAATACTTTCGCTTTCGCAAGAAATTTATAGGGATTTGTCTGCCAGCCCAAGAAATGCACGAGTTCTGCTATCCCGAGTTCGTTGGCAAGTTCTTTCAGAATCTTTTCCCATTCCCCTTCTCCAAGAATTACAAGGTGTGTTCCGGGCAATCCTTCTTTCACTCTCAAAAATGCTTCGAGAAGATGCCACTGTGCTTTTTCTTTACTCAACCTACCCATCGTGATTACCACCGGATGAGAGAAGAGCTGCTCAAAACTTGGCTCGAGCGGTTCTCTCGAAAGTTGTTCGATTTTCTCAAGATCAATGGGGTTATACCAAACTTCAATCTTTTCTTTTGGAACGCCAAAATGCTTCTCCAGATCTTCGCCCGCAGCTCTTGAAACCACAATGACGCATGCTGCCTTATGGAACAAAAACCGAGCTATGAGCTTATAGAGAAATCCCCAGAAACCTTTTTTTGCTTGAGAGGGGAAAGAATCTACTCTCACCATTGGTCTTGTGTTGAGCAAGAGCGCAATCAACGCAGCAGCTCCTCCAAAGGTAATCACTCCATCGGGGTGCTCTTCTTTTATAATCTTTCGAAATTTGAAAAATCGAGGAATCAGACGATAGAATCGCAGGAAAAAATTTCTCGAAAGTGGTTCATCGAGACTCAAAAGCCGCGCTTCATAAGGGTATGCAATTTTTTTCTCAAAAAGTACAATGAGAGACTCTACGGAATCTGCAAGATGAAGTGAAAGTTCAGAAACTAGACGTTCTCCTCCTCCGTAAAAAAGTGTAGGGATAAAAAAGAGAATTTTTTTCTTTTGTTGGCTCATGAAGGTGAACTCAAAAGAAAGGAGAATACGCGCTTGGCCGCGTTCCCATCTTGATGCACGAAACAAAGATCTCTCTGACGTTTCCTTGCTTCTTTGAAATGATCTTCTCTTTTCAACGTCTCTTCTAAAATCTTGAGAAAATCTTCAAACGTATACGCCTTTGGGCCTGGAGTAAACTCATCGTAGTCAAAATAGAGTTCTCTGTCCTTGGTAACATATTTTTCCAAATCGTATGCAAAAAATATCTCTGGCCGATCCAACAAAAGAAAATCGACGAAAATGGACGAGTAGTCAGTAACCAGAACGTCGGCGAGTTTGAGCAAAGGGTAGGAATCCGTCACTGGCAAAACGAATATGATATGGGAATACTCTCCTTGTGGTATTGAGATTCGAGTAAAGGGATGAACTTTTACCACGAAAAATGCGTGGGACCTCTCGAGCAATCCATTGAGCATTTCGAGCTTCTCCCTCTCTTCTAAAAACGACTGATCGCCCGTATCTCGAAAAGTGGGTGCATAGAGTACTACTTTTGAACCTTTTTGTTTTAATTCCTGAATCTTTTCATGCGCATGCAGATCAACGCCAACTTCAGCTCCCGGAATCTCGCGCATCAATACATCAGTCCTTGGACACCCTACCTGGATAATTCTTTCCTCGGGAATGTCAAATGCAGACCGAAAAATTCCGGTATAGAGAGGAGAAGGACTTGCTACATAATCTGGCTTGACAAAGCGCCAAGGAAAAAGAAAGCGCATTGCCAATTTAAGAATTCCTTGAGAAGCAAAAAGGAGAACTTCGCTTGACTCTCCTTTTTTCACATCCTGCTCCATCTTTTTGATCGGAAGCGCATGGAACAAATTGATGATCTTTGCCCCTCCCGATAACCAATAGCTGATCACTTCAACAGAGGTATCCGTGATAAAATACTTTGCTCTCAAAAGGTACCAGATTCCTTGAAAAGATTTCCCTTGCACTGCAAGGCATCCTTTTCCCCGAAGCTCGTCTCCAAGCTCTTCATTCCGCGAAATCCATATTGCCTTGATACCAGAATCTTTTGCGTTATTTTGGATATGCAAAAAGAGATACTTGCCATTCCCCTCAAACTTCCTCGGATGCCCAAACACCCAAATCTTCTCCTCTCGCGGCACAAGGTAAGAAAAAAATCGAATGAGAAATAAAAAGGGGTGTACAAGAAGACAAAAAAGATACCGTCTTATTTTCTCCCCATTCATGTTTATCTTCATAATATCTCAAACATAGCATTTTCTACCCTAGGGGAGAACTCTCTCAAAGTCAAATTCTCAACGAGTAACTACTTCCTGGGGTCATCTGCTCGGAATATAATCTGAAGGACTACCCGCAGCGAATTTGCATGGTTCCCGAGGACTGTCGAGGGAAAATTCGCGAGGAACTAAGCTTGCGCCTCGCTGGAGGCGCAGAGCGCGTCCTTCAGATTATATTCCGAGCTTTTTGCAGGGGGGCCAGTGAGGAGTTGCCTCAACGAAACCAAAAACCGCCCCGAGTTTATCGAAGGACGGTTTTTGGTTTTTCCCTCACGACCCCCCACAAGAAGGTATGAGGATTCAGTTCAAGCGTTAGCTCGGATTCACGAGAGAACCAGCAAAGATGTCTCCACGGAAGATAATATTTGGATACTCGTATTCACCGATTGCGTCGATGCCCCATTCAAGTTTGTCTGCAGCAAGATTATCATCGAGCCATAGCTGTATGGCGTCCCCGTTATCCTCCAGTTCCAGAGTGTCTGAATAGACATAGAGTTTCTTGGTTTGACCCGCAGGTATCGTGAAGCTGTCGGTAGTGAAGTCAAATGTTACAGAAGTGCTTGATTGTTCAGAACCAGCTGAACCTGCAGCAGTCGCGTCAAGCGTGGTTCCATCTTGATCCTTGAGCGTGAACACTTCAAGGTTTCCATCAGAATCGTTAATGCTCTGGGAGAGACTCACGGTGAGCAGGCTCGTGCTGTTAAAGGTTACATCCTCTCCTGCTGCGGCTTTCACGTCAAAGATTGCAAGCAAGCTATTCGAGCTTTCCACAAGATTTCCTTGTGGCGATGCGGAGTTCACGCTAAAGTATGGTCTGCTCTTAAAGAATGTGTGAGCCTTTCCGTCTCGATCTGTCGCATCGTTCACCGCACTTCCCGAAGCCTTTCCCGTAGTATTTGCCTTGTTAAGCTTCACTTGCACGGTAATGTCGTTGTCTGCAGCAGCAGTCGTGGTGTCATACAAGTCACCTTTCACCGTAATCTTCTTGTTGCTATTTCCAGGAACTACCAGCGTGCCATCAGTAAACGGGATGTTGAAGTCGTCAGGATCAGTGGAAGATCCTTTTCCTCCAGGAGCTGTTCCGAGCAAGGTCGCGCCATCATAGAACTTGTAGGTAGCAACCTTATAGCCTCCCGTAACGTCAATGTCCATGTCATCGAGATCAAGACTCTCCACTGCGTTGGCTGCCAATCTGAATACTGCCAGTGTTACGTCTTTTCCATTCGCAAGTACCAAATCTGCACTTGGAGTGGAAGCATCCAAAGAAGTTGTCAACGTACCCGCAGAAGCTACAGTCATTGCCTGACCGCTCCCGGTAAATGTTGCCGTAATAGAGTTTCCGGTATCAGCTCCAGTTACCGTAGCAGCGCTGATTTTTAGTGTATGCGTTCCGCTCGTGGCTCCTGTCACCAGATCAGCAATAACCGCCACTGCTGTGCTTGTTTCTTTCTTTACCGTAATAGTCTGCGTTAACGTATAGGCAAGCGTATCTGCCGTGTTTGCAGCTGTCTCGTCGAACTGCGCAGCGTTTCCTATGCGCGTTTCGTAGGCATCCCCTCTGGAGCTGTTCGCTGAAGTCAAATCAACCCATAGTTCGGTATTGTCTACGTCTTGAGCATCAGCTCCGCTTGCAGTGGTATTGGTAACGGTCAAGGAAGTTACGTGTACAGCTTCGCCTGAAGCGCTTGCATTAAGAGCAACGGTTGCGAAGACAAGGTCTTGAATCCCTGCGGCAATGCTTTTTGCAGCAGGTTCCGTAAGTGTTTCTGCCTTCAACGCTCCAGCTTTCACGGTAAGAGTATTCGCGTTCACTTCGGTGTTCGCAGGAGTCGGGGTGATTGAATTGTTGGACGTCATCCCTGTTGCGGTGATATCAGTTGCATCCGCATCAGCAATACCAACTCGAATGGTATCGCTCGCCGATGTTGCAGTCGCGATGTTTGCTGTTACCGTAATAGGATTCGTTCCGATGGGAAGAATAATCGTGTCAGTGAATGTTACCGAACCCTCGTATGCGGTGCTGTTTGCTCCTGTCACATCAGTCGTGCTCAGATCTGCCGGACCAGCAAGCAATTTCCCGTCTTTGTCTAACACTTTGACGCTTGTTACTTCAGTCTCTACCATGGTGCCCAAGTCGAAAGAAAACTTCAAAGAAGTAATCTTGATGGATTCACCCTGCACAAGGAAGTCAAAGACTCCGAGTTTTTGGCTGTTTGCTTGAGCAATATTTCCTGTCGCGGGGGTAGAGGTAGCCTTCGAAGTTGCTAAAGAGCCATTGTTGATTGTCTGATTCGCATTCGCCAATCCATCATTGCTGTTGGTCCAGTCTGAAGCATCATTTCCGTCTGGAGTAATGTAGAATCCATAGGTATTGCCTTTCACGGACATGAGCACATCGCTTCCATCCATGAGATCAGCATTCACCGTAAGACTCACTCCGCTGATTATATCAAGTTGCACTCTGAAGCGACGTGTCTCTCCTTTATCAACAACGATATTCAATCCGCTCCATGATGCTTTTCCATCCGACGTCCACTGGCTGGTGCCCAAGGACACATTTTTGCTTACATCAAACAACTCGATATTGCTCGTGTCTGACAAGGAAGCTGAACCTGACTCTGCGATCGTAATCTGCTCGATTGTTGCGGCCTCCGTAGACCCAACCACTACCTTGAAGGTATTCACGATCACATCCTTGTCGCCAACATCAGGTGTAGAGTCTGTCAGTGCTCCATCCTCCATTACTTCTACCGTGCCAATGGCAAGAGCAACTGTAGTAAACGCATTCCCTTTAACAGGGAAGGTACCGCTTACCGTAGCTGATCCTGCTGATATGTCAGCAGCGGAATTAATACCAAGCGCTACTGTCTTTCCGCCAGCAGTGCCATTCAGAATACCAGCTCGAATGTAGAATGCTTTACTTGTATTAGCGGCAATCTTCAATGCAGGCGAGAAAGTCAGCTGTGCTTTATTATCAGTACTCAACGTGCCAATGGAACCAATTTTTACTCCATTTTCGTCGAGAATTTTAATGTTCTCGATATCGGCGTTCGCAGTCAATCCATACCTTGTCACCCAAACGGTGCTCACCGATACATCCTGCATCCCCGCTGTAAGCCAGAATTTGGTCATATTGGCATTTCCCTCATCAGCAATGGTGGCAGAAGCTGGAGTATCAGAACCCAAAGTCACTTGCAAGGTATTTCCAGACACTGGAGGAACTTCAGGCGGTGCGGGAGGTGTTGTCGGCGTTGGACCTGGGGCAGGTGTTGGTGTCGGAGCAGCAGCAAGCCAACCATTCAACTTTGTCCTTGTGGAAGGACCGACAAATCCTGTACCCATTGACAAACCCACTGGTACCAATATGTCGCTCGCATATTTCTCCTGGAACTTCATTACAGCAACTCTTGTTAAGGGACCAAAGTACTGGCTCTCGTTTCCTGGGGAACCAGCGCCCGAAGAAGCAACCTGCGTCATTGAATCAGAGTTTAAGACCATCTGGAGATACTTTACGTCAGATCCACTCGCTCCCTGCACGAGGTTCTTGGTGAACGTGAAACCTGCTGGAATCCCAGCAATCCCTCCTCCTGGGCCACCCTGCAATACGTTCAACTGGGTCTGCAACTGCGCGATTGTCGCTAAAAGCTGCTGAATCTGCGCTTGCAACTCTCCAGCAGTTTGCGCCTGTGCTGCGCCTGAAGGCACAACAACGCTCACTGCAACAATTGCAGCCATCGCGCTGAAAACAGTCTTTTTTACGAAATTACTCATCTTTTAGTTTTTTAGTTTTGTTGGTTTGTTATTCTACGACCTATCTCTGAAGGATCGAGAATTACTCGATCCTTTCGAACGTTTCGACCTTTTCTCAATTTGCCAATCCCAAAAAGGGATTTGCTTTCTATAAATAAATTATATGCTTTGCTATTCAAGGTTTTCTAATGCCCACACCTTTTCCAATGCTCCTTGGTAATCCCCTCTCTCATAGAGCGCTTTCGCCTCTTGGAAAAGTATCTCTTGCTTTTCTGTCAATGAACGAATTCCCAACTCTCCAAATTCTCTTTCCAGTAAACTTCTCATAACATCCTCGAGCTCATCTTCTGCTTCTTCTCCGATTGTTGTCCCCAAAACCTTTTCTATTTCAGCTTTTTCCCTTTGGAACTGAACGAGCTCTTTTACTACCCGTAAAGTCTTCTCTGGCTTTTTTTCTACAATCTGTCCTATGCTCTTTGATACCCCAGAAACATTTTCTTTAAACTCTTGAATCGCAGAGGAGAGATTTTTTATATCTCCGCCCTCTCGATCTCCAGCAATTCTTTTCAAGTCTTCAAGGCGCCTCTGGACAATCGCGAGTTGCAAGAAAGGCTTTTCTTCTTCTGGGGAAAAAGTAAAAAGGATGCGTTCAGCTGCCGTTCTCACCGGATACAATGCATCTCCTGGTAAGCTCTTGATCACGATGTGCCATGCTATTATCCCCGAGATCAAAAGAGCAAAACAAGACAACACAAAAGATGGCTTCTGTAGATAATATCGTAGCCAAGAAACAAGGTCAAGTATCCGAGAAAACCTCGTTTTTCCCCAACCAAAAGAGGGCACAGCTCTTTCTCTTCTGAAAAGCCTATTTTTCGTCAACACAACCCATTCTTCTCTGGGTCTAATTGTTTTCAGAAGGGAAATTTTTTCGTGAAGTTCTTTATCGTCCATATCCATGGGAGTGGAACGTTATCAACATCCCTTATATTATTATGTCGAAAAAACGTGGGTTTTGTTACACAATCTCCTTTTCTTGCCCAGACATCTTCTCCTTTAACTCCTGGAGGGCTCGATGGATTCCTACCCTTACATTCCCCTCTGTTTTTCCCGTAAGTTGAGCGATTTCAGGGATTGAAAGCTCATCGAGATATCGCCAAATAATGAGGTTTTGTTCCTCGTCCTCGAGTTCTGCCATATTTTCCCTTATACGATCCATATCTGAATGAACGGCAGCTTGCCTTATTATCCCTTCGGGAGGATCAATGATATCACCTATCTCTTCTACTGGCACGACACGAAATTTTGCCCTTTCTCGATAATAATCTGCAAGAGTATTCCTGGCTATTTGATACAAAAAGGCTTGGATATTTTCAATTCTTGTTTTCTCCATTTGATTCATCACACGCACAAAAACATCCGCGCAGAGGTCTTCGGCAGTCTCTTGCGAAGTTACTTTCAAGAAAATAAATCGATAAATCCTCTCTATATATTGATCATAAACTTGACCAAAATCTTCATTCATAGATTAGATAGGACAAACTAGGACATAAAATAACTTCTAAAATTGTCCTATCTGTCCTACCTTTATTCACACTTTTTCCACAACATTCTCTTTTAACTCATAAAACACTGCATTCCACTCCCCTTTTCTCTGAATAAAATCCATTTGTAGCAGATCGTCAAGGTCTCTTCGCAAAGTCCGCTTTGTTACCTGCGGGAGAACCTTCTGAAGCTCCCATACTTGAACTTTCCTTTTTGCCCGCAAAAACTCAAGGATTTTCTCTTGCCTCTCTGAAAGTCGCAGCTCCTCTTTGACTATCTTTTCTTCCTCTTCTTCCTTAGCTTCCTTGGTTTCCTTGGCTACCTCTTCTCTTTCTTCGAATGCCTCCTCTTTCTTCGCTTCGATCGGTTGCCCTTCTATCTCCGCTACCACTTCAAGAAGATCTTTTATCTTTCCGTACTCTGCCTGGAGCATCGAGAAATTTGTTGGATCCACCAACCCTTCTCGCTTTGCTCTTCGAAAGCACATTTCAAGGGTTTGAAGCTCTCTAAGAATTTGAGTAACAAACCCTCTCTTCCTCTCTCTTAAAACCCCTTCTTTCTCTGATAATAAAATAAGATCAGCCAATATGATATTGGCCGAATTCTTCATTTCTTGCTTCAACTGTCCTTGAAAAGCATCTGCAATTCGATGGATCGCAAATGTAAGTCGTATAAAAAAATCCCGATTCATGCCAACTTCAATATACCAAACATCTCTTGAGGAATCAAAGAAATGAAGCTCCACTCTCTTCTCCTTTCAGTATCAAGGAAGAGAAGCGCTATTTACTCCTCTCGGAGTGCCGTTGATAGGAGAATCATTAGCAGCTTTGCCGTTGCGTTTGATTTGATTGTTGCTTGCCCAATTCGCCGGATCGGATCCTGAAATCTCTGGATTCTTACGTTCCATAGAAGTTTTTTCATCATTCTTCCCGGCAAACCAACCAGGCAAAGCATCTACAAAATCAATAAGATTCCCTTGGGCATCAAAGAGTTTCAACAGTTCACCTTCGTTGTTCAAAGCACCAGTGTAGGTAAGGTCTGCTTGTACATCAGAAATTGGAGTATCATCTGGTCGCTCCAGAAGATAGTACCCTTGTCCAGAAATTTCTCCTGATAACTCAATGGATGGAGTTCCATCATTTGCAGTCAATTTCCACCCCGCGAGATTAACTGATTCTGGTCCTCCATTGTAGAGTTCAATCCACTCATCGTTTTCATATGCTTTTGTCCCCATCCATGCAATCTCGTTTATCACGAGCTTCACGGTTGGACTTGAACCCTCTTTTTTATCTCCATTTTCTTGAGGAGGTGGAGGAGTCTGTTTTTTCTGATTCTGTGCCTTGGGACTTGGGATTTGAGCCTCGAGATCTTCCGAATTGTTGTCGGTATCCTGGTAGGTTCCGTTTTCAAACTTTCTCCCAAGGCTTTCGCCTTGAGAATGATTTGCGATGGGTACTCCCTCAAAATCTTGAGTCTCTCCAAATCCAATTTTATCTACCAAGTCGCCATTTGGATTATAGAGAAGCGCCGTGTTGTCAGAAGCTACCGAATAGGTCTTCCCTGAATAGAAAAGATCAGGGGTTGCGCTTCCCGTATAATTTGGCGTACCATCCTCATTTGAAGGAGGAGCAACGAGGAAATATCCAAGAGCTGCAATCGTACCAGAAAATGCTGTTTTGCTCACAAGATTTGTCTCATTTCCTCCTGAAGTCTTGCGTTTGAGAGACCAGCCCTTCAAGTCAACATCTTGAGTATTTGGATTAAAAAGCTCAACAAATTCATCTTTCGAGGAAGCGCCTTCGATCTGAATTTCAGAAATCAGAATTTTGAGATAGGATGCCTGTTCTTCGGTCTGATCTGAACCTTGTTGGGTAGGAGTGGGCGGCGGCGCAGGAGAATTCTCATTTTGTGGGCTCCAAGATTCTGGCATCGAGCTTTTCTCCTCCTTAGCTTTAGGGGAAGGAATCGAATTCTTTTGGGACGTCTCTGTCTCGGCCACATGCTTCTCTTCAGAACCCCTCTTGGCAAGCGCTTGTTCTTGCGCAATCCTCTCTTGGCTAACCATCTGCTTCTTACTTTCTTTCGATACTGAAATCCCCGCTTGCTTACCTTCCTTCTCTGCAGATTTCTGCTTGCCCGGAGAATCCTTGCCAGAACCTTTTTCTTGCGCTGACTCCTTACTTGCAGAATTATCCTCATGCTTTCCCTCTTCCAAAATCTCGTTTTGCCCCAATTCAACCCCTACCGCACCCAAAAACTCTTCATTCGTAACTCGTGCGGGCGCTCTTTCGTTATCCCCTCCCACAAATAAAACAGCTCCTCCGATCCCTGCAATGAGCAGGATAAACTGTCCAAAAACAATAACATTTCTATTCATGGTACTTCCCTTGTTTTCATTGTACCACAGAATTTACGAACAACCTGCATACGTCATCCTAAAATCCTGCAAAGGAGCGAAGAAGAGAGAATGGAGTCGCGGCCACCCTTCCTTCTTTATCAATGGTAGTGAGGCCAAGGACTCTTCCCTCTCTATTAAAGAGTGGACTTCCATTGAAAAAGGGTTCTTCAAAAATGGTTGTAGTAATTGTGTTTGGACTTTGCGACTTTACAATTCCTTGGTTCACAACCGTGGCAAGAGATCCATTGTCTTTGGTTTTACCCACCAAAAACACTCCCGTGCCAAGCTTTATGGGTAAAGCATCTGCAAAACTTGTGGTGGGAAGATTTCCTTCCTCGATCTTTAAGAGCGCGAGATTCCGCTTTCCATCGCGCTTGAGAACCAGAGCCTCCCGTGGCTTCTCTTCACCCTCAAGCTCAACTTGCGCCCGGAATCCTTCAGGGACGAGATCAGCTAAGGTAAGAATGAGCCCATCTGAAGTTACAATAAAGCCTGATCCTTCAAGAATCGTTTTTCCCTTGGTACTCTGCACCCTCACCGATACTTTTTGAACTCGTTCTATGGTACGTTCCAGCGCTTGGGCTTCAGTAACCACAATCTCTTGAACCTCTCGAATTATGGTAGTGCGTGAATTCCACTGTTGAATAAACTTCCAGTCTTCAAAGGGAGCAGTCCAAGCTAAATAAGGCAACAAAAAAGCTTGGGCCCAAATCCCGCCTGCAACGCCCAAGCAAAAAGGGGAAAGCACCATCAGGATTTTTCGAAAGATAGGGGGCATTTCGCCGAGAGCAAATATTTCTGGGAATATCTCTACCTATGTGAGCGATGACAAAATCCCTTTTGAAAACGCTAATTCTTAGGAAACTTCAACTTTTGCGAGTTTTCCCTTTTGTTTCGTAAGAGTCTCCATGTCATACGCCTTTCGCGTGATTATCTTCCCATCTTCCACATCAATAAGAATTCTCTCTCCTTCCTTCACTTCCCCTGACACGATCTTTAACGCGAGCGGATTCAATACGGTTCTCTGAATAACCCTCCGTAAAGGCCTCGCGCCAAAGTTTGGGTCAAAACCCTCTTTGGCAAGCAACTCCTTTGCCTGCTCGGTAATTTCCAGTCGGATGTGTTTTGCAGAAAGTCGTCCTGCAACTTTTGTAATTTCGAGCTCCACAATCTTTTTAATCTCTTCTTTTCCAAGATAATTAAAGATGAGAATCTCGTCGACTCGGTTTAAGAATTCGGGTCGAAATTGTTCTCGGAGAGCTGTCATCACCCGATCTGTTACGACGCTCTTCTCCTCTCCTTGAATCTTTTCTCTCGAAAATCCAATCGGGCTCATTTCTGCGATATGCTGGGATCCAACATTCGAAGTCATGGTGATAAGCGTGTTCTTAAACGAAACAACCCTTCCCTTTGCGTCCGTCAATCTCCCATCTTCTAAAATCTGAAGGAGCATATTAAATACTTCAGGATGTGCTTTTTCAATCTCATCTAAGAGCACCACGCTATACGGCCGCCTTCTAATTTTTTCGGTAAGCTGCCCCCCTTCTTCGTACCCCACATATCCAGGAGGTGAACCTATCATTCGAGAAACGGTATGCCGCTCCATGTACTCGGACATGTCGAGACGAATCAGCGCGTTTTCGTCATTGAAAAGAAACCCTGCCAATGCTTTTGCAGTCTCCGTTTTTCCAACCCCTGTGGGGCCCAAAAACATAAAGGATCCCAGTGGACGATTTTCCTCTGCAATGCCAGCCCTGCTTCTCCGAATTGCATCGGAGATTACTTTTAACACGTCGTCTTGACCAACGATGCGTTTTCGAAGAAACTCCTCCATTTTTTCTAACTTTTTCGCTTCTTCTTCCAGAAGCCGAGTCACCGGGATTCCCGTCCATCTCGAAACAACCGCAGCAACGTCTTCTTCTGTTACCTCTTCCTTAAGGAGCGGATGATTTTTTTGAAAACGAGCGAGTTTGCGCTCCTCGACGCGCAATTGCTTTTGCAGCTCCGGAAGTTTTCCATATTTCAATTCTGCCACCTTCTGGAGATTTCCTCCTGCTTGTTCTCGCTCAATTTGGAATCTCGAATTCTCACTTTCTTTCTTGAGTTCTTTGATCTTTCCAATCACCTCTTTCTCGGCAAACCATTTCGTCTCAATAGCCTTTGCGCGCTCTTGAAGATCAGCCAATGAGCGATTGAGAACTTTCAATTTCCTTTCTTCTTCTTTCTCGTTTTTCAAAGCCTCTCTCTCAATTTCAAATTTTTGGATCTCCCTCTTCAGACTGTCTAACTCTACTGGTTCAGATTCCATATCTAAACGCAGAGAACTCATTGCCTCATCCATGAGATCCACGGCTTTATCGGGAAGGAAACGATCAGAAATATACCTTGCCGCAAGATTCCCCGCAGCAAGCAGCGCAGAATCTTTAATTTTCACTCCGTGGTGAAGTTCGTACTTTTCCTTAATGCCTCGCAAGATCATCACGGTATCTTCAATGGTGGGCTCCGCGACATAGATGGGTTGGAACCTGCGCTCTAAAGCTGGATCTCTCTCAATGTATTTTTGATATTCTTTGAGGGTGGTAGCTCCAATCGCACGAAGCTCTCCTCTTGCTAAGGCAGGTTTTAAAAGGTTGGAGGCATCAATTGCTCCTTCTGCCGCTCCAGCCCCTACTAAGGTGTGGAGCTCATCAATGAACAGGAGATATTTCCCTCCTGCTCGATCCATCTCTCGCAGTAAGGCCTTGATTCGATCCTCAAATTCTCCTCGATATTTCGTTCCTGCGACCAACGCGCCAAGGTCCAAGGCAATGATCTCTTTGTCGTTCAGGCTTTCTGGCACATCACCCCTCACAATTTTTTGAGCGAGTCCCTCCACTACCGCGGTTTTTCCAACTCCTGCTTCTCCGATCAGCACCGGATTATTCTTCGTGCGGCGCGAGAGCACCTGCATTAAACGCCTGATTTCATTCTCTCTTCCAATCACCGGATCGAGCTTTCCTTGTTGAGCTAAACGCGTAAGATTTCTCGCGTACTTTTCGATGACCTGATACTTTGATTCAGGAGAAGGATCAGTAATGCGCACCCCTCCTCGAATTTGAGCTAAAATTTTCAAGATAGTCTCGTAATCCAATTTTCCAAATTCTAAAGTCGCGGCGTCTCCTTTGCCGTTCGGAAGAAGGGTGGTGTGCTGTAAAATTTCTTTTGTTTTCGATTCGGTATCTAATAACGCAAGAAAGAGATGTTCCACTGAAATATACTCATCTCCCATTTTGTTTGCTTCTTGACGAGCGCGCTCCAACACTTTTGCCAAGTCTTGAGTGAGATAAAACTGCCCAAAGGGAGCAGAGGTAGCCCCCACCGGCAGACGCGCTAAAACCATCTCAATCCGGCGCTTCATCCCCTCCAAGTCAGCCCCTATTTTCTGCAACACGGTCGTCACCACACTATCTTCTTGAGAAAGCAATGCGTATGCCAAATGCAAGGTATCTACCTGCTGCTGTCCTCGTTCTTGAGCAATATTTTGCGCCTGAAGGATTGCTTCTTGCGCTTTATGGGTGAAATTTCCAGGACCGTTCATCATATATTATATATTTCATGGTATCACCATCAAGAAAAGAGAGCAAGAGTTCATAATCGTTCTCGTTCTTCAAAAAAAATGCAGGAAATTCGATAATCTCGAGTTTCCTGCTGCTGGATCATTGAGACGGTGCTGGTCCGATGAACCGGTATCCTACGCCATGCATATTTATAATCCATCGAGGTTCTACCGCAGAATCTCCCAGCTTCCGCCGCAGACGCTGTATGTACTTCTTCACGTTGTCTACCTCGCCTCCCCATAGTTGTCCCATGATCTCTTTTCGCACCACCCCCGGCTTGCTCATGAGCAAATAGAGAAGTTCAAACTCTTTGTGGGTAAGTCCTATTTTTTGACCTTCCAGAAAAACCTCGTGGGTAGCTCGATTGACGACCAAAGCGCCCCTCACAAGAACATCACTTTCCGAGGGTCTCCCTATTTGAACACGCCTCCACAATGCCCATATTCGAGTTGCCATCTCCGTTACATTACAAGGAAGCTGAATCACTCTATCTGCACCCAAAGTTAGTGCTCCAAACATGATCTCTTGAGTTCTCTGTGAACTTAAAACAATAATGGGTATAGAGGAGAACCTCCTTAGTTCGCTTATGCTTTGGAGGGAGAAGTCGAAAGAGTCAAGATGAAAAATGACGATGTCTGGCTCCAGCACCATCGCCATCTTCACCTCTTCTATTCCCCCTTGAACAACTTGAATCTCCAGATCTGGCCAGCGCAGATCGAGACTTATGGTAACAGCATCCTGAACGGCAGGGTCTCTTACAAGAAACAAAACCTTCATCACCTTCATCGTACCCTCCTCTTGCGTGTTTTCTTTACACTTCCATATAAACCTGCTTTTGTCAATCAATCGCACCCCACACAATTGACTTTTTATCAAGTTTACATCATCCTAGATTTGGATCAAAATCGTACCTAAGGAGAATAAGAATGCCAGCAGATACAGATACACTTACACTGAAACTCGGTTTTATCGACGACACACCGGCAGAGCTTCCCATGGCGGCAGAGAACCTCCGTGTCCAGGGGGTTCGAGTAATAGGCGCGCTGACCCTGGGCGCGTTCCAGGCGACCGGCATCGTGCCTGAACTTGTTTATCTTGGATGTTTCATACGTCCTTGACGAAGAACCGGACGAGCAACGGGTTAAAGAGTTGCTCGAGAGTCCACCGTCGATGCTTCCGTTGATTGGGGATCTAGTTGCGATCCTGCGCAATTCGTACGGAAACAGCGTCCTTACAACGTTCTCCTGGGCTAAATCGCGGCGTGTACAAGCACTACTCGTTCCTCTCTATCAAGGTGGCGTTGAGCAGCTTCTCTTGATTATCCCGAAGGATTTTGAGAGTTATACGATCCCCGGGATTGTACAGTTGGATCATCTTGGCAAAAGAATTTTTAAGAGTAATTTTCCTTCCGTTGAGTTCTAAAATAATATCTCCTTCTTTGAGTCCCGCCTTTTCTGCTGCAGATCCTGGGGTTATTGCAGGTCCCCTTCGGCTTCCCGTAATAAGGATTCCGTAGTCAACGGCTAATCCGAGCTCCTCTTTTGTTTTTTCGTCGATCGCCCTGTATTGCACACCCAGAAATGGGTACACAATTTTGCCCAACTTTTTCACCTGTTCCACATCTCTTTTTGCTTTGTTCACCAGAATTGCAAATCCGATATTCTCTGCTTGCTGGGCCATTGCAGTGTTGATACCAATTACCCCCCCTGCCAAATTTAATAAAGGCCCGCCGGAATTGCCCCGATTAATCGCAGCATCGCTCTGAATTACATCTTCCACGATTTCAGAGAATCCGCCACCCGAGGCCTCTATGGTTCTACCGAGTCCAGAAATCACTCCAACCGAAACGGTATTGCGAAACTCTCCTAAGGCGTTCCCAATCGCAATGACTGTTTGACCAATCTGAAGAGCGTCTGAATCTCCAAGCTGTAAGGTAGGAAATTTTTTCTCCCCGACTCTCTCTTGGTCAACTTTTAATACCGCGAGGTCTTCAAAGGGATCTCGCGCGAGGACTTTGGCAGGATACGATTCTCCGTCAGTCGTAAATATCGTGTATTCTGCTTCCTTGTCGAGAACAACATGTTTATTCGTCACAATCAATCCATCCGGAGAGATAAAAAAACCAGAGCCTGCTCCTACCTCTTGTTTTTCTACTCCCTTCTGTCGAAATTGAGGAACTTGAAAGGGCGAAGGTCCAAAGAAATCCTCAAAGGGATCGCGAAAGAATCGTTCAACCACCGGCACATCTTTGGTGATTACAATACTTACCACTGCCGGGGATGCTTCTTTCACGACACGAATAATTCGCTCTTCTTGGCTCGTTTGAGGAATATACTCTTTTTCAACAACTGTTTTTTCGATGAGGCGCTCTTGTCCTTGAGCGAGACTTCCTTTGAGAACATCCAATTCGTTCTTTACCATCCAATACGCGTATCCTCCAATCATTCCTCCAGCAGCCAAACCAAAAAGAGCGGAAAGGAGGACAATCCCCACCAAAAGCGACATATTCGTCTGACCGCCCACCAACCTCTGCCAAACTGTTTTCCTTTGACCCATACTCTCTTGCAACTCTGAAAGAGGAGAAGATGAAAAATCAAAAGGAGACATGGTCTATTGATAGAATTATTATACACCTCCTTTTCTCAATTTCGCAACGCCGAGAGTAAGTACCTTGATGACTTTTTCTATCTCTTCTAACTTTGTGTATTTGCCAATCGTGATTCGAACGCTCGAGAGTGCTTCCTCTTGCTCCAAGCCCAATGCAAGCAGCACATGAGACGGCTCTTGAGTTGTTTCCGAGCACGCAGACCCCGCAGAAACTGCAATCCCCTTCTGGTCGAGCAGAAGCACAAGATCTCGTCCTTCAATTCCATGGAAACGAAAATGCGTGTTGTTGGCAAGCCGCTTCTCTTGAGATCCTGTTAAAACACTCTCTGGAATCCTCCTCAATACCTTCTTTACCAACGTATCTCGTAATTGACGAGTTTTGATGTTCACTACCAACATGCGGGGGTTTTGAAGTTCTTGAAGCGCGACTCCAAACCCGACAATCCCTGCGACATCTTCTGTGCCAGAGCGCAACCCTCCTTCCTGACCTCCACCCCCTAAAAGTGCGTGAAGAGAAGCCCCTTCTCTTACATATAACAATCCAATCCCTTTGGGCCCGTAGACCTTATGTGCGCTCAAAGTCAGAAGATCAACTCCTAGCTTCTCTACGTTGCAATCGAGATAATTTGCTGCTTGGACCGCATCGGTGTGAAATAGTATCTTGTATGTTGCATCTTGTAGGTTGTGTTTCCTAAGGAGTTGGCCAATTTCAGTAATTGGTTGAATGGTTCCAATCTCACTGTTCGCATACATGATCGAGACCAATACCGTATTCTCTTGAATCGCCTTTTCCACATCCTCCACTCTTACGAATCCTTCTTTGGTTACCGGCACATACGTGACTTGGGCAACTCCTTCTTTCTCGAGCATTTTACATGGTTCAAGCACCGACTCATGCTCAATCTGCGAAGTAACAATATGAGGTTTTGCATCTTGTCGCCTTGCGGGAGATTCCTCCAAGAGGGATGTTTGATTGCTAATATACTGTATGACTCCTTGAATCGCAAGGTTATTCGCTTCCGTAGCTCCCGAAGTAAAAACAACCTCCAGGGGAGAACAATGGAGAAATTTCGCTGCTTTCTCTCTAGCTTCTTCGATTGCAGCTTTTGCTTTCTGGCCAAACCCATGCGTAGAGGAAGGATTGCCATGGTGCTTACGCAGGTATGGCAACATTGCCTCTAACACCTTTTTGTCAATCGGCGTCGAAGCCGCATAATCAAGGTAGATTCTTTTCTTCATACTCCTCCCAATGTTGGAAACCCTCCTGAGATATTCTTTGCTTATTCGTTTATCAAAAGTTTATCGGACTCTTGGTGTCTTACAATTCCTGCTCGAGCAATTATTGCAAGACACCTCTCTTCCTCACTCTCCATACATTACGAATTGGCCGCCGAG
>JBBTXG010000003.1:0-7675 GCA_038062375.1 Patescibacteria group bacterium
GGCGGCAAATTCTTTCTATTGAACCCAATCGCAACCTACGTTGTCATATTGAGAGCTACCGATTCCGTCATCTTGCACCTTCTTCATCCAGTATTGCTTCGTATTATTTGAAGGCTCAACGACAAATCTGCTACCGCCCTCATCCCTAATCGTTAAGTCGTTCGCGTTAAAATACTCTGTCGCTCGCGTATTGGCCCCCTCCCCGTACGGTCCATTTGGACCTCCTGCAATTACGATAAAGGTTGACTTTCCACAATCTGGAGATGAAGGAGGATTAGTTATTTGGTTATTTGTTATGGTAAATACCATGGAATTACTACGACCATTCGAATTAGTGATTATCACGTCATATGCTCCCGGGTCAAATGTCTCTTCATAATTGTATCCTGGCGCAGAAAGGTGAATTGTCTTTTGTAGCATAAAGACCAAATGGGTGCCATCCGAAGATGGCACTTCCAGACTCATGGTTTTATTAACAACTGCGCTAGGAGTTCTGGTACGAAAATTGATCGTATTTCCGGTTTTTGTAAAACCACTCCCACTAATTATAATCCGTGTGCCATAGCTCCCAGACACAGGAGAAACAACCGAAATGCGAGGTGCTACTGTCGTGGAAGAGGTTGTTGTAGAATCGCTGGTTATCATATCGGAACTATCGGTTCTTTGTTCCGTGGTTCTATTCGATGTTGTCGTAGAAATTGAAGTAAGTGAAGGAATAGGGACAGGCGAAGACGCTCGCTGGTTCACTACAAAATATCCCGCAACTCCAACAAATATTACAATCGCGATAATTACTATTATATTTATAAATCCTTTTTGATTCATAATGAAAAAATTTGTTCTTTATACTTTGCCAAGTCAACTGGCTCGGAATACATCTCGAAATCAGTTTGCTTAGTTGGCCCGTCGGTGGGGCAATCGTTGAGAAAGTATTTTGTCAAAAGTTTTGCTGGAGTAAACACAAAAGTTAGAACGATTCCAACTATAAGTATAAACGCTATCAGAAAAATTTTTTTCATAACAATTCTTCAATGGAAACGCCGAGCATTTTGGCAATTTTGATCAAAAATGTTTCTTTGCAAATGCTCTGCCTGACCCAGATTTTAAGTATTGCTCAAATTCAAAGGCTTTGTATTTATCTTTCATCACAATATAGAAGTCTAACTCTATTGGTAGTCTGTTTTTTGTCGCAGGTACTTGACCGTTTCTATGCCTATCAATTCTCTCTTTGAGATCGTCAGTACAACCAATATAGTACCTCATTAAATTAGTTTTGCAGATTCATACTTGAATATTCTCCGCGCATCATGTCTGGTGAATCTCCAGGCAATGGTGGCTTTTTGTTTGTTTCTCCGTTGTTCGTAGTTTTTGCATATTTCTCGTAAGAGAGAGTTGGTGGGAATACGTTGGTTCAGCGCCTGCCGTCCAAAGACGGAGAGCTCGATCTCTGCCATGCTGAGCCACGAGGCGTGCTTGGGAGTGTGGTGAAAGCACAGACGTCTCATGAGTCTTCTTGTTTCCTTTGGTCCCAATGTCTCATGATTGGAGGCGAAACCCCGTACCGAAAGCTCAAGAAACTCCATTCAACCCCCGACTGAAGTCGGGGGCTTTCTGGTACTGGGGTAAGCAAATAACACAATAATTACTTTATTGTCTTAGGGGCAAAGGTTTTTATAACGGCAGTTACGCCATGAGTATTGGCAAGGTTTTTTACAAGATCAATTGCCTCTTTGGGGTTTTGGGCAATTACTTCTTTTACTATATTAGTCACAACCTCATTGGTTAATGGGTAACCGCCATGAAGAACTTTCTTGGGAATAGTTTTTATTTTAGTAAGTTTAATTTTTGTCGCCAGCGCGCATTGCTTCTGAAAATCAAGAAAATCTTGGCCAAACTGGACGACATTAGTTTCGACCTCTATGGAAAATGGGCTGCTGTAAATACGCCCAGATGCGTCTTGGACTTGAAGCTCGACAAACAGACCAAAGTTGTAATCTGATTTTGGGCAAATAAGCCGTAGAGTATCTAAACCGTCGTAGTATATTGAAATATTTTTGCCTGGATTAAGGGCGAAATCGATAGTTATTTTGTGGTTTGGAAGTGCAGTCTCATTAAAAGGAGGTGTTGCGGTGTGGGCTAGGTCGGTGAAACTAATTTGGCCAGATCCACTGGTGATCGCCTGATTGCGCACTATCCAAGTAGTTTTTACTGGAAAGAGTAACCCAGTTGCCTTGGGACTAAGATAGATCTCAATGTCCTGACGATATTCTTTATATTGGAAATCCTGGGCCTTGCAAACTAAATTGCCTGGAAAATGGTAAGTTCCAGATCCTATCTCTTCTATGTTTGTCGGAGTAATGGTGGAGTCGATATCAACTCGCGAGATAGAGGTGTTAAAGTCAACAGCAGCTGAGCTTTTACCAAGAAGTATTAATCCTTCGGTTAATATATCCAAAATCAACCAAGTAACCTGGTCAAAAGCCGGGGCGGAGAAAGGATTTTGGGAGAGCTTTTTTTGCTCAACAGTCAAGCTAGTCACAACCGCAATTACAATTATTACTATGACGATTCCTATTACTCCTATAATATAACCGGCAAGTAAGAAAAATCCTAGTGCGCACCAAAAATCAAAATTTACCGAATATGTGGGTTTAGGCGGATTGGGTGAAAAGGTAGCCAAAACTTTCTGCTGGATAATAGAAAGTGTTACCAGCTCTTCAAAAATGCCATTGCTAATATGGGTGCAAAACCCCTCGCCACGCAACCTACCCGTCATTTTGATAGAACCGTTTTGCAGTTGAAAATCGATGAACGTGAAAAATATATCTACGCCACTTTGACTTTGTTTGATTTCTCCTGACCCAAAGGGAGCGGGAAGTAGCGGTTTGATGGAATTTAAGAAGTTGACGGTTGGATTCTGAATACTCTTTACGGCATCATCAAGAGAGATATTCAAAAGATTGGCCACGTCTTGAGGATTTAAGAGATTTACCATAGCTGGAAAAAGGATGTTGTTTTTGACCCCAGCAGCAGAGAGTCCGACACCAAAATCTTGTTTTTTAAGGAAATTTGTAACCTTTTTAATATCCCCTGTCCCTATAACTCCTGCTATCGTATCCTTGTCAAGACAGAAAATCTGGCCATTGAAAGATAAACCAAGCATGATCAAAGCAGTAGCGGATGGAGTGTTTGGGAAAAGATCCCATTCAGTTTTGGTATCTAAAGAAGCTGTGATAAGATTTGCCACATCTTTAAAAAAGGCCGTGGTATCGGCAATTTGGGATGTTTGGCTGGTCCTAAACCTGGCCATCTGCATGATTACTCTAAACGGAGCGCCTGGAGTGATCTTTAACCTGATATTAATCTCGCCCTCTGAGAAACCAAGCTGAGATTTATTGGGAAGTGTTACAGTCGCGGCGTAAACATGATAGACAAGAGTGACTTCATTTTTGCCCACACTTAAATAGAGATCTACGCCATCTAAGATAGCGGTCATTGTCCCATTTTGACCCAAAACTTTAAAGGTGAACTTGGGAACAATTGGTAAATTGTGGATTAAAACATGTTCCAAAATATAGCTCAGGAACTTTTTTTTGGAGATTTGGACAACCAGATCAAAACTATCCAACATAATGGTCACCTTCTTTTGGAATAATACCACTTATTGTTATCGTTACATCCTGTTGATCAGCGGCATCTTTTTTGAAGTCGTCATAAAGTCGTTTCAAAGGATTTTCAGCCAGGTCTTCTGCTCCAAGCTTTTCTTCCAATTGCCTGGTTGCCTCAGAAGTGAGATTAACATTAATATCTTTCAACAAACGAATGGGGTCGGCCATAAAAAGACGGCCTCCGTTTGGAAAGCTGTTTATCCTTTCAACGATTTGTGGCTCCAAAGATAAAAGATCTTCTAGGGTACTGATCTCTAAAGGTTGCTCCATAATGCTCTACAATACAGGCATCTATGTTGAGATTACCAAATCTTCATAAGCTTTGTCAAAAAAATCGGAACGAACCCCTTGGTTCGTAACAAATCCGCCCGTTTTGATTTTTGCCCAGCCAGCCGTTTCGCCGCAAAAATTAACAATTTCCAATTTTTCTTTGGCGGAATACAAATTCGAGCGTGCGGAGCACGCACAAATGTTCTAGGAAGGATCTGATTTGCCGACGTCGTCCTCCTTCTTGGCGTGTTCCGTGCAGAAAGGGTGACTTTCGGAAAATTGCGTGTGGCGAACCCACGTCGCGGGCTTACCGCATTCGCAGTACAAGCTTTCTTCGGTCCGCATAGACAACCTCCTATTCGATTTTGTAGGTGCGATTCCTAATCGGAGATTAACAAAAATAACGTTAAAAATCAAACGAAAACAGAAACCCTTTCGAGTTTCTGTTTTCAAAAAATCTTATGAAAAAATTTCTTTTGTCCTTCTTTGATAAATCCTTTTCCTTTTCGCCCAAAAAGCCCTTTCAGATCCTAGCCGAGCGGCGCGCGACGCGCCGCGAGGCAATCTCTTCCCAAAATGCTGAAATTGTAAATTGGCGGGACAGTCGGGTTAAGTACCCACAACTACAAGGCAGTATAAGGCTTTTTAATCGTCTGGACGGAGCTCAACTCGAGGCACGTGGGTCGGGACCTAAAATCTACCGAGCAGATTAAAACGGATGCGTTTTTCTTTTAGCAAATCAATGATAACTCCGGTACGAATTGCAAGTGCGTTTTCGACAGAAATAGTTCTGCCAGCATTTTTGCTCTCGCGTGGTTTAGTCACTGATCCCTGTATTCCCAGCACAACACCACTTTTATCAAATACCGGCCCTCCGCTCATGCCAAATAGTCCAACGTCTCGGAGAAGAAAACCGTCGTGCTTTCTAATTTTTCCAGCTCCATTATCACTATTCATAGTTACTCTATCCAACACGAATGATGGTTGGAAATATCGTCTTACACCACCCAATTCTAGAATCCCTTGAGAATTTAATGAAAGTTGTGCTAGTGGATAACCGCTAATACAAACAGAACGACCTTCTCCGGGAATATTCTTTGAGAGGTGAAAATATGTTGGGCTTTTAACTGCAATTTTTCCAATAAAGATATCGTGATCATCGTTTTTCACAATTTCTTGAATTTGTACCTTGGGGTCTTGAAGCTGTTCTGGTAATCGGCCCCAGAAAAGAAATTTGGTGTTTTGATCAGCGTTATCAAACGCATGCGCAACAGATACGAAATAGCCGTTAGCGTTTATAAAAAACCAGTACCAGATACTCCGACTTGTGCCTGATTTCCTTGTTGCTGCCAACGAAATATCGGGAACATTGACCTTTTTGCAATTTTTACTGCGCCGACGAACATAATAATTTTTCTTAAAAATGGCCCTTTCGGGTCGCACCTCGCGCCCGCGAGCAATCGGGTCACACGATACTTAATTGTTATGGCGGTGAGGGTGGGATTCGAACCCACGAGAGTCTTTCAACCCTACGTGCTCTCCAGGCACGCCGTTTCAACCACTCACGCACCTCACCATCCTCTCAATATAAGGTTATTAGTATACTTACCTCAAAAAAGCTCACCGTGGCAAAGAGAGAATAATTTGCGAAATTACTGAATGTTGCGTTGCAAATTTATATTTGAGCAACTTGAGAATAGTCAAAAAGTCCAGCACTTCTTCTCTCAATAGTTCAGGCCCAGAAAACACCTCCCATGCCTCCTCTAAAAGATTCTTTGCATAGTGATGCAGAACCTCTTGCTCTCCTTTCTCTTTAAGGTATGCGATAATCTCTTTAAACTCCCCTCGCTCTAACCAAATTCCCTTGCACAAGCTGCATATATCAACCTTCACTCTCGAGTTTCCGTACCCAACTTCGTACAAGGGCAAACGATCAATCGGACACAATTTCCTGCCAAAATCAACTCTCATGTGAGCAGGATCTTTCCACAGGTCAATATCAAGCCATCGAAGATCGTGATCTTTTTCGTCTTTCGCCCATTGGAGCTCATCCTCTTGGAACCAAAGACCATAGCAACGAGGGCAGTAGTCAACCTCCACATCTACTAACATTGCCTGGTCGAGTGAAATTTTACACAATGGACACTTCATAGGAAAGCTTTTACACTTGAACCCTCATTCCGCGCAATGCGGCGACGCGTTCTTCCATGGGCGGGTGGGTCATAAACAGCCTATGGATCCAGCTTGTCCGCTCTCGTCCTCGAAAAGGATTCACCAGATACAAATGCGCGGTTGCGTCGTTTGCGCTCTTTAATTGGCGGGGGTCAGAAGCGATCTTTTCTAACGCGCGCGCCAGTCCTTCCGGATAACGCGTGAGTAAAGCGCCGGAAGCGTCTGCCAAAAGCTCTCTCTTTCTCGAGATGGCAAATTTGATAAGTTGGGCAATAATCGGAGCGATGAGCGCAAATACGATTGCGATAATCATCAGGAACTGGCGCATCTGGGCTGATCCCCGATCGTTATCGCGGCCTCCAAACCCTCCATAGAACGCAGCCCGGAAGAAAAAGTCGGTAATAATGGCGACAAACCCTACCAAGACAACCACGATCGTTGAAAGAAGCATATCTCGATTGCCAACATGAGAAAGTTCGTGCGCAATCACCCCTTCGAGCTCCACTCGTTCGAGGCGATTGAGCAATCCTCTTGTGACGGCAACGACCGCGTGTCTTGCATCTCTTCCGGTGGCAAACGCATTCGGTTGAGCATCTTCGATAAGAAAGAGTTTGGGCATTGGCAAGCCGGCAGTGATGGAAAGGTTCTCCACGATGCGATACAGCTCCGGCTGATCTGCTTTCTCAATGGGGCGAGCCCCGCTCATTGCTAAAACGATTTTATCTGAATACCAATAAGAGCCGATGCTCATCAAAATACTTATCATCACCGCGATCACAAACAAAGAGTAGCTCTCGAACACATAGCTTATCACCCATCCGATTCCAATGACAAACAGGAAAAATCCGGTGAGATACAGCCATGTCTTGCGGATATTCGATTCGGCATGAGAATACAAGTTCATACCATAGAAGGCTCCTGGTTAGAGGTCAATTAGAAACTTACTTTGGGAACCTCGCGCTCTCCGGCCTCCTGAAGTTCGAAGAATTCCTCTTTCTTGAAGCCGAACATCCCCCCGACGATATTCGCCGGGAAATTTTCGCTCATCGTGTTTAGGGCCATTACATTGGTGTTGTAAAAGCGCCGCGCCGCTTGAATTTTATCTTCGGTGTCGCGAAGTTCACGCTGAAGCTCAACAAAGTTATTGGAAGCCTTCAAGTCGGGATACGCCTCTGCCACGGCAAACAAACTTTTGAGGGTTTGGGAAAGCATATTTTCCGCGGCTGCTTTCTCGTGCATACCCGTAGCTCCCATCGCGCGTGCTCTCGCTTCGGTCACTTTCTCAAACACACCTTTCTCGTGCGCCGCGTATCCTTTCACAGTATTCACTAAATTAGGGATTAAGTCGTACCTTCGCTTTAACTGCACATCAATATCGGAAAACGCCTCTTTCACGCGATTTCGAAGCGTTACAAAACGGTTGTAGGTTACGATGGCCCACAACACCAAACCTCCAAGGATGATGAGAACAATAAAAATTGGATCCATAGGAATTAAGATAATTACTTTAGGTAATTAGGGCGAAACGTAACCAAAATAGATAGCAATAAAGAGTTTGAATAAGT
>JBBTXG010000004.1:0-11916 GCA_038062375.1 Patescibacteria group bacterium
GCTCCGCGGCCAGGGCTCGAACCTGGGACATCCTCGTTAACAGCGAGGCGCTCTACCAACTGAGCTACCGCGGAATGTGGGATTGCTCTAAGTAAAATATACCGCAGAAAAAAGAAAATTCAAGACCCCTCTTGACAAGAAGGAATGGTTGGTATGTTAGAATAAGTATGGGGGTTGTCATCGGAGAGAAGTGTTTTTCAAAGGTCGATTTCTATAACAATACATAAGTATAATCATATGCCGTACCTCATGCCCGATGGAGGGCGGGCTGAAAGGGTACTGCAAAAGATTGATTATCCTACCACCAAAGGAAATCTTATTGAGCAAGCAATCAGCCGAGGTGCTTCCGAAGACATGATTATCATGCTCGAGGATCTGCCTGTCGAAGCATTCGATGGCATTTCCGCCACAAAGGTCACACCCCAAGTTACACGGATATAACCTGCATGGAATCTCTACAGCCCGTACTCTAACCGAGATTTGGATACACTCCAAATCTCGGTTTTAGTATCCTTTTAACTTTCTCAAGTTTCGATGCTCGCGGATTTTTTCGAGAGACTTGGCCTCAATCTGTCGGATACGCTCTCTCGTAACTCCAAACTGGCCTCCGACCTCTTCTAACGTATGCGTCACTCCGTCTTCTAATCCAAAACGAAGGGAAAGAATTTTCTGCTCTCTTGGATTTAAATCTACAATGATCTCTTTTAAGCGCTCCCTCAACAACGCGCGAGCAGCTTCTACCGAAGGAGGAGGAACTTTCTCGTCTTCCACAAATTCGGCTAAAACGCTGTCTTCTTCGTCATCTCCGATGGGGGTTTCGAGTGAAATGGTTTCCTGAGAAATACGCTGAATATGTCGTACTTTATCTACCTGGAGCCCCATTTCAGCGGCAATCTCTTCTGCAAGAGCCTCTCTCCCCAACTCTTGAAGCAATTGCCGCCTTATTTGCGTGTACTTGGAGATCGTCTCTATCATGTGCACGGGGATGCGAATCGTCCTTGCTTGATCAGCCAATGCGCGAGTGATTGCCTGCCTAATCCACCACGTGGCATACGTGGAAAACTTGTACCCCCTTCTCCAGTCGAATTTCTCTACTGCGCGGAACAGACCTAAATTTCCCTCCTGGATTAAATCGAGAAGCGTTAAATTGGGCGATCTCCCTACATATCTCTTTGCAATAGAGACCACCAAACGAAGGTTTGCCTTTGCAAGTCGTTTCTTTGCCTCTTGATCGCCTTGTTCAATCCGTTTTGCTAATTCGCGCTCTTGTTCCGCAGTCACAAAAGAAATTTTTCCAATTTCTCTCAAATACATTTGGACCGGATCTAATGGCGCCTCTGAATCTTTAAACGAGAGAAGCTCCTTTTCTTTTGGCTTCTCAATATCATCTAAATACTCTTTTGCAGACTCTATCTGAATTCCTTCGTCCTCTAACTGTTGATATAATCCTTCCAACCCCTCGATATCTTTTTCAATGTGAGGAAACGCGTGGAGAATTTCAGCATACGTCACAAATCCTCTCTGCCGCGATTTTTCAATGAGCTCTTGAATTTTCTCTTGCGTTACAAGACCAGTAGATCTTTGGCTCCCTTGTTTTTGCGAGGCTTTTATTTTTGCTTTTCTCTCCAAGACAGTTCTCTTTGCCGCTTGCCGGGTTCCTTTTTCTGCATTCCCTGCAATCCTTCTCTTTCGCCCTCGTCTCTTTACTTCCTTTGTTTTTAACAATCTCTGTTTTTTTGTCATAGCTTCAGTTACAGAGCGTGCAGTTCGCGACTTATATGGCGGAACTCTTCCATTAACAAATGAATTTTCTCTGAATCGCGGAGTGTTTCTGCTTCCTTGATATCCTGGGTTATGCGATCAAGCTTCGCTTTCATTGAAAGCGCCTTCAGCTCATGTAAGCACATTCCAAGCTCTTCTTCTAAACTCTTCCCCTCAACTCTCTGCGCTCCTTCTCTTTCGGTCTCCATAAACTCTCTTTTCAAAGAAAGATATTGAAGGAATTGAAGAGTTCCCTGATCGAACACATCTTGATCTTTTGCATTTTCTGCCCGAAATTCTGGATATCTTCTCATCCCCTCTAAAATATCTTGATATTTGAGCGAAAAACACGCAACGTATTCTTCGGTGAACAATCGCATATGAGCAGGTTCGCCGAGCACAAGAGTCAATGCTCTCTCTTCTAAAAGTTCCTTTCGGGTCTTTAAGGGTTTGGGGTCATCCACCGAGCCTTCCGCAAAGGCTTCATGAATGTGACTCTCTCCCCGAATCTTGTCTAATTCCTCGTGAATACTTTCCTCCTTTACCTGAAGTTCAGTCGCGAGAATTCCTGTCCAATGAGATTGCTCGATTTTATTGGGAATTTTCTTAATCAAAGGAAGAAGATGTTGCGCAATCTTCTTTTTTCCTTCTGCTGTTGTTTTGTCAAAACGAGATACGGTTGTTTGAAATGTAAATTCAACGAGAGAACATGCGCGCTCTACACACTGTTTCCAAAGTTCAGGACTTTCCAACACCGTATCTGCGGGATCCTTATCTTCCGGCATTGAGATTACCTTCACTTCAAATCCCTGCGCGAGCGCAAGTTCCACGCTCCGTCTCGTTGCGTGATCCCCTGCCGTATCCATATCAAATGCGGTAAGAAGGTTTTCTGAATAGCGTTTGAGAATCTGCAGTTGCTGGAGCGTTAAAGCCGTGCCCGAAGTTGCCACCACATTTTCTGACCCTGCTCGTGAAACCATAATTGCATCCATGTACCCTTCTACCAAAATACAAAAACCTTGCTGGCGGATGCTAACCTTGGCCTTATCCAACCCGTAAAGGATCCTGCTTTTATCGTAAATAAGAGTACTCGGGGTGTTGATGTACTTTGCAATCCCTTCTCTTTGGTTTTCAAATATCCTCCCCCCAAAGCCTGCCACTTGAGAATTCAGATCAAAAATCGGAAACATAATCCGTGAGCGAAATCGATCATAGAGACCACCTGTACTGCGGACGCTTAATCCCGCTTTTGCAATTTGATCCTCGCGATACCCTTTGCTTCGCAAAAATTGGCTAAGGCTATCGGCCGTATCTGGCGCATATCCGAGTCGCCATCGCGAGATACCATCTTCTGTCACTCCCCTTTTGAGTACATATGCTTTTGCTGCCTTCCCAGCAGTAGAAAAATTCAGCTGCCTTTCAAAGAATTGCGTGGCAAGTTCTCCAATATCGTAAAGTTGCCGGCGTTCCGTCTGGAGCTGTTCATACAAGGGATCATGTCTTGGGAGCTCTACGCCTGCTTTTTGTGCAACCAATCGAAGAGCGTCTCCGAACTCGATGCCCTCGATCTTCATGATAAATTTAAAAATATCGCCTCCTTCACTGCATCCTCCAAAGCAATGCCAAATCTGCCTCGCGGGCGAAACAAAAAAAGAAGGACTCTTTTCTGAATGAAAGGGGCAGCGAGCCCTCCAATTTGCTCCAGCTTTTTGGAGCTTCACATATCCTCCAACCAATTCCACAATATCCAGGCGTTCTTTGATTTCTTGGATGGACGAAGAAAACATGGAGTGAAAGATTACTGATTATTGTTGATTGTTATTCCACAACAATCGTGCCGCCCTTATCTGGATTTCGGTGATCGTGATATCCCCATTCTCCTTTGATATCAAAACGAAAAGGCCATTCTTGCCCGAAAGGAATTGGCTTGCAGGCATCGAAGATTTCTCCGACCTCTTGGGTGGCGCATTTTTGTATGGCCGAACCCGGATATAATGTATGGCTTGGATGAATGTCACTCGCTGGCCATATCGATCGTGAACTCTTATTTTGAAACACTACCCTATCTCCTGCCTTGATTGAAAGATCTTGCGGAGAAAAACCTGCGTCTGTAGAAAGGACTAGGTGCTCGGAAGGTTCTTCTTTTGGTAACTCTCTCTGTTGTTCAACTGAAGAGATAGATTCATTAGAACCAGGAGAACCTTCTTGCCTCGTCCCCTCGCCACTCAACAAAACGATACCTACGAGAATAAGAATTCCAATGATCCCAACAATAACGAAAACTCGAGAATTCATAACTTATTTAAGAAAGACTGTTTACAAGCCCATAGGCGCCATAGGTAATCATGTAGCTCAAACTATAGTTTCCAAATGCTTCCTCAAATTTTTTCGCGAGCTCTCCATAGTTCACTCTTGCTTTCTTTGCAGCAAGATCTTCGCCTTCCAGTGAATTCACATAATCCCTGGCGATCGTCTCGGCTTCCTTGAGATACGCTATTTGTTCTCTGACAAGTTCTCCAAGGTCTCCGGATTCTCCACGACCACCATAGACTCTCGCATCCCGAGGGTATAGATCTTCAAGTCTCTTGAGCGCCGCAATCCAGTTTTCAGTCGAATAAGAAGTTTTCCCGTTGACAATTGGTCCCTCAAGCCACGCATGGGCTTTGTGATGAATAAGGTCTCCGACGAGCAGTGTGTTCAAACTTGGAAGAGAGGCTATGGTCTGATTTGTAGAGATACCCCTCATATGTAATTCTCTAAGCTCGACTTTCTTCCCATTGCTCAAATGAAGAATATATGTATCTTGGAAGGTAACGTCTGGCTCTCTTAGTTTTGGATAGGTTTCTTCCGTAAACATCTTTGCCATGCTCACGAAATAGTATTTTTTGTACTCGTGGATGGGACGCATATTTTCTTTCGTATCGTTTGAAACGATCACCTTAGCTCCGAGTCTCTGAAACGCACCCATCCCGTTAAATTTATCTGGATTGGGATGCGTAACAACCAAATGGGTAATAGGATGTTCCGTCTTTGTCCGCAAAAACTCAATCGATTTTTGCGCAATTTCTTCGGTGAACTGCGCGTCAAAAACAACCACCTCTACGCCAGTATCATAGAAATAGTTTTTCGTGTTGAATCCCCCTGCGTCGGATTCAAAAGTGTAGAGCGTCTCTATTTTAGAATATGAATTCTCCATAAAGCTTCTTTTTATTTCATCTACGCTAGCAACTTTTCTTCGTTTCTTCAATCCTCTTTTCCCTCATTGCCCATTATTTCTTTCGAGATTTCTTCGATAAAAGCTCGCGCGTGATTGCCCGCCTTCATTGCGATGCCATGGCCTCGCTTCATATCCTTTCTTCATGCCAGTCTCACTTGGTTGTTCCTTCTTCTCTGCGCTCACGCCCATCACCTTATTAACTCCTTGCGTGGGATATTTTCCTATATTTTTTTGTAATTCTGGCTGGATTTGGAGCATTTCCTCTTCGGTGACTCCCCTATTTTTCGCCAATTCAGGTCTTTGGTCTTTCCCAAAGCCGACATGAAGAGCAACTGCTTTGTCATCGGAATCAAGATGCGCTACTCTCGATAGTTCACGGCGAAAATCCTCCTTCGTAACAATCTTTTTCCTTCCAAACTCACTATAAGGATTAAATGTGCCGTTTTCATAGCCAAAGCCCTTTGCGAGTCGCCCCGCCTTATCCTTTCCTAAAAATTTCTCCCATTCGGGAAGGATTTCTTCTGTAAACTCTTTTTGAGTAATGCCGGGGGAATAAGCTCGCTGATCCAAATTTTTGACCATGAGCCCTGCGATGTTCTTCTGCGTTGGAGTGGCGTGCGACGCTCCCTTCACCCTTTGAAAAGCCTGCTGGCCCGTCATCCACTTAAACATGCTCTTTTTTTCTGAACTCTTTTGGAGCCTGTCTTTCCCCCATCCCATTCTCTGATGGTCCTCTCTGATCGTCCTCCAAAGCCTCGCTAAGTATCCCTCTTTTCTTGTAAAATCTTTCATACTCTAATGCTAGGACAAAAAACACTTAAAAGCAAATAGACCCAATTGCTTCATGGGCCACACTGATAGTGCACAAATTTGGAGCACTCTCAATTGGTTTGCCGTTATTTGATCCCTAGCACAACTTTGCCTTTTGAGTGCTTTGTTTGCAGGTAGGCGAGCGCTTCTGCTGCTTGCTCTAAAGGGAAAGTCTTATCAATCTCTATCTTCAGAACTCCTTGGTCCACAAGTTCGGCAAGTTTGGATAAACGCTCGCTGGTTACTTGGGTGAACTGTGCTATGGCATTCACGCCGTATTGTGCCATGAGATCTTGGCGCGGTTGTTCGAGCATCGAGACGATCACGCCCCCTTTCTTTAAAACCGTAAACGATCTCTCATACGTTTCTCCGCCCACCGTATCAAAGACTGCGTCATAGTCGCGCAGCAAATCCTCAAAACGCTTTGTCTTGTAATCTATCACTTCGTCTGCTCCCAAATCTCTTGTGTAATTTACATCGTCAGCACTCGCGGTCGTTGCGATATAGGCTCCAAGGTGTTTTGCGATTTGAATGGCGAATGTTCCAATGCCTCCTGCGCCTCCATGAATGAGAACCCTCTGTCCTTTCTGGAATTTCATATGATCCATAAGCCCTTGCCACGCACTCACTCCTGCAAGCGGCAGCGCGGCTGCTTCAATGTGGTTCACACGCTTGGGTTTGCGAGCAATCGTCTTTGTATTCGCAAGCGCAACCTCGGCAAAAGAACCAGAACCGCCATTCAAAACACCTGCCTGCCCATACACTTCGTCGCCTTCCTGAAAAGTGGCAACGTCTTCGCCGATCTTCTTTACCACGCCAGAAAAATCAAATCCCAGAGTCGCGGGGAATTGCAAAGGCGCCATCTGCTGTAAATACCCTTCGCGGATTTTCCAATCTACAGGATTCAGTCCGGCAGCATACACCTCAACCAGAACTTTTCCCGCAGCAATAATTGGCTCCGGCGCGTCCATTTTTATCTCAACAACTTCACTTCCTCCATATTTGTTCAATTGCGCTGCTTTCATGTTCTTTGGCTGATTTGTCGACGAGAACTTCAAGGGTCTCGAGTTCGCTCGAGGTAAGCGTATCTTTCAATGCCAAAAGCGTAAGAGTTGCCTCTCTCGCCTTCTCAAAATTCTGGAGCTGGTTTGTTTCTGAAGTTTTGGTAGCCATATTTCTAGTATAGGTCAAAACCGTCTAAAGTCAACCTTCGTTATACTACTTTTCTGAAAATGAACAGCCTCAAGTTCAGCAAGAACTTCCGTAGCAGAAAAGCCGATTTTGGCCACAAAGAAAACTTTATCTGGATGGATTTTTCGTGCCTTCTCTACAGCGTCGCTCGACGTATCTCCTTGATAAACACTTCTTGTCTCAACTTCTATAGCTAAAAACTTTCCATTCTGTTGAGGTTCATACTGGTGCTTTATCTCGCCATAAATCCTATTGCCCTCCTCGGCTAATTGCTGGATATTAACGTTTTTTATCAATTCCTCATTTTCCATAAGAATATTATATCAAAGACATCCCGCCAACACAAAACATACAATCCTCACCGCCATAATTTTTTGGTTTTCAGTCATAGCAAACCTGGTTTCTCATATTTGCTATCAGCTCCGGAACAAGATACGATCTTTTTGAATCACTCGTCAAAAGCTCCGCGATTACTTTTTGATAAGTTTTTATGCTAAGATTGTGAGCCTCCCTAACAGTATGCCCTTTGAGCAAAGAAATACCGATCTGATTTGAACATTTACGGAAGGGTTCTGCATCAGGATCTTTGAGTGGATGAGATAGATTCGTCGTCGGATCATGCCAGAAAACAAAGGGGATCTTATAGCCTATAAACCCAATCGCACCTTTCGCTCTGATATTCTTTCCGAGTAAACTTCCAGCAGTGCAGGCGCGGATAAAAACTTTCTTTCCAGCGAGTAGATCTTCATTTCTATAAGTTACAGAAATCAACTCCTCGTTATCATGACCAAGTACAGCACCTGCATTTCCATGACCATTAAAAATCGCCAAACTAGGACTTTGTTTTTTTAAATAACTTTCTACGTTTTTTCGATTTGCCTTAACCCTAGAGAGCTCGTAAGTTCTCCAATTCTTCTTAGCGAGTTGAAGTAACTCTTCACACCAAGCGTATAAATAACGAGTAGCCTTATCGTAGTTAACTCGTGTAATCAGAAAGCCGTTCATCGTCTGTGGGTAAATTATTAAGGGAACGAAGATACTCAAGCTGATTTTCTATATATCTTTTACCGATTTCATCATTCTCTCTTACATGCTTTATTAACTGCTCAATCGAAAAACTCCCTTCATCGCCAACTGCGAGTTCAAGGTTCTGTGGCATTGTCTTCAATCTCGCAATAATCAACGCCTCAATGATTTCTCTTTCTTGATCATCCATAGCAAATGTTAGTTTGCTGGAATAAACTTAAGCTGAATGAGCAGTTGTAAAATTCTCTTTCCTCTTTCTGTGTCTGCATCGATTTCTCTATATGCAACCTCCCAAGTAATTGGCTCTCCATCTATACTTAAAACCACCTCTCTCCTGACGGCAAAAGGAAGGTTGGCATAATGCCTGTAAAAAGCAGCTTTATCCATACACTTAACTTATTTGATTATCTCAACTCTGACTATATCTTGTCAACCAACGTCTCACTCCTATACCACAATTTCTTGGATTTTTCTAGGCAGGAACAGGGATGGGTTTGGAACGGAGTCCCGAACGGAGTTCGGCGAGGTGGGGCAGGACGGTGGATTTTCAGTGGTTTAGTATTTCCAGCTTTGCTGTTCCGTTTTCAGCGATCAGGCTACACTCACCACCGACAGGAAAAGTAATCTTTGGATCGGTATGACCAAAGTCAACGTTTGCAACAATCGGCAGTCCGTCCAATTCTTTTTTGGTCTTAATAATTTGTGACAGAAGCTCATTTGTTGTTTTACTGGCTCTTTGGAATCTTCCGATCACGATGCCTTTTACATTTTTGAAATCCGGCAGGTGAATAAGCGATTGTATATTGCGATCAAAATGATGAGGTAAAGATTCTTCGTCGTCTTCGATAAAAAGAATTGAATCTGCGAGCGCAGGAAAGTATTCAGTGCCTTGCAGCAAGTTTAGCGTGCAAAGGTTTCCGCCAAGAATGGTTCCGGAAACCTTTCCTTTGTTGATTACAAGAAAACCTTCGTTCTCGATAAGATTTCTTTCGTTTTGGTTTTTGTACCACATGTCGTCACTCCACTTTCCCGAGGGTTTCACTTCAAAAGAGTCCTCCGTTAATAAGCATCTCTTGAAATAATCTAACGTGTAGTCAAAATACAGTTCTTGTCCAAAGGCGAGTAGTGAGGACCAGAGTAGGAAACCAGTCCGGTTTTCGCGAATATGGCATTATGTAAAGCAGTAATGTCCGAAAAGCCGCAAAAAACTTTAGGGTTACTCTTTATTAAATCCCAATCCAAATACTTTAGGAGTTGATTGCTATTAAAACCGCCCAAAACAGTTAGCACGCCTTTGACATTTTTATCCCGAAAGGCATCGTGAAAATCTTCGATGCGAGATTGTATGCTCGAAGAAACAAAATCATCATTTTCCTCTACGTGTTTTCCGAAACTGATGTTGAAGCCCAAATCAGCAAGCCTCTTACTGGCAATCTGTCGAACATCCTCGGAAATAATAGCCAGCGAGCATGATGGTGCAATAATTCTAACTTCGTCTCCTGTTTTTAATTTTGTTGGATACATCTTTTCCATAATTATTCCTATACGCCAGGAATACCACAATTTCTTGGGAAACGAAAGCCGCTGAAAAACTAAAAGATAGTTTACATCTTTTGCTGGATGTATACTATCTTGAAAGTTAGTATACTTTATGACTTGTATGGAGAGCCAGCGCGGTCGTGCACTACGCCTTCGGCAATGTATTCTTTGATGAGGGATTGGTAAGGCACATCAATCTCGTTGGCTCGTTCTTTGAGTCGAGTAAGAAGATAATCTGGGATGCGGATGGAAATGGCGTGGGAGGTTGGTTTGAGATTTGGAAAAGACGCCTTCTCAAAATCAGAAGGTTCAAAATAGTCGGCCAAATTGAGTTTTGCCCAGAAGTCTCTTTCTCTGTTTTCATTCTTAAATTTTGGAACTTTAAGCTTTTTTTTCATGGTATAAATGTAATTCTTTTTTATTGAGATCGCGGGCCGAAATTATCCGGACTTTCATTTTCCGTACTGCGAAAACAATGAATAATACTCGCTGCTTCTTTGTTTCCCCAATTATGATATATCGCTTTTCTTGATCTGAATGGATAAGGTCACGGAGTACTCGTTTGTTCGGGTCAAAAAATACTTCTTCGCACTCTTCATTTTTTACCCCGTGCGCAATAAGGTTCTTATCTATATTCCCCTTATCCCACTCGAACTCAATTCGCTCGCGGAAAACCCTCATGTTCCATTGTATAACCTGGCATATACACTGTCAAGCCTCTCCATAATTTCTTGGAAAACAAAAATCCTGCGCTTCGACAGATTCGACAAGTCTCAACCCGAACTCACTTCGAATGGTAACCTCAGTGGAACCAGACTCGAGGAGCTCACCGCAGAGAAACTCGGGGCAGAATAAAACTGGCTAAAACCTACTTAATGGGGAGCACAAACTCTGCATGCAGAGCATGGGCGATTCGTTTGAGGAGCGAAAGCGATGGATTTCCTCGCATAGTTTCCAAACGGGAAATCGCAGCTTGCGAGGTACGGAGTTTCCTTGCCAGATCACGCTGGGAAAGCTTCTCGGAAAGTCGCGCCTCAATGAGCTGCTTGGCAAGTAGGTATTCTACCTCGGAGTCCTCCCATGCTTTCCTGAACTTTGGGTTTTTGAGCCGTCTTTTGAGATCTTCTTGAAATGTATAAGTAAGTTTGTTTTGCATGATATAATCATGATATCATATATGATGTCGTCCTGTCAACGCCTTTTCCATAGTTCATAACGATTCAACGCCATATTGATCTCTTTGGATGGCGTTTTTTGTTTCTTCTTCACAAAACCATGGAGCGCCAGAACGGCATTCTTCTCTGGCACGATATAAAGTACTCGTATGTTATCTTTACCCAAAGTTCTTATTTCCCAAAGCGGAGTACCGGTAACCTTTTTGAGGTGTGGCAAAACTGCCTGCAGGCCGTGCTCTTCGATATGCTGAAATATCCGTAAAATCTTAACCTGCTGGCTTTCTCCAAGAGAATCCAAGAACTCCTTTACCGGGTTTTCTCCTCGAGAAGAAAGATAGTAGTAGATAGTTGTTTTTCCATTTGCCATTATGGATTTCACGAGAGCCTTTAACTCAGCAACTTCCGGTAAAACGTTTTTACCACAAAGTGGAACGCATCGCCAAACATCTCCGGGTTTTGTTTGAGGGAATCTTGTAGTTCTTTGGGGGTGGAACACCTTGTATAATCCTGGGAAATTACGGTGCGATGCAAAAGACCTTTTTCGTGGGCTTCTTTTTTCGTGGTTTGAGAGAGGATGTTGTCGTTCTCGTCAACAATATCCACCATTTCCATGGAAGTATCCATAAGGCACTAGCACAATTTCTTGGGAAACGAAAGCCGCCCGGGGCGGCGATGACTAGAATTTTATTGCTTCGGGTTTTTGATATAAACCCAGGCGGTTTTACCGCTCTGGAGAGTAACTTTCTGACGAGTGTAAGCGGATGTTTCGTACTCGTCAGTTTTCTCCAGCTCTTCCAGGGTTAGCGTAAGTACTTCGCCCTCAATAACCGAACCATCTTGGGGGCTAATAATTGGATATGTTCTTTTGCCGAGCGTGATGATAGACTTGCCGTAACCTTCAAGCGTATCGGGTTCGCCCGGCATAAGCCTTCCAACTACTCTTTTTTGGACTTCCGCGTCTCTTAAAGTGCCGTACACAAAAAGGTATTCTTGCATAGTATCCGCAGTAATGTGGCATTGATATCCATTTCACTTTGCTCTGGACCATGCGCTTGCGCTTAGGTTCAAGGCTCCGCTCGCTGGCGGTGTATTTTGGAGATAGCTCGAACGGAGTTTGCTCGCCGCGCTTCGCGGGACTCGGGTGGGGGGTGAATAAAATCCGGAGCGGCTCCGCCGCGAACCGGACAATTTTCCGCC
>JBBTXG010000005.1:0-15850 GCA_038062375.1 Patescibacteria group bacterium
GCCTATTACTTTTCTGGAAACCTCCAAGAGAATCTCTTCCTAAAATTTCCATTGACCAAGAAAAAATCCGCACGGTGCTCATGGGTATATTAGATAATGCGATTCGATACACAAAAAAGGGGAATATTGTCGTTACAATTTCTGCACAACCGAAAAGCGTTATTATTTCAGTCAAAGACACCGGCAAAGGACTGACAAAAGAAGAAGTCAACGATGTGTTTACAAGCTTCAAACGCGGGAAGGCCGCCCAAGCTCTATGGACCGAGGGTGTGGGTCTTTCCCTCTATATTGCCAAACAGTTCGTAGAAACTCACCGCGGCAAGATTTGGGCTGAATCTCCCGGGCCAGAGCAAGGAAGCACGTTCTTCATCGAATTACCTCCCCAATAGCAAAACAAAGGAGAACAGTTCTCCTTTATCTCAATTGTTTTTATCTTTCAACAAAGAGATTGCCTTATTTTTTGCATTTTGCATAACTTTTGTCGGTAGGTATTGACATATAGCTTGGCAAAAGATATCTTGAAGATAGATCTTAATACAAGGAGGTTCGAAATGCTATAGCGTAGGAAGCAGGAATTCATAAGATGTCCAGAAATTCAGAGATTAGGAGAAGAGAAAGTGATTACCAGAAAGAAGGTTTTCGGATTACCCCTATGGATAATGATCGCGGTCTGCATAATAGTCACAGCCACGATTGCAGGAAATTCTGCAACTGCGGCACCAGCCGAAGCAGCGGATCCTGGAAATCCAGCAAATATCTACATCAAAGATGTCATCGTGGCAAGCCAATCCGACCCGTTGAACTTCAACTCCGGTGGGATGCGAATCCTGCTTACTTCTCAGGGGGATAGCGTCGGAATATGGTGGGATGGCGCCATGGCCTTGGCCTATTTCACTATCGATTCATGGCAGAGGCAAACTGGAAAATCCTGGCCTTACCAATGGCGGTCTCGCGAGAGTGTAGCCCGAGAGATCCAGTTTCACTGCTTGATATTCGACACGACAACAAGAAGAACAACCATAAGTTTTAACGGGTGGTAGTGGAGGTTAAAATCTCTCCAGAACCCTAACAGAATCCTAAGGAGCTATGCAATTGCATAGCTCCTTATTTAATTTATCATCCTTACTTAATCACTTAATCCTTCATAAAACTTAACGCTAATCGAAGATAACAAAAGTCTTGGTCGAGAGCCTTCTCGCATAAAGAAGAGTCTTGCCAAACGAGCGCAGCATCCTCATAACACAACCTCCTCATTTTGTCTATCGGAACATCTAAGCCATTAGGTATCTTCTTACAAAAATGAGGATTCTCTAAAAAGGACCTACATAAGTAATACCTCTCTTTTATTTGAATACCATCGGGAAGAGTGGAATACTCTTGGCACCAATTGGCACGACTATGGTTTGCACCTTCGGCAAGAACTTTTATTGCTTCTTCGTAGTAATACCAAGGGAAATCCTCCTCTGGATAGTCCGCTGCCTTGGTTAATAAGACCAAACCATCCTCAAAATTATTGTTTTCTGTGATAGTAAAGCAAATCCTCTGCAGCAGACTGTCCTCAATTTTCTCGCAGACGATAGAAGATTTCACTACCTCTCCTTTTTGATAAGCGGGAATAGGCCAGTGATAGTGAACAAACTCATCAAGCCCAAAGAAAAGATAGCTTAATAAAAAAATTATTACAGGAAAAAAAATAATGATGCTTAGAACCTTAAGCCCTTGAGTTATCTGGACTGGTAGCGATTTAAATAAGAAGTTTTTCATAAGACCTTTACAAAATAAGTTCTTTAAACTCTTGGTTTTGAAGTTTTAACCAACGAGGTTATGAGAAACTTCATCGGGCTTCTTCCAGTGTAACACCTTGCGGGGACGATGGTTAAGCTCCCGCTCCGATGCCAAACACGACCAGCACAATAAGGAGTGTCATAATCTTAAACTTTGTCGTGCGGACAAATTTCTTCATGCTTCAAACATATAACCCTGATGGAGAATAGTCAATAATTCAGCGCCGACTGCCGCCCTTCGTTCGCCAGCTTGCGGATCCGGGCGGCTTTCGTTTGCCTGTTTTATTTTCCCTGTTTTTACCTTCCATTGATAGGAAAATCTGACCTCGCCTTCCATATGAAGGGGCTGAGCGAATCTGGAGCAGCTTTAAAGTGATTTAGCTTGCTTTCTCCCACAGGGAGCGGAAGAAGGATTTGAGGAGTTCGAACACCGTTATCGCCAAACAACTCGTGGAAGCCCACGGAGGAAGAATTTGGGCAGAGAGCGAAGGCAAGGGGAGTACGTTTTATGTGGAACTGCCCCAGTCTTAACCATCAAAAACCTCCCTTGACACATATAAACGCAAAAGAGTACGATGAACCGATACAATTCATTTTTTGTAGCTTATGCTAAAAAAACTGAAACGTATAGAAGTTGAGGAGAGACTCAAAACTATGGGGTTAGAAGTTTTTACTCCCCAAGAATTCCGGGATGTGTTTGGCGTATCTCAAAATACCGCTCTACTTCTGCTACATGCGCCGGGATCTAGGTTTCCAAATACTGGAATATCTCGGGAAACCAGAAACACTAAAGCAAAAGATGCAAGAAACGCTTGGGGTCGTAGACGTTGAACGTTTACTTGCAACGGCCCCACTACGTCTGACCGTGACACCATTTTGCAATTTTAACTGCCGGGCCCCCGGTGCCCAAGAAGGATGGTGCATGGAAGAACCTGGCGTATTCATGTACCCAAAGATCCGCACCTCCCTATTCAAGAGGGAATAATGATCTGAACGCCGCGTGCGATTTACCGGCTCACGCGGCGTTTTTCTTTGGCGAATTCGTAAAGGTAATCTCTGGAAGAGAAACAATTGTTGCTGCGGGTATGCCAAGTTCTTTCTCGTATATCATATCAATGCTTCCGAAAACCGCTTTTTCGAAATCAAAACCCAATTCATTGGATATCTCTCGCACTATTTTCTCATTTGCGCCCTCAATCTCTACAAATGGGTTTAATCCAGGCCACGTATCAATAGTTACTTCTATCCCATCACGCATCCAGACCTCACGCATATTTTCTTGAAATGCTTTTACTGGAATATCACATGCTTCAAAAAAGGATGTGGCAGTATTAAAATCATTCACTATAAGTTCAGTCTCGTAAGTATCGTTAATACCGGATCCACGAATTTCTTTAACCGTCATCGTTACCTTATCAGATTCTTGTCGAACTCGCCCCCATTTATTGCGATCTGGTGCAATGCGAGAAAAATCAAAAGTTTTCCTCCGCATTATATACTCTGGATTTTTCAGCACAAACCCCTCCTTTCTAAGTTTGACGCGAGTAGATTCCTTATTGATACCGAGGAATTTTGCTTCAATTTCATTTCTCATAATTGCATTGTAGCAAGTTTTATATTTTCTTTGGAGACCTCTACACCTTAAACAATTCGTGGAAGCTCACGGAGGAAGAATTTGGGCAGAGAATCTCCGGGCCCGGAAAAGGGCAGCACGTTTTTCGTAGAACTGCCTATAGAGTAGAGTAATAACAGAGAATAGTTCTCCTTTTTAGTATAAAGTGTTACGCACTATCAACAGAGATAGTGCTTTATTTTGCCTTGTGTGGATAACTTTTGCCTACTTCTATTGACACTATACTTCGCCTTGCAATATACTGAAATTAGGGAACGTTGAAACTCTATGAATAAATATCTTATCGTCATTGGTATTTTAGGCATAGGGGTGGTTATAGTTTTTCTTGTTCTGGGGAACCATTCGTTTTTTGATACGGAATACTTGTTCGGATGGGGTAGCTTCAAACCTTTCCCAGAAGAGATAAGACAAAAACATGTCACTACGATAGAAAAAGTGGATGCGCTCATTGTAGAGGAAAACGGTGCTGCTGAGGTTACTTCACGCTCAGAAAAATTTAATTTGGAGAACTACTTAGGGATAATTAAAGTCGGGGTTCTCCCGGACTTAAATAAAAAAAACCCAAATGACCCATTTATGCAAGACGTGGAATTACTTGTTGAAGATATAAGAAAGTATATTAAAGACAAAGGTCGGAAAAATTATTAATTAATAACTGATAAAAATTATGATTACAAACCGTATAAAATTCATAACGCAACACGCAAAGAAAACAACAGTTCTTGCGTTAGCTTTGGCGATGGCATTCGCGTTGTCCGCAGTAGTTTCAGCGCAAGATACTCAATTCAAACTTGCGCCAAGGGAACAACTTGCAAAATTCCACGAAGCGCAGTTCGAACGCTTTTATGATCGTGTTCCTGCTGATGTTTTGCAAAAACATGGCGCGACAATTGCCAAGATAGACAAGAAAATCAAGGATGAAAAACTTGCGGGAGCAATCACATCGCAGGCTTCGCAATTTGACCTTAGTTATTATGCGGATACCATAATGATTGGCATTCTCCCCTACATTGACAACAACGATCCCTTTAGCAAAGAACTTCAGGAATTAGCAAATGATATTGCTAAGTACACTATCGACTACAAGCGCTTGAAAGAATTTAACAAGGCGCATTTTGGGGACACGATGCCAGCCCCGACCATACAGGGAGAAAGCAAGGAAAGAGATATGGCAAGGATATCCCTTAACGGAAGCGGATATAATACTGTCAATGCCGTTAACTATGCCCGCGCATGGACACAGAATGGTACCGTCACACGAAATCCACAGTATAGTTTCTATAACGGAAAGAACGATTGTACTAATTTTGTTTCCCAAGTTCTCAAGGCGGGGGGACTATCGTATGTTCGAATTGATCACTTTGGGTGGGACCATGATGACCCAGACAACTGGTATTATGCAAATAGTTATTTGAATCCTCCGAGTTGGACGTGGGGTGGAGCGCATAATCAGTATTGGCATCTCAAAAACTGGAGTTCTAATGTAAGAAGGGTGTACTCTACGGGCGATCTACGGGTAGGAGACGTGGTGATGTGGGATATATTCCCAAATGATGGAACCTTTCATATCGGCCACAACACGGTAGTGACCAAAATTCAGAGTGGAATTATCTATGTAACATATCACTCAAACGACCGAGAGGATGAGCCAATCTCTACGTTGTTTAATAAGGGATACCTTGCGTATGGGTGGGCAATCAACCACTAATAAAAGTCCGGCGTCTATTATCGAAAAGGGGAAGGTACCTTCCCCTTTTCTCTTTCTATCATGTTTCAATTCCGATTTTATTGGATTGTTCTTGCAGGGCTACTCGTTGCGGGTGCACTGATTATTCATTTTGTATATTATTCACAGCAAAAAATCGTGATCGCGGTGGTAGATACAGGCCTCGATCTCAAGCAATTAAAATTTCGGTTCTCCACGACTCAAGGATTTAATGTTCTTGATCCTGAAAAATCTCCGCAAGACGACAATGGACATGGAACACAGATTACATCTACTATCCTTTTCCTTGAGCCGCGCGTTAAAGTCATGCCCATAAAAGCCATACCGAAATCAGGGGTAGCAACGAAGCAGCAACTAGCCCAAGGTATTATTGCCGCCGTAGACCGAGGGGCGAAAATTATAAACATTTCAGCTGGCGTTGCCTCCCCAAGTTCCGATTTGGAAAACGCAGTCAGGTATGCAGAAGAAAATGAAGTACTTGTCGTGGCTGCTGTAGGGAGCAGTGGCAACGACATTGAATATCCAGCAGCTTATCCCGTTGTCGTGGCGGTTGGGGGAATTGATGAGAACGGCACAAGACTTCCTAACTCTAATGTAGGACCTGAGTTGGACGTAATGGCTTTAGGAGAATATACGACCATAGGACTCCGCGGAGAGTGTCGGACTGGTGCAGGGACCTCACTTGCTACCCCTCTTGTGTCGATTTATGCCGCAAGGATATTCCTCGATAATCCTAATCTAAAACCACAGGAAGTTAGAGATATACTTATAAGTTCGGCTCTTGATATTGAAGAAGATGAGGCTACCGGATATGGAGTATTAAAATATGAAGGAGTTACCCCCAAACTTTGCGAATACCGAACGAATCTTTCAAAGAAGGAACAAGCAAGGATTGTTGAAGAGAAACGAAAGGGACATGAAGAGCACCTTCGTGAGGTAGAGGAGTGGAAGAGACAAGGATTGCTTGAGCCGAAAAAGCTTCCACCATCAGACCTCGGGATCAAAACATTAGATCCTGTACTTCATTGGTCGGTTTTTCGGCAGAATAACGTCTGGCAAGGCTACCTAGATGAGAATAGTCTTGATAGTCTAATAATTGTGGCTGCCGGGGGAAGTTATCCCGCTCCAAAACAAGGGATGGTTGTAGTTCTGGAAAAAAGCTTCGGCGGTCCTTCTAAAACTTATCCTACACCCACCGCGACAGGACCTGTAAAGATCGTCTCTGAAATGAATGGCGTGCTCACTCTCGAATCTCTTGCAGGAGAGTTTGAAGTGTACCATGAAGACACCGATATGAGAGAGAAAGTAAAAACTCTTGGGGGCAGTATATACCACTTCGATATAAGGACAAGAACGTTCCAATAAAACACGAGAGTATAAATGCTAAAGTAAACGACGGCTGAGAAATTCTCAGCCGTTTTCCTAATAATATAACGACCGCAAAGCCCATTAACTTATTTGTTCCCATAGGGCGTGGACAAGACTTTGTGGCCAAGCAACTCGTGGAAGCCCACGGCGGAAGAATTTGGGCAGAATCTCCGGGCCCGGAGAAGGAGAGTATATTTTTCGTGGAACTGCCTATAGAGTAGAGTAATAACAGAGAGTAGTTCTCCTTTTTAGTACAAAGTGTTACGCACTATCAACAGAGACAGTGCTTTATTTTGCCTTGTGTGGATAACTTTTGTCGTAAACTATTGACATTGTATATTGCCTTGCTATTCTGGAAGTAGAACCTAATACGGAGGTGAATGCCATGACGTAGGAAACAGAAGTCTATACAGGTTCCAGAGCTCGCAGAAATTTAGAAAAAGCAGGAGGAAAAGAAAGTGTTTGCCAAAAACAAGAAAAAGATTCTTTGGTTGCGGGTCTCACTGATGTTCGTCGCGGTTGCAATTGCCGCGGCCGTGCTCGCGGCGAATGCCGCAGCTCCAATTCCTGCCGAGGCGGCAAACTCTATAGACCGCCAGGCCATTGTTGACTATGCTTACCGATACTGGCATAACTACAACCCTGATTATCGCGACTTCAACAATACCGGGAGTCGAGGCGGAGACTGCACGAATTTCGTAAGCCAGGCTCTTCGGGCTGGCGGCTGGAGGGATGTATGGGGTTTAGATTACAAATCCACGTCGGTGTGGTGGTACTGGAAATGGCCACCCTTTCAAAGTTGGACATGGGTGAATGCCAACAAATTCTTTTGGTTTGCCTCCGGCAGCGGCCGCGCTGACATCGTCAACATCAGCGCCGACCTCAACAGGCGCTTTACTCTCCAACTGGGAGACATAGTTCAGATTGACTACGAACGAGACGGCGAAATGGATCACAGTATGATCGTGACCAAAAAAGATGGTTACGATATCTATCTGACCTATCACACCACTTTGGGCCGTGATAGGCAAGACCATAAGTTCTTAGATATATATGGAGGGTCTCCGGGCGCTGCCTACTATGGTTGGCACCTCCACGATTCTTAGTAAAAAGTGCCGCAGCAGGTATAATAGGAGGAGGCCTCAAAACCTCCTCCTCTTCCTTCGTTTGGTGAAAACAAAACAATGAACTATAAGAAAATCCTCTTCATACTCATTATCATCTTTCTCGTCCTCTTGGGAGGAGTTTTTATCCTTCGGAGAGATAGCAGCCTATATAATCCTTCCAACCTTGGTTTTGCCGAACCGGTGGGCACGTTACGCATTGCTCAAAACGACGAACTCCAAGCAAACATCAACACGTTTATGGAATCTCAAATTAGTGAAGGCGCGCTTGGAAAAGACAATTATCATTGCGCTAATATCTTATACGGTTACGACGACGGCTATGCCTATGCGTGGGTCTACTGCAGCGGTTTCATTCTCAAGGAGAACGGCGAGTTCGAACAGGGGAGTGCTTCAAGTGGTCTCTCGCGTCTCGAGTACGGCGAGGATTTTCAAATCATCAAGCTCGAACCACCATACGATCACCCCCCGGGCCTTCCTCTTCCCCAACCACTTTTTCCAAAAAAAATCTATGACATGGGCCGCCCATCGAGCGCGGAATTCGATGCACTTCATCAGGAGATATACAATAAAGCAAGATCTGCTTCCTTGGAATAACCATGAACAAAATCGGCTGAAAAGCAATTTTCTTTATTACAGGCACTATTTACTTTATACTCTCGATTACCCAGATACTCCTAAACTGGGTAATTTTTTACTTCCACCGCCCATTCTGACGTATTTTGAAACTCTTCGATTGGGGGAAGATCCACTTTTTTGGAAGCCCACGGCGGCAGAATCTGGGCCGAATCGAGAGGATCAGGGCAGGGGAGTACGTTCTTTGTAGAACTGCTGATAATGAGGGGGCAGAATTCGCGAAACTTCTCGAGAGCGGAGAAGGATTTTTCTTTCTCCGCTATTTTTCTATATAATAAGTTCATCTACGCCAGAATCATTATGATAAAAATACTAAAAAAGATAGTAAGTATCCTCGCTGCTATAATTCTAGTCCATGCCCTATTACTTCTTCTCGAAAACAAAGACCTTTTGAACGTGAATGGTGAAACCCTTATTTTAGAAGGACTCGTTTTTGGGGTGATATTCGGAATACTTGTTGGAAGATGGTGGGCTGGTTTTATAGCTCTCTTCCTATTTGGCTGGATATTTGTTTACGATCCTGTTTTTCGCTTCTTGATACAACGCCCCCACCATGATGTAGCAGGCAACCCTTATTACATAAGTCAGTTTACCGTATTTTTATTTCTGGTCTTCCTTTCATTTTTGATTTCAAGCTTTATTGCTGGCTATATTTGGCAACACAGAAAACGATTTGCAATACGGAAAAGACCCGTCGATCGGCAAAGTTAAAAAATGAAGGAGGGACAACGATTTTTGCTTTCGATTCTTAACGAAAAACTTCGTCAACTGTTTCTACCAATAACCTTCTATTTATGCTGCCTCCTGTGGATAACTTTTGTCGGTATATATTGACATAGTTTGCTGGCATGGTATTTTGAAAATAGATCTTCATAAGGAGGTGATGGCTATGATGTAGGCCTCGGCAAAAACAAATCGGCGGGGGAATCAGAAAATCCAGAAATATCAGGAGGGAGAGAAAATGTTGACTAGAAAAAGAATTCTCGGGTTGTCACTCGTAATAACTGCCGTGCTGGCCGTTGTGATCGCCGCGGCCATGGTTGCAGGGAATTCTACGAACGCACCCACGGCCGAAGCTAATGGAGCGTGTGGGAGTCGCATAGAAGCCTCTATCCCATCTATACTTAGCGACAAAATTGCAAGGGCTTGCTACGACGAAAGTGGTGGAAAAAACCAGGGAGTGCAGCTTTTTCTTACGAACTGGGGTGCATTCTTGGCTGCACTACCGTGGGGGGAGTGGCAAAATACTTTCGCTGCTTTTGTGGTCTACAACTCCAACTGGGAAGGTAACCGCCCCCTTGATTCAGTGGGTCGCGAGATCAAATGGCATGCGCGATCGGGTATGTGGTATCCTATTCACATAGAGTATAGGTGTGAGGACCTCAAAACCCGTAAGAATTACCCAGACGATCCGACCAAGTGGTACGAAGATCTCTGGAGCTGTTAAGTTTCGAGAAGATAGTTTAAGGGGGAGAAGCAAAACTTCTCCCCCCTCTTCCTTAAAAGTTGAGGAAATAGAGATATTATGAAAACAAAAATTCTTTTCGTAGTTAGCCTTATTATTACTGTTTTTATCGCGTGGTTTTTGATCCAAAATACCCTCTATCTGTTAGGCGTTGGGTTTACGTTGAAAAACATCATTTTTCATGAGCTGCCTCAAGACTATACTACTGGTGATGGCTCGGTATTCAATATAGTTGCTTTTGTGCTTTGGTTTGGGCTGCCCGTTGTGCTCACTCTTTGGGCAATTACTTTTCTAACCTTTCGGAAGAACAAAAATAGATAAATTTTTGTTTCCGGCCAGACCCATCTCTGTGAGCTTTGCTTTCCTTCCAGCCATTCTCGGGAAGGGTTTTTACCTCGACCCGTCAAAAACAAAAGGGGAGCAGCGCTTTTGTTTTGGTTATTGCCACAGGGTTGCTCATCTTCACGCCATTCGAATTAAGTTTTTTTCAAAGAATGGTTTTAGGCGGCACCGCGTTTGGTTTGGTGTTCGGGGTATTTGTAGGAAAACCCCGCGCCGGCTTTATATCCTTAGTAGTACTACTCCCCCTATTTATAGCTAGCTATTGGCACCGTACTATTCCATGCATTATTTGGCCAGCTGGCTTTGGCGATTTTGTTTGTGGACTTATCGATGATTTAGACCACGGTATATTTTGGGCAATCATAGCCGCGTCTATTACAAGTTTTTTTGTAGGATTAATCCGCAAATATCAAGACACTATCTTCTCCAAGTGGTACACAGATTTTAGATTCTAAGAATCCTCCCCTCTAACGGATGGGGACGCATTGGAATTATCCCGTGCGTTCCCTTCCTTGCATTTGCATGGTTACAAAAATTAGCATTACGCTTATCATTATCATACTCGCAGGGATTGCAACCATCGGGGTTTATTACGCAATCTCAAAAATCTCGAACTTCCAATTCTCGGAGGAAGTTCTACCAGCTCCAAAGGAATTTGAGGCTTCAGCTGGTCCACCAGCAGAGTGGCATGGAGAACGGGACATAGTGGTATATCTTTCGTGGCGTGCGGTTGAAGGGGCAACTTCTTACCGGATCTATAGGTCACTCAATCCTAATGGGCCATGGAAATTTGTCCAGGATGGTTTTGGTTCGGCATTTGATGATGACTTCGGTTTGTTGTATGTTACCCCAGACTTCGACTTTCCTGAAGGCTTCACCGAGCTTTACTACTATATCGCTGCGATAGACGAGCAGAGACGCGAGGGAAAAGCTTCTAACATAGTAAGAGTAACGAGGTAGCCTCCGTTTTTCTTCATTCAAATCTCCAACACTATTGAAACGAAAAATCTAAGGCAGCTGCTCCCACAGAGCGCGAAAGAGAGATTTAAGAAGTTCCCCGACAAATGGGTGATCCATAAGATAGCCAGATTGAGAATCGTTTGGAAAAAATATCGCTCGATCAAATATGATGAGGGTTCCTGGGGGGAGGTAGGGGGAAGAAAGCACTTTTCTTTTGCCGTAGGGAAAGGGGGTTTCGGATTTGGCAGGATACATTTCTTTTACTTCGATTTTCCCCAGTCGCTTTTGAATGGTTTCGTAAATTTTATTGCGCTTCTGAATGTCTTGAAGATTGAGCTCAGAAGAAAGAACAGAAATCTCGTAAGATGACGTAAAAGATAACTTCTCGTAGAGAAGGTTTATGCCCTCTTGGCCTCTAAACGCGCTGATCTCGCCCTTTTCTTTAGAGGAATACTTCGTTTCGAGAGCCGCAATGATTCTTACGAATTCACGTTCTCTTTCCTCGATCTCGCGCTTTTGAAGCCGCAGGAGGCTAAGAATTTTCTCCGGGGATTGAACTTGCACATACCGTTTTTTCCCTTGTCTTGTCTCCTGGAAAAGGTTTTTCCGCGCTAATATCTTCACAATCTCGTAAGCGGTAGGTCGTTTGATCCCTGCTTTTATTGCCAATTTTTGCATCGTCGTGGGGCCCAGCTCTAATCCCGCAAGGTACACTTTGACCTCTTTGTCTTTGAGGCCCAATTTTCGCAGTTCGAGAGGAAGAATGTCATCCATAGCATCATTTTAGCATAGCCGAATATATTGGCAAATAAGCAAACCCTTGACAGAGATGGGAAAAGTCGAAAAGATGAAAAGTGCCCCCCCCTTTTTTGTCTTATGAAGAAAATTTTAATCGTTGAAGACGAAAAAATACTCGCTGAAATGTATCGTGATGTGTTCACTCGAGAAGGATTTGATGTACATTCTGCTTTTACCGAAAAAGAAGCCTTAGAGCTCGCGGCGACAGGAAAACCTGATTTGATTCTTCTCGACATCCTCTTGCCAGAAGCGAATGGAATTAGTTTTTTGAAAGAGAAAAATAAACGACCTGCAATCGCGTCAATTCCCGTGATTGCATTTTCGAACTTCGACGACATCGAAACCAAAAGAGAAGCATTCCAATTAGGAGTCCAAGATTACCTCATCAAGACCAATTATACTCCCCAACAGATTGTAAGCAGAGTGAACGAATACGTCCAGAAAATCGAAACAGAGGAGAGTCGTTCCAAATCCGAGACTTGATAGATGGAACGCAGGGGAGTATACTGTCTAAGAGACAGTTTTTTTGTTCACCATGGAACGGATTCTTACAAGCAAGTTGCCACAATGTAAACAACAAAGGGTAAAAATTGCAGGATGGGTGCACACCAGAAGAGATCACGGCAAAATTGTGTTTATTGATGTTCGAGATCGAGAAGGAATTGTTCAGGTTGTTTTTACCCCCCAAGGAAAAGAAGCGTACAAGTTTGCTCAAGAGGTACGGCCAGAGTGGGTGGTTGAGATCGAGGGGATGGTGCAAGAAAGACCGGAAGGGCTTAAGAATCCTGAAATAGCGACAGGAGAAATTGAAATCGCGGCAGAACGACTGAATGTTTTTTCTCAAGCGAAAACACTGCCTTTTGCTATTGATGGGGATGGATATGAGATCAACGAAGAGAAACGATTGCAATACCGATATCTCGATCTCCGAAGGCCTCGATTGAGGAGAAACTTGGCGATGCGCAATCGCGCCATTCAATTTATCCGAGAATCTTTGTTGGGAGAAGGATTTATGGAGATCGAAACTCCCATTATCACGAAATCCACGCCCGAAGGAGCACGAGATTATCTTGTGCCCTCTCGTTTATACCCGGGGAAATTCTACGCGTTGCCTCAAAGCCCTCAACAGTATAAACAGCTTCTTCAGGTTGCAGGATTTGAACGGTATTTTCAGATTGTGCGATGTTTTCGAGATGAAGACCCGCGAGCTGATCGGCAGCCGGAATTCACCCAGCTGGATATTGAAATGTCGTTTGCGGAAAAAGAACAGATTTTAGAGCTTGTCGAACGATTGTATATTACATTGGTAAAAGAGCTTTTTCCAGAAAAACACGTGAGCAAAATCCCGTTCCCGCGCATCACGTACAAAGAAGCGATGGAAAAGTGGGGGAGCGACAAGCCCGATCTTCGCGAACACAAAGATGATCCCAATGAACTTGCATTTACTTTTATTGTGGACTTCCCATTGTTTGAATGGAAAGAAAAAGAGCAGCGATGGGATGCCGTGCACCATCCCTTTACGCGTCCACAGATCGAAGATATTGAAGAGATCAAAAAAGATCCCGGCGGGATGTTCAGTCATCAGTATGACCTCGCGTTGAATGGCTACGAAGTTGCGGGAGGGAGCCTTCGGATTTATCAGCCGGAATTGCTCGAAGGAATTTTTGAATTGATGGGAAACAAAAAAGAGGAAATCCAAAAAAAATTTGGGCATCTGTTGGAATCTTTCACCTACGGGGTTCCTCCCCATGGAGGGATAGCATCTGGCCTTGATCGACTTTTTGCAATCCTTTTGCGAGAACCCACGATTCGCGAAGTTATTGCGTTTCCGAAGACAGGGGACAGCAGAGACTTGATGATGGATACGCCCAGTGAAGTTTCAAAAGAGCAACTCAAAGAACTTCATCTCATGATTGAAAAAAGAAAACCTCAAAATGAATGAGTGCCAAAAATCTCAAAATTTTATTGAGCTCAATGCTGTTGAGCACGGGATTTTGGTGGGGAATGAACGTAGTTTCAGAATCGCTCGAGAACCTTTTTTTCCAACAAGTGATGGGGATGAACCCTGAAATGTTCAAAGCGCAGCTTTTCCAAGAGCAGCAGTGGTTTACTCGAAGCTTTCTATTGCCGGCTCGAAAGACGAGCATTGGAAATCCTGACTTCCTCGCGCAATCGGTGTTGTCTGTTTTTGTAGGTCGCGACGGCCGAGAGAAAGTTCTTTTTCGAAAAAACAGTGATACGCCAACTCCTATCGCGAGTCTTACGAAATTAATGACTGCGCTCATTGCAATCAAGAGCTATCCCTTAGATCAAGAGGTTGCGATTTCTGTCCAAGCTCTTCAAGAACAGGGAGATGTCTTTACGATCAAAGATCTTCTTTATTTTCTGCTTATCGAGTCGAGTAATGATGCAGCATCTGCACTTGGAGAACTCATGGGGCGAGAAGCATTCGTAGACTTGATGAATCAAGAAGCAAAGAATTTGGGTTTGGCCAACACTTTTTTTGTAAATCAAACTGGTCTTGATCCCGAAGTGTTGGAGGAAGAGGGGAACTACTCGACCTCGGAAGATCTCGCGAGATTTACCAGATATCTTTTGAATCAATATCCGCAAATTTTTGATATCTTGGCACTCAAGGAATTTCATCTTTCAGATTCCCCAGAAAATTTTCATCACACGTTGCGAAATACCAATGAACTTTTACATGACAGCTCGTGGGCAGTGAAAATTATCGGAGGGAAAACAGGGTTCACTTCAAAAGCTCAAGGATGTCTTTTGTTGGTTGTGGAGGCGCCCGGCGAGAAGGGATATATTATCAATATACTCTTGGGATCTCCTGATAGATTCCAAGAAATGAAACAGCTCGTGGATTGGGTATACGAATCATATCAATGGGAGTTATAAGTGATGAGTCACATCGATGGACATCTCTCTTAACGTTATTAAAATTGCGAGTGCGACAACGACGAGTTTTCTTCTCGCTTTTCTCCTTACGCCTCCTCTTCTGCGCTTACTCATCAAACATAAGTTATGGAGGAAGACTGTTCGGACGAAAGCGCTTGATGGGAGAGAATTGAAGTTTTTTCAGCAATTCCACGCGGAAGGTGAAATGAAAACCCCAAGGTTTGGGGGCGTGCTTATTTGGATTGTACCGGCCGCGGTAGCGTTGATTTTTTCTCTCCTTTCCCAAACACACATCTGGTGGTTTGAGAAGTTAAACTTTTTGAGTCGAGGGCAAACATGGCTGCCGCTCGCTACCTTGCTCGCCGCATCAGCAGTTGGTTTTCTCGACGATCTTCTCCAAGTAATCCCTCCTCTAAAAAAAGGGATTTTTCAAAAAGTTTGGGATACAATTGGAAAATATGTCGGAGGAGGGCTTGATCTGAAATATCGATTTGCCTTGATTATTCTTATTGGGCTGGTAGGCGCGTCGTGGTTCTTTTTTAAGCTTGAATGGAATACTATTCACGTTCCTGGGGTTGGCGATTTTCCCATTGGAATTTTCTACATTCCACTTTTTGTTCTTGTGATGCTCGCCACCTATAGTGGGGGAGTAATCGACGGAGTAGATGGACTCGCCGGAGGGACTTTTGCTTCCATATTTGGCGCATACGGACTTATTGCTTTTGCTCGAAATCAGATTGATCTTGCCGCGTTTTGTTTTGTGGTCGCAGGCGCAATTTTGGCGTTTCTTTGGTTTAACATTCCTCCCGCACGATTCTACATGGGGGAGACTGGAAGCATGGGGTTGACCGCAACTCTTACGGTCGTAGCATTTTTGACTGATTCGGTGCTCGTCCTTCCGATTATTGGCTTTCTTTTGGTGATCGAATCTGCTTCCGTGATCATTCAACTTCTCTCAAAAAAATTCCGTAAAAAGAAATTCTTTCTCGCGGCTCCCATCCATCACCACTTTGAAGCACTCGGCTGGCCTCATTACAAAGTAACAATGAGATTTTGGGTAATAGGCGTGGTCATGGCAATTATTGGAGTAGCCATCAGACTTTTGGGATA
>JBBTXG010000005.1:15950-116174 GCA_038062375.1 Patescibacteria group bacterium
GTGGTCATGGCAATTATTGGAGTAGCCATCAGACTTTTGGGATAACGCTGTTTGTTGCGTATAATAAAGAAATGGAAGAGCAGAAAGTTTTTCACACTCGTTGGCACGCAATTTCTTGGGAGGAGACTGCGGCGATTCTCGAGACAAATGCGAAAAATGGGTTAGCAGAGAAAGAAGGCGAAAAACGAAAGGAGATATTTGGGCCCAATACACTTCCCGAGGAAAAACCTCCGTCGCGCTCGCGTATTTTCTTTAAGCAGTTTGGAAGCCCCCTTGTCTTTATTTTAGTGATCGCAGGCTTTGTTACGTTTGGATTCCATGAATACACTGATAGCATGGTGATTTTTGGGACTGTACTTTTTAATACCTTCATTGGATACCTTCAGGAAAACAAAGCGAGCAATGCTTTAATCCAGCTCAAAAAGATACTCAAGGGGAAGGCGTCTGTATGGAGAGGGGGAGAGAGGAAAGAGATCCCCTCTGAAGATCTGGTACCGGGAGACATTATTTTTCTGAATCCAGGAAGCAAAGTACCAGCAGACGGGCGGATTATGGATAGTTGGAACTTAAAAATCAATGAAGCAGTGCTGACAGGGGAGTGGATTGCGTCTTCAAAACATTCCGCGGCTCTTGACGAAAAAACTCCCCTGGCTGATCGAGACAATATGGTCTACACGGGGAGTCTTATCCAAGAGGGGAACGGCAAAGCAATCGTAACTGTTACCGGGATACACACGGAGGTGGGAAAAATCGGAACGCTCTTGAAGACCATTGAGGAAGAACACACCCCCTATCAAAAAAAACTTACGCAATTCGCATGGATGATGGGGGTTCTGATAAGCATTCTTGCGTTTTTTATTTTTCTTCAGGGAGTTTCGACGGGAAGTAAGGTTCTTGAGATGTTTAAGGTAGCAACTGCAATCGCGGTGGCCGCAATTCCCGAGGGGCTGCCAATCGCAATGACAATTGTCCTTGCAGTGGGAATGCAGCGAATCCTCGCACAAAAAGGCTTGGTGAGGCGCCTTGTGTCTGCCGAGACACTTGGAAGCACTTCGGTGATTGCCACGGACAAAACCCTTACGCTCACTGAAGGAAGCATGGAGGTAGAAGAAATCGCTCCTTTGAAAGTAGGGGATAGAGAGCAAATGCTCATTGGCGCAGCTCTTGCAAATGAAGCGTTCATTGAGAATCCCCAGGAGGCCTTGGAGGAATGGATTATTCGAGGAAGAGCTACGGATCAGGCGTTGATACGAGCGGCAATGGAGGCAGGCATCTCTAAAATCGAATTGGAAAAAAATCTCCCTCTTTTATTTCGACTCCCCCTTGATTCGGAAACGAAATATATTGCAAGTTTTCACCAAGTGGGACAGGGGGTGAAGGCATATCTTTCCGGCGCACCAGAACGCATTCTTACCCTTTCTGTCCTTTCGGAAGATGAGAGACAACAAGGCGAACGCAAACTCAACGAACTTACCGAGAGAGGATTGCGAGTGGTATGCGTTGCGTCCAAAGACATCACCCAAGTGTTTCTGGAAGAGAGAAAAAAGAATGATCTCCCCCAGAACCTCTTAAAAGAAATTAAGGATCTTCGCCTCATCGGATTTATTGCCTTACGAGATCCTTTGCGCAAGGGAGTAAAAGAGGCAATCGGAGTGACCAAGGAAGCGGGAATTCAGACGATCATTGTAACAGGAGACCACGTTCTTACTGCAAAAGCAGTTGCAAAAGAAATAGGATTGCCAACATCTTCAGACGAGGTGATCGAGGGTAAAGATCTCAACCTTCTCTCCGACGAAGAATTGCAATCTCGTATCTCGCGGCTTTCGGTATATGCAAGGGTAGAACCAGCCCATAAATTGCGTATCATTGAGGCTTGGCAAAGAAAAGGAGCTGTGATCGCAATGACCGGAGATGGAGTGAACGATGCTCCAGCGCTCAAAAAGGCAGATATTGGAATTGCGCTAGGTTCTGGTACCGAAGTCGCAAAGGAGGCATCCGATCTTGTCTTGCTTGAAGATGATTTTTCCATTATTCCTGCTGCGGTGAAAGAAGGAAGGGTGATCTTAGATAATATGAGGAAAATCATCACCTATATGCTTGCAGGAACCTTTACGGAAACAATCCTCATTGGAGCGAGCATCATGGGTGGCGCACCTTTTCTCCCGGTGACCGCTTTGCAGATCTTATGGATGAATCTTATTGAGGACATGTTTCCCGCGATCGCGCTTGCCTTTGAGAAACCGGAGAAAGACGTGATGAAACGCAAGCCCAAAGAACAAGATTCTTCTCTTTTCACTGGAGCTATGAAGACCATTATCTTTGTCATCGGCATCCTTAGCGTTCTTCTCTTACTCGGTCTTTTCTTTTGGCTTTTAAAACAGGATGTATATTCCCAAGAGCGTCTTCAGACGATTCTTTTTGTAGGTTTGGGAATCGATTCGCTTTTGTATGTGTTTTCGTGCAAGAGCCTGCGCAAAAATATTTGGGAGTACAATCCTTTTTCAAATCTCTATCTCGTGGGAAGCGTGCTTCTCGGATTTTTGCTTCTGAACGCAGTTATCTACGTGCCTTTTCTCCAATTTCTTTTTCATACGGAAGCGCTGAACTTTTTTGATTGGACATTCCTTGGCGCGTTTGGGATACTTGCAGTGACGCTCATTGAAGCCGCAAAATGGTACTTTATTCGAAAGGAGAGAGCGTAGTCTTTCAACAATCCATCCATGGTTTTCTATTTTATTCTTTTTGTATTGTCTGGTCTCTTGCTCTTTTGGTCAGCTAACTTGCTTGTGCGGGGCATCACGGAATTGGCCCGTTATCTTCAATGGAGAGAATTTGTTATTGCATTCTTTGTGATGGCAGTGGCATCTTCGTTTCCCAACCTGTTTGTAGGAATTTTATCTGTCGCGCACGGGATTCCGGAACTTTCGCTCGGAGATATTATGGGAAATAGCCTTGTAGATCTCACCCTTGTGGTGGCGTTGGCAGTATTCTTTGGAAAAAATCTTATCACGGAAGGCAAACTCATTCAGATTTCTTCGGTATTTACTCTTGGGGTTGCGATCCTTCCTCTCCTCCTCATTTTAGACGGCCAGCTAAATAGAGGGGATGGACTCGTGCTTCTCGTCATCTTTCTTTTGTACAGCAGATGGCTTTTTTCAAAACGCAAGGAACACCCGGAAATTTTCAACCATGCGCAGCGAGCATTTGCGCAAACTCCCCTGAAAGGATTTTTGGTCTTTTTGCGAAGTCTGCTCGGAATCCTGACGGGGATTGTCATCTTACTCTTTGCAGCAGAAGGAGTGGTGCAAAGCGCCTTCTTTTTTGCACGAACATTTCATTTCCCGCTCCCGATTATTGGACTATTGATCGTTGGTCTCGGAAGCGCACTGCCAGAGATTTACTTGACGATCATCTCGGCACGAAAAAATAAAGACAGGGTTATTTTGGGGGAGTTGATGGGAGCCGTGATTGTAATGACGACCCTCATCTTGGGAATTGTTGCCTTGCTCCATCCCATTGAGATTGAAAACTTTTCTCCCTTTGCGCTCGCACGAGCATTTCTGGTGATTTCTGCACTCGTTTTCTTCCTCGCGGTGAAAACTGATCATAAGATCAGCAAGGGAGAAGCATTTTTCCTTCTTCTCCTCTATATCACATTTGTAGGAGCCGAACTCCTTTTGAGATCCCCTGAAGATATGATACCTTGAGGGTATGACAGAAATTTTTTATCTTGTGATCATTGCGATTCTTGGAGTAATGATCGTGTTTCTTTTTCTCAACAAGAGAAAGGAGGGCGATACCAGTTTTTTGATGATTCAAACTCAACTGAATGAACTTCGCGGCACCCTCGATGCGAAGTTAGGGGATTCTACGAAGATGTTCCAGCAGCAATTCGTTGAAAGCGCAAAGATTATTCGGGAGGTAACAGAACGGCTCACCAAGCTGGATGAAACAAATAAGCAGGTAATCAGTTTTGCAGATCAGCTCCAAAGTTTGGAGGAAACCTTGCAAAATCCCAAACATCGAGGAATTTTGGGCGAGTATTATCTTGAAATGGTTTTAAAAAACGTTTTGCCGCCCAGCCATTATCAAGTGCAGTACCAATTTTCGAATGGCGACATGGTAGATGCAGTGATTTTTATTCGAGATAAAATGGTGCCGATTGATTCAAAATTTTCTCTCGAAAACTACAATCGGCTGCTTGAGGAGCGAGATGAAACTGCAAGGAATATCCTCGAAAAGAAATTTAAAGAAGATTTGAAAAATAGGATTGACGAAACCGCAAAATATATCAGACCAGAACAAGGCACCATGGATTTTGCCTTTATGTTTATTCCTGCGGAGGGTTTGTATTATGATCTTTTGGTGAATCAAGTGGGCACGCTTAAAACAAATACTCGAGATCTTATTGAATACGCTCATCGAGACAAGCATGTCATTATTGTCTCTCCGACCTCATTTTTTGCATATCTCCAAACCGTATTGCAAGGATTGCGCGCGCTTGAGATTGAAGAGTCTGCCAAAGAAATCAGAAAAAGAGTAGAAATACTTTCTCGACACTTGTTGGGCTACGAAGAATATATGAAAAAATTGGGAGTACATTTGGGCACCACGGTGAATACCTACAATACAGCATATAAGGAGTTGGGGAAGATAGACAAAGATGTTCTCAAAATCACTGGTGCTTCCAATGAGCCCAAGGTTCTAGAGCTTCAGAAACCTGAAGAGGAATAAAGTGAGGGCGGAGCTCAAAGTGAGGAGATAGTGAAAGGGGCTCTGGAAGCTGCGCGCCTTTCCCGGGCCGCTGGCTCCAATCCCATAGAGATATTCCTTGTGGGAGACCGAGAAGAGATAGAGGGCGAGTTAGGGAAGCATGAGGAAAGTGTCGAGTTTCCCATCAGGGTAATACCGTCGGAGGGGAAAATCCGTGAGGATGAGCACTCTATCCAGGCTCTCCGCTACAAAACCAGAGGTTCTGTAGTAGTGGCGACTCAACTGGTGAGGGAGGGTAGGGCCGATGCCCTGGTATCTATGGGCTCTACAGGGGCCAAGGGCATCAGGTATCTCCTCATACCGAAACACGGGTTCAGCAGGCTCTGGCCCCTTGGTGAGGAGATCAGGTTCCGTGCGACAATCAGACTGAACGCCGCGGGGACTTTTCAGGTGGGTGTGGTGGGTTTGGCAGCGAACGCGTCACTCAGTCCCATCGGAGAGACGGTACGGGTTATACGGCCAGTGAACGCGCTCACCAACGCAGCCATACTTTTCGTGGTTTATACGCTAATCCTCGCGGGATTGGCTGGCTGATGTTGAACATGCTTCTTCAATATCAAGTATCCATTTTGAGACTGAATACGAATGTAATATCGCAAGAACATGGTATAATAACTACATTGACACATATGAAAATAACCAAAACTCAATCATCTGTAAGCGGCAACCCGTTGTTCAGACCAGCCAAACGTTCCGTTGTAGCCGCCTTGGCCTTTATGATTCTTGCCCCTTCGCTGCTAGCTACGCTCATTTCTGTTGGCCGGAGTGAAGTCTCTCCAGAAACCCTCTGGGCTATCCCTACAGCAGTTGGGTTGTTTGCTGCCGGGTGGCTTCTCGTTGGTGCCAGCCTCCGACCTTACGGATCGCAGTGGCGCGGTGTAATCGCAGCTGCCGTGCTCTACATTCTGATAGGCGCCGTGTGGGTGCTTGGGTTCAACACAGCAATGGGTACTCCTCCCCTTGCAATACTTCGCTCTCCACAAACCATCATAGTTGGGGCGCTGTTCTGGCCTCTTGGAGTAGCCCAGCTATTGGGTCTGTTTGGTCTTGATATTGGATAGCGGCAACCAAACTACTTGCCACCACCATGGCCAGCGCAGCCCTCATCCTGGGCACCCTGGAGGGGCTGGAGCGGCCTTGCATAGGGGGGCCATTGACACTGCCAGGAGATGCGCGGAGCTTAATCTGGTGGAAAGCATGAGGACAGAGCTATCCGTGGTCAGCAGCCAGCTAATTTAGCTATGGCCTCTTTGCCCCGTTAGAGATTCGATTCGCTCTTTGCGCGAATCGGCAAGAAATTAAAGAGTTCTTTCCTCTAACGGGGTGTTTACTTTTTTGCAGTTTTGTGTAAGATACATGGTATGTTAGCCGTCATAAGAACTGGTGGGAAACAATATATCGTTGAACCGGGGCAAAAAATCAAAATAGAAAAGCTTCCTCCCAAGGAAGGAAGCGAAGTTGTGTTTGAAGACGTTTTGCTCTTAGAGAAAGATGGCAATGTCCAAATCGGAACTCCTTTGGTTAAAGGAGTAAAGGCGACAGGAAAAGTTCTCCAACAAGGAAAGGAAGAGAAGATTGTGGTGTTTCGGTTTAGATCCAAAAAGCGCTACAAAAAGAAAAAAGGCCATCGTCAACCATTTACTGAAGTCCAAATCACTTCTCTTGAACCTTCATAAGTATATCTCTTCATTTTCTGCCTTCAAGCGCGTGTTTGAGGGTTTGTTCGTCTGCATATTCCAATTCTCCGCCAATGGGCAGACCGCGGCACAAACGGGTTATTTTCTTCCCTGATGGTTTGAGAATTCGTTCAAGGTACAAACTGGTAGCTTCGCCCTCGGTAGTCGGATTTAACGCAAGAATAATTTCTTTTATCTGCTGATCCTTGAGTCTTATTTTTAACTCGTTAATGTGCAGGCTTTTCAAATCCTCCTTCTGGAGGGTGCCGACGGTGCCGCCCAAGATAAAATAGAGTCCTTGATAGCTTGCAGTCTTCTCAAATGCTTCCAAATCACTTTCCTTTTCTACGACACAGAGAAGCGCTCGATCTCTTGAGGGATTCCTACAAATGGAACATACCTGTGTGTGTTCTAGATCTTGAGCTTGATCAAATGGATTAAGGCAGAACGTGCAAAACTTTATTTCTTTCCTTAATTCCAAAGTTGCGTTGATCAACTCATCTATTTGGAGTTGAGGAGCCTTGAGTAGGTAAAAAACAAAACGGGCTGCAGTACGCGGCCCAATCGTAGGAAATCGCGAGAACAGTTCCATGAGCTTTTGGATCGATTTGGGATACATACTTAGAATTCTCCTACGGCCTCTTCTTGATATTCCATACCTTTTGCGACATCACTGAAACTCACCGTGTTTGGATTAAAGTAAAGCTTTACTGATCCGATGGGGCCGTTTCGATGTTTGCCTATAATAATCTCTGCCATACTGCCGGCATGAGGATCTTGCTGTTCCTGTTTTCGGTATTTATCTTCGCGATAAATGAAGAGCACCACATCGGCATCTTGCTCGAGACTTCCGCTCTCGCGAAGGTCAGATAATCGAGGACGGGGGGGGTATCGCTGCTCTACTGCTCGAGAAAGTTGTGAGATCGCAAGCACTGGCACTTGGAGTTCGCGCGCAAGACCTTTGAGTTCTTTTGAAATTTCCGTTACTTGCTGCACCACACTCACCATGGTATTTCGCGGCTGGATTAACTGGAGATAGTCAACGATAATAAGGCCCAATCCGCTGGTCGCTTGAAGCCTTCGTGCCATAGCGCGCATGCGCAGGACTGTTGCAGAGGAGGTGTCATCGATAAAAAGCGGAGCTTCCGATAAAACTCCAAGTGCTTCCTGAATTCGCGCATAATCATTGTCTTGACCTTGAGAAGAAAGCCGTCCGGTTCGCAGTCTCCATGAATCTACATTCCCTTGGGACGCGATAAGCCGGTCAATAAGTTGATCCTGCGACATTTCAAGGCTAAATATACCGACGGGAATTTTCTCATTTACCGCGACGCGTCGGGCAATATCCAGTGCAAGCGCTGATTTGCCCAGGCTTGGCCTTGCAGCCAAAATGATAAGGTCGGATTTCTGGAATCCCGAAAGATGATTATCAAGATCAGCAAAGCCAGTGGGGACTCCTCTCGTTGCTTTTTCGTGTCGGGAGAGCCGATCGATTCTCTCGAATGCCTCCTCAAGCCCCTCCTTTACATGGAGAAAATTGCGCGAGAGCGATTTTTGCGCGATCGAGAAAATTCGCGCCTCTGCTTGATCTACCAATACCTCGGGATCTTCCGTTTGGTTGTATCCCATCTGGCCGATCTCAAAGGAAGCAAAAATGAGATCGCGGAGGATTCGTTTGTTTTGAACAATTTTCGCATAGTTCAACACATGAGCTGCCGTGGGCACGATATTGATAAGCTCTGTAAGGTAACCATTACCCCCCACCTCTTGGAGTTTTTCTTTTTCTTTTAAGCGACTCGAGACCGAAAGCAAATCAATAGGCTCTCCCTTTTCGAAGAGTTCGCGCATTGTTTCGAAGATAACCTGATGTTTATCTTTGTAGAAATCCCTTGGTTCCAGAAAATCGCCTACTTTTACAATTGCTTCTTTATCCAACATCAAACTTCCCAACAAAGACATTTCTGCTTCGATATTTTGAGGAGGAAGTTTCTCGGTAAGATTTTGATGAGTATTCTCTGCCATCAATTCGATCTTAACAAATTTAAGAAAGAGAGCAAGAACGAAAAGCGTCTTCTCCCGAAGAAGACGCTTTTTTATTGGAGGAGAAGCTAATGCTTTTTTTGCTTTTTTATTTCTGGTCCGTGTTCGGTATCTTCTACCAGCCAGCCAGCTTCTTTTATCTGCTCTCGTAGCTCGTCTGCGTTTTGCCATTGTTTTTCCTGACGACACATTTCTCTTTGCTTTACTAACTCCAAAACTATTTCAGGGGTTTTTCCTTTTTTCGGTCTGCCCCGGAAGATAAAACCAAAGAATATATCGATGTCTTTGAGAAATTCAAGAATCTGTTTTGTTTGATCCTTCGATAGATTGTCTTGATCAAGAAGCGTATTAGCTTTGGTGATCGTCTCAAAGATTGCCGCAAGAGCGCGGGGAGTGTTGAAATCATCTTCCATGGCTTTCTTGAAACGTGAAGCATCAAGCTTGAAATCTGTTTTTTTCGTTTGTGCTTGATGTTTCATGGTGCGTGTTTCACGGAGTCTGTCTACAAACTCATCGATGCGTTCTAACTCGTTTTGCGCCTGCTGCAGGAGTTCCTCGGAGTAATCAATAGGGGAGCGGTAATGGGTTTTAAGGATAAAGAATCGCAGAAGTCGAGCCGAGTGTCGGCTTAGAAAATCTCTGATCGTAATGAAATTTCCAAGCGATTTTGACATTTTTTCACCCTTCACGGTTAAAAACCCGGTGTGCATCCAATACCGTACGAATGGTTCCTTTCCAGAGATTGATTCCATTTGAGTGATTTCAGCTTCGTGGTGGGGGAATATTAAATCTTGCGCGCCACCATGAATATCATACTGTGGACCGAAAAACTTTTCGGTAATAGCGGTATCTTCGATGTGCCATCCTGGTCGCCCAGCTTTTGGGCGACCAGTCCTGAGCGACGAGCGAAGCGAGGAGTCGAAGGACCAACTTGGTTCACCTTCTTTCGAGTATTTCCACAAAGCAAAATCACCTTTATTTCGCTTATTCACTGATTCGTCAATGCGCGACACGGCATCCTGCGTTTGCTCTGTGGTCCGTCGGGAAAGCTTACCGTAATCTTCGAACTTAGAAATATCAAAATAGATTCCGTCGCCTTCAATTTCATAGGCAAATCTTTTCTTGAGCATGCGGTCCACTTGGCTTATGATTTCTGGAACGTGGTCGGTGGCTCTGGCATAGATATTAACCGCGTCCACTCCCAAAGCTTCCATGTCCACCATATATTCTTTTTCCAAGCGCCGTGCCAAGTCTTTGGGATTTTCTTTGTGTTCTTGCGCTCGAGCAATGATTTTATCATCAACATCGGTAACGTTTTGCAAGTACGTCACCTCGTATCCCGCATGCCGAAGGTATTTCACGATCATGTCAAACGCAACATACGTCCTCGCGTGTCCCACATGAGAAAAATCATAAGGCGTGATACCACACACAAAAATACTAATCCTTTGGGATCGGCGTGCATGAAAAATTTCTATTTTCCCGGATAATGTATTGAAAATCTTAAGCATAGTAATAGTATACGGAGACTAGAAAAATTTACAATCAAGGGCGTTAGGAGTTACGAACAGGGGGGTTGACAGAAATTAAGTAATCTGGAACTCTTGGATGGAGATTGTGAGATCCTCCTCGGACTTTTGAGAGGTTCCCTCTTTTTCAATATTGACATCCTATGCTATCATTCGCATATGCAGAAAGATATTTTGAAGGGTTTCGTGGTGTATAAACTAATTGTGTTCAAGCCGAGCTAAGCTCGGTTCAAGAAATAATGGCAAACATTGTTTTATATCGGAAATACCGCCCCAAAAGTTTTAACGAAGTGGTCGGGCAAAACCACATTGTCCAAACCTTAAAAAATGCCGTTGCCATGGATTTAATTTCACATGCCTATCTGTTTTCTGGATCGAGAGGAACCGGAAAGACCAGTTTGGCGCGTTTGCTTGCAAAAGCAGTCAACTGTACAAATCCGAAAGACGGCGAACCCTGCAATGGGTGCGATTCGTGCGAAGAGATAAACCAGGGACGAGCCATAGACTTAATTGAAATAGACGCGGCGTCCAACAGAGGAATCGACGAAATCCGCGACCTCAAAGAGGGGATTAAGTTTTCTCCTACAAAGCTCAAATATAAAGTGTTTGTGATCGACGAAGCGCATCAGCTCACCAAAGAAGCTGCGAATGCGCTTTTGAAAACATTAGAAGAGCCTCCTTCTCATGCGGTCTTTATTCTTGCTACCACCGAAGCATATAAAATGATTCCGACCATCGCTTCGAGGTGCCAACGATTTGATTTTCGAAAACTTACCGTCCCCGAGATTACCGAAAAACTTACGACCATAGCAAAATTGGAAAAGGTGAACATCGAGAAATCTGCGCTTGAGCTCCTCGCTTTAAGTTCTGGAGGAGCTCTTCGAGACGCTGAAAGCCTGCTCGACAAAGTTTTGACTTTTTATTCAAATTCTGATACAAATAAAAAGATAGATGCCAAAGCGGTAAAAGAACTTCTTGGGATTGTCGATCTTGCTCTCATGGGAGAATTTACTCAACTTCTCCTCGAAAAAAAGGCAGGCGACGCAATCGATTTTCTGAATACGAATCTTGAAGGAGGAATGGATCCCCAGGAATTTGCCAAAAATTCTGTTCGATACCTTCGCCACATTCTTCTCATACGGATAAGTCCTCAACTGGAAAGCATATTTGCTGGAGAATTTACGAAAGAACAACTTGAATTGCTCAAGAAGCAAGCGCTTGTATTTGATGCAAAACTCTTGTCCCAGATCGTCGAGCATTTCATGGAAGCTGAAAACAAAATGAAATACTCCAGCATCATCCAGCTCCCCTTGGAGCTCGCGATTATTGAAACGTGCATGGCTTGACTCGGTAATGAGAATGCTTTACACTATTGATATATGGCAAGGCAAACAAAAATTATAAATATGTCACTTCCCCTAGGCCTTTACCGAGCGGTAGAAACACTCGCAAAGCAGCGAAAAACCGCAAAAAGTGAGGTACTCCGCGACTCTCTTGAACAGTACATCGTTTCAGAACAAAATTGGCAAGAGATTTACCGAGCAGGAGAAAAGAATGCCCGAAAGCTTGGCATTAAAAACGAAAGGGATGTAGAACGGCTTGTAGAAGAATACAGGCACACGCAACGCTAATGCTTCGTGTTGTTCTCGATACGAATGTGTACATTTCTGCCATCTTAACCTCGGGAAAACCAAGAGACGTGTTAGAGCTTGGAAGAAAGAGAAAAATCCGCCTCCTAATTTCTGGGGCTATTCTACAGGAAATAGAGAGGGTGTTAAGGCTAAAGATTGAAAAACCCGCGCAAGAAATTGCTCGCATTCTTATTTCTCTTCAAATGGTATCAGAATTTGTTTCTCCTCAAAAGACAATATCCAAAATCAAAAGTGATCCGCCCGACAACCGTATTCTTGAGTGCGCCCACGAAGGCAAAGCCGACTATATTGTTTCGGGAGACACAAAACATTTGTTGCCATTGAAGAAATATAAAAACATCGGTATTGTTTCACCAGCAGAATTTTTAAAAATTAGGGAAACGTTGATAAACAAATAAACTTATCACTCATTGCGGGATCGTCTAATGGTAGGACAGAGGCCTTTGAAGCCTTTTATCGGGGTCCGAATCCCTGTCCCGCAGCCCTTCTTCGCACCTTGTGCTCATCAGGGCCTTCGGCCCGGATATAAATAAAAAGAAGGAGGCACTGAGGAGCGAAGCGACGAAGTGATATAATAAAAATATGTCATACGTCACTTATATCCTTGAATGTGCCGATAGTTCTTTCTATGTCGGTTGCACTAATAATCTTAAGAAACGCCTAAAACAGCACAATGACTCCAAATGGGGTGCGCATTATACTAAAATTCACAGGCCGGTAACCTTAAAATACTCAGAAGAATTTAAGACATTAGTTGAAGCTAGGAGACGCGAGGCCGAAATCAAAGGCTGGCGCCGCGAAAAGAAATTGAATCTCATTCAAAAAATCTCTATGAAGCATACCTTATGAAGGACGATGCGACTGGCCGAGAGAAGTTTCTCAAGAGCGGCTCGGGTTGAACATATCTTAAGAAACAATTACGGAATTACCTAAAACTTTGACATCGTCCACGCCCCGTAGCCAGCTTGCGATAGGTTCAGAATCCGAGGTGCTTGGCAAGCGTTTGTATAAATTGAGGGAAATGAATAATTTAATTAAAGATATTACTAATAATAATATTCCTGTTTCTCAGTTACTCAGGAAGGCAAAGGTGTTAGCAATAGGATTGGATCAACCAAACTTTTCGGAATGGGTTATGCGAGAGTTAAATGGATATGGCGACAAAGATAAGTATCCAGACTACCGAAAAGTTTCAGGAGAGGTTAAGTTTTGGAACCCATCGCTTGGATGGTGTCCAATAGTGTTTAGTCACTCTAAGGTAGAAAAACAAATTGCTACTAGGGGCGCCAAACAATCAGTGGCCGAAATCGAAGAGCTTTTGAGTGATAAGTCAAGTAGTTATGAAATGCCGTATCCTGCTAGCGTTGCGCAAAGTTTAATGGAAGATGCTCCTATTCGAACGAAAGTGTCTTTATTTATTGGTAGGGTTGCGCTTAAGGGCATTTTAGATGCAGTGCGGAATTCGCTGCTTGATTGGATGTTCAAATTTAAAAATGAAGGCATGGATTCAGATCAAGGAAGCTTTATCGATCTTGAAGCTAGCCAGATTTTAAAAATAATCAGTCTTTTAGAATATAAACTTCGAAAGACTATTAGATCCATACCAGCCGAAGAAAAGGAAATCCAGGACGCATTTGAAAATCTTTTAATAGGGGCAGATATTTCTTACTCGAGAGAAACCGATAGTATTGAGTATTCATCAAAAACTTATACCCCGGATTTTTCGGTAGAAAAAGAGGACTTGGCTATAGAAGTTAAGTTGTGTAACAAAAAAGAGCGGGAAAAACAAATAATTCCAGAAATTAACGATGATATATTGGCATATAGAATCAAATACAAGAACGCGATTTTTGTTGTTTACGATACGGGGTTTATCAGAGACATTGAGCGATTTTCTAAAAACTTTGAAGACCAAGATGGTATTGTTGTTAAAGTTATAAAACATTAGTCGTTTGCCTGAAACAGATCAGTAAATCGCGTCCGCGGTGCGTCGGGAAGTTAAAATAAAAATGTCCCGGGAACCCTTGTGGGGTATCACCGAGAAATCTCCGAGACCGAGTTTGGCAGCAATCACAAATGAAGGACTTGTACAAAACAATCGTTGCAGAACTAACAAAGCATACCGACAGAGAAGGAATTGAGATTGCGAAGCGTTACCACAAATACGACGGTTACGAATCCTACGGCTTGGTGATGTCGCTGTTTCGCAATTTACTCAAGCAATACAAAAAAGATATTCAAGCGCTCAACTGCAAGGACGCCCTTACTTTAGCTCAAAAATTTTACTCTTCCCATATCGAAGAACAGATGCTTGCGGGAAATTACGTCTTGCAGCTCAATAGAGATTGCCTTACTCCTGCCCAGTTCGGTTATGTAGACAAAGCGCTGGACAATTTTCGCAGTTGGTCTCAAGTTGACGACATTTGCGTCGAAGGAGGAAAAGTGATTCACCCGCTGCTTATGAAATATCCAAAAGAAACTCTCGCGCTTTTGCGAAAATGGAACAAGTCAAGACATATGTGGAAGCGCAGAGCAAGTGTTGTGCCGTTTACTCGGAAAGTGGGGGAGAGCGGAAAGTTCACCAAAGAAGGCTTGGAATTATGCGACAATCTCGCTTGGGATAAAGAGGATTTGGTTCAAAAAGCAGTGGGCTGGGCATTAAAAGACTTGATGCGGGGCGACAAGCAAAAAGTTCTGAACTATGTAAAGCAAATTCGGAGAGCAGGAGTTCCTGCAACCATTACGCTTTACGCCATCCGCGAGCTAAAAGGCAAAGAACGACAGGCAGTATTGGATATAAGATAGTAAAAATGGGAAGCAACCGGCCAATTTCCACCCCTCCAAAGGCGGGCAGGCATTCTGGCCGATTTACTTGATTTGTGAATAAATGCGTAGTATGCTTAATGTATGAGGAACAGCAAACACAACGACCTGGAGATAAATCGGGTGCTGACTCCTCTCACGAGTTTTATGGAATCTTACAATAAGAGCGCTCCGGGAAGTTTTTCGCGCGCTTCCGTAGACAGTCTGAAACAATTTCAAGAAACCTATCCCGCGCTTTTCAAAAACGGCGAATGGTCTATCGATAAACATCGAAAGAGATTCATGGATTGGTTTTCTTCTCATCAAGACGAAGCATAATCGCTCCGCTGCCGTTCTTCTTGTATGAATAGAACAGAATTCGATGTGATTGTTGTCGGCGGGGGCGCGGCGGGGCTCATGGCGGCAGGGCGCGCCGCGGAACAGGGCAAGAGAGTGCTGCTTCTGGAGAAAAATAAAAAGCTCGGAGAGAAGTTGAAAATCAGCGGCGGCGGCCGCTGCAACATTACCAATGCCGAGTTTGATGAGCATGTGCTGCTGAAAAATTATGGCAAGGCAGAGCAATTTTTGTATTCTCCTTTTTCCCAGTTTGGCGTGAAGGAAACCTTTTCTTTCTTTGAATCAAAGGATTTGCCGCTCGTTGTTCAGGCCCGCAAGCGCGCGTTTCCATGCACCGAACGCGCGCTTGATGTATATAACACGCTCGCAAAGTATATTCGAGAAGGCAAGGTTCAGGTTAAAACGGGCTCGCCAGTCACGCGCGTTGTTTCTGAATCCAATAAAATAACAAGCGTAGTCTGCGGCAAGCTAGAATACAAAGCGCGGTCGTTTATCTTCGCGACCGGCGGCGTGTCGCATCCTGAAACAGGGTCAACAGGGGACGGATTCTCTTGGCTTGCCCAGCTTGGCCATACGATTTCAAAGCCGACGCCAACCATAGTTCCACTCGCGGTAAGCGAGGCGTGGGTAAAAGAGTTTGCTGGTGTGTCGCTCTCATTGATGAAAATCACTTTTTTCGTCAATGAAGTAAAGCAGTTTTCAGAAACCGGCAAAATTTTATTCACCCATTTTGGTATTTCCGGCCCCCTTATCTTAAACATCGCGTACAAGGTGAGCGACTTGCTGCACAATGGAAGCGTAACCTCGAACATCGACGCGTTCCCCGATACCGACTTGGGTTCGCTCGAACGCAGAATCATCGCGATTTTTGATAAGAACAAAAACAAAATGCTCAAAAATGTCTTTCAAGATATTGCTCCTGCCGGCACGAGCCGCGCCCTCTTGTCGCTTCTGAAAGAATATGTTGATCCGAATACGAAAGTTTATAGTGTCACGAAAGAGGAACGCAAGCATATCGTACGTATGTTAAAAGCCTTGCCGCTCACGATTACCGGTCTCATGGGGTATGACCGCGCGGTTATCGCGGACGGCGGAGTTCCGCTTGCCGAAATTGACATGAAAACGATGCGATCCAAAAAGATAGAAAATCTTTATGTTACCGGCGACTTGCTTCATATCAACCGTTCCTCTGGCGGCTACTCGCTCCAGCTTTGCTGGACCACCGGCTACGTCGCCGGCTCCAATGCGTAATCTGGCGGGTTTTGACGCGCTTGGAATTTTATGATAGCATAGGGGCAGAGTTGAAACTCTTCAAATCGCACGCGCGAGCGTGTTTTTTAGGTGAAATAAGGTAGCGTATTGTATGTCGCAAGGAGAAGTTATATTGAGATTCGATGAAGTTTCGTTTGACTACGGACCCAGAAAACCCGTCTTAGATGAGGTGGATTTTTCGATACGTGAAGGATTCAAAATCGCGCTTATGGGCCAAAACGGAGCAGGTAAAAGCACTCTGTTTCAGCTTATCTGCGGCCAGCTTGCCCCGGAATCCGGAGCTGTTCATATTGCCCCCGGGTTCACGATTGCTGCCGCGCGCCAGGTGATTCCCCGAGATCAGATGAATCTCACGGTGCGCGAGTTTTTTGAAAGGTGCTTTACCAGGAAAGTCTATGATATTGATCCGAAGATTGATGCTGTCCTCGGAGTGGTAAATCTTTTAGCTCCGAAAGAAAGAATCATCAAATCATTTTCTGGCGGCCAGCAAGTGCGGCTTCTTTTGGCTTCCGCGCTTATCCAAGACCCGGATTTGCTTTTGCTCGACGAACCAACCAATAATCTTGATAAGGCCGGCATAGCTCACTTGACGCAATTCCTCGTTGATTATCAAAAGACATGCGTTGTTATTTCCCACGACGCGGATTTCCTCAACGCGTTTACGCAAGGCGTTTTATATCTCGATGTATTCACCCATAAAGTTGAGCAATATGTGGGAAACTACTTTGATCTTGTCAAGGAAATCTCCGCGCGAATTGCAAGGGAAAACAGGAAGAACGCCCAACTTGCCAAGACCATAAAAGAGAGCAAGGAAAAAGCGGGTTTTTTCGCGCACAAAGGAGGAAAGATGAGGTTAGTCGCGAAAAAAATGCGCGAAAAAGCCGAGGAGGCCGAGGAGGCGAAGGTGGAGGTGCGCAGAGAAGATAAAACAATCCGTCCTTTTATTATTCCTTGCCAAGAAGGCATGAGCGGAGAAATCGCCAGCATTACTTCTTTCTCCGTGATGAAAAATCACAAGGCCTTGGCGCGAAAAGCAAACATTTCTTTAAGAAAAAATCAGCATCTGCTCCTCGTGGGCCCCAATGGCGTTGGCAAGAGCACTCTGCTTGAATCTTTGGCTCGAGGATCCGCAAAAGGGGTTACCATCGCGCCGGGCGTCAGAATTGGCTATTACCGTCAGGATTTTTCCATGCTTAATTTTGATGACATTGTGTATGATTCTCTCGCTTTGGCGGCAGAACAGCATTCCGAGGAGAGTGTTCGTTCGGTTGCCGCTGGCTTTTTGATAACTCAAGACTTCATCTACGCGAAAATCGGTAGCTTGTCGGAAGGCCAAAAAGGCTTGGTAGCGTTTGCTCGGCTTGTGTTACAAAAGCCGGGTCTTCTTTTACTCGATGAACCAACCAACCACATCAATTTTCGGCATTTGCCTGTTATCGGGTCTGCTCTCAACAAATATGAGGGAGTCATGATTCTCGTGAGCCATGTTCCTGAATTTGTGAATCAAATTCGCATTGACGAACTTCTTGACTTGGAGAAATAATCTTTTTTATAGCTCTAAAAGCGCTCTATTTATCGTAATGTCCACGAGAGGGCCCTCTTCTCCCTCTTCCAGGATATACTTGGCGTAGTTGCGGATATCCAGGTCTGAGAAATAGGTGTTAGGTACTTTTTTTGAGCAGCTGGTTTATTTGTAGCGATCGCTTAAAATAAGTCATAAGACATTACTCCTATTTAGTGTCTCATTTATTTTGCTTTGATTCGCTCAGTGTAAACATTTATGTTAAAATAAACCCGACTTATTCTTTCGTAGTTTTAATGACAAAACACCTCAAAGTAAAACCGTTTCAAGAAACATTGGGGGCGGACATGTGCGGTCCTGCCAGCTTGAAGATCGTGTTGGATTATTATGGACTGAATAAAAGCGAGAAGGAACTGGCAAAGTTGGTCGGGACAACTCGACGTCTTGGAACCGACGAAAGGGGATTGACAAGGGCCGCAAGGCAATTGGGTTTCAAAGTTATCGTAAAAAATAATAGTTCTTTTGGGGATATAGAGAAATGGCTTCACAGAGGAGTACCGCCGATTGTTGATTGGTTTACTCGGGGCAGGGCGGATTACTCCGATTCCGACATAGCAGACGGCCACTATTCGGTTGCATGTGGGATTGACTCACAATACATCTATCTGCAGGATCCCGAAATAGGGGGCATTAGAAAAATAGAGAAGAACGACTTTAAGCGAGTATGGTTTGATTTCAGGGGAGAATTCATTGATCCTTCAGAACTCATTATTAGACAACTGATCGCTATCTACAAAAAATAAATGTTTGATAAATTTCATCTTTGCGATGATGCTAAAATAGTAACAGATTCTATTCCTGGCAAGGGATCCATCCGTCTATTGGAAGAGCAAGAGAGATACGAAAGCAGTAATAGATCATATCCTCGTAGTATTCCCATAGCGTTCGATACTGCCAAGGGGTCTATTATTCAAGATGTAGATGGCAATCAATATATTGATTTTACCTCAAGATGCGGTGTTCTAAATCTTGGCCATAACAAGGTGTCTCATTCGTCTCATTTTGACTGGACTGGATCAATGCCAAGCATTTGTGCTACAATGACCCCGACCGAGACGGGTCAGGGGATTATCTCCAAAAGAGCCTAAAATCCCTCTTAAATCTTCGGTTCTAGACCGAGGATGCCAGCTATGGAAACAACACTCATAGATAAACTCGCTTGGATATACTTGAAAGATAGGAAGATTTTGAGTACACGCTCAAGGGGAAAAGACGTCTGGTATATCCCGGGAGGAAAACGAGAACAAGGAGAGTCAGACCATGAGGCACTACTCAGAGAAGTCAAAGAGGAGCTGTGTATAGATTTGTTGCCAGAGACCGTGCAGTATCTCGGTACTTTTAAAGCACAAGCTCATGGAAAGCCAGAAGGAACCTTTGTACAAATGACCTGCTACACAGGAGATTTTACTGGTACGCTGCAACCTGCAGCAGAAGTAGAAGAAATGACATATCTAACTTCTGACGTAGACAAAAACCTGTTAAGTCCTGTTGATGTGATTATCCTTGCTTATCTCAAAGAGCACGAGTTGATTGACTAAACAGGTTCTAACTTTGTCCAGTACATGCAGCAGTTCGACTTCGCTCGTTTCACTCACTCCGCTCACTGCTATAGCAAACGATAAAATCCGAGATGCATCGGATTCTTAAAAAACCTACTCAAGAACTTTTCCCATCACGTCATACCGGCTGCCTGCCCGCCAAAGCTTTAGCGAAGGAGGGAGCACCGTATCCACGTGGTCAAAGATGCACAACATACATTCACAATCGGTTCCGTCGTTTCACGGGCTCGGGATTGCCCCGGGTCTCCTTGAAATTCTCGAGAAGCTTCGTTATGTGCGCCCTACGCCGATTCAGGAGAAAGCCATTCCGCTTGCGATTGAAAGGAAGGATCTTGTCGGCATCGCCCAGACGGGTACGGGCAAAACGCTCGCATTCGTAATCCCGCTTATCCAGTCGATCGTGCGTTCCAAGGGGCAGGGTTTGATACTTTTGCCTACCCGGGAGCTCGCACTTCAGGTTGACGAAGAGTTGCGGAAAATCGGGCATTCCCTAGGGCTTCACACGGTGGTGCTCATCGGTGGGACTGCCATGGGGCCGCAGATACGCGGTATCACGCGAAATCCACACGTGATTATCGCGACACCAGGAAGGCTCATTGACCATCTCCAGCGGAAAACGATCCGACTGGAGCGCGTAAATACCCTGATACTTGATGAGGCCGACCGGATGCTCGATATGGGATTTCTTCCGCAAATTGAACGGATTCTTCAAGCCGTACCGAATGATCGCCACACGATGCTTTTTTCCGCGACGCTCCCGCCGGGAGTGATGACAATCGCGGCCCGCAGCATGAAACTTCCGATTCGGGTGGAGATTGCGCCTTCCGGCACCTTGGTAGAGCGCGTCACGCAGGAAATCTTTGTCGTAATGAAAGAATCGAAATTACGACTTCTTGAAAAGATCCTCGGCGAATACAAAGGCTCAACTCTCGTGTTTACGCGGACGAAGCACGGCGCAAAGCGCGTTGCTGCGGCGGTTCGCGCGATGGGGCATAGCGCTTCAGAAATCCACTCGAATCGATCACTCGGTCAACGCAAAGACGCGCTCGAAGGGTTCAAATCGGGAAAATATCGCGTGCTTGTTGCGACCGATATTGCCGCGCGGGGGCTTGATGTGCATGGAATTGAACTCGTAGTGAACTTCGATCTCCCCAAGCTTTCCGAAGACTACGTGCACCGGGTGGGCCGCACTGCCCGCGCAGGCGCGGAGGGACACGCTATTTCATTTGTATTGCCCGAAGAGCGCGGTGGGATCAGGAATATCGAGCGGTTGATACGGAAGAATTTACGCGTTTCCGAGCTTCCCGAACTTCCGCCGACGCGCGTGCTGCCGATGAGATACTCCGGACATGCGCATCAAGGATCGCGACGGCCTCTGCCGGGGCCGCACCAGTCGATGCGCCCCGTTCCCTGAAAACTTGTGTATATGATACAAAAAGATAAATTTGGTCCCGAATATGTTGTAAAAGTGTATGATCCTAAAATCGGTATGGAGGGATTTTTGGTAGTTGATAATACGGTCTTGGGTCCTGGCAAGGGTGGAATTCGGATGACCAAGGATGTGACTGAGGAAGAAGTATGGCGATTGGCTCGCACCATGACCTGGAAAAACGCCTTGGCTGGTATTCCTTTCGGTGGGGCAAAGGCTGGTATTGTGTGGCCCGCCTCCGCCAAGGCTTCGGCGGGTAAACCCGGAGGATCAGAAGAATTAAAAAAGCAATATATCCAAAGTTTTGCTCGGGCGATCAAACTATTTACGCCACGAAAATACATTGCTGGCCCAGATGTAAATACCGGAGAAAAAGAAATGGAGTGGTTTGTTGAAGCAACTGGCAATTGGCGGTCGGCAACGGGTAAGCCCGCAAATGTCTGCATGAAAATGTTTGGAAAACCTGGCGAAAAATGCGGCATACCGCATGAATTCGGGAGTACTGGTTTTGGCGTGGCTCAAGCAACTGCCATCGCAGCGGAACTCAAAAACATCAAAATTGCGGAATCAACCGTTGCCATTCACGGCTTTGGCAACGTAGGGACTTTTGCCTATCGATATCTTACTGATATGGGTGCGACCGTATTGGCTCTCGCAGATATAAGCGCGACGATCTTTGACAGAAATGGACTTGATAAAAATACTATTCGGAAACTCATGAGCGTGAAGAGGTCTCTCCAAGAATACCCTGGTGTCGCTCGCATACCACCCGATGAGTTTTGGAGTATCCCTGTGGATATTTTAATCCCCGCATCGGTAAGTGACGTCATACATGAACACAATAAAAACAAAATCCAAGCGAAGATTATTGTCGAGGCAGGCAATATCCCCATGTCAGAACAAATCGAGAAAGAGTTTTTTCAAAAAGGAATTCTTGTTGTCCCGGATTTTGTGGCCAATGCAGGCGGAGTGATTTCCTCCTATGCCGAGTATCGCGGATACAATCCAAAGAAGATGTTTGAGTTAGTAAAGAGAAAAATTACAAAGACCACACGATTGGTCTTGGAAGAAAGTATAAAAAAAGGCGAAAATCCACGGGATGTTGCCTCAAAAATAGCAAAGGCAAGAATTGAAGCAAAAATGAAGAACGAATGAATTTTACATATGACGTGGGGATAATTTTGCTTGACGAGGAGTGAAGAAGGGTTGATGATAAAAAAATAGTGTGGATAACTTTTTGGTGGAAAGAACCTATAATGAAAGAAAGCAATAACAAGATTCCTCGAAAGTAATGAAGCATCTCATTTCATTTATTGTTTTAGGGGCACTCACGTTCGCGCCGTTTTTTGTTTTTGCAGATCATTCATACGGGCATACGCTCCAGCAAATCGGCGAGCAGCTCGCAACGCTTCAAAAGGTAGTAAATGCTTTGCTCGCAGCAGCGGCAACACCAGCTCAACCCTCACAAGGCACTGGAAAGGCAGCACAACCAGCTGTCCCGGCAAAGAAAGCGGCAACTCCGACTTCACCAACTCCGCCAGTCAGCCCCGTACCTCCAACACAACCCGTTCAACCAGTAACCCCTTCGACAGACTCTGGACAAGCCACTCAACCACATCCTGATACCGGAACTCCAGCAACACCTGCCAAGCCTGCTACCCCTGCCACGCCAGCTCAACCTGCAAAAGTGGATCAACCAGCAATACCCGCACAGCCTGCACAACCAGCAACGCCAGCAGAACCTGCTCAACCTGCTACCCCTGCCACTGTCCAACAATTGCAATCCCAAATCCAAAGTGTTCAACACAAAACAAACGAGCTCAAAAAGGAGGTAATCCAGAGAATCCAAAATCAAATCCAATCCTTGCAATCAAAACTCAATGGATTGCAGTCACAAATTCAAGCAGCTACGGCAAGACCCCAACGTCCTACGAAAGCCACTCCCGTATCAGCGGAGGCTGGTCTTACGGAAAATCTGCAACGTGGAAACTCCGGAAACAACGTACAGAGACTTCAAGAGTTTTTAGGAATGTTTCCACGGGTTTATCCCGAGAAGCTCACGACGGGCAATTTCGGTCCAGCCAGCGAAGCTGCGGTGAAACGTCTTCAGAAAAGCATCGGTCTTTCGCAAAAAGATCAGCACGGCAGAGTCGAGGGGAGAACCAGAGAAGTTGTAAATGCACTTCTCGCGGTAGGTGAGCGAAACAAACCGCCCAAGATCACTAATATTTCCGGGGTGTCTTTTTCGCCCGGTGCAACTTTAACGATCCAGGGACGCGGTTTTATCGCAGCCGATAACTCCATTTTCGTTAAAGGGAAGATTGTATCGAGAGGACTTATATCAGATGCGGGCGGCACTTCCGTGTCCTTCATTATCCCCAATAATATCCCTTGTCTACCGGAAAGGGCCTGTCCCATAAAAATTGTCAATGCTCATGGCATTTCCAATGCCCATCCCATCAAGTTAGACCCCATGGCCCAAGACCCTTCCCAACCGCCTCCTCCGAAACCCGAAAACCGTGGGAAACCAACCCCACCGTCCCCACTCCCTCCACCTCCACCGGCTCCAACACCGCCTCCGCCCCCTCCACCTTCAGGACCAGTTATTACGAGTCTTACTCCGTGGCAAGGACCGGTGGGTACATCGGTGACTATCAAAGGAAGCGGTTTTACTGAAAAAGATAATGCCGTAAATTTCGGCAACGCGGCAGGGGTAGTGAGCGGTCTCCGATCTCAAGATGGCAAGACGTTGGTTTTTGATGTACCACAAACTTCCTGCAAAATAGGAGAGGGATGTGATGTTTCGGTAACAAACGCCAACGGCACTTCTAATACCGTTCTTTTCCTTTTCACTCAAGAAATTGACTTTATAAAAGTAATGAACCCGAACGGTGGCGAGACATTCACTCAAGGCATCTCAAATAATATCCGCTGGCGTGGCGGCACCGGCAAGGTCCAGCTTCTCTTGGTGAGCGCAGATGCCGAGGCGAAACAAGATCCCCAAGGTTTACTTCTTGGTTGGATTTCAACTTCCACTTCCCTTGATAGCTCCCTGTCGTGGGATGCAAAGACCATATGCAGCTCGGATGGCAAAACATGCTGGCGGGTAGCTCCGGGGAGCTATAAAATTTTGGCGCTTTCAGAAGATGAATTGGGAAATCTGACGCTGTGGGACGAAGTGACAAATACCCAAGGAAATTGGGATGTGAGTGATAGAACCTTTAGCATTGTCGGAGGCCCCATGATTTGGGTGCAGTATCCGAACGGTGGAGAAATCTTTACCCGCGGAGGAGAATTTATTATTTGCTGGTGGACAGAAGATCTTAAGAGTGGACGGGTACGGATAATGCTTTACAAGTCGGGAAAGCTCGTACACACCTTTGATCGGGATTATGACCAAGGAACGACTACTGGAGGGTTCATAGATTACTGGACACTTCCAGCAGATCTTGCTCCAGGCTCTGACTATACGGTGCGCGTTGCCGACGCCACTGATCAGAAGTTTTTTGATGAGAGTGATAGATCTTTCATGATTGATCCCTCTGATTCTCTTGTCGTAGTCAATTATCCCAATGGCGGCGAATCATGGGTTGGCGGATTTACCGGATATGTCTCTTGGACTTCTGCCAATATCGTGAGTCAGGCCGTAAACATTAACCTTCTGAAAAGTGGAACGTTGTATCGGAGTCTAGCCTCCAATGTTCCTCAAGAATATTCTGGCAGTACAGGATCATACACCTTTGGGAGTTTTGATTATTGGATTCCCATTCCCAAAGATATTCCTCAAGGAAATGACTATGCGATCGAGGTTGCCGATACTGCAGATCCCGCGACTCGCGACATAAGCGATTCTTCCATCAAAATTATTCAACTTCCTGACACCCTCACATTTAAGGGAAGGTTTATTGATACTTTCACCAAAGAGCCCCTAGTCGGAGTTCCGGTACGGAGTTGGGGCGGATCCTGGTGGAGTTCTACTCCCCAGTCCGCGCTCACGAATGCCAACGGAGAGTTTTCTTTTACCCTCAAGACTGCCGACTTTTCTTACATGGTCTTTGGCACGTGGCCGAGCTGCTACGACAGCAAATGGTATAGCGCGTATTCGTATTATGGCTTCAACGACACCCTATACGCTTATGTAGAAGCAAATCCATTGGTCGGCGGCTCTACAGATTTTTCCTTCCCGATAAGTTCCGGAATTATAGACTTTGGCGATATCACATTCTGGCCGTACGGGAATTTCCGCATGCAGTCCGATACGCCGGCTCTTTATTCGCTCTATTACCGCGATAGAACCACGGGGCGCGTCGGCTATGGTTACGGTACTTGGGATTATAATACTTCGGTCTTTGCTTTCAATGCGCTTGCTGCCGGTACTGATGCATGGGTGAGATTAGACGATTTGGGTGGAAATACCTCTTACTCTCCGTATGGAACATTGCCCCCTAGCCAAGCATGCGGCACCAAAACCCTGTCGTATTTTGACAGAACTTATCAGTGGGAGCCATACAACGTGAACGCTTCTCTGGGATACTTTACGCCGGTTAAAGAGGGATCTGTGATAAGCAAAAGTGGCGTAGTTTCTGGGGGTAGTGCTCCTTACCAATGGCAGGTTGCTCACGGCTCCATACCGTCGGGACTCGTGTTGAGCACGGCGGGAATGCTGTCGGGCACCACGAGTGCTGCTGGATATTACGAGTCAATGATACGCACGAAAGACGTAAATGGTGTCAATGGCGCGGAGAAATTAAACGCGACAGTGCTCACGAGCACTGGAAAGACTCCAGCGTCGGTCAAAGTGTATTACCCGAGTCAATGGTGGGGTTGGACGCAGGGTCAGGATGGATATGTGGGATGGTGGTCTTCAAATCTCTCCTCAAAAGCGGTCAAGATTGAGCTTTGGAAGGGAGGAAAGTTTTACCGCACCATTACTTCACGTTACGATCAGGGTGCGGAAACAGGCTACTACTATTACCTGTGGTCTGTTGTTCCCACCGATCTTCCTAGTGCGGTTGATTACACCGTGAGAGTCTCTGATGCAAATAACGATGCGGTAAGTTCCCTAACGGTTCCATTTTCTATTACGAGCGGCGCCAGTGCCTCGTGGTATCAGTGGAGTGCCGGCCAAGGAGGGGAAGAGTTTTACTTTACCTATCCAATAATGGACAATGTTGATAATCTTCGGGTTTTCAAGCTCTACGAAAAGAAGCCGGGCGACAATCAAATGCGAGCCGTAGCCACGTTCCGGAACGTATCATCAATGTTGACGAACTGTACCGGGCAAGAAGTTTCATCGGGCGAATGGGTGTTGGGTTCGTGGTGTTGGGGGAATTATATATACGTGCATCAGGCACCCAAAGCGCTTTCCGAGTTTCCTGCAGGAGAATATTCCTATCAAATCACCGCGGTGAATAAAACCGGTGGGGGAGAGACCATCGTCGCCAACCTGAAGTTCTTTCTTGATAAGATAAAAACTTTGAAGCCGAGCGGCGTGCAAACCACTCAAACCCCGCGTATCGAATGGACACTGCCCACGTTCTGGCCGCAAGGGGCAGAGAAAAATTTCTGGATCAGCGTGTACGAGTCCGGGTGGTACTTCAATGACCTATGGACTGTAATGAGCCCGTACGATACGTCAGGATATACAACGTATTATGGTCGGAAACTGGAACCCGGCAGAACATATACGATTGAAGTGAGTGCGTATAATTCCGTTTTTGATGCGGCGATAGGCAGTTGGGTGGGGTATTCGGCTGTTTCAGAAGTTCCTGCCACTTTCTCGGTGAGTCCGTAGCAACGAAACACCTCGCGCGCAAGAACATTGCGCGCGAGGTTTGTTTCAAAATAGATTGTTACGGATTATCCCATACAAAAATAAAATACTCGTATTCCTTACCTTTGCGTTGGATAGAAAACAGCTCGAAGAACAGGAAACCCAACTTTTAGAAGCGTTCATTTGGACTTTTCAAGCAGAATCGTCTTGATAAATAATGAATAAAGGTTTTGCTCCGTTTCTCCTCATTGCGGATAGTTCCAAGTCGAACTACTGATCAAAAACCCGGGTGCATATGTGTTACACGGAAAAGCAACGCAAAGCGGAGTTGAAACAAAGCTGCCAATTACCATTAACTGAACCTGCAGAACATTCATAGCGATCGTTGCGTTTTCTGACTCGCGATGGTATACTTTTCCAAACGATATGCTACAGGAAGATTACTCCGCTCAACAATTGACCAAGAAAGAGCGCAAAGAAGTCAAGCGGCAAGAGAAGCTGGAACAGGAGCAAAGACTTGCCAAACAGCATTCCACCTTTCGTTTCTTTAAGATCGCGTTGCTTGTTCTCGCAATTAGTGGGGGAGTGGGATTTTTGTTTTGGTACAACAAGACGCATCCACCAAGTCCCCAAGGAGAGTTGATTTCTCGCAATGGAATCCATTGGCATGCGAAACTCGGTATCGTGATCAATGGAAAGAATGAGGAAATTCCCTCGGATATCGGCATCGGTGTAGTGCATGCTCCCATTCATACACACGACGCAACCGGCACCATCCACATGGAGATGGATGGCCGTGTAACTAAGGATATGATAAAACTTGGAGAGTTTTTTAAAATTTGGGACAAACACCTTACTTCCGAGTGTATCTTTAATTTTTGCAGTGGACCTGAAGGAAGTGTAAAAATGTTTGTGGCTGGAAAAGAGAATACGGAATTTGGGGAGTATATGATGCAAGATGGTGATGCGATAGAAATTCGATTCGAATGAATACTCCAAAGAAAAAACATTGGTGATGCGCATTCTGCTGGCAACTACAAATGAAGGGAAAATAAGAGAGTATAAGCACTTGCTCGAAGGTGTGCATGTTGGCATGGTGACGCTTGCTGATCTTGGGATTCATGAGAAACCAGAAGAAACCGGCTCTACATTCCAAGAAAATGCGATTTTGAAGGTGCAGTTTTATTTTCAGAAAGCTCTTATTCCAACCCTTGCAGACGATGGGGGATTGGAGATCGACGCGTTAGGTGGAGAACCAGGAGTTCGTTCGAGACGATGGCCCGGATACGAGGCTTCCGATGAGGAACTGATCCACTATGCATTAGAGAAGATGAAAGATATACCACAAGGAAGACGGACCGCGAGATTTAAAGTTGTTTTAGCGATCGCATCTGATAGGGGAGTGGTGAACACATTTGAGGGCTCCCTCGAAGGAAAAATCACCGAGAATACGCATTATCCCATCGTTCCTGGATATCCATTTCGTTCGATATTCTATGAATTCAAAACGGGCAGAGTGCTTTCGGAGTTGCCGATAGAAGAACTTCCGAATGGCCATCGCGAGCAAGCACTGAAGAAAGCATTGCCATTTCTCCAAGAAATCGCACAAGAATCTCGGGAATCTCGATAGAGTAGGGGAGAAGAGATTATTCATTGAAGCTATGAAATTTACGATGAGTTTCGCGAAGTCTCTTTGAGGTTACGTGGACGTAGATTTGGGTAGTGCTAATGTTTTTATGTCCCAGGAACTCCTGCACCTCCCTTAAATCGACTCCTTGCGTTAAAAGATCAGTTGCAAAACTATGCCGCAGTGTGTGGGGAGATGTGAAGTTTGGAATGCCGGCGGAAAGCGCGTATTTTTTAACGATATTTTCTACGGAACGGGAAGTGAGACGCTTGGAAGCTTTCGCTGGTCCCTTGTAGTTGATAAATAATGCCTTTTCATCATCTTTTCTGGTCTTGAGATATTTCCGGAGCCATTCCACAGCTCTCTTTGAAAAATATACTGGGCGTGTCCGATTGCCTTTCCCTACAATTACAATTTCCGTATCCTGCGTTTCAGGAGTGATCCTGAACTGTTCTTGATTCAGACTTACCAACTCGGCAACTCGAAGACCGGTAGAGAAAAAAGCTTCTAAGATTGCACGGTCTCGAAGTCCTGTATTAGTAGAGGTGCGAGGAGCATCGAGAAGCTTCTTTACTTGTTCAAGAGAAAGAAATTTGATGGTGCGCTCGTGAGATTTTGATTTTGCAAGCTTTATTTTATCTGCAGGAAGGCAGATAATGCCGCGGTCCGTAAAATACTTGAAAAGATTTCGAAGCGCAATAAGATAGTAATTTTGGGTAGATCTTTTGAGCGGTTCTTTGGTTTTTGAATTGATGTGTCGCGAAAGAAACACACGGTATTGCCAGATATGTTCCTCGGTAAGGTCGTGAGGTTTGAGATCATCCAAGTTATTTTGATGTAACCAACGCAAAAACTGATTCAGAAGACGAATATAGGTTTCCTGGCTTTTATTCGCAAGACCTCTTTCCAGATCCAAGTATTCAAAAAACCCTCGAATATGGTCTTTTAAGGCGGTTTGACTTTGCTCCATATTATACTTCGATAAAGGATCATTCTGCGAAGTATATTATACACATAATATCCTTTCCCCTCTTGGAGTGTCAACACTATTCAAACAAACTCTTCAAACGGTTCCAAGCATCTCTTTGAAATTCTTTCTTCTCTTTTTCGAGTTCTTGCTCAATCATTGGTTTTCTTTCCTCGATTTGCCGTTCTGCAAATTTGGTAATTTTGTCCACGATTTTTTGAACGGTCGGAGAAATAGATTTTCCCCAAAGCGTTTCGATGGTCCAGTGGAGCATCTTCTGCCATGTAGGTATGACCTTTGTATCCCAGATATTTTTTATGATGTCAGGCAATCTCTGAAGGATATTCTTTCCAACGTCTCTCGTTACCTCTCCTGCTTCTGTAAGTGTACCGGGGATTTCAACATTCTGCGCAAAAGAGAGAAGAGGGATACAAAGTGTGAAACTGATTATGGATAGCCACAGGCGCATAATGAAAGAAGATTTACGATAATCTTGCAACTGCCTCTTGAATCCGCTGAAGCGTTTTTTCCTTTCCTAAAACATGGGCAATCTCAAAGGGTCCTGCAGAAGCTTTTTTGCCCGTTAATGCTACTCGGAATGGCCAAAGCATATATCCTTTATTCTTTTGCTTTTCCGCTTGGGGCATGATGATTTCTGCTAACTTTTCTTTTGTCCACTCCCCTTCTCCGATTGACGAGAGAAGTTGCGCCAATGTATCTAACATTCTTTTGGTATCCGCATCTGAAGCATCTTTCCAGTAGAGAAGTTCTTTTGGATACGCAAGATTTTTTTGGAAAAAAAAGTCAGTCAATTCGGCAATTTCCGATAATTTCTTTAGCCGTTCTTGATAGAGCGCAACGATGGGTTCCAAAGCACTCCCCTCCCCTCTTGCGGTGAGATAAGGAATGCAGAGTTTTGTAAGTTGCGGAAGGTCTTTTTTGCGAATATAAAATCCATTGAGCCAATCAAGCCGCTGGATGTTGAAAATGGCAGGATTCTTTTGAACTCTTTCTATCGAAAATTCTTTGATAAGTTCATCCGAGGAGAAAATTTCTCTTTCAGTACCGGGATTCCAGCCCAAAAGTGAGAGAAAGTTCACGATTGCTTCCGGAAGGTATCCTTCTTTCCGAAACCTCGTGATGGAATTATCTCCGTGGCGCTTACTTAGTTTGGTTCGATCAGGAGCAAGAATAAGAGATACATGCGCGTATGTTGGTCTTGAGAAACCAAAAGCTTCTTGGAGCAAGATTTGCTTGGGAGTGTTTGAGATATGTTCTTCTCCGCGAATCACATGAGTAATTTTCATCTCAAAATCGTCAATCACAACCGTAAAATTATACAGAGGGGTATTCAAATCCTTTGCGATTACGATATCTCCGATAAGATTCGTATCAAATTTGATCTCCCCTCGAATAAGATCGTGAAACGCAATAATTTTTTGCTCCACTGCAAATCGAATAACCGGACTCCTTCCTTCATTGAGATACTGGTCCTTTTTTCCACTCGGAAGTGTCCTGCAGGTTCCTGTGTATTTTGGTGCTTGTCCAAGACTCAACTGATGCTGTCTTTGAGCGTCGAGTTCTTCTTGGGTACAAAAACACCAATATGCTCTCCCCTGCTCTAAAAGTTGTTTGAGATACTTTTGGTACATCTCTGTTCTCTCACTCTGCCGGTAGGGGCCATAAGATCCGATATAATTTTGAGTTTGAGTGATTGGACCCTCATCCCATTGAAGTCCTAACCACTGAAGATTTTCAAGGATATCATCCTCCCATTCCTTGAGAGATCTCTCTTTATCGGTATCCTCAATTCGCAAGATAAAAACGCCTGCTCTATTCTTAGCAAAAAGGTAGTTGAAAAGAACAGTCCTGACTGTTCCCATGTGCATAGGACCAGTTGGAGATGGAGCGAATCTTGTACGAACGACTGTTTGTTTTCCAGAACTCATCATATCTATTTGATGAGATACTCAAGAATATATTGAGCAATGATTCTTGCGGCCTGCGGCTTTGCAAATTTGAGCGCCGCGCTTGACATTTGTTCTGATATTTCGGGACTAAACGCAATAGAGCGTAAACGTTCAAGGAAGAAATGCGGGGTAAGGTTTGCTTGTTCCAGAACAATGGCGGCTTTGATACCTGCGTAGGCGTATGCATTTTTGAGTTGGTGATTCTGTGCAGATTCTCCAAGAGGGATAAGAATGCTTGGTTTTCCAAGCGCCGCAATTTCGAAGATTGATCCTGACCCCGCCCTGCTTACAATGATGTCGGATGCTGCATACACGTGTCGAAGTTCTGCTTCGTTGAGAAAAGGAATAGGATGATAACATTTCTTATATTCTTCTTTGATGACTACATTTGCTTCTGCGCGAACCTGCTGAAAGTTTTGTTCTCCTGTTTGGTGAATAATTTCAAAATATCCGAGCGCCTCGTTCAAAACTGCTAACATCACATCGTTGATTCGTTGGGCTCCTTGAGAACCTCCCAAGATCAGAAGAATTGGTTTTTCATTCGTGAGTTGGAATAATTGAGTTGCTTCTTGTTTTGATCCAGTTAAGAGTTCTCGGCGGATCGGATTGCCAACAAAAATAATTTTTTTTGAAGAGAAGTAAGGGACGGATGGAAAAGAAGTAAAAATTTCGAGAGCAAATTTTCCAGAAATGCGATTCGCTAAACCCGGAATAGCATCAGATTCATGAAGAAATATGGGGATTCGAAGAAACCAACCCGCAATCGTCGCTGGAATTGCTCCATATCCTCCTTTGCTAAAAATAAGATCTGGGGAAAGAAAAAAAAGAATGCGGAATGCTTGAAAGATGCCGAGGGGAACTCGAAAGACAAGATCAATTACATTTTGGAAAACTGTCCCGCCGTCTAAATATCGCCTCAATTTGCCAGCTTGGATTACAAAAGCTTTCATCTCTTCTTGAGAAAGGAGAATATCTCCAAAAGCATCACGAGGGCCGATGTAAAAGAGCTTGAGATCTTTTCCTTGGTAACTCCTCCGAAGTTCTCTTGCAATAGCGATGATAGGAAGAATATGGCCTCCTGTACCCCCTCCCGTGAATACGATTTTCATACGAGTTTAGCATATCATAGGAGCCTCATTTTGACAATTTTTCAAAGTGTAACTCCTCACGATCCCGAGAGTCTTTCGTGCCTTGAGCTCCGAAAATCAGTCTTCAAAATCGTTTCCCCCTACTCGCCCCTCGACAAGCTCGGGGCTCGCCGCGCCCTAACCCCACGATTTTTCAGACTGGTTTTCTCCGCTTTACTCAAGGGCGTGAGCGGTAACTTCAAAGTGGATTGGGTTAGTTGCAAGGTGAGATTGTAGATATCACCTGCGCCCATGACCATTACGATTTCTCCGCCTTTGAGGTTTTCATTGAGATATTTTTTGGTCGCGTCCAGACTGAGAATATAGAGAATTGTATTTGGTATTTTGTACTTCGTGTGTTGTATTGCATTTGCCAGTTTGTCTGAAGATACTTTTTTCTTGAGAGATAGATTCTCGCGGCCTGGAACATCGTAAATATCGGTCAGGATGAGTTTATCTACCGGCGCTTTCGCAAGAACCTTTACAAAATCTTTCCAAAGATAGTAAGTGCGCGCGTATTGGTGTGGCTGATACACGAGCCAAATTTGTTTTTTGGGCCACTTGGAGCGGGCGGCTTCAACGGTAACGCGGACTTTTGTGGGGTGATGGCCATAATCGCTCACGAGTGTGTATGGCACCGGTTTCTCGAGACGAAATATCTCAAATCTCCGCCACGTTCCTTTGAATTCAGAAAGCGCCTTGAAACTCGTCCTGTCGGGAACATGGAGCGCTCTTGCCGTCGCAAGAGCCGCGAGCGCATTTGCAACATTGTGTTCTCCTGGAACCTTGAGAATTTTGCGGAGTTCTTTTGCTTCGGGTTGTCGCAATGAATAAGTCTGAACTCTAACCTTGTTTTTTATTTCCGCTCTTTTCGTTAGTATTTCTTTTGTATTTTTATCGTCTTTGTTCGCAATAATTATCCCATCGGGAGGAAGGTGCGCGATATATTTTCGAAAAGTTTTGATGATATTTCCAAGGTTTCTATAGTAATCTAAATGATCGGCTTCAATGGTCGTGAGCACGATCATTTGCGGCCAATAGTTCAGAAAGGAGGCGAAGTGTTCGTCTGCTTCGATCACTAAAATTGGTTTTCCGTTGATGACATATTTCCTCCCCTCCCCTACTCTGCAATTGGAATTTCCAAATTCCTTGAGTTTTGTGCCCACGATTACGCTTGGGTCAAGTCCGGCCTTCAAGAGCACGAGCGCAATCATCGACGTTGTGGTACTCTTGCCGTGAGTGCCGGAGATCGCGATGGTATAATGGATTTTCGTAAGTTCGCCTAATGCTTGAGGGTAGCTTAAGACTTGTATCTTGTATCTTGTATCTTGTATTTTGTATGCTTTTTGGAGTTCGGGGTGATCTTTGGTTACTGCCGGGCTATAAATCATTTCTTGCATGTTAGAAGCAAAACAAGCGTCCTGCGGAGGGCCGATACGAATTTTTGCGCCCATTTGCGAGAGTTGTTCGGTAATTTCAGAAGAAGCAAGATCGCAGCCTGATACGTCGTGCCCTTTTGCAAGGTAATATTTTGCAAGCGCAGATACTCCTATTCCTCCAATGCCAATGAAGTGTATCTTCATAGTTCAAATCAGTTAAACTTTTTATAAGCCATATGATTCTTAGTTTACTATCTACTTTCCATATAAAGAAAAAATTCTGCTTAATACTCTATACATACGTATGAATTGTTAAGTAAAACTATTTGCTACTGTTTAAGCAAATGTGAATACTCCTCTTTGAGCTTGTCGAGCTTTGGATTGATGAGAAGTTGACAATAACCCGCTTCTTTATTCCTTTCGTAATACTCTTGGTGGTAAACTTCTGCGTGTCCAGTTTCGCCGGCGCACACCTCCTTGTATGTGGGGTTTGCTTTGGTGCCGCCCGCATATCCGGAAGTTACCGCGCGTACTCCCTTGAGCTGTTCAAACACTGCTTCTCCGCACCAGAAGCATCCCCCGCCAAACACTGCGATTTCCAGGTTCAAAGCCTCTTTCTCGCGTTTGAAATTTTTATCATTTGGTTCCATGTTCTTCAAGAAACTTCACAAGTGCTTGAACGATGCCTGCGGCCGCCATTTGGGGATTTGTTAAGATAATAGCGCGATCCCGCGGATTTGGAAGATACCCAGTTTCGATGATCACGCTCGGGGTTAATGGATGAACAGCGTATAAAAACTTGTCTGAATTGAATGCATAATAGGAAGACATACTTTCTGGAATATATACTTCACGATCAAGCCCTGTTGCCCTTCGGTATTCTTGCTCGAGCAATTGGGCAAGCCGTCTCGCCTTGCCGCTTTTGTCATGTGCGGAAGCTGCCACTTTGAATCCCGATGCTCGTGGAAGGTTTGGATTTTGATCGGCGTGAATGGCGACAAGTGCGTCTGCTTTATAAATGCCGGGCAAGGCCGCGCCAAGCAGCGTTACTCCAATACGGTGCGCTCCCAGAAGCTCTGCCGCTTTTTGGGCAATCGCAAGATTTATTTCCCATTCCATTTTCCCTCCTCCGCGTGCCTGCTCTGAATGATTGAGTCCTCTCAATTCCCATGGCACTTCTTCCATTTTCCAATGCCCCACTTGCAAGGCAACCTGCCATCGTGCAGAGGAAGGTGCAGCTTGCAAAGGCTGCCGGAACGCAAACATCTTTACCTTCTCTCGCAAAAGGAAGGCTTTGGATTCTACCTCTTGAATCTGGGCGCGCAAACTCGCGACAGAAACAGACGAGATTGTGCCCTGGGTTCCACTTGCAAATACAAAAGCAGGGTATAATCCCGCCATTCCAACTATTGAAGCTACAATAACAAATCTTCTCATAAGCCTGATGCTTTTATGATGAGGGTATCGCGTCCATCATATCGCAAACTGCTCAAATAGGAAGGGAGTAGCCCTCTTTAGTTTACAGGAATGTCGAGTTCCGAGGGGCGGCCGGCAGAATGCCATGCTTGGAAGCTTTGATATTTGCGGTAGTTCACAACGATCTGGCGGATTTTGCGATTTGCGCCCTCGTACCAGCGCGTGTAATACATAAGGAATTGTGGCGTTGTTTTCTCGTGCATGAGAACTGCCATCGCAAACAAGCGGCGCATAGTGTATTCAAGATTTTGCTCATATGTCTGGGGTGGTTCTACCGCAATAACAATAAATGGATTGCGCCAACTGTCTTGCACAACAATGTCAATCTCGGCGTAGAGCACTGTTTCGTTTTTGATTGGGAGATAGACGCCCACATGAATTGCTTCTGGGAGGTAGCGATAGCGTTCCATGAGCTCGACAACCAGGTGGGCTTTCAACAGTTCTTTTTCATCTGGGAATCCAAGAAAGTCATCCCCATATGCGACCTTCGAACATTCTCGTACGAAGAAGGTTTTGCCCCGAGTGATTTGAAAAATAATTTGGGTTGGTGTGTTCATATTATTTGTATATTCGTGCCTAATTCGTAATTTGTAGGATTATAAAAGTCCTTTTTCTTTAAAGCTCAAGAATCCTATTTGGCTTATGATGACATGATCAATGAGTTCGATCCCCAAAATTTTTCCTGCTTGAGCTAAGCGTTTTGTAATTTCAAGATCATCCTCTGAAGGATCCGTGTCATCAGATGGATGATTGTGCGCGACAATAATATGGGCTGCATGTCGGCGTATGGCAATATCGAACGTTTCCCGCGGATGCACAAGACTTGCGTTGAGCGTGCCTATGGAAATCGTGTCAATGCCAAGCAATTTGTTGCGCGTGTCAAACGATAATACAAGAAAGTGCTCTTTTGCGTATCCACGGATCTTGGGACGGACAAGCTCATACAAGGAACGAGGTGAGATAATGACTTTGCGCTTTTGTATTTTCTTCCCTCGCAGTGACTCTTGCGCTTGCCCCTGGCGCTTCACCACTTCCATGCAGGCTTTCATCTGCGATGCTTTCGCAAGACCAATACCTTTAATGCTTTGGAGATCTTCGAGTGACGCCTGCATGATTCCTTCGAGTGAACCAAAATGGGAAAGCAGTTTCTGTGCCGTCATCATTACCGGCTCCCCTGCCGTACCTCTTCCCAAGATAAGTGCAAGAAGTTCTTGGGCCGAGAGCGCTTCTGGCCCGAATTTCTGTAGTCGTTCTCTCGGACGTTCTGACTGCGGAAGATCGCGAATAGTGAAAGATTGCTTTTCGATTGAATTATTGGGAGACATCTGGACGATGACCTTTCTTAATAATAAGTATTACCACTTTTTCGTGCTCGATTCGATACACAATTCGAGATGGCCATACGCTACATGACCACTCCTCCCCTCTCTTTCCGTATAATTTCGTTCCTCGATAAGGATTTTCTTGGAGCCCTGCAAGTGCCGCTACAATCCGGTCGCGGTATACCCCATCAATCGTATCGAGTTTTTTTTGAACTTTTTTGGGAATGACGACGCGGTACCTCATATTTTTGCTTTCCCTTATCAGCAAGCACATAGCCCTGTCGCGCAAGTATTTCTTGGAGCGCGACATACTCCCCTCTCTCATATTGTGTTTGTGCCTCTGCGATATCCTTTTCCAGATTCGGAAATTCCTGAATAACCTTGATTGTTTCAAGGAGTGACTCGAATTCTTCAATAGAAAGAATAACAGCTTTTGGTTTGCCGTTTTCTGTAAGAATATAATAGGTATCTGGCTGCTGCACTTCGTCGGCAATCTCGAAGATGCGTTTGCGCGCTTCTGAAATTGGAACGGTTCGTCGAACATCCATATTATGTACATATTAATGTACAACAAGCAACCTTGTCAACCCCGTCCCATGGAAGCCGCTTGGAGAGGAAAACTTTGAATGATGCCGTATTCTGAACCGGAGCTCTTGAGGTGACTCTCCATCACTTCGATGGAACGGACGGAAAGATTGAGGGTGATTTCTTCGTTGATGGCGGGGCGCTCTTCAATATTCATGTGACGGAATTTCCATTGGAGGAGCCGGCCGAGCGTGAGATGAACAGAAAATGGCCGGTTTTCGGGATGGAAGTGAAGCTGCCCGGATTTCGCAAGCGAATCCTCCACATCTTTTTGGAGTTCCATAAGTTCCGGAGATTCTTTGCCTATCACCCATACCATTCGCGGAACTTGTTTGGGAGGTCCGTAGATGATCTTCGTGAATTCCATGGAAAAAGCTTGGTGCCGCTCCCCCACTTCTCCCATGAGCTCACCTATATGCGCTACTTCTTTGTCGGATGTATTGCCCAGAAACGCAAGCGTAAGGTGAAGATTTTTTTCTTCAGTCCATCTGACAGGGAGTTCAGGTAATTTTTTCTGCCAGTTAAGGAGTTCTTCCTTTATCTCTTTGGGCAAGTTAATTGCAATAAAAACGCGATGGAGCATAATTGAATTTTACTATACAGAAGGTTACAATTGAAGTGATGAAACTCAAAAAGAAACAAAGAGCAAAGAAAAAAGAGTATGAAGAAACTGCCATTCAGCAGGTGGTGAATCATTATTTCTTCACGAAAGGGCTTTCGACCGAACAAATTAAAAGGGACGCAAAGAAAAAGAAAATTATCTACTCTCGCTATGTGCGACCCGCCCGAGATCTTATCGCACTAGCAGGGTCGGTTGCTAAAGCGGAAAAGGCAATCACGAAAGTTGCTCAATGGGCGAGTTCGCGCGGATTGGATTATTCGATTGAGACCGTGTTTAAGAAATGGTTAGAATTAGATCGGTTAAAACCCAAGGAAATAGTGAAGAAACCGTTTTATGACGGGAATCCCATGGTTTGGTCTGAAGCGAAGAAAAACTGGTATGTAGTAACAGTAGACGGCGAGTGGCTCGAGTTTGCAGGAAAAGAATCAGAAGTCGAATGGAGAATCGTGAAATAAAAAGTGGATGAATAAACCCGCGTTCTTTAATGACTCGTATCATCTTCTTTGGAACCTCGGAATTCGGCGCGATTATTTTAGAAAAACTTATACACGCTAAGATAAGGCCTCTTCTGGTTGTGACTGTTCCCGATAAACCAGTTGGCAGAAAACAACTACTAACGCCTCCTCCCGTGAAATCACATATCATGAAGCACAAATGGAATATCCCAATTCTGCAACCAGAGAACCTTTCAACAATCAGCAATCAACTATCGGCAATCAGCCCCGATCTCATGGTGCTCGCGGCGTACGGGCAAGTTATTCCAAAAGAAATTCTGAAGATTCCTCGCTACGACGCTTTGAATGTTCATCCTTCCTTATTGCCAAAATACCGCGGCCCCTCCCCTATTCAGACGGCAATCTTAAACGGCGACGAAGAAACTGGGGTTACCATCATGCTCATGGATGAACAGATCGATCATGGACCGATTGTTGCAAGTGAAAAATTTAAAATGAAAAATCAAAAGTTTACTTACCCAGAACTCCATGATACATTAGCGAAATTGGGAGGCGAGCTGCTTATAAAAACTATTCCAAAATGGGTTAAAGGAGAGATCATGCCGCAGCCGCAGAATCATGCAAAAGCAACCTCTACCAAACGGATCGCCAAACAACATGGACATATTGACTGGTCAAAGCCCGCGTTGTATATAGAAAGACAGACTCGAGCGTTGAATCCGTGGCCAGGAACCTATAGCTTTCTGAAAGTTGAAACTCAAGACTTGAATCCTCAAATTCTAAAGATTTTAAGGGCTCGTGTCCTGGAGGGCACCTATGAAAAAGCGCCCGGAAAGACATTCCTCACAACGAGTGGGAAGCTTGCGGTACAAACACAAAAAGATGCGCTCCTCGTTGAAGAATTGCAGCTCCAGGGAGGAAAGCCGATGCCTGCACGAGAATTCCTTCTTGGCCATAAAGATTTTGTCGGCACTATCCTTGCGTAACCTCCTCACGTTCCAACCACATAAATCTGTCAACAATCTATGCTTTCCTACTTTGATCTCCGTAAAGGCATACAATTTATTTATGAGGACCAACCTTACGAGGTTTTAGATTTCAAACAAATGGGGAAATCCCAAGATGTGGTTGTTGCCCAGACAAAGATCCGCAATCTCATTGACGGACGCGTCTTGCAAAAGAACTTCCATCAAAAAGAGACTTTTCAGGAGGCGGATGTTTCAAAGTTTCAAACAAAGTTCATTTACAGTAATCGAGGGAAATATGTGTTCTGCGAAAAGGATAATCCATCCAAGCGCTTTGAACTCACCGCAGAACAGATTGGACAAGGAACCCAGTTCTTAAAGCCAAATGAGATGGTAGAGGGATTACTCTTTCAAGATAAGATTATCAATATCTCGCTTCCTATCAAGGTGCAACTTGCCGTGAAAGATGCTCCCCCAGGACTCAAAGGAGATAGCGCGAAAGGAGGCACCAAAATCGTAAGGCTTCAAACCGGCGCTGCGGTAAATGTTCCTCTGTTCATCGAGACCGGAGATATTATTGAGATAAACACCGAGACCGGAGAATATGTGCGACGAATATTGGATGGCGCATAATGCTACGCGAACAATCAAGAAAAGTTGTCGTCAGAGGTTTGACGACAACTCAAGACCTAACCCTTACCTCTTCCACGAATTTCTAATGCTTTCAAGCAGTACTATTCCCTTCCTCCGAGAAAGACATAGGGAAAAATCGGGAGTGGTATTTTGTCCGAACTCGCCCCCGTAGATGGGGATCTTTGTTGATAGCTTGAACGGTTACAAAAATCTGATGGAAAGGTCCTATGCCGCGGCAAAAGGGACACTCTTGCTCATCGCAATCGAATAGAAGACCACAACACTGATTCCATCGGTCTCCATTTGCATCGACCATCTCTTCCTCCCTCCTTCCTAAGTCTCCGTACTTCTCGTACGACCTACTTTCAGTATAGACTGTTCTGCAAGAAAGACAATTTACAGAAGCTCGCACTTCAGCTATACTGGAGTATGGACCAAACTTCATTCGATATCGACATTCGTTCCATTCTCATACCGGCAACAAAGGTATTGCGCGCAAGCCCGGAAGACACTCTCGATCATGCCCTTGCGAAAACTCAAAGCAGTCACGATGCAGTGTTTGTCTTTAACGAGGAGGACAAGTTCCTCGGCTTCGTCTCTCCTTCGTATGCATTCTTTCGAAAACGATATCCCTATACCACAAAGATTAAGTCGTGCCTGGTCAATCCTCCCCATATCACGGATAGTACTTCGATTTTCCAGATCGCAGAGTTTATGGTGGCCACGGGAATTTATACCCTTCCCGTATTCCAAGGAGAAAGAATTTCAGGCCTCATTACTGCAAAGAGTATCTTGAGGGTTCTCGAACAAAACCAAAGCTTCTTTTCGCAAGTTGCTCGAGTGCTCAAACCAGAAAATCCGGTTACAACTCCTTCCACTTCTTCTGCCCAAACAATCTACACGCTCATGCGTGAAAAGAAAATATCTCGGGTTGTGTTAGTGGGGACAAGCGGAAGAGTCGACGGAATCGTATCTCGACGAGATCTCCAGTTTCTTCTGGCTAAACCCGGTCCACGCCAAAGAATAAAAACAGGCGGCAAGGGATTTTCGAGAAGTTATGTGTTTGGCATAGAGAAAGAATCCCGCCTGAATGTGCCTGTAGCGCCCTTTGCCCAACGAAATGTACTCCTTGAAGATATGAGTACGGGCAAAGAGAATATCCTTGAGCGGCTTATCAATTCAGAAAAAAACAGCATCGTTATTGTAGATAAAGATAATAGACCAACAGGAATCATTTCGATTCGCGTACTCCTTCAAGCACTTGTCTTCCTCAAACCAGAGTTGCAAATTCCGGTGATTATAAAGAACGCCGGGCATCTGCGACATCTGGAGGTACAATGGGTGAAAGAACTTGCATATAAACTTGGAATAAAACTCTCCAAACGCTCTCCCATCGAACGCATCGAAATCGCAATCAAAGAATCAAAAGATCCGGTAGGAAGGCCCGATGAATTCGAACTTGCCTTTCACATTCTCTTTTTCTCGGGCAATACGCTCATCGCATCAGGGAAAGACCGAGATTTCAAAAAAGCAGTAAGGAAAACAATCCAACGAATAAAACGACAACAGCCCTCCTAACGGATCGCATCGCTCTCTTGGGTGCAAGCAGATCGATACTCTTTCTTTAGACAGAGTGATTCGTGGATCCTACAAATCGAAAATCTTTGATTTTCATCGCAGGGACTACTACCCCGCCAGGAAAGGAAATGTTTAGAGGGTCGAACACGAGTCTCGAAGGAGACATTGCCTCTATGCGCTTGAAGGCTTCTGGAATACTTTCTTGAAAACGCACATTCTCAACCGGCCCTATCACTTTTCCGTTTTCGATCAAAAATACCCCGTGCGAGACTACGCCAGTCATGGTTGCGGTTTGATAATGCTTCATTCCCGGATAATGGAGTTTCGTTACCCAGAGAGTCGGCCGAATTGCATTGGCAAGCATCTCTTCCATAGAAGTATTACCTCCTTCGATTACCAAATTAAAAGGGACTGCTCCTTGAGATCTGAAAGATGGCGAAAGCGCGTTTCCGGTTGGGATATGATTGTACTTTTTTGCAAGCGTATTGTCGTATACTGCATTTCTTGCAACTCCCTTTTCAATAAGGTAAAGAGTCTTTCTCGGTCTTCCTTCAAAATCAAATGGAATTCCCATTCCTTGGGTTCTCGGATCGAAAGGATCGTCTTTGATGCTCACGTTCGAGCCCGTTATGAGATTTCCTATGTTGCCCGAAATAAAACTTTCTCCTTTTTCGACAAACAGCCCATTGAATCCAAAGATGCCCATCCACTCAAATAAAGGAGCAAAAAAGTAAGGCTCGCCGATGAGATCAATCTTGAGTTCTTCTCCCTCTCTCATTTGAGCGAAAAGATCAATTTTTGCTTTCCCTCGAGCCAAATCGCATTTGTAGACAAGTTCGCGAAGGATGCGGTCCGTATCAAGTGAATCGAGCGATATGCCGCCAGAACTTGCATAGGCTGAAACAGAAGGATTATATCGATCGAATGCAAACAACCCCGCACAAGCGAGAGTAAAACGCATTGTTTGGGAAACGCCAAGAGAATTTTCATAGGTCATCCGGCCTCTTGCCTGTGCGATTTTTCCAGAGAGGAAAAGACCGTGCTTTTCCAATACCTGAATAACTCGTTTTATGGTTATCATGCGACCTTCTCCATCAAGTTCTGTAGTCTTCTCATTAAATAGTTCATTTCTCGGAGAAACAGAAGGAAAAGTATCTGTAGGAAGAATAATCTCTTGCTCTGGCAGAAGATCCATTTGAGCTACCATTTTTCCGATGAGCTCTTCCCCAAGGAAAGGGTTGTCGAACCGGACTGCTTTCCTTCGGTTTTTTCGCACAAGCGCAAGATCAATTCCCCACTGTTCTCCTGCGGGCGGCTGATCCACCTGTCCTTGTTTAATTCGCTTGAGGGAAATTTCGGTTTTGGTCGCCACGACCTCGCAGAATTCAACCCCATACCTTTTTGCTATCGTAAGGATATCTTGTGCTACTTTTGTTGTATCCATGTTTTGGTTGTCTCCATTGGCTTTTATCCAACTGCTCCTACCCGGATATTGCTAAAATATGCCGGCGACGCTCCATGTCCCGTGTGCACGACCTGCAGAGGATCTGCTTTCCCGCAGGATCCCACCCCTTGCAATTGAAAACTTTTCTCATCGCATACGATTTGGCAATTCCGCCAAAAGTTGAGGTTGTCTCCATAATACTTCGCGTTTTTTCTGATCTCCCATTTTCCATTCACCTTCTCGAATGCAATTTCTGTACCAAACGTAAAGTGCCGCCGTACGTCATCAATACTCCAGCTTTTATTCGTTCCAAATAGTATGGTTCCATTGGGAACAGAGTCTTTCAGATCTTCAAAGTCTGTCTCTCCGGGTTCTACAATTATATTCGTCATACGGATTACCGGCCAATCTCCATAGCTTTCAGTTCGCACCGCTCCGCTCGGCTGTTTGAAATATTCCCGGCCGATTTTTTGATTCAAAAGCGGTACCGTTTCTCTTGAGGTGAGAAGTCCTACCCAAACTCCATTCGTTACGAGCGGCATTCGTTGGGCGGGCGTTCCTTCGTCGTCATAGCCAAATGTCCCTACGCCGCCTTCCAAAGTGCTATCAGCCCTGATGTTTACTTTCTCTGATCCGAATCGAAATTTCCCTATCTCCGAAAGAAGAGGAGTCAAAAAACTTCCTCCAGCTAACGTCCATTCGCTCCCCAATGTTCGATCTGCCTCAAATCCATGAACTGTCTCATGGCTATGAAGATTGAGCATTGACTGCAGAAGAATGATACCACGATTCCCCGAAGGAGCACGCGGCGCTTCCAAAAGCTGTTCCGCTTCTTTTGCGATCTTTGCAGCATTCTCCACAAGTTCGAGTTTTTTAATGTATTCGTATCCTCCTTGCATATAATAGAAATGAGAATCTGGCCATGAGCGCCGCTGGATATCTCCACCTTGTTGCGCTATCGCATGTGCCTGCAAAGAGGCTCCGCATTCAATAATTGTTTGATCAGTCCGTACTCCTTCACTGCAAGCAAAAAGTTTGCGCGTTTTAAGGATTGCTATCTCCCCAATTCGCCAAAATACTTTCTTTGAAGTCTGAACTATTGCTTCATCGGCTGAAGTTAAGAGCTTTAATTTCTCATCGAGAGAAACTGCAAAAGGATCGATTTCTATTCGTGTTTGGTATATTCCGACTTTTTCTTTCTCCCAGAGTTCCGCCCGAGGAACAAGGAAAACCTTCTCTTTTTGAAAAGAAGAGTTGATGCTTGCACTATGAATTGCCCGTCTTACTACGGTTTCGATGTTTTCTTTTTTGAGAATGGGACTTCCATAAAACCCCCAACTTCCATTCATAAGTAAGCGCACCCCAAATCCAGCGCTCCTGGAAGAATTCAAAGCGGTAATCTGTCCATTTTCAAGTTTTATCTCCTCTGATTCTTGCTCGGGGCACAGCCTGCAATCCGCATATTCTGCGCCAAGCCTTTTTGCCTGCCAAAGTACTTCTTGTACGAATTGTTGATATTCTGATTCCATATGAATTATTGCTCCAGAGAAACAAGATGGAAATGGAGATATCCTATCGTTTGATATCTTGGTCCATTGGTGACGATCTTATATTTTTTGAGATTTTTTTCTTTGATAAGGGAAGACATAACCGCGTAAGCGTCGAGAAGATACTCGCCATCTTCATCTGATATCTCGCCCGCATTTGGAATATCTTTCTTGGGGATAATCACAAAATGAACATCTGCTCTGGGAAAGGGGTGGCGTATCGCTATCGTTTTTTCGGTTTCTTTCACCACAAAGGGAATCAAGTTGGAAAATCTTTGGATACCCACGGATGCTGCCAATCCAGTTAGCTCTTGGGGCTCCAGACATGTATTTTTACACTCGTGAAACGCCAAGAAGGAACGCGTTCTTGTATCAGAAAAAAGGTATCCACCGAGCAAAATACCCACGAAGAAAATCGCGAGAAACAGGAAAATCGTTTTTGTTTTCAGAGAGAATATGGTTGCCATTGTAAGATATTGGACTACTGTTGATTGTAACAGATATCTCGTTGCCGTGGAATTTTGCATGGAATACAAAGGAGGCGCCTTTGCGCGCCTCCCCCCTCACGTAGGGTCTACTTGGGTTTATTTCCGTCCATTCGATATGCCAGCTTCGTTCATGCTTTTAGGATTTCCGTGGTCCTCCTCAAAGATTACGAAGCCAGATTGTTAGAAAGGCTATATGTGCAAAGGCGACGAACCCTTGCGTAGCCTTTCTATTCCTATTATATCCCCTCCCATCGTACTTGTCAAGCGCCACGCACAACCCTTGACGAGTTTTCTCCATCAAAGTTCAGGAAGGAAGTAGCTACTACGAAATTATGCATATGCATAAAATTGCAGTACCAGGAAGCGGTTCGTGGATTTTGATGGGGGGAGTTCCACAAAATTATTTCTCTCTTCGCTGGATTACATCAACGAGCTGCTCGAGAGCATTTCGATGGGGAGTTAGACCAAGTGGAACCAAATTTTTCTTTGCTCTTCTGATATACATTTGCGCGAGCGCAAGCGCTCTTTCTTTCGCATGTATTTTCCCCATCGGTCTCTTTCTTGTTTTCTTGATTGCGTTGCCATGTTCCTCCTTACTTTATTTCTAGAACCCATTTGCGCTTCATCACGTAGTTCCATCCATCGTCTGGAGAGAATACCGTACGAAGGCTTCCTACCTCGTCAAAGGCAAGAAAGACATTTTTATTGGTATCGTAGAAACCGAAGCGATCAAGTTCCGTTGATCCCTCTAAATGTATCCAATGAGTCTGACAGCCCCACCCTCGGTCTTCATGATCTGGAGAGCGCCTTGTGGGCTAGGCTTGTACAGAAGAAAACAAAACAAAAGGGCCAGCGCGTTTGCACTGGCCTTAAGGATTAGCTGGATATTATATCAACGCTACTCCTTTTGGTAGTCTTTCAGTTGTACTCCGATTGTACGGAGCTGTTCTTCGAGGTTCCAATTTTCGGGTTTCAAATCGAACTTATCCAATTTAATTCCCTTTTGAACCCATTCATCTGCATGCCATGGAGTTCCTTCCTGGAGCCATCTACGACGATTTATTTCTGCGCTTTCTGGTGTACAATCCTGATACCCAGACTCTGCACCACAGCAAGGACAAATCTCGTACTCAGGATATCCTGATTCATCGTAGAATGCGTCTGAATTGCGATACCCACAGACACGGCAGATATACTTTTTTTTATTGTTCACATTCTCCATACTCCTATTGCCCTAAGAAGTAGTCGTAGTTCGTGGGATAGCCATGGATGGCAGGATCTGGCTTGTAGAATGTTTTAATTCTTCCATCTGCTGCTTTTATTCCGAAGTGTTCCGTTACGGTGTCAAACCGAATGATATCTCCATTGGCACGCGTTTTGGTCAGAAGCGTACCACCAGCAGAACGGTTCATGAACATCTTTCCAAGCCATTCATATTCAACCTCGCTTTGAACTCCCAACCTTGCTCCATGGTCTTTGAAATGCTGACTCAACCGTATAGGATCAAAGCCCTTGTGGTGTATGTACTGTAACACCTCCTCGCCATGTTTGTCTACTATTGTGAGTATCTTCGTGCCGTACTTGGCAATGTATCCAACGAGTCTGACTGCCCCGCCCTCGGTCTTCATGATCTGGAGAGCACCTGCCGCGGCCTTGATGACCCGAGGCGCACTCTTGAGGGTTCGGATCGAGATTCCACCTATGCCGCCAGTGCAACTGGTTTCCAAGCAGCCCCAGATTGCTTCAAGGAATTCCTGTCTGAAGCGCTCTTCCTCGGTAAGACACTCATTCGGGCCGCAGGGTCGTATCTCTCCTCCTGCGAAGCGTGGCTGGAGAGCTCGGGCAAGGCGGATGTTGGCTGTGAGTGAGTTGAGCTTGGTTCTGGTGCTTGAGCCCACAAAGCCAGTTCCTTGGGTGAGACCAAGAGGAGTCAGGATTTCCATGGTATACTTCTCTTGGAATCGGATAACGGCATTTTCGGTCAAGGGGCCAAAGTAGTCGGTCTCCTGTCCTGGAGAGCCTGGTCCTTCGATTGCTACTGCGGTATCCAAGTAGGTATTGAGAACGATCTGGAGGCACCGCACATCCTCTCCGCCCATTTCTCGCTTGAGATCAGTGTGGAATACGCAGTCTTCCGCAAGTGCGTAGTTGGACCATTGCGTCTTTGCGACAAGAGCTTGTTGATCTATTGGCTTGGGAGAACGGATAGGGTTGAGCCCCAGCGCTTTTGCTTCTTCTTGGCTAAGGTTTGTTTCTCTGCCTGCTGGTCCGAGTTCCGGATGAGAACTTAAGCCTCCTTTGTGCAGAGCTTCTTGAATGGCAATGAGAGTTCCGTCTCGAAGGGGAGATTGTGCAGAACCAAGATCTGCGATGTTGAATCTTGCTATACTTTCTTCCGAAACTCCAAAGATCTTTGCCAGCTCTGATCGGTAAACGGCAAACCCGCTTTTGTTGAGCAGCCAGTTCGTGTAGCTTGAAATGGATTGATTGTTGATTTGGCCTGTCCCATCGGTGTGTCCGAGAAATACCGTACCTCCTGGATTGACTTCTACTCCACCTCCGATGATGCCAAAGCTCCTGGCGAGACTCGAGGTTTCCGCCCGTGCGTCGGAAAAGGCGATACCTTCATTGAATTTCTTGTGTACCACTCCGTTCACGAAGATTTCGCTTCCAGCTCCGCCGCTCGCATACTCATAGCGGAGAATCACCACGTGGGTTGCTTTGCGGACAATGTAGTCGAACTGCCTTCCGAGACGGATAAACGTTTTTGCATTGGGTCCGCTATCAGATTCCGAGAATATCGCGCAATCCGCAGGAATGTCAAACTCGAACTTCTTGGCTGGAATACCGCCGTACGCTGGATTGTAATGAACGATGCGCTCGGGCTTCCCAGGCCTACATCCCTGTTTTGCAGCTTCGAGAGCCTGCTGTTCCTCTATTGCTTTCTGGATTTCTTCAACCAGTACCCAGATTTCGTTGATCTGCCGTTGAATCTCTTGCTCAACAGGTATGGGCGTAGCAGTTGGTGTCGGAGCAGGCGTAGGAGTAGGAGTCAGAGGCACTGGTGTTGAGGTTGGAGTCTGTTGGTCTGCTGCTCCATACACCATAACCTCTACCCATGGGTTTCCTGGTTCGTCTATCCCAGCATCAGAGTTGCCATTGCTCCATACTCTGATATATCGATGGGATTGGCTAGGAGAGAGGATGATCTCCTTTCCTTCCAAGAAAGACTCAAGTTCGAGAGCTTGAACTATGGATGTCCAGGTCACGTTGTCTGAAGAACCCTCTACCTGTACTTGATGTAAGATCCTTTTCTTCCCTTGTTGGTACAAAGGATAGAGAACTATCTTGCAAGCAAGGTATGCCTTTCCTAGATCAATGGTAAATGATTGTTTGCCTGTTCCTACAAGGGTGTACTCTCCGGAGTCTTTGGGGATGAGTCCATTGGTGAGAATGGAGATCTCATTCGCTTCAATCTTTGCCTGTGTGGAGACTGGTGCGTCTTTTGCGATGTTGGGTGTGGCTCCATCTCCGCATTGTTCTCCCTGCGCTGTTCCTTGAGAGAGCACAAGGGAAATGGCAAGGAGGCTCGCAAGGATGAGTATGCTTCCCAAGAGGATACAAGGTTTGCCTGCTTGAATGATCCTGCTGATCAAATACATTTTGTGCACTCCTTTTTCTGGTTTTCTGTATGTTGTCTTGCTTGTCTGTATATTCCTGTTTGCCTACTTCCCTCTTGATTCTCTATTCTCTATTCTTTTAATCCCTTCGCGCTTCTTTCCTCCTTATTCGAGATTCAATGAACTTTCCAATAAACCTTCCTTTGTCAGAGAGTTCTGAAATACTTGAGACTTCGATTCTCCATCAATCCTCCTTTCAACTCTGTCAGGTTTTACTGCCATTAATACTAACTTCACCCTAGAATAGGGCAAGACTTTTATCAAGATACACCAACGCCACGATGGAGTTTCCACAAAATTACTTCTCTCTTCGCTGGATTACATCGGCGAGCTGCTCGAGAGCATTTCGATGGGGAGTTAGACCAAGTGGAACCAAATTTTTCTTTGCTCTTCTGATATACATTTGCGCGAGCGCAAGCGCTCTTTCTTTCCCATGAGTTTTCTGTATATATGAGCTGACCCTTTTTACATCTGAATTTGTTATAACCCTCTTGGTCAAAATTCTTCTCACCTCCGTCCGTTTTTCAAAAGGTAATTCTTGGAGCGCAAAAAATATCAGAATGTTTCCGAGTTTCCGTTCGCGAATATCTTGTCCTAATGGCTTTCCAAACTCTTGAGTGCCATAGATATCTAAGATGTCGTCGGTAATCTGAAATGCAATCCCTACATTTCTGCCGTATTGCTTTAACGCCAAAATTTTTCGCCTTGGCGCTTTTGGCATCAAAGCTCCAATCTCACAGGAAGATTCAAACAAAAACGCGGTTTTCTTTTCTGCCATACCCAGATAGTCTTGCAGGGTTATTTTTCCAAAACGATGAGTTGTTGCATATGGCTCATCAACTCTCCCGCTTTGTTCAAAAAGAATATCCAAAATTTCTCCCTCTACAATTTTCTTGATGGTCCTGGCAAAGATTCTCGCAATGAGCTGCGGCTTGGAAGTTCTCGCTGCAGCTTCCAATAAAGAGGCTCCGTAATCCATTCCCACGCATTCTGCAAACGATCTTCCAAACTTTCGCCATGTGGTAAGCTTTCCCCTTCGCTTGTCGCTATGGTCAATGATGTCATCAATGATCAAACTATACGTATGGAGAATCTCCAAGCCCGCGGCGGCCTCCAGTACATCTTGAACTTTTCCTCCACACGCAAAACAACAAAGTATTGCCAGGCAAGGCCGCAGGCGCTTTCCTCCTGTCTCAATCTGATAGAAGAGAAGTTTCCTTGTTTTGTTCTCTGCTCCGAGCGCGAGGAGTTTCTTTATTACGGGATCAACTTTTCTTGCAATATGTTGAAAGTTCGCATCGAGATCCATAAAAAAGCTATTTCCCAAATCTTCGGTGTCTGGCGGCATATACCTCCAGCGCATCGTCGAGATCCTGTTTGGTAAAATCAGGCCAATATTTCGAACAGAAGTAGAGTTCCGCGTATGCTGCCTGCCACAGTACAAAATTAGAAAATCGTTTTTCTCCCCCTGCGCGGATGACCAGATCCGGGTCTGGAAGGCCAACAGTTGAGAGATACTGACTGAAAACTTCCTCGGTGACTTGTTCGGGAGAGATTCCAGCTTTGATAATTTTTTGAACAGCCTGCACAATATCCCACCTTCCGCCGTAGCTTACGGCAAGGTTCAAAAAAAGATTTGTATTCTTTTCCGTTCTCTCTTCTACTTGATGAATTACTTTCTGAAGAGATTCCGGCAGCCGTTCTCTTTGACCGACTACTCGAATTTTCACGCCGAGGCCGTGGAGTTCAGACTCTCTCTTCACAAAACCTTCTTGAAGACCTTTTTCGAGCAGCGCCATAAGATATGACACCTCTTCTTGAGGCCTCTTCCAATTTTCCGTGGAAAATCCAAAAGCGGTAACTATTTTGATTCCTCGTTCCCTACACCACTCGCAAAATTGAATCATCTTTGTATGCCCTGCCTTATGCCCTTGGAAAGTATCAATTCCTTTTTCTTTTGCCCATCTCCGGTTTCCATCTGGGAATAATACGATGTGGTTTGGAATAAAAGACGATAATTCAGTCATAGTTCTCGATTCCTATTTGGATTGGTTCTTTGAATTGTTCTCGCGCAGTAAGGTAACCTACAGCGAAAGAAAGCAAAGAAATCAACAAAACGCCAATTGCAAGCATTATATCAGATTGATGACGCTTTACAAATTCGATAAGTTTTGCTAGCATCAAAGTATGGCTACCAGTAAATCAGGAGGCTCCACGAGTCTAGGGAGAGACTCCCAACCAAAATATCTTGGACTAAAGCTTTCCCCCGGCCAAACTGCGAAAGTAGGTCAGATTTTAATTCGGCAAAGAGGAACAAGGTTCGTACCGGGGAAAAATGTCGCTATGGGAGGAGATAATACGCTCTATGCGCTCAAAGAAGGAGTTGTCCGCATCACCAAAAGAAGAAAAACGGGATTTAATCGCGTCCAAAGAACCATAGGACTTATCCATATACTTGACGAAAACAAAATCTCTATTTCAAGCAAGCCGTAATGAATTCTCCGAACAAGGGGTGAGGATGCAAAGGCCTCGATTTGAATTCCGGATGAAACTGCGTTCCAAGGAAAAAAGGATGGTCTTTCAACTCAATGATCTCGACTAAGTCTCGCTCGGGATTTATTCCAGACATTACCATCCCTTTATTCTCGAGCAATTCCCGGTATTGATTGTTGAGTTCGTAGCGGTGTCGGTGACGTTCTGAAATATCTTGGACCCCATATGCGCGCAAGGCAATCGTCTCTTTCTGGAGCTTACATGGATATGCTCCAAGGCGCATGGTGGCGCCATATCTTTTTTCTTTCAAAAGGAGTTTTTGCTCTGCCATTACATCAATCACGGGGTGTTTGGCGTCTTGCTCAAATTCGCTTGATGTCGCGTCTTGAAGACCGCATATATTTCTCGCAAATTCAATCACCGCCAGCTGCATTCCAAAGCAAAGCCCAAAGTACGGAATCTTTTGTTCTCTGCAGAACTGAATCGCTCTGATCTTTCCTTCTACCCCTCGCGTGCCAAAACCACCTGGCACAATAATGCCCTCAAAGCTTTTCAATTCTTGGAGCGCTGCTGGATCTTTCTCATACTTTTCTGCCGAAAGCCATACATTCTGGGCGTCTCGTTTGTTTGCCCAACTCGCATGCTTGATGGCTTCGATCACCGAGATATACGAATCCATCAGTGTGAACTCTCCAGTCTCGAAGTATTTCCCTACAATACCAATACGCACTTTCGCTTTGGGAGCTTTGATCACTTCCACGAGTTTTCCCCACTCTTTCAAATCGAGCGAGCGATGGGTTTCATTGAATTTTTCTAATATCCTCGCTCCAAGATTTTCGTTTTCAAAATTGACTGGAACCTCGTAAATAGATTCCACGTCAGGCGCAGAAATAACATCCTCGACATGCACATTGCAAGATTGCGAGATTTTTTCTTTGCGGGGTTTATCCACTGGAACTTCTGCTCTCGCAATGATAACGTCTGGCTGAATGCCCGTGGCGTTCAAGGCACGCACCGCGTTTTGAGTCGGCTTTGTCTTCATTTCTCCGATCGAACGAGGAACCGGGAGATAAGAAACCAAAATGAAGAGAACCGATTGAGGCAGCGACAATCGAAGCATCCTTGCTGCTTCGAGAAACAGCATATTCTGATATTCTCCCACTGTTCCTCCAATCTCTACAAGTACAAAATCTGCTTTTTCAGAATCGGCGAGTGCTTGAATTCGAGAAATGACTTCCAAGGGAATATGAGGAACTACTTCCACGCATTTTCCATCGTATTCTAAATTTCTTTCGCGAGTAATCACTGCCTGGTATACTCTTCCGGTGGTCAGATAATTGAGTGTGGTGAAATTTCGATCGAGGAACCTTTCATAGTTTCCAATATCTTGATCGCATTCGGTGCCGTCATCAGTTACAAAAACTTCCCCGTGCTCGAGAGGATTCATCGTGCCTGCATCCACATTAATGTAGGGGTCGATTTTGAGAACAGTAACATGGAAACCCTTACTCTGAAGGATCTTTGCAAGGGAAGCTGTTGCGATCCCCTTCCCTACTCCAGACATGACTCCACCTGCAACAAAAATGTACCTTACCATTATGTTTCTCCCGTCACGATTACTCGTATTTCAACTTCGAGATTATGGTCCAAATTTATTTTGACAGGAAATTCTCCAACTTCTCGAATGGGCTGTTCAAGGGAGATATTATTCTTTTTCAGTTCAAAACCCATCTCTTTCAATCGCTCTGCAATTTTCTGCGATGTAATAGACTCAAAGAGCTGTCCCTCCTCTCCAATTTTTACAACAATAGACACCTCCAACTCATCGAGGTTTGAAGCTAATGCCTGAACTTCTTTTAACCCTTCCTCTGCTTTTTGGGCCGCAATCTCACTTTGTGTTTCCAACCACTTGAGTGCTTCCGGACTTGCTTTTTTCACGAGTCCTCGAGGAATCAAAAAATTCCTGGCATATCCATCCGCCACTTCTTTCACCTCAAACTTTTTTCCGAGATTTTCCACCTCTCCAAGAAGAATAACCTTCATATGCTTAGTATTTCATAGATTTCTCAATACTTCAAGTGCTTTTTCCATCTGCGGATCCCGATTGTTGGAAAAATCTTCTTCGGTAATTTCCACTTCCTGATCAACGGTAAGTCCTTTTCCCGTAATAAGAATGCCCTTGGGCGTCAGCCAGTTTGCCACCGTCACCTTAATGGAAGAATCATCTTTGAGCTTTTCTAACTCCTGAACAGAACCCTTGCCAAATGAATTCTTTCCCATGAGGAGAACCCCGTGGTGATCTCGAAGAGCACCCGCGAGAATTTCCGAAGCAGAAGCAGAACCCTCATTGATCAACACCACCATTGTGTATTCACCAAAGCGGGCATTTCCCCTCGCCTTATATTCTTTTCGCGTTTGGTCAGTTCCAAAATCTTCAATAACCACCACTTCTCCATTCTTTATAAACCAGCCTGCAATATCAACCGCAATCTCGAGAAATCCGCCTGGATTATTCCGAAGGTCGAGGATAAGTTTTCTTGCGTTCGTCAAAAGGATCTCTCCAGCTACCTTTTGAAATTCTCGATTTGCTTTTTCTGAAAAATGGAAGAGTTTGAGATACGCGATATTCCCCTCTTTGAGTTCCCAACGGAGAGCAGGAATCTTAATAACATCTCTTTCAATAACAAACTTTTGCGCCTTTGTCCAATCGTCTCGCAAAATCTCGAGTTCAACCGTAGTTCCTTTGGGCCCTCGGATAAGAGAAACTGCTTCGTCAAGAGTCATGTCATTGGTAAAAGTATCTCCAATTTTCACCATATGATCACCAGATCTAATTCCTGCTTTTTGAGCGGGGGTACCTTCTAAAGGAGCAATAACCTTGAGCTTTTTCTCTCGGATTCCAATCTCCATTCCAATTCCCTCAAAGGAACCCGATACATCCTCAAGAAATCGCTTGGTGTCTTGAGGATTTAAAAAGGCAGTATAAGGATCACCTAGACTCTCTACCATGCCCTTGATAGCTCCCTGCACCATTGCCTGATAATTAAGTTTTGCGGCGTCAACATATTTTTCCTGGATAACTCTCCACGCGTCCCAAAACAACGAAAAATCTACGTATTCTGGCTTTCCTGCCTCGAGATTCGTTACCCCTTCAATGGGAGGCGCGTATCCTTGAATCTTCCCAAATTCAAAACCAACAGCAAAAATAGCAATGATGCCCGCAGAAAGAAGAATCAGCAAGAACAATGTCTTTCCTCCTTTTGCATTCATTAAAAAGTACTATAGCATAACAAAATAAAAGAGAAAAGACTTTCTCCCGAAGAACTTTCTTGGAGGAATAAAAAATACCAGCGAGGAAAAGAATTATATCTTTTTCTCTCGCTGGCTTCTTTGAAAAGTACCCCACCCTCTCCACTCTCTACGTAATCTGCATCACTTCCCGTTGTGCGAGGCTTAGCCTAGCACAATTCATTGTAAGCTCACTCGGATACCAATTAATCGAATAGGATTGGGATTTTCTGCAATAAACCGTAGGAAGAGTTTCATTGCCTCACGCCTCAATAAGGCAGGGGCTCTGAAAGCAGGAACAAGCGTTTTTGATTTGGTGTGAGTCTCAAAACCACTAAAGCGGCACTTCACGATAATAGTAGAAAAGCAGTAGTGGTACTCTTGAGTTTCCATGAGGAGTTCTCCAAAGAGCTTATTGAATGTTTCTATGAGAACTTGAGGGTCTCTCGTATCATGCTCAAATGTATATTCTTTGCCGACTGATTTTATTTCTTTCTCTAAAATCACGGGATCCTCATCTATTCCTCTTGCTTTCTCGTAGATCTGGACGCCTCGAACACCAAACAACTTCTCGAGTCTTTCTTTTGAAACTTCTTTGAGATCTTGAACAGTTGCAATATGATAAGACTTGAGTATCTCGGCTGTCTTTGATCCTATTCCTGGAATTTCTTCAATGTCTAGAGGCTCCAGAAATTGTTCAATCCCTTCTGGTTTTACCACGAGGCAGCCATTTGGTTTTGCTTTTTCGCAAGCAATCTTTGCAATTATCTTATTTGGTCCAACCCCGCACGTACCCGTCAGCCTCTCTTGCGTAAAAATTTCTTGTCGAAGTAATCGTGCGAGCCTTTCTGCTTCTTTCCAGCGCTCCGTTTCATCACCACTTTCTACGATCACAGGAAGCTTGGTAACGTCCATGTACGCTTCATCGAGAGAAACTTGTTCGGTGACGGGAAAACGCACTCGAATGATCTGCATAATGCGCTCTGAAACCTCACCATAAAGCTTACTCTGCACGGGCAAAAATATCGCATGAGGACACAACTGATATGCCTTTGAGATTGGCATTGCAGAATGAATGCCATATTTCCTTGCTTGGTAGTTTGCAGTTGAAACTACTCCCCTCCCCTTTCCACCTTTGGGATCAGCACCAACCACAACCGGCTTCCCCTTAAACTGCGGATTTTCCCGTTCCTCCACCTGCGCAAAGAAACAATCCATGTCGATATGCAAAATGATTCGATCCTCCATACACAAACAACAGGAGCACCCGGTAAGGTGCTCCAAATTCTAATGTAAAAAAGAAGTTCTACCGGAGGGCATCCCTCAAACCCTTTCCCGCCTTGAATCGTGGCACTGTTCTTGCAGGAATTTGTACGGTTTCGCCTGTTCGAGGATTTCTTCCTTGACGAGCAGCTCTCCTGGAAGATCCAAATGTGCCAAATCCGGTGAGGGTTACAGAGTCTCCACTTTTTAAGGAATTGGTAATGGAATTAAGCATTGTCTCAAGCGCATCGCTCGCTGCTTTCTTTGAAATATTGGCCTTCGTCGCCATCGCCTCAATAAGTTGTTCTTTATTCATGAGAATACCTCTGATTTATGAAATACGACCTTTCCCTGCAAAGAAAGATTTACCACGCAGTAACTTTTATGAGATCAACATTCGCATCTTCTTCAGCTCCAGACATTTTCCCACGGAATCGAAGCCGAAGGTTTGGTATGCTGTTTAACTCAATACTTTTATTGTGCCATTTATTTTCTTGGTCCACATTTCCGCGCAAACGTCCTTTTTCGTTCCAAGTCGCTCCTCCATTTGTTGAAACATCGAAGGCAATATACTCTCCTTTATCAAGACTGCTCTCAATATACCACGAAAAAGTGATCTTCGCATTTGTTTTTCCCTGCAAATCAATCGGAGAAGAGATGAGTGCGGCATTTGAGGCATATCCATCGACTTGCGCAGAATAGATTCCATCTACTGCCCGCTGCGTTGATTGAAACCAATCATTCTGTGCATCTTGGGTCCAATTCCCTAAACCGCCTTCAAAACTATCCATCCATACAACAGTTTCAGGCGGCGGGGGCGGACCAGGAGTCCACGCCAAAGCAGCTTGTGCATTCACGAGACCGTATCCATAGATATCATCCCTGCCAGAAGCTCCCAGGTCTTCTGCGCTTTGTTCAAGAGCTTGACGGACTTGAGTTGGAGTTGTGGCATTGCCTTTGGAAATCACCATTGCTGCCACTCCTGCCACATGAGGAGTTGCCATAGATGTTCCTTGGAAGAACCAATATCCAAGATCTGCTCTGTTTTTGGTATTGGGATTAAAAGTATTCTGCAAAACTCCATCTGCGTATCCATCGCCATTCTGGTCAACATTGAGATCTCCTCCAGGGCCCATGATATCAAGATTTGTCCCGTAGTTTGAATAGAAAGCGCGCGTCTCGTCATAGCGAGTTGCTCCTACTGCAACTGCGTAGCTATCGTATGCCGCGGGATAAGAAATAGTATTTGTTCCATCATTTCCCGCCGCGGCGACAATGGTAACTCCTTTGCCATAGGCATACGCCAAAGCCTCCTCTAAATAGCTCGCAGGAGAAGGGCCACCAAGAGAAAGGTTTATAACCTTCGCTCCATTATCGGCAGCAAATCTGATTCCGTCTGCGACATTGGCGTATGTGCCGCTCCCATTTTTATCAAGTACTTTCACGGGCATAATGCAAGAACTAAATGCAACCCCTGCGACGCCTTTCCCATTATTTGTGCTTTGAGCAACAGTGCCTGCAACATGGGTTCCATGGGAGTTATCATCGTTCGCATGTGTATCATTTTCTACAAAGTCATATCCTCCCACAAAACACGTATTTGCCAAATCCGGAGCCAAGTAATACTTTTGCAATCCATTTTGATAGTCTTCATAAGCCACACCCGTATCAACAACCGCGACCACTACTCCTGTACCGCTCGATACATCCCACGCGGGCTCGGTATGAATGCCTCCATATACTCCATTGGAAAAATGCCATTGAAGACTATAGTACGTATCATCTGGCACCAAGGAGGCTTTCGCAATATAATTCGGTTCCGCATATTCCACATCCGGACGGCTTCGATATTGCAAAAGTGTTGCTTGCACATCTTGGAATCGGGGAATGCTCACTTTTTGAAACCAATTTTCTCCTTTGAACTTTACAATCATTTCGCCTTGCACATATCCATTTCCTCCATGAGTACCATATCCATCGAGAAATTGATTTGCTTCATGTACTTCTCCCAATCCAAAAGCAGATCCAACCCCACTCGAAAACAGAAGACCAACACTCAAGATTACAATACGCAACATAGAGAATATACTATTTCTTCTCATACTTTTTTATGATATTACTTATATCCTTATCCTAGACTACCAAACACCAGCAGAGGAAGTCAAGAGGCAGAGCCGTAACTGCTCCATGGGGTTATCTGCTCGGAATATAATCTGAAGGACTACCCGCAGCGAATTTGCATGGTTCCCGAGGACTGTCGAGGGAAAATTCGCGAGGAACTAAGCTTGCGCCTCGCTGGAGGCGCAGAGCGCGTCCTTCAGATTATATTCCGAGAGCAATTACTCGTAAACTATCCTTCCTCGTTTTTTTCTTCCTTTTGCTGTGGTCTTACCACATTAATGCCGCTCGAAGCGATGTTTGATTCTACTTCGTACCCTCCATTCCATGTCCCTCCCATTCCCTTCACCTGTGCTCTGTTGATGTAGATGCCGGCCTTGGCATCTTTGCTGAACACCGTTGTATATTCTACGATAATTTCTTCGTGGGGAAAAATTTGGTCAAGCTCCCATTTCTTTTGGTGCACCACTTCTCCTTTCTCGTTTTCTAAAGCATCGCTAAGTACGGCGTGATAAGCCGGCCAGTCGCTCTCGTTCATGATAACCACCCTATAGTCAACAGTGCCTCCGGGAGGAATAAGGTGATAAGAAGTACGACTCTTTACAATGTGCAAATCAGGCTTTGGAGTAAAAGGACGAAACACACAGTCGACACATGCGGAGCGCGACTCGAGATTCGAGGGAGGTAGAGGAGGCATTTCTCGAAAAACTGCAAAGCTTACGGTTTCAAAATTATCTTCGTTATTCTCATCGGTTTCAAAACTCTCCACAGCCACCTTGCTTGTAACTTGAGTAGAGCCATAGGGAATATCCTGATTCACGTTTGCTGCGAAAGAAATTTCTTTTGACCCTCCTGCCAGAATAGTTCCAAGATCCCAAGATATTTCATCTCCCTGAACGCTTGCCCCATCTTCTATTGAAGCTAAGGTGAGATAACTGTTCTCAAATGTACCTTTGAGATTCACCTTCGTTGCATCAGCGTCTCCATTGTTGACTACCGTAAGATGATACATAACTTTCTCCCCAGGTCCGATGGGATCTCGAGGAACTTCAACGCGTTCTCCAACCCAAAGATCAGGCCTTCCAAAAGCAACATTCCCCTTCCAATCTCCGAGAATATTGATAAGAGCAAGTATCCAGTTCCTGCCGATCACATTGGTGTTCACCACATTCACAAGATTTGCAACCGCATATGCATTTCCAGTTTCAATGATTCCTTCCCCATCGTTTTCAATCTTATTTTTTCCAGTGAGCGCAAATACCTGTATGTTATTCTTGAGGGAAGCATCATTCGCGTTTTCGATATTTCTCTCAAAACCTGACTGCGACTGGTCAACACACATTTGTTTTTGGAGATCAAGAGACGGATCGCTATAAAGGATGAGGCCATCTGAAGTTTCTTGCCACACAATGCCAGGGGGCAGACTAAACATATTTCCGGCCCAATCGCCTGCGATTCGAAAAAGAGCAAAAAAGGAGCTTCCGCCGAAAAGATTGGTATTTACCTGATTTACTGTATTCGCTGCGGCAAACGAGGAACCGGTGCGCACCGCACTTGTTCCTTGGGCGCTCAATGCTTCGTTGGCTCCAGTCTGTGCACGGACCTCTATGGTGTTTTCTACCTGGGCTTGGTTGTGGTTCTCAATTATGGTTTGCGAGGAATTATCTGTCGTCTGGCAAGCCTCGGGCAACCCTTCTTGCGTTCCATTTCGATCTCCGGGCGAAGAAAAGAATTGAGAGAAAAATGACGCCGCAGGGAACACCATATCACCTTGCAACGAACCAAAATTATTTGCAACAAAGAAGAGATAGTTGGAATCGACAATATTGGTATTTACGATATTTACCATATTCGCAGCTCCATATGCTGCGCCCGTCTGGATAGAACCGCCTCCGTTGCTATTGGAAACTGCGTTCATTCCTGTAATGGATCGCACGATCATGGTGTTTGTGACGGCAGCGCTGCTTTGAGATTGCGCATCAAGATCAATCGTATCGCACCCTGCCAAAGGACACTTGGCTCCCTCCAGCCAATTCCCTTGGCTAAAAAGATCAAGATTCCTCAAATCAATATCTCCGAGCAATCCTCGAAAATTGGAAAACAACAAAAACAATCCATTGGAATCGAGTATATTGGCATTGACCACATTCACGACCGTAGCACTTGCTTGTGCTTGACCCGATTGAATTGCTGCATCTTCCCCATCTTCCGTAACCGTGTTTCCACCGGTTTGAGATTCTACTTCGGTCGTATTGACTACCTTCGCCTCATTTTCCCCTTCAAGCTGAACTTCAGAATGCTCATTCGCTTCTGCTTGAGCATCACTCGTATCTCCACTCACTTGTTCTTGAATGGCAGGGTCAGGAGAACGAGAACTGCCATCTTCTTGATCTTGAGGCTGTTCCGTAGAAATTTCCTGTTGTGAATCTTCTGTCGGTGAAGATGGAGTAGATACTTGCTCTTGCTCTGAAGATTCCTCTGTGCTTTCTTGCGCGGTCTCTGTTTCTTGCGCGCTTGAAAAATTCAGTTCAAAAACAGAAACGGCTCCATAGAAAAAAAAGATCAATCCAAATCCAATCCCAAACAGAATTTTGGAGAATTTTGCCGGAAGATAATTGAAGAAAAATATGTTAAAAAATGGTGAGCCCATGGAAAGGTTTCCTGAAAAGAGAAGAAAGAAAAAAGAACACTCTTTGCCGCCATGACCGATTCTCGCCTTTCTCGATGTTTGGAACATTCTCGGCTTGTAAAGCAGATGCTTTACTTCCTCTTGGTGGATCGGCTTTGAGATACGCTTTCGTCTGCACTTTTATCTTTTTTTCCTTATCCTCATAGAAAGACTCTTTCTTTAATTCTGCTGGTTTCTTTTCTTGAGAAACAACTCTTTCATCAATTTGTTCAACAATCCTTCCCTCAACTTTCGTCTCAACGCGAATATGTCCTGAAGAATCGTGTGTGCGCACCTCTTCTCTTTTTGCCACATTCCCACCGCTCAAAGCAGAAACTGAAACGTCATTCGTTATCGAAACTGATTTTGCGGCCACAGCGAGCGGACTCCAATATCCAACTCCCACTCCAAGAGATATGAGGACTATGTAAAATTCTTTGTTCATTGGTTCTCCCTCGGGCAAGAGTTTGACCTCTGCTCTGTACGAACAATCAAACTCTCGCTCGAAGGAGAAAGCAGTTTCTTTACTACTGCTTTCGCCCTTCGCTCCGATTAGTGCAAAATACGAGTAATGTTGGTATTCACCACATTCGTTATGCTTGCACCAGCTAACGCATTGCCCGTATGGACTACACCGCCAATGCTTCCATTCCCGCCAGAGCCGCCATTTCCGCTGTGATTTTCATCTCCAGACGCGATCACGTCACCAGCATCGCCGCCAGATCCGCCTGATCCGCCAGAAGAGCTGTTACCGCTACTTAATGCGGCAACACCCACTCCATTACCTACCAAAGCGCCATTTCCATTCGCAACCAAAATGAAATCTTCATCATCGTCATCATCATCACACGCACAATCATCAACAAGGGTATCATTCGTATTCACCAGATTCGTGACGCTTGCGACAGCAGTTGCGTTGCCCGTGTGGACGAGACCGCCCATGCCGCCATCTCCACCAGAACCGCCGTTTCCGCCTACGTTCTCGTCGTCGGAAAACAATATAGTTCCGCCTTCACCTCCAGAACCGCCCTCTCCGCCGTCTGCGCTGTTGAGGCCGGTATCTGCAACCACTACAACCTCGTTGAGAACATACGCACTATTGCTGTTGCTGACGACCACTGTATCAGCCAACGCAGGCATCGCATACAGGCCTAACGATAATGCGGGCAGCATACTTATCGTGAGAGAAATTTTCGATATCATGTTTTTTGTTTGAGAACTGTCAATTTTTTTATTCGACCTTTCTCCATGAAATACACTAAGTTGTTTAGTGCAAAATGCGTGTAACGTTTGTGTTCACCACGTTTGCAATGCTTGCGCCAGCAGTGGCATAACCAGTTGTTACTCCTCCACCCCAACCACCATTTCCGCCAGTCGATCCTCCATTTCCGCCCGTGTTGTCATCGTCAGAATCCACCACACTTCCGCCATCTCCGCCAGAACCGCCTGAACCGCCACCCGATCCATTCGCTCCCGTGTCGCCAGCCACAAGTACTCCATTACCTACGGATCCGCTGTTGCCATTCAGAACAAGAATCTCATCCCAAGCATCGTGGTGATGATTGTCATCGCAAGCGCAGTCGTCAATCTCGGTTTCATTGGTATTTACAACGTTCAGAACCCCTGCTCCTGCCGAGGCATTACCCGTAAGAATGTGGCCACCAAGTCCTCCATTCCCGCCAGAACCTCCATTTCCGCCCGTGTTGTCATCGTCAGAATCCACCACACTTCCGCCACTTCCTCCAGAGCCACCTGACCCCCCGTCTGCGCTATTGCCACCCGTGGACGCAACCACAAAAACACCGTTTCCTACCTCTGCCCAGTTCTCATTTATTACCGTAATATCATCTGCCAAAACGGGAAGGGCGTATGTTCCTGTCGCAATCGCTGGCAACAAAGATGCGCTCAATAAAATCTTCTTGATCATAGGAATTTTATTCTTCTGTGCTTATAAACCCCATAAGGGGTAACGACCTTTTGCTGCCTGAACTTTTCTTTGGTTTTTCTGGAACTTTTGCTTCAGAAAAAACCAATAAAAAATCCAAGCAAAAAACTACTTTACCCGTAATTTTTTGCTTGGATTCCAAATGAATAAAACCTTACAACAAAAAAGGTAACGTCCATTGCACATTACCTCTTCTATGTTTTCCCCGACTAGAGAGATTTGAGCTAAAAAAATAAAAAGATTATGATATTGTAACAAGACGAACAAGCGTGTCAAGAAACAAGTTTATCCACAGAGGGCATGAGCAAACAAAAAGTCCGCATATGGGCGCTGAATCAGGGAAAACGGCCCTTTGCAGGGCATGATCCAGCGCCCGTTATACGGACTTTTATCAAACATATATGTCCTATCATGGTGATAAAAACTTGTCCATAGGGTAGGACAAGTCAAACAAAAAACATGGCGCTTTCACCTGCGCAATGTTTAGGAGCAATTTTTATAAGACGAGATTATCGGATTCTTGAAGATTCTGCTGTATACGATTGAGGCTTAGCCTCGCACAACCTTACATACCTCGGAAAAGATCTTTGCTTCGATCAATCTTTTGGACGTATTGACCAAAAACCCATCCCTGTTTTCCATCGGGGAAAAGAATATGAAACCAGCCATCTTTCTCCTCGGTATATTCATATACCTCTCCAGGACGCACTCGGTCAATGCGCGCGCTGGTGAGTGAGGGCGCTTCCCTCACGTTCAAATAGCCCACGGACGTATCAAGAATTTGCAATTTCACGGCTGGAGATATCTCCTTTGGAGATTCACGAGATGAATTCGGCTGTGCAGAAATCAGTTCTTCTGACGCTTGATAGGTTGGTTGATTCTCAACCACCGTCGTATCCTTCATGGAAAGTAGTACAAAAATACCCGTCCCGATGAAAACAAGGACAAACAAAAAAATCAGCATATTTTTTTGTTTGCCAGACTGCATTCCTTTTTGATATAGTGAGGCTATCGTTTGCTCTTCCATGTTTCGCGACTATTATACCATGTATCCTCAAAAAATAGAACGACTCCATGTATGAAGTTCATCATACCACTTTCGGGAAACACGATTTTCACAATCATGCGAAAGTGCGGCTATGCGCCAGAGTCTCCAGACCTCAAAACTACGGAGCTCCGATTTCATCGCTTGATTGGCGGACGCCGCTATCCAAAATTTCATCTCTATTGTAAAATTTCCCCTGAACACAAAACCGTTCTTCTTAATCTGCATTTGGACCAAAAGCAACCAAGTTACAAAGGAACGCACGCTCATAGCGGAGAATACGAAGGACCCTTGCTCGAGGCAGAGGTCGCCCGCATTCAGCACGCACTCCTTTGAACCCTCCAAGAAGAGCTGGGGACTTCAAAGTGGCTATCTCGTTCTTTTACCAAACGGTTGAGAAGGTGTTGAAAAATCTTTGAGGTTTCCATATCCATGAGTATGCTTGGAACCAAAAAACATCTTCCAAGAGATGTCCTTTGGCGCCCTCCTTCCTTAGCCATAAGAATTCCGACATGAATCTACGTGAGGCCCGCAGGTATCTGCCACGGCAGATACATCATTTCCGGTCCTCTAAAAGAAAGTATGCAGAATCTTATGAGAGAGAAGGTCGGGCAATTTCATTATACCACACTACTCAAGAATCCCGTCAAGATTGACGTCGTAGAGAATTTTTTCCTGCACAATTTTATACGAGATGATCTCTTCTTTGGAAAACCAATGGGGAATTTCCATCTCTGCCTCCTGCAGGGACCCGGAAGCATGGATAAGATTTCGCACTGCTCTTGCATCCGTATCTGCCATTTGAAAAGAGTCGAGCACGTAATCGCCTCGAATGGTACCCATATCAGAACTTAAGGGCTCTGTGGTCCCAGTGATTTTCCGCACAATCTGCACCACATGAGCTCCCTCCCATACCATTGCGATCACCGGCCCCGCGGTGAGGTATTTCTTGAGACCTTCGAGAACCCTATCTCCAACTGCAATGGGGTCTTGCGAAAACGGTTCTAGTCCCTTCTTTCGATAACTTTCAATTGCCTTCTCCCCTGCTTTTCTTTTCCATTCGGGATCTAGGGTATAATGCTGTTCTACCATTTCTATGCTTGGGACAAGCATTTTTATCCCAACGAGTTTCAAGCCGACTTTCTCGTATCGCCTTATAATTTCTCCCATCAAGGACCTCTGAATTCCATCCGGCTTAATAAGCACCAACGTGCGTTCTTTTTTCAGATGCGCCATAGAATTTGTTATTTATTGGCAGTTTGTATCTTCAAAGACTTTCCATCGCTTTTTACTACTATATCTCCATTGAGATCCGTGCGCAAGATGGGAATTCCCAACGCACGGAATCTCGCTAACACCTCTTCTGTCGGGTGGCCATAGCGATTTTGTTTTCCTACCTGAATTACTGCGAGTTCGGGACTTGTCGCCAACAGAAATGCTTCGGTATTCGATGTCTTACTTCCGTGATGAGCAACCTTGAGAACATCCACATCGATATCAATTCCTTTTCCAATGAGCCTTGCCTCAATTTTCTTTGAAATATCTCCTGGAAACAAGAAAGAAGCCTCGTGAAATACCAATTTTGTAACCACGGAGGTATCGTTCACGGCGCCAAGCGCTCCAACCACATCATCCTCTCCTGGGTATACCACCTCAATGAATGCAGAGGAAGGATCTTTGAGCCATTTGATTCTCCGAGAAGTTTGCGCGCTCATCACTTCTGCGCCTTCTTGCTGTTCTTCTTGAAGCGCCCTTTTCCATGCCGCAAAGATTTTTGTATCTTTTTCAACCCCAGTCCACAAAATATGTTCGACCCTGTACTGCCTCAATACCTCCACGAGGCCAGTAATATGATCACTATCGGGGTGAGTAAGGATAACCAAATCAATGGACTTGTCCCAAAACGGCATTGCTTTCCCGAGCTTCTCTGTCACCACATTATTCGGCCCTCCATCAATAAGTATTTGATTACCTTGGGGAGTTTCGATAAAAATGCTGTCCCCTTGTCCCACGTCGAAGAAAAACACGGTGAGAAATTCGGGCTTTTCGACTTGCTGCCATGCAACAATACTCCCGATCACCAAAAAGGTGATTACTGCCACTATCACATCTCTTTTCTGAATCTTCATGTACTTGAGCCAGCGGAGGGATTTGAACCCACGACCTCTGCTTTACGAAAGCATTGCTCTACCACTGAGCTACGCTGGCAAATTGCGTTGGCACTCAGGCAAACATGCTGCACTAGGGACAATCCCCCCTCGCGCTGTTCCGTCGCAAAAAATCAAAAGTTAATCCTGGAGCGGGCCGCCCTCTGGGCGAGCCTCGCTCAAATCTTGCAGAGATTGAGCGGGTGAGGGGAATCGAACCCCCGCCTCGACCTTGGGAAGGTCATGTACTACCATTGTACTACACCCGCGCTTTTATGTATTTTCAATTTTACTCCCTCACCAATTCAATGGATTCCACCATGTTCGTTTTTTCTCGCTTGACGGCGCCTCTTCTTTTACCTCTTTCTCTGGCGGCACAATGGTCACGACTTCTTCTTCTGGTTTTCTGTATAATCCGCGTTCGCGAAGAATCTTCTCCTGGTATTCTTCGGTCTGCGTCTGAAGAATCTTTACCTGGAGTTCTTCTTTTCTCGTAGATAATTCCTGCGCTTTTCCTTGAAGCTGCGATAACTCGGCAGAGAGCGCAGTCCTTCTCATGCCGATTTTGATGTTTTGAAAAATGAAAAAGCCCAATATGCCCCCAAAAACAAGGAAAAATACAACAGAAATGGCAACATGTTCAAAGATGCTCGAGCGCTTTTTGCCAAATCGTGCATTTTTTGGTATCATCGTGATATGAAGTCAAAACAAATTATCCGAATCACCTGGATTTTCCTTGTCGGGCTCATTGCACTAAGTATGGTAGGATACCTTTTGGTACCCTTATTATAGCATACGGGGCTTTCCTTTCAACTTCGAAATACGTCAAGAAAGACCTTCGAAGGAATATGGATTCTCCCTCTCTCTGCTAACTCCTTTTTGCCCTTCTTTTGCCTTTCTAAAAGTTTTCGCTTTCTCGTTACATCTCCCCCGTATAACGGGGCTGTTACATCGCGCCGTCTTGCCTTGATAGTTTCTCTCGCGATTACCTTCCCTTCTATGACTGCCTGAATAGGTACGGCAAAAAGCTGGGGCGGCAACAGCTTTTTTAACTTCTCTGTCAATGCCTTGCCTTGCGAATATGCTTTCTCCTCTGGAACAATCTGGGAGAACGCTTCTTCCTTCTGTCCTGCCACGAGGATCTCCAATTTCACAAGTTTTGCTTTCCGCCAGTCTGTAATCTGATAATCCATAGATGCCATCCCTTGGGTGGCGCTTTTCAGTTTGTCGTAAAAATCAACAACGATTTCTCGCAAGGGAGTTTCGTAGATAAGGAGAAGTGTGTGTTCCGAGAGATTGTTGGTTTCCAGCTGCTGGCCCTCGAGCGTTTCTAAGAGTTTAAATGTTTGAGGGAAATAGCTCACCGGAGTTACGATCTCCAACCACACCCAGGGTTCTTTTATCTCTTGAACCTGATGAGGAGAAAACCATTCGGAAGCTGTTTTGATTGAATACTCTTTTCCTTTTGTATCAACGATCTTAAACTCTACCGAGGGTCGAGATATCACTAACGGCACTTGAAATTCTCTTTGGATGCGCTCTGAAATAATTTCAGAATGCAAGACTCCAAGGAATCCGCAACGAAATCCGCGGCCTAAAGCCTCATGCGATTCTGGCTCATACACAAACGCAGGATCAGTAAGCCTCAATTTGGCGAGAGCGTCTTTGAGAATATCGAAATCCCCTGGATCTTGAGGATAAAAACTCACAAATACCACAGGTTTTGGAGGCGCGTAACCCAAAAGCGCGGGCACCTCAATTGAAGTTCGAAGAGTAATGGTATCTCCAATGCGCACCATACCAGGATCTTTCAAGCCCGTTGCCACATATCCAATTTCTCCGGCATAAAGCTCTTTGCCTGGGGTTTCTTTGGGAGCGAAATACCCCACTTCTTTCGCGACTGCCTCTGCTCTTGACGCCTTGAGAAAAAGCGAATCGTTTGTCTGCATCCTTCCTTCCATCACGCGAATATACGCCACCACTCCCTTAAAAATATCAAATCGGGAACCAAAAATGAGAACTCTCAAAGGAGCCTCCCTGTCGCCCCTTGGAGAAGGGACCTTCTCAATGACTGCCTCAAGAAGCTCTGGGACATGATAGCCCGTTTTCCCAGAAATCAAAAAAATCTCGTTTTCCGGAATCTTCAAAAGATCCTGAATGGACTTGGAAACCTCCTCGATCCTTGCAGTGGGAAGATCGACCTTATTGATTACAGGAATGATGAAAAGTCCTTGCTTTTTTGCCACGGTGAAATGAGCTAATGTTTGGGCCTGAATTCCCTTGGTTGCGTCAACGAGTAAAATCGCACCCTCTACGGCAGCCATCGACCGAGAAACTTCATACGAAAAATCCACGTGCCCGGGAGTGTCGATCAGATTCAGAATGTATTCCGACGTTCGCCGTTGGACGTTCGTCGGCAACTCATAGTGCATTCTCACTGGCTGCATTTTGATGGTAATACCCTTCTCTCGCTCTAACTCCATCTGATCTAAAAATTGCTCTTTCATGTCTCGCTTTGCTACGGCTCCTGTCAACTCCAAAAATCGATCAGCCAATGTTGACTTCCCATGATCGATGTGCGCGATAATACAAAAATTTCGAATATGCTCTTGCATACCTCTCATCTTAATCAATCGAGCTCCAAAAGAAAAGAAAAGTTGGGTAAGGCCTTGTGCTAGGCTTAGCCTCGCACAGGGTTAGTCTCGCCAGACTCATTATTTGAAAAATAAGAAGGTCCCGGGTGGTGTTTCCCACTGGGACCTGAATTTTTTGTAATCTCCTACTCATTCCTCCGGCAGCAAAGGCGGACCTCGATCAGGCTCAATGACAACTGTAGACGTAGACACATCTTTCTTCTTATTCTGGGTAAAATAGATCGTGTCCCCGCCTTTCACTGGAATCCGCATCGCTCTCTTCGTTCCATCAAACGATATGACGAGTTCTACCTCGCCCTTGCCCTCAGCTGCATCCACAAGTGCTGTCTCGGCTTTCGAGTTAATAGGACGACCAAGGAACATTGTAACCAAGTCTGTAAGAACTTCCTGTTTTACAGCTTTCTCCTTAAGAGCTTCAACTTCCTCCTCGAGCCTTAACACCTCTAAAGCTCGAGCTTCAGCACTACTCGAAGCGTCCTTCCATGAAACCCCAAAATAAATCATGCCTCCCACGCCTATTACGAACGCAAGAGTAAACGCTACTGGGAGAAATCTCATTTTGAACCTCCTCCTCTTTTCTTTGCCTACACACCACGGCTAGTGCCGTTATAAGTTACATTTCCATCTGTAAACGCAAGTGGAAAATTAACTTATAACGGCACTAGGCAGATTGTACTTGCTGCTGAGAACTTTGCTGCGGAGTTGATTCTTTCGCTTGCGGTATCTTATGTTTTGGAATTTTCACTCCTTCGATAATCTTGGCCGAAACAAGCATGTTATGCACCGTGGCTGTGGGCTTCACTCCAACTCCGAGCCAATATCTTATTCGCTCTTCCTTTAGATTTCGTTGCTTAGTCAGAGGGTCATAAAAACCCACCTCCTCCACGAAACGGCCCTTGTGGGCCCCTTTTCGTTTATCAATTATTACAATCTTAAACGATGGCTGATTTCTTCTCCCTATTCGAAACAAACGTATGGTAAGCATATGCCTTCTTGGATCTTGTTTGTTATTTCCATCTCTTTACCTCAAGCGCTCGTCGAGCGGCTTCCTGTTCTCCTTCTTGCTTGGAAGAACCATCTCCTTGAGCAATCAGCTCTTTCTCCAGAAACACTCCGATGCGAAAGTGCTTTGCATGATCAGGACCCCATTCTTTGAGTGCCGCGTAACTCGGAGTAATGCCGACTTTCTCTTGAGCGATTTCCTGAAATCTCGATTTTGCATCTTGAAAGAGTTTTTCCTTCAATATCTGCGGAAGTTCCTTCAGTATGTATGTTGTAATAAACTTTCTGGTATTTTTCAAGCCCTGATCAAGATAGAGGGCGCCAAGAAAAGCTTCCATGGTATTTGCCAAAATATATTCTCTTGCCTTTCCACTTTCTTTCGCTTCTCCTCGAGAAAGCAACAAAAAATCATTAAATCCCAAGTCTCGCGCAAGAACAGACAGCATCTTCGCGTTCACCAAGGCTGCTCTCCAACTCGTTAATTCTCCTTCGGGCTCTTCTGGATATGCATCATACAGATATTCGGTCACTACAAGTTCCAGAACTGCGTCTCCGAGAAACTCCAACCTTTCATTATGCGAAACACGGAAATCCGGATTTTCGTTCATATAGGAACGATGAACAAATGCCTGAATCAACAAATCACTATGTTTGAATTCGACACCTACATGCTTCTCGAGCTCCGAAAAATCTTTTCCTACGGGGGTGACAGAACCTTCCTCTCTATTTTTCATTATCATTGTTCTTTTCATTTTCTAGTTCACGGTACACAGTACCCAGTACTCCATTGACAAATCGTCCGGAAGATTCCCCGCTAAAGTTCTTTGCCAATTCAATCGCCTCATTGATTGCGACTTTGGGAGGAACCTCCACTTTATTTCCGTAGATTAACTCATAAAGGCCGAGGCGCAGCACATTTCGGTCAACAATCGTGATTTGCTCTAAGGGCCATTCAGGGGCCGCCTTCTCAATAATCTTGTCTAAATGCAAAAGGTGCTCCACCACTCCGTCTGCAAGGCGTTTTGTAAATTCCTTGTTTGCATCGGCCAATCCTGGACCGAATTCTTTCAGATTTCGTTGGAGAATTCCCTCCAGAACTCCCTCCGGCTTTCTCCAAAAATCCCACTCATAGAGGGATTGCATTGCGATTGATCTTGCAAGGTGCCGTGAAGCCATAATAAAAGTAAATGTGGCCGAGTTTGGCCCAGGTCTGCAACCTTGGCCAATGTATCCTTATCGTTTTGACAATTCTTCCATGTTCAACTCTTTCTGCTTTGTTCTTTGCTCCTTTTCCTGAACTGCCAGTTCTTTCTCTTTTCGTTTTTTCTCGCGCTTATCAAGCTTTGCCAGCACATTGGTCACCTCCCTTCCTTGATAGTATCCGCAATTCCTGCACATGATGTGCGGCAAAACCTCCTTGCCGCATTTCGGGCAAACTCTGAATTTGGGCTCCTTGAGATAAATATGCATTCTTCGCTGTCCCTGCCTTGGTTTTGGCCTATGCCACTTGGGAACTGCCATAAGATAGGTATACCAAAAACAAAGAAAATCTGCAAGGGCAAAGACTGTAAGTGCTCGCTGACTTTCTCTGGCGAGGCAGGAACCTCTGAAGGGAGCCCTTCACAGCCAAGCGCGAGCACCAAGTATTGTATAGCAGAGAACAGAGGTAAAGCTTGGCGAGAATGAGCAGCGGCCGACGCCATGCTTTCCTTTCCCCCGAAGGCCGACTGCGTGCTCCCTGAAGAGGTTTCTGACGAGCAAATCCGTGTTCAGGGGAGCAGTTACCAAAGACTTAAACCTACATACAAAATACTACATACCAGATACTATTCCCATGGAAGAAACGGGCTGAAAGCTCTTCCGGTGGATTTCACAAGGTCCATATCTTTCAAGCATCGCCACATGCAGCTTTGTCCCGTAGCCCTTGTGCCTGTCGAATCCATATTCGGGGTATTCGCGATGATATTTCCGCATGATTCGATCGCGTGTTACCTTCGCAATAATTGACGAAGCCATGCAGGAAAAGATTTTCGTATCTGCCTTTATCACTGCTTTCTGCGCAAGTGCCAAGTCAAGAAGGAAATTCCCATCGAGAATCAAAAAGTCTGGTTTGAGATTTTTTTTCTGGAGCTTTCGCCCCAAACTCGCTACCGCTCTATTCATTGCAAGTTTTGTGGCTTCAAATATGTTGATGGTATCTATGACGTGTTCTGAAACCTTGCCTATCCCCCATTGAATTTCCGGGTGATTCGTCAAAATCTCATACAGCTCGTCTCGCATTTGGGGCGTCAACTTCTTTGAATCGAAATCGCCCTGCGCACGGAATTTTGGATATTGCGATATGAAAACTGCGCCAGCTACCACTGGGCCTGCCAAAGGCCCTCTTCCGGCCTCATCAAGTCCCACAACAACTTTATAACCCTGCTTCCACAACTCTCGTTCATAGCTCAATAAGCGATCTTGCATAGCCATATTTTAAGCAGACAACCCTCCTTCTCATAAACCTCAAAATCATATACAATTTGGTAATGCCGAAGTTTACCCATTTACACGTGCATTCCCACTACTCCCTCTTGGATGGTTTGCCGAAAATAGACCAGCTTGTAGATCGCGTACAAGAGTTGGGAATGGATTCGGTTGCGCTCACCGATCACGGGAACATCTACGGAGCTATTGAGTTCTACAAAAAAGCAAAGGCAAAAGGGATTAAACCCATCGTAGGCTGCGAGATTTATCTTGCTTTTGAGAGCATGCACCAAGAACGTCCGAATATCGATGATACCATTTACCATCTGGTCGTGCTTGTCAAAAACGAAGAAGGATATCGAAACTTGGTAAAAATTCTCACCAAAGCGCACTTGGAAGGTTTCTATTACAAGCCGAGGGTAGATGAAGAATTTCTGGCAACGCACGCAAAAGGACTTATCGCGCTATCGGCGTGTCTCGCTGGAAAAGTCCCTTCTTTGATTATGGCAAAGAACATCGAGGGTGCAAAGAAGACTGCGCTCACATACCAAGAGATTTTCGGCTCGGAAAATTTCTATCTCGAACTTCAGCATCACCCCCATATCAAAGAACAAGAAACGGTAAATCAAAGTCTGCGGGCAATTGCCAAGGAAACGGGAATTCCTTTAGTGGCTACGGCAGACTCTCACTACTTAAGTCCTGAAGATGCGCAAGCCCAAGATATCCTAATGCTCATCAACACCAACTCCAAGCCAGACGATCCTGAACGTCTCACCATGAAATCAGATGATTTTTCGCTCAAATCAACAGCGCAAATGGCTGAAATCTTTGCAGAAAATCCAGAAGCTATCGAAAACACACAACGGGTAGCCCAGGCATGCAACCTCGAATTGCAATTGGGTAAAAATCTTTTGCCGCGATTCCCCTTGCCAGAAGGCAAAACCGCAGATGAATACCTTGAAGAGTTGTGCTTGAAGGGCTTGGAAGAAAAACCCCAATATGCAAACTCCCTGGAAGCGCAAGAACGCCTCGAATACGAACTTGGGATAATCAAACAGACTGGCTTTGGCCCTTATTTCCTCATTGTGCAAGATTTTGTGAATTGGGCAAAAGATCACCACATCGTGGTGGGCCCCGGACGCGGTTCTGCCGCAGGGTCTATTGTCTCTTATCTCTTAAAAATTACCAATGTAGATCCCCTTACCTATGATCTTCTCTTTGAACGATTTTTGAATCCCGAACGTATCTCCCTGCCTGATATTGATCTCGATTTTACCGATACGCGCCGAGATGAAGTAATCGAATATGTGGCAGACAAATACGGCAGAGACAAAGTTGCGCAAATCATCACGTTTGGAACCATGGCTTCCAGAGCAGTGATTCGCGATGTGGGCAGGGCGCTTAGCTACGAATATAGTTACTGCGACCGAATGGCAAAAATGATCCCTTTTGGATATTCGCTCCAAAAAACTCTCACTCAAGTTACAGAATTTCGGGAGTTGTACGAGAGCGACGAAAACGCCAAGCGCTTAATTGACCTGGCAAAAAAACTCGAAGGCGTAGCGCGGCACGCTTCCACCCATGCCTGCGGCGTGGTGATTTCCGCAGAACCGCTCGAGAACCTCGTACCCCTGCAGCATCCCACCCAGAACGACACTGCGATCGTTACCCAATACGAAATGCATAGCATTGAAGATATAGGACTTTTAAAAATGGATTTTCTTGGATTGAAAAACCTCACCATCATTGAAGATACCTTAAAACGAATCTATGCAATCACCAAACAAAACATTGATATTGATATGATCCCCCGGGACGATCGGAGGGTGTATGCACTTCTCCAAGAAGGAAACACCACTGGTATTTTTCAGCTCGAATCTGGCGGAATGCGCAGGTACTTAAAGGAATTAAGGCCAACTGAATTCGAGGATATCGTCGCAATGGTAGCGCTCTATCGCCCGGGCCCCATGGAACTCATCCCTGAATATATCGCGCGCAAACACGGAAAGAAACGCATCGAATACCTCCATCCCAAACTAGAACCAATCCTCAAAACCACCCAAGGAATTTGCATCTACCAAGAGCAGTTAATGCAAATTGCGCGCGACCTCGCCGGATTTACGTTGGGCGAAGCAGACGTGCTGCGCAAGGCAGTCGGAAAGAAAATCGAATCTCTGTTGCTCGAACAAAAACAAAAAATCGTTGAAGGAATGAAGAATAATGATATTGAAGAGAAGATCGCCAAACAGTTGTGGGAATGGGTGTTGCCCTTCGCGCATTATGGGTTCAATCGGAGTCATTCGGCCTGTTACGCCACGATCGCCTACCAAACCGCTTGGTTAAAAGCCCATTATCCAACGGAATTCATGGCAGCGCTTCTTACTTCCGAACGCAACGATGTGGAACGGATCGCCTTTCTCATTGATGAAACACGAAAGATGAGAATTGAAGTGCTCCCTCCTGATATCAATGAGAGCTTTAGTTTCTTTAGCGTAGTTCCAAGGAAAAATCAGATTCGATTCGGACTCTTGGCGATCAAGAACGTCGGGGAAGGAATTGTTGCCACGATTATTCAAGAAAGAAAAGAAAGGGGAGCCTATCAATCGATGCAAGATTTTATTTCTCGAATTGCGAGCAAAGATTTGAACAAGAAATCAATGGAAAGCTTGATCAAGGGTGGGGTATTTGACCGATTTGGGGAACGAAATCAGTTCTTAACCAATATGGATCGCCTCCTCACAATCGCGAGAGAAAATCAAAGAGTGCGCCAAAACGGTCAAAAAGGGCTTTTTGATCTCCTCGGAACTCAACAAAGTTCACCCTCCATCATCTTTAACCCTGCGCCTCCTGCAAAAGAACAAGAAATGCTTATCTGGGAGAAAGAACTCCTCGGCTTATATGTGAGTTCTCATCCCTTGAAAGGAATAAAGAATATTTTAGAGAGTAGGGCGTACGCCATTCGGAATCTTGAGGAACTCGTCATGAACAGGGAACAAGCGACCTCTAAATTTCACTTTACGAAACAACGTGAACGTGTACGCATCGGAGGAATCATTTCCTCCATCAAAAAAATTATTACCAAAACTGGCAAGCCAATGCTCTTCATCGGGTTAGAGGACCTCACCGATAGAATTGAAGTGGTAGTCTTCCCTTCTGTCTTGGGAGAAAACCCTACTGCTTTTCAAGAAAATAAAATCGTATTCGTCACGGGGCGGCTTGATAGCCGCAACGGAGAGCGAAAATTTATCGCAGAAGAAGTAGAAGAGATTACAGAGTTATGATATACAGTAAGATAATCTGAAGAACCATGAAAATACCAAAAAATATGTCCACTGACACCGAATCCCCCCCGATCGAATATACTCGTCATTCCTTTGCCCATCTCTTGGCTGCGGCGGTGAAAAAGTTTTATCCGAAAGCGCAGTTGGCTATAGGACCGGTTATTGAAAACGGGTTTTATTATGACTTTGGAAACATAAAAATTACCGAAGAGGACCTGCCGAAAATCGAGGCGGAAATGCGAAAAATCGCTTCCCAAAACCTAACCTTTATCAAAAAATTATGGCCGGCAAGTAAGGCTTCTATGCATTTTAAAAAAGAAGGAGAACCATTCAAGGTTGAACTCATAGAAGATCTCGGCAGAGAGAAGGGAAAGAAAAGAGATAGCAAGCAATCGGCAATGGGCAAACCATTGAAGGTTGGCATGGTCTCCACTGGAGACATTTTTTTGGATCTTTGCCGCGGTGGTCACGTAAAAAATACGCGCGAACTTCCATCGGACGCTTTCAAACTTACCAGAGTGGCAGGAGCTTACTGGCGAGGAGATGAGAAAAACCCCATGCTTACCCGTATTTACGGAGTTGCTTTTCAGACAAAAAAAGAACTTGATCAATATCTCTGCCAGCAGGAAGAAGCAAAGAAGAGAGATCACCGAATGTTGGGAGAAAAATTAAAACTTTTTACGTTTGCCCCCCAAGTAGGCCCCGGCCTGCCCCTTTGGCTTCCCAATGGCACCATTGTAAGAGAGGAAATCGAAAGGTATGCAAAAAAGATAGAACAAGAATGGGGATACGAACGGGTGATCACTCCCCACATTGCGAAAGAAGAACTTTATAAAATCTCCGGCCATCTTCCCTACTATGCAGACAGTATGTTTCCTGCCATGAAATTAGATGACGGAAACTACTATCTGAAAGCGATGAATTGCCCCCATACCCACATGATTTACAAATCGAGTCCTCACAGCTACCGTGAACTTCCGATTCGTTACGCAGAGTTTGGGACCGTATATCGCTATGAACGATCAGGCACCTTGGCTGGACTTTTGAGGGTACGTGGTTTTACTCAAAATGATGCACATATCTATTGTCGAGAAGATCAAGCAGAGGACGAATTTCTCCAAGTTATGAAATTGCACGAGTTTTGGTATCGCGAGGTATTTGGGATCAAAGATTTTTATATGCGCCTTTCTTTGCCCTCCGAAGATAAGAAAAAATATGCGGATGCTCCCGAGGCATGGAGAAAATCGCTGCGCATCTTGAAAAGGGCAATCAAGCGCTCCGAACTTCCTGTTGTAGAAGTCCAAGACGAGGCAGCATTTTATGGTCCTAAAATAGACTTTCAAATCAGAAGCGTTATAGGACGAGAAGAATCGGCTTCCACGAATCAGCTTGATTTTTTGGCTACCCAGCGATTTGACCTTACCTATCGAGATACGGATGGAAAAGAAAGGCCAATATATGTTATTCATCGAGCGCCGCTCGGATCGCACGAACGATTTATTGCCTTTTTAATTGAGCATTATGCGGGTGCCTTTCCCCTGTGGTTAGCTCCCGAACAAATTTGGATAGTACCGCTATCTGAACGATTTCTTTCTTTTGCTCAAACCATCCGGAACGAAATGCTCAACCATAACGGAGAGCTTCGCATAAAAATAAAAGATGAGACAGAGACTCTTGGAAAGAAGATCCGGGAAGGAGAACTCCAGAAAATTCCCTACCTTCTGATTGCCGGGGAACGAGAAAAAAGGGATAATACGGTAAGCGTGAGGATGAGACGAAAAGGGGACTTGGGCAGCATGAAACTGGAACAATTTCTCCAAAAGGTAACGCAAGAACTGAATCCTCTCAACTCGGAACATTCCATCTGATTTTAACATCTAACCATCTCTTTATGGAACTCTCACCAAAAGTTCACACATTAATCAAGGAATATCAATTGTGGGAAAAGGAGAAAATGCATGAAAGAGACGAGGGAAACGCAATCTCGGTGGATGAGGTTGCAGCCACCGTCGCGTCGTTTTATGAAAAGATTCGAGGCATTGTGGATTGGCGCGAAGAACACCTCCTGCGCAAAACCGCCATTGAGCGAATTCTGAAGCGCCGAATTATCACAAACAAACGCAGTGAAGAATTCGCGGAGGGTTTTCTCCAAGAATTAGTGCGAGGAGGTCATTTTCCAAACAACAGTCTCCCTCTCAAAAAAATAGATGAGATTCAACGAATCGTTGAGAAATACGTATTTATCAGCGAACACGGCCGTTCTACGCAATCAGTCTCTCTCGGAAAAATCGAAGACTGGCTCTGGTCAATTGCAACGTGTGAGATCGAAGAAGCGCTCTCGCTTCCTCGAAGAGAAAAAGCTCTCATTGAATTTATGTATGAAGAGCTTCAAACCCGTATTCAGATAGAGGACAAAAAGGGGCCTCGTGGGGTGCCGATTTCCAATGACGAGCGATCTCTTCAGGTCTATATTGCCGTCCAGAGAACACTCTTCAAACTAGATAGCGCTACTATTACCTATCACATCATCGAGAAATTCTATGCCGATTGGTCAAACCCATCGCAAGAAACTCTCTTGAACGTTTCTCAAGACCTCGCACGCCTCTATGAAAAGATTCGATATGCGCTTTCCCATCCGTATGCGGAAAAATTTTACCAGGTAGCGGAAAAATACGACACCCCCTATCTCATCTTGGGAGATATCATCGCAGAGAATCCCGAAACATTTTTGCAATTAACCGATAACTTCTCTGAATTTGAAGAAACAATAAAAAGTATCTACGAGCAAAGACTTTTAAGACTCAAGGGAAGGATTCGAAGAGCTGCATTCTATAGCACCCTCTCTGTATTCCTCACCAAGATCTTACTTGCATTGTCCATTGAAATCCCGGTAGATCAATATCTCGCACACGGCTTGAATTACACTGCTCTCGGGACCAGCGTAGCGATTCCACCTCTCCTCATGCTCTTTCTTGTGATAAGCGTACAAACCTCGTCTCAACAGAATGTCAATCGAGTAGTCACCGAAGTAATACGACTAACCTTTCTAACCCAAGAACAGAAGGAACCATACAAAATTCGTGCTCTTGGAAAACCAAGAAGTTCTTCTGTGATGGCAATCGTATATGGAATGTACTTTTCGAGTTTCCTCCTCACATTCGGCGGAATTGCCTTCATCCTCTACAGCCTCGAATTCAGCACGCTCTCTATCCTTATCCTTGTCACATTCCTCTCGCTTGTATCATTTGCAGGCACCAGAATACGCAAACGAGCGCGCGAACTCATGATGGAGGTGGAAAAAGAAGGGCTATTCTTTGGAATCTTTGATTTTTTTGCGCTCCCCATGATCCAATTCGGAAAATGGCTTTCCAATCAACTCGTGAGGTACAACCTTATCGTGCTGCTCCTCAATTTTCTTATTGAAATCCCGCTCCAAGTGTTTGTGGAATTCCTCGAGCAATGGAGAATGTTTCTGAAAGAGAAGAAGGAAGAAATACATTAAAGAAACTGTATGGTATGTATCCACTTATTGTCATCGTGGGGCCTACAGCGTCAGGGAAAAGCAGCCTCGCGGTAAGGCTTGCGAGGGAATCCAATGGGGAAATCATCTCTGCTGATTCAAGACAGGTGTATCAAGGGATGGATGTTGGGTCAGGAAAGATACCGAAACAACAGAGGATGGGTATCCCCCATCATCTGTTGGATGTTGCTTCTCCAAAACGGAGATTTACGGTTGCTCAATATCAAAAACTCGCATTGCAGATAATCCGCCAAGTCCACAAGAGAGGAAAATTGCCTTTGCTTGTTGGCGGCAGTCCGTTTTATGTCTATTCGGTGGTAGACGGAATTCAAATCCCTGAAGTCAAACCAAATCTCAAGTTACGAGCCAGACTCGAAAGGTTGAGGAGTGACGAGCTTTACCGAAAACTTCAACAACTCGATCCTCAAAGAGCAAAAACAATTGAACAAAAAAATCCAAGGCGACTCATCCGAGCTTTAGAAATCGTGCTTGGAACTAAAAAACCGGTTCCCTCTTTGCGAAAAAATCCACTCCCCTACCCTGCTTTGCTGCTTGGTATTTATAAATCCAACGAGGAACTCAAAAAGTTAATCGCAAAAAGATTGGAACTTCGTCTTCACAAAGGAATGATAGCCGAAGTAAAAAAATTGAAAGAGTCGGGCCTCTCGTGGAAGCGGCTTGAAGAATTCGGGTTAGAGTATCGTTTTGTCGCGCAATATCTCCAAAGGAAAATTTCGCGGCAAGAAATGCTAAACTCTATTCAGAGAGAAACTGAACATTTTGCTCGCCGCCAAATGGCCTGGTTCAAAAAAGACCAACGAATCTGCTGGATCAAAAACGATGATGAAGCACGTATACTTGTAAAAAAATTTCTCAAATAAAAAAGGGGAACCGAACATCACATAGATTCTTTCCCCTTTATCTCTTCACCTGAAATCATAACTTTGTAATACTCAAGAAAGGCATCTACCGACTTCTCCCCAAGAGGAGTTATTTCGTAGGTGTAAAAAGGATCTGTACTTTGCTTTTTCGGATAGGGCGTCCGGACAATCAAGCCCTTTTGTTGCAAGACTAGGGTTGTCCTTGATATGGACTGGTTCGTGATCTCCAGTCTAACAAATTGAACTACCTTTTTCTTAAGTTCAGCAAATATTATCCCTCCTTTTTGCTCCCTTAAGACAATCAAAATTGCCAAATACAGGGGTTCCCCTTGGAGCAACTTGCTCTGAATGGACATAATCCAGAGTACCTGTTCAAGACCCTTCATATCCTTCATCGCTATTGCCTCCTCTAACTTTCTGCCTTCTATTAAACTACATTTTACACTCTTTGCAAATTCTTTTCCGCAGCCGATTTTTTTATTAAGTCGTAATTATTAAAAAAACGAGGGAGAGAGGCGATGGCGCATTCGCGCTGCCGCCTTTCTCCCCCTTTACCAGTGTCACTCCTTCATGGTGGCAGTCACCAATCCGGAGGTTTGGAACGGAGGGAAGTGAACCCACCCTTCGTCCCAATTCAGGGATGGAATTTCGATGTTGTGGAGCGAGTGTCCCGCCCCACAAACAATATACTATCATATTCTTTTTATTTTGTCAAGATTGAGGTGAGGAGCATGCGGGAGGTTTCGGGATTGGCCTTTCCGCGGCTGCGAGCCATCATTTGACCGACTAAAAACTGAAGGGCGTTTTGTCTGCCTTTTTTGTAGTCCTCTACTGCTTTGGGGTTTTGAGCAATCACCTCGCGAGCGATGCGGCCGAGCTCGTCTTCATCTATCACTTGGGCAAGATTCTTTTCTTCAATGATGTGAGAGGGATCACTTCCTTTGCCAAACATTTCTTTGAGAACAGTTTTTGCAACAGGGCTTGAAATCCTCTGCTCGTGGAGTAAAATAATGAGTTCTGCGAAGTTCTCTGGAGTAATAAGAAAATCTTCGCCTTCCACCGAAGCTCCTCGCAAAAGACCCAGAAGATCAGAAATGATGTAGTTTGCAGAGAGCCTGGTAAGTTTCTGGAGTCGCTCGGGAGAAAGACTGGGGCCAAGCTCGCTTATCACCTTCTCAAAATACTCCCCCAGATCTTTGTTTTGCACAAAAACCTCGATCTCTTTTTCGGAAAGATTGTACTCTTCCCGAAAGCGCTTTCTTTTTGGTCGAGGTAATTCGGGAATTTCAGCTCTCATTTCTTCAATCGATTCTTTAGAAAAATGGAGCGGCGGAATGTCTGGCTCGGGAAAATAGCGATATTCATGAGCAGATTCTTTTTCTCGTTGAGAAAAGGTCTCTCCCTTATTGTCATTCCATCCACGTGTTTCCTGTACTACTTTCTCTCCTGATTCCAACGCTTTTGTTTGCCGTTTGATTTCAAACTCGATTGCTCGTTCCACTGATCGAAAAGAGTTTAGGTTTTTCACTTCAACTTTTGTGCCTAGTTGTTCTTGTCCCTCTGGTTTCACCGATATATTTGCTTCCACGCGCATTTGCCCTTTTTCCATATCGGCATCTGACGCTCTGACATAACGCAGTAGAAGCTGAAGCTCTCTCGCAAACGCGCTCGCCTCTTTTGCAGAGGTGATGTCCGGTTCCGTTACTAACTCCATCAAAGGTATCCCCGCCCGATTAAAGTCCACAAGCGAATAGTCCACACCTGGCGGATGAATGAGTTTGCCTGTATCTTCTTCCAGATGCACCCTCGTTATTCGAATGTCTCTTTCTCCAATCTTCAGTTTTCCCCCTTCGCATAAGGGCATATCATATTGGCTTATCTGATATCCTTTGGGAAGGTCGGGGTAAAAATAGTTTTTGCGGTCGAACTTTGATTTTTCAGGAATAGTGCAATCCAAAGCAAGCCCAACCTTAATTACCTTATGAATCGCCTCTTTGTTTGCGACAGGGAGTGTCCCCGGATGCCCCATACAAATGGGACAAATGTTGACATTGGGATGCTTTTCTAAAGGATCGTTCACGCAAGAGCAAAACATCTTACTCTTCGTTTTGAGCTCCGCGTGGATCTCTAAACCTATGGTTGGGATATAATTTGCCATATTGTTTTTGCGACCTCTTCGATAGGTTGTTGACCGTCTATTACGTGTATATGTTGGAATTTTTTAGGAAGCGTTTCATACGCTTGCCAGATCTTTTCCATCTTTTGCTCCTCTTCGAAAAGCGTAAAGGGCTTTCCTCGCTTTCTAATGCGTTGAACGCATACCGCAGGCTTCACTCCAAGCAAAAACGTGACATCGGGAAGCAGGAAATCATTTTGGAGGACAATGAGGTCTTGAGGGCGAGCGCCTGCCACGCTCCCAAAAGCAAGGCTCGAAAATACATAACGGTCGCACACCACCCATACTCCTTTTTGGAGCGCCGGGACAATGGTTTTTTCAAGATGCTCCTTGCGGTCTTGAGCGAAAAGGCGCTGCAGTTCAAGGGAATCGAGAACTTCTTTCTTGTCTAACACATTCCGAATGTGTTTTCCAGCTTCAGATTCGAGAGTCGGCTCTTTGGTAATGACGACTTCCCTTCCTGCTTTTTGAAGCGCGGCCGCGAGTATGCTTGCCTGCGTGGTCTGGCCCGAACCATCCAACCCCTCCAGCACAATAAATTTTCCTGGATACGGATTTTTTTGCATTATACTTGGGTTTCTTTTTGGTTGGTGGTAACGCGGCCGCCTTGCCATTGGCCGCGATAAAGATTGCTCTCGCCCTTCACCTCAAAAAACATGATGTGCACGACGCGAGCTCCCATTTCCAAGCGAAAGTTGGTATCGCGGAAGTTATACACGCCCATATTCAATCCTCCTTGGTATCCCGGAGGCACTTGCCCGCCGAAAACATACACGCCAGAACGAAAAAGCGTGGAACGCGGAGTCATGAGTGCCAGCAGATTCTCTGGCATATTCACGTCTTCCACGGTCTTGAGCAGATAATAGGTTTGCGGCTGAAGCTGAACCTCTACGGTTTTGTTCTCATCGTACTTTGCCAGGAGTTTCATGTCAGGGGTTTGCCGTTCGCTCACGCCAAGAAACCCTTGGCCTGAAATTTCATATAACTCCCCTATTCTCAAATCAAATCCTGCGCCTTCGGGATTTTCCAGCTCTCGTTGAGAGAGATTCGTTACGAGATTCTTTTCTCGCACCAATTGATGAAGTTCTTTTATACCGAGAACCATGCTAAGAATTTATTACTTTGTATTCCAATAAAACCGCATGTTCTCCCAACTTTTCCATCGATACAAGCTGAAGTTTCGCATCAAGCTCTTTATTGAACAATGTCATGCCCTTGCCAAACAAGACTGGCTCTATGGTGAGATACAGGGTATCCACCACCCCTGCTTGCATAAACATGGTGTAAATGGTGGCGCCTCCGCAAATCGCAACCTCATGATAGCCACGCGTCTCGAGATCTTGTAAAAGTTCTCTAGGTTCTTTCTGCGTAACCTCCACTCCTTCGTATGTCTTATCCCTAGAGTATACGATATTGAGTCTTTCTGGCAATGGTTTTCCAATGGTTTCATAGGTATTCTGCCCAAATACTACGACTCCTGCCTGTTTAGTCCTCTGGCTAAAAAACAACTTATCTGCCTTGCTCGTCCATTCCATGGGAGTATGTGCAGCATTCTTTGCGATAAACCCGTCTGCTGTAAGGGCCGCTATGATGAAAATTTTCATTGTGGTATAGTATCATAATGCATCCCGAATACCAATATCTTAATCTCCTTCAGGATATCCTTGAAAACGGCGCTATCAAGCACGAATATAACACCGGCATTGAAGAAAAAAGCGTGTTTGGACGTCAGATTCGTTTTGACTTATCGCAAGGCTTCCCCTTACTAACAACCAAAAAAGTTTTTACACGCGGCATTATAGTAGAACTGCTCTGGTTTTTGCAGGGGAATTCAAATATAAAGTATTTGGTTGATAACAATGTTCATATCTGGGATGAATGGGCGTTCCGCATTTTTACCGATGCAAAAAACGGTAAATGGTACGGAAAAGAGCGACCATTAACAGAAGAAGAAAAATCAATACAGGACCAAGCTGTCTTTATTCAAAAGATAAAAGAAGATGATGCGTTTGCAAAAGAATGGGGTGATATTTTAACGGTGTATGGGCGCATGTGGCGAAAGTGGCCGGGCAAAGACCACACCATTGACCAAATTGCCTGGGTCATTGAAAAATTGAAAAAATCCCCGGACAGGAGGCATGCAGTGGTCTCTGCATGGAACCCCGACTTTATTTATGAAATGGCAAGCAAAGAGCATGCAAGGCCGGTACCCCCTTTCTGCCACACCATGTTTCACTTCAACGTTCTTGATGGTAGGCTTTCGTGCTTACTCTATCAACGTTCTGCCGACATGTTCTTGGGCGTACCTTTCAACATCGCGAGCTACGCCCTCCTGACTTCGATGGTTGCCCAGGTCACCGGATATCCTCCGGGAGAATTCATCCATGTCTTCGGAGATACCCATATTTACAGCAATCATTATGAACAAGTGAAAGAACAGTTGAAACGAGAGCCGCGGCCATTTCCAAAACTGGTGCTCAATCCTGCAATACAAAACATCGACGCATTCACGTTCGACGATATCAACATCGAAGGGTACAATCCACATCCTCCCATTAAAGGAGAGGTTACCGTTGTAGGAGGATTTTAACGGAGTTCTTGGTTTATCTTGCTTGCTTGAGGTTTTTCTTGACCGGCGTATTTTCTCTTTTCGCTTTTACTGTAGGATTCTTGAGCAGGGCTTGAGAGCGTCTCAAAAGTGAGCGCGCAAATCCTCATTCCGGTGTAGAGCACCACGGGCATAATTCCCAAGTTCCCCAGCTCCATCACTGCTTTTCCCGACCAACCAGGGTCAAATCGTGCTGCAGTGGAGTGCACCACAACTCCTAACCGCCCCAACGAGCTTCTTCCGTCAAGACGCGCCATGAGATCAAGGGGAAGAATAAAACTCTCTTTCGTGACCGCGAGAGCGAAGTCTTTTGGTTGTAAAATAAAAGGACTGTTTTCTTCTCCCGTAGTAATTTCTTCCATAATGTCCTCCATATTGACTGACCGCTTGAGATCGAGGTATGGATACTGCGACGGCTTGAATACCTTAAACACATTCCCGAGATGAAGATCAAGAGAACAAGGACCGAGCTGTTCCTCAAGATTTGGACTCGGGAAGACCTGGATTTTTCCTTCTGTAATGTGCGAGATGATGTCTCGATCTGAAAGAATCATAAATGGAAAGTTATTCCACGGTAATGCCCAAACTTTTTGCTGTCCCCTCAATTGTTTTCATGGCTTTTTCGATGTCCCCGGTATTTAGATCTTCGATCTTTTTTTCTGCGATCTCTTTCAGTTGAGCCCTCGTGATTGCTCCCACCCTCTTTTCGTTTGGAGTTCCCGATCCCTTTTCGATGCCAGCAGCTTTCTTGAGCAGTTCCGATGCTGGCGGCTCATGAAGTTTGAACGCATACGTTCGGTCCTCGTACACCGTAATATCTACGGGGATCTTAAACCCTCGTTTTTCCTTCGTTGCTTCGTTAAACTTTTGACAGAACTCTCCGATATTTACTCCGTGCTGCGCCAGAGCCGGCCCTACGGGAGGAGCAGGCGTTGCCTCTCCTGCCTTAATATGTAATTTTATGAGTGTCTTGATCTTCTTTGCCATGGTTATACTTTCTTTATTTGCAAGGAATCTAACTCTACGGGCGTGTCGCGGCCAAACATATTCACAAGCACTTTCACCTTGCCTCGAGCTTCATCGACTTCTGATACCTTTCCATCAAAATCCTTGAATGGGCCATCGATAATCTTTACTGAATCTCCTGGTTCTGCTTCAATCTGGTACTGGGGAACTTCCATGCCCATTCGCTTCTGAAGACTCTCAATTTCTTCTCGAGATATCGCCACTGGAATGGTCCCCGATCCTACGAATCCAGTAACGTTAGGAGTATTCCTTACCACGTACCACGAATCATCCGTTACAATCATTTCCACCAGCACATACCCAGGATAAATTTTCTCTTCTATGATCTTTCGTTTGCCATTCTTAATTTTAATCTTTTTTTCTTTCGGTACAATAACCTGAAAAATCTTGTCTCCCACATCCAAAGACTCAATCCTCTGCCGAAGATTCCTTGCAACCGCATCTTCGTATCCTGAATAGGTATGAATGACATACCAACTCCGCTCTTGTACTGATTGCTGTTTTGCCATGGATACGCTTTGATTTTTTATGTTGCTATAAATTTCTCTAGCAATAACTGAAAAATAAAGTCAAAGATGCTCAAGAAAATTGCTACTGCAACAGAAAAAACAACGACAATGAGAGTATCCTTGATCGTTTGCTCTTTTGTGGGCCAGTTTACCTTCTTTGTTTCGAGTCTCACCTCTTTTAAAAAGCTCAATAATCTTGAAAAGAGATTGATTGGATTTATAACTTTCATAAGTTCCTCAGAGCTTAAAAAGGCCTCTCGGGCCACTCTGCATATCCCACTATAGAATTTTGCGAAAAATAAGTCAACCCTGCTTGGGAAATCCTAAATGTCAAGGTTCTTGACGGATTTGGCGTAGGTTTGGATGAATTTCTTGCGCGGCAACACCTCGTCGCCCATGAGAATGTCAAAGGTTCGATCTGCCTCTTTAACATTTTGAATCGTAACTTGCAAAAGAATTCTGTTTTGAGGATTCATCGTGGTCTCCCAGAGCTGATCGGGATTCATTTCTCCCAATCCTTTGTATCGCTGGATATTTAATCCAGAAATTTTCTGCTCCTTTTCTTCTTGCATCTCCTCTCCTTCTTCCTCGGGTGCATGTTTCTTTGCCGACTCTTTTTTTGTTGGCTGTTGTTTTTGCTTCTTGACCTCCTGGAGAATTTGATTTTTTTCTCCTTCGTTATACGCATACCGTACTTCTTTTCCTATTTGCATTCGGTATAAGGGCGGCTGGGCAATATAGAGGTAACCTCCTTCGATCAGCGGTTTGAAGTATCGATAAAAAAGGGTAAGAACGAGGGTACGAATGTGGTTCCCGTCCGAATCAGCATCGGCCATTATAATAATTCGATGATATCTCAATTTTCCCATATCAAAATCTTCTGCGATAGCAGTTCCCAGGGCAATCACGAGCGAACGGATTTCTTTGGAGGCAAGAATTTTGTCGAGTCGAGCCCTTTCGACGTTTAAGATTTTTCCGCGTAAAGGCAAAATCGCTTGGAACCTCCGATCGCGACCCATCTTACTCGATCCACCGGCACTCTCCCCTTCGACGATGTAAAGCTCTGATTCTGCGGGATCTCGAGAGTTGCAATCCGCAAGCTTTCCAGGGAGAGCCAATCCTTCTAAAATGCCTTTTCGCAAAACTGTCTGGCGTGCCGCTTTCGCTGCTTTTCTTGCCTTTGATGCCAAAAAACATTTTTCGATAATTGCTCTTGCATCTTGAGGATTTCGTTCCAGAAAATCGGTTAATGCTTCTGACACGACCGCCTCTACTGCTGATTTTGCTTCTGGATTTCCCAACTTCGCTTTCGTCTGTCCTTCAAACTGCGGATCTCGCAGTTTCACGGAAACCACCGCGGTCAATCCTTCGCGTACATCATCGCCGGTCAAGGAATCCTCATCGCCCTTCAGAAAATTATTTTTCTTAGCGTATTCATTCAGCATGCGAGTTAACGCGGAGCGAAAACCAGTAATGTGAGTGCCTCCTTGGGCGTTGTGGATATTGTTCGCAAATCCTTCCTCATAGATCTCAAATTCCTCGGTATATCTCATTGCGACTTCTACAAGAATTCCATCTCTTTCTCCTTTCGCGTAAAAAATATTCTCGTGCTTGGCAGGAGAGCCATGCGTAAGATACTTCACATACGAAGCAACTCCACCTTCAAAATAGAATCCATAGGCATGCTTCTCTTTTTCTCTTGCATCAACAAACATGATATGCACCCCCGAGGTAAGATATGCTTGCTGGCGTAAATGCTGAAGAATTATCTTTTCCTCGAACGCAATTTCCTTGAAAACTTCGGGGTCAGGTTCAAACACCACGGTAGTTCCCGTGCCCCTGCAAGAACCAACTCTCTTTACTTGAGATTTCGGTTTGCCTCTCATATATTCTTGCTGATATTTCGCGCCATCCCTGCACACCTCTACTCGTAAGTATCGAGACAAAGCGTTTACCACCGAAACTCCTACTCCATGAAGTCCGCCTGAAACCTTGTACGCTCCGCTTCCAAATTTTGCACCCGCGTGCAGCATCGTCATGACGGTCTCCAATGTTGATTTTTTTGTCTGGGGGTGTTTTTCTACGGGGATTCCCCGGCCATCATCGACAACTTTCACTTGATTATTTGGCAACAACGAAATTTCGATATTCTTTGCATACCCTATCATCGCCTCGTCTATCGAGTTATCAAGAACCTCCCAAACAAGATGATGTAATCCGTCAGGACCCGTAGAGCCAATATACATGCCAGGGCGCTTGCGCACCGGTTCTAACCCTTCCAGCACCTGGATATCTTTTGCGCCATAATCTGAAGATAGGGTTTGTTTTTTTCTTTGGGGCATAATGTTATGCAACATACGAGCTCCTATGTACGGACTTCCCACTCGACGTTTTCTTCGATCGCCTGAATTATTTTATCGTGCAATGCATCAACCTCTTTTAATGTGAGTGTTCGATCTTCTGCCTGATATACAATATGAAATGCGAGGTTTTTCTTTCCTTCTGGAATCCCCTCTCCTTCATACATATCAAATAAGTCGGTGTCTTTTACCAAAGATCCTCCCGCAATCTCCACGACGTTCAAAACTTCGGCAATTCGCGTGTGCGTCGGAACCAACAAGGCAATATCTCTCCTCACCGGAGGAAATTTCAAGGGAGATTCGTACTCCTTTCCTTCCAATGCGAGCCCAACGAGCTTTGCAAGATCAATGTGAAAAGCCGCAACCCGCCGGAAAATCTTGAGACCAGAAAGGATGGAAGGGGAAATCTCCCCGAGAAAGCCGATTTCTTCATCTCCTGATTTGATTTCCGCCGTTTTCCCTTTATGCCATAAAACATTCCTGCTCTCTTCTGGGGTAGGCAGATATTCATCATACCACACATCTCCAATCCCTAATCGTTCAAAGAGAAAATCGATAATCCCTTTAAGTTCATAAAACTCTCTGTTGGCATCCTTCTCTCTTCTTTCACCGCCAACGATCACTCCGCCTACCATGTAGTTTTCGTATATTTCCTTGAATGATCGCTGGAACACTTTTCCAATCTCAAACATCCGCATCTCCTCGAATCTCCGTGCATTTGTCTGAACGTTCTTCAAAAGATTCTCTACCAAAGAATCTCGAAGATACTTGAATTCTTCGCTCACCGGATTTGCCAACTCCACGAGTTTCTTTTTTTCTTTCTCGGAGTATTGAAATCCAAGAAGGTCGTGCTCACCCATAAAGGAATAATTATACACCTCCGTCATTCCCGCTTCTTTTAACGTATCCTGCAGCATCTCTCGCCAGAAAAGCTCTGCATTGCGTTCTGGCAGAGTAAGAGCTGCTGTTGGAAGCGTGTCTGGAATTTTTTCATATCCATAGATCCTGCCGATTTCCTCGATAAGGTCTTGGGAAGTTTCCAAATCCATCCTACGGGTGGCAATCTCTACTTCCATCGTATTCCTCGTGTTTGAAAAGTCTCGAATGGTGCACCCAAGCGCGGCAAACATCCTTCGTATTTCTTTCAAAGAGATCGAAACACCCAACAACGATTCTGCCTCCTTTACGTCAAACACGATGCGTTTGGCGAAAATCTTCCTCGGATAGATATCAATAAACTGCACCACCCTTCCTTGTACCCCAAGCTCTTCAAACAACGCAAGAGCTCGCTGCAATGCTTCTTTGGCGAGATTTGGATCAATGCCATGGCTATAGATATCAGCTGCTTGGCTGGTATATCCTAACTGTTTTTTTGCTTTATAGATTGCTTGGGCTTCAAAATTTGCGGCTTGAAGCACAATGTTTTTCGTCGCAGAGGAAATCGCGCTTGCCTTCCCTCCTTTCATGCCTGCCAAATCGATCAACCCCTCGGAGTCCTCGATCACGAGTACTCCTTGGGGCAATGCAAGTATTTGATCGTCTAGCGTCTCAATCTTTTCTTCCTCCTTTGATACTCGTATCTCCATCTCATGGTCTTTGATTGTATCATAATCAAATGCGTGCAAGGGTTGCCCAAGTTCGAGCATCACATAGTTCGTAACATCTACCACATTATTGATGGAATTCACCCCAAGAGCTCCGAGTCTTTTCTTCATCCAATCAGGAGATTTTCCTATGCGGACGTTTTCAATGAGAAACGCGGCGTAGCGAGGCACCAACCGCGCATTTTCAATGGAGATCTTCAGAGGAGTCAATGTCTCTTTTTGTAATTTGATTGCTTGCATTTTCAACGGGGTTAATCTCATGGGCGTGATTGCCGCGATTTCTCTGGCAATCCCAACATGACTCAAGCAGTCAGCTCGATTGGGCAATACTGCAATATCAAAAACCCAATCATTTTTTACTTTTCTAACACCCTCCACCTCAAAGGCGTGCATCGTCAAAAGTTCTGCCAATCTATCTGGTTTGGGTAATCTCTCTTTGAAAAATTGTTGGAGCCAGTTGTAGGAAAATAACATACGAGATGTACAGCTTTAGAACTGATGAAGAAACCGCAGATCTCCATTATAAAGAAGTCGAATATCGTTGATCTTATATTTCATCATCGCCAAGCGGTCGAGTCCCATTCCAAATGCGAACCCCTGCCATTCTCCGGGAACATACCCCACTGCTCCAAACACATTTTGGTGCACCATTCCCGCTCCCATAATCTCAATCCATCCTGCATTCCCGCATCCCGAACAACCTTTCCCGCTGCAAAGCAAACAGGTCATATCAACCTCAAAGGAAGGTTCTGTAAACGGGAAATAGCTCGGCCGCAAACGAATCTTTACCAATGTTCCAAAAAACCTTCCAAAGAACTCTTGAATAATCGCCTTAAAGTTCCCCGCAGATACCGTTTTCCCCACCATCAGACCCTCCAGTTGATAAAAGTTAATCTCGTGTCGCGCGTCGGTTGCTTCATATCGAAAAATCCTGCCTGGCGCAATAATCCGCAAGGGCGGACTATGTTTTTCCATATATCGAATCTGCACCGGACTCGTATGGGTTCTCAATAACAATCTTTCTACTTTTCCGTCTTCTTTTGGAATTTTCTGGTTTCCTTTCAGCCAGAACGTATCCCACATATCCCTCGCGGGATGGTTCGGAGGAATATTCAAGGCATCGAAATTGTACCATTCCGATTCGATTTCTGGACCCTCTGCAACCTCAAATCCCATGGATTGAAAAATCTCTCGAGCGGTTCTCTGAACTTGAGTTAAAGGATGTAAATGCCCAACTGCTATTCTCTTGCCAGGAGCCGTCACATCAATCCATTCTTCTTTTCCTCCTCTCTCTGTTTCTGCTCTTTGGATTTCTCTTTTTCTTGCCTCGCATCTCTCCTCGAACCACGTTCGCAGCTCGTTTGCTTCCTGCCCGAGCCTTCGTCTCTCCTCCCCACTTCGCGTTCCAAGCGACCTTAAAATCGTTGTGAGCTCTCCTTTTCTTCCCAAGTATGTGCGAAAAATTACATCTATTTCTTTGCGGCTTGGAGCCGATTCAATCGCTTTTTTTGCTTTTTCCTTGAGTAAGTTAAGATCCATGATATTCCTTTATTCTATCTTACTTCCATCCCCAAATCAACCCGTGCATGCAAAAGAAATATGCGGTAGCGAAACCGCAGAAGTTTATGAGGTCCGATTCTTATAGCCCTTAGGCTAGTTGAGAGGTGAGTTTCAGAGCTACTCTTTTTATATTTTCTACCCCTTCTTCCTTGTAAAGAGCACTTCCCACAATAGCATGCCACCTATCGCCTGCTACTTTGCCCGTTGCGGAAATATCTCCCCCTTGAGATATAAACCCCGGAGCGTAGAGTGTGAAATTTCCTGCTCCAAGATTTTCTTGAAACATTTGCGAATAACGCTTAACTGACTCGGGCTTGTTTCCTGGTACCACGAAATCTCTTACTCCCGACTCCATCGCTATTCTGTATATCTGTTCTGGCGCTGAATGAGCGATAAAACCTCCATCGCTCTCCAAGAATCCCTCTTGAGTCATCTCGCCCCCTACCAAGACGACGAGTCCTTCATCCTGTAGGTAAGAAATCCATTCTCTTTCTGTGACCCTTCCGCCAAATGGAAAAAGAATCGCTGCATCAACCTTTGCCCGTCTTAATACCTGCGCAAAGTTTTTGCCAAAGGCCGGAATATCAGTACCTCCTTTCTGGTGATCATAGATTATGGGAAGATCTGTTACGCTCCTTATGGTATCTACTACCTTTCGGAGACCGAACTCAAGCCCAAGTTCAGCTCCAATCTTCAAAGCACCCACACCCGGAACTTCGCATGTGCCACGAACAAGTTCTTCTAACTTATCTAATGTAGATACATCGCATGAAGGAATGAGGCTTTTTTGCAGAGAAATCAGAGTTTTCATTGTTCAGCGGGCCCGAAGGGACTTGAACCCTCGATCTTCTCCGTGACAGGGAGACGACCACTCCAGACTGGTCCGCGGGCCCATCCAATACACTGTACCTTTATGTATTTATTATACAACTCCGCTCGAACGCATTTATGGTGAGCGAAGTCGAATCCACTTTACCAAAAATTCAGGCAGTTGAGAAGTGGCACGTCACATTTCTCCACGTAGCCGCCCTGCGCGCCGATGCCAGGAATGAGAATCGGCATGTCGCCGACGAGTCCGCGAACTTTGTGGAGTTCATCGGGATACGTTGCGCCGACGACGAGCGCGCAGTTGCCGTTCTTGTTCCACTCACTTGCCACGCGGCGCGCGACGAAGCGATAGAGCGGCTCACCGTTCACGGACAAGTCCTGAAACTCGCCCGCGCCTGGATTGGAAGTGCGGCAGAGTACGATGACGCCTTTCTCCGCTCGCGCGAGGAACGGTTGAAGCGCTTCGGCTCCGAGATACGGGTGAACCGTGATTGCGTCCGCTCGCAGGAAGTCGAACGCCGCATCCACGTAACCCGTATTGGTGTTGCCGATGTCGGCGCGCTTGGCGTCGAGAATCACCGGAACATCCGGCGCAATGGCGTGAATGTCCGCGATGGTGCGTTGCAGAGCCACGATGCCTTCCGCGCCGTGCGCCTCGTAAAACGCGGCGTTCGGCTTGTAGGCGCACACGAGGTCCTTCGTCGCTTCCACGATTGCGCGATTGAACGCGACGATGGTGTTGCCTTCGTGAACCGCACACTCATTGCCGCCTACGCGCGCGGACTCGGGAATTTTGCCGAACTCGCTGTCGAGTCCGACGCAGACGAAGTTACCGCGAGACCATTGGGCCTCCAGCATTTGCCTGAAGTTTCGATCATTCATTTCGCTGTCCTCCTATCCTTTTCGGTTGGGAATGTACGATTTAAGCCCAACAATCGAGCTTAATACCAAAATCACATTAGCTCAAATGTCAAGAATAATCAAGCCAAAACGAAAAAAGAAACTCGCAGAGTTTCTTTCAAATTTCTTATCAGTTTTTCTTTTTGATGTCGGCGCTCCGCGCGTCCACGGAAAAAATTGGCGTTGTTGCGAAAAGTCAGATTCTGGTGCCGACGGCAGGATTCGAACCTGCGGCCTTGGCCTTATGAAGGCCCTGCTCTAACCACTGAGCTACGCCGGCTTTCTGAAGATTTAATATGATGCGGGGGCCCGATTCGCACGGGCGCCTCAAGGTTATGGGCCTCGTATGGTACTACTCCACCACCCCGCACGTCTTGCGGTCGCAAGAAATGCTTCCTTTCCATCTTATTCCTATCACGGAACTTATATCAAATCAAGCGCTCGAAATGCAATTTCATAGCGTTCTAACAATTTTTTTGCTTCAAGCAGGCTAAGCCTATAGGAAGGATCGTATACAATGTTGTTGCGAATTCGCTGCACTTCTTGAAGATCTGCAAGATTAGGAACCATCATCGGGCTCAAATTACCCAGACGGTCATCTAACGTTTCCCCCCGGATATTCAATTTCTTCAACGCATCATCAAGAAGCGTATTTGCCTCCATGACGGCAAGCTTGTATTGGGTTTCGTTCCCTGTTTCCACGCGCCTGACGATCTCTCTCCATCTTTTTTTTCCAATCTTTCGGAATCCATACGGCCGAAACGAAACAAACTCTCCGATATCTACAAAAAAGCTAAAATGGCGCCAGCTTGTTCCGAACATTCCAAAGATAATCATCGCGGCAAAGAGCACACCCACAAGAATGAAAGGGATTTTAACGAAAATCAATTTGTCTTGGATTGCAGGAGAGTTGATTTGAGAAACAAGTTGAAGAATGGTGTCCATACCTTATGAAATCTTCTCAAACATCTTTCCTACTTGAAAAAGGAGGTGTTCAGAAAATGCAGGGGCGATCAGTTGCAGGCCTACCGGAAGATTCTGCACATTTCCTGCCGGTATCGAAAGCCCAGGAATTCCTGCCAAGTTCACTGGCACGGTATACATATCAACCAAATACATTGATAAAGGATTTTCAATCTTTTCCCCGATCTTAAATGGAAGAACTGGGCTTACCGGCCCTACAATCACATCCACTTTCTGGAATGCTTGCTCGAAGTCTTGCTTGAGAAGTGTTCGAATCTTTTGCGCCTTTGTGTAATAGGCGTCATAATATCCGGCAGACAATGCGTAGGCACCAAACACAATTCGCCGTTTTACTTCAGGGCCAAACCCTTCTCCTCTCCTCTCAAGATAGATATCAAGCAAACTGACATTTGGCATTTGATGCTTCGTGCCTGCTGTTCCATATCTCATACCATCATATCGTGCGAGATTCGCAGATGCTTCAGAGCTATTAATAATATAATACACCGCTAATGCGTAAGGCGCATGGGGAAGAGTTATTTCCTCCACTTTTGCGCCCGCGGCCTCAAATTTCGCGATGGCATTCTTTATCACTTGTTCTACTTGGGGCATCAATCCTTCCTTAAAGTATTCCCGGGGAACACCAATGCGTAAATCTTGCGGGTCACAGTTTCTCGATTGAAGGTTGGAGGGAAAATCGACCGATGTTGAGTCAAACGGATCTCTCCCCTTCAAAGCATTAAATAAAATCTCGCAATCTTCTACTGTTTTTGCAAGGGGACCGATTTGATCTAATGAAGATGCCAATGCAATGAGGCCATATCTTGAAACTGCGCCATACGTGGGTTTTAATCCCACAATCCCGCAAAAGGAAGCGGGAAGCCGAATGGAACCCCCCGTGTCTCCTCCGAGCGCAACAACAACCTCATCTGCCGCAACACTCGCTGCCGAACCCCCGGAACTTCCTCCTGCCACCCTGCTCAAATCATGAGGATTTCTGGTGGGCCCGAATGCGGAATTTTCCGTCGAAGAACCCATACTAAACTCATCGGTATTGGTCTTGCCCATCAGAAGTACTCCCTGTTCGCGGAGCCTTTGAACCACTGTTGCGTTATAGGGAGCCACATAATCTTCGAGCATATGAGACCCCGCGGTGCATCTCGCTCCTTTTACCAATATCGAATCTTTGATCGCACAGGGAATTCCAGCCAACAAAGGGAGCGACTGCCCTTCTTTCACTTTCTTGTCGATTTCTTTTGCCTGCTGGAAAGCAAGTTCGGGCATAATGGTTATAAACGCATGGAGATCTTTTTCACGTTCTTGGATATGGCTAAGAAAAAGTTGCGCGAGTTCCAGCGCAGAAATTTCTCTTTGCTCAAGTTTTTCATGAATCTGTTTGATTGAGACTCCAAATAAAGAATCCATGTTAGAATACCGACTTTACTTTGAGAAATCCATCTTTCTGTTCAGGAGCCATTCCAAGAAGTTTCTGCACAACTTCTGGGTCTGCTTTTCTTGGTTCATCTTCCCGAAGCACATTTTTCACTTCGATCGAATGGGTCAAAGGTTCTACGCTTAAAACATCCACTTCTTGCAAGATCGTAAAATAGTCTAAAACTTGGGAAAGTTCTTTCTGAAATTTCTCAACTTGCTCTCGGCTTAATTGAATCCTCGCAAGCTTTGCAATGTGTTGGACCTCTTCCTTTGTAATCATGGTATGTGCCACTATACCATACATTTTCCCATGTGAAAACTGAAAGCCCCCCACGTGGGGGGCTTTCACCGCTCTCTTAAGGTGTACTTACTTGGCTTCCATAGACAGAATCCTAAACATGCCTGTCCCGCATACCGGACACGATCCCTTCATAGCAGGTCTTGTGCCTCCCCCTTTTTTCTTTATTTCAGTCTTCTCTTCGTTTCTCATCTCCCTTTTTGTCTTGCATTTGACGCAATAAGCTTCTGTTGCCATAGAGAAAAAGTTAATAAAATATCCCGTGACCTTTAGAAACTGTATCCTCCGTAGGATTTGAGTTATCTTGGTATAGCTTAAAAGAACCAAAAGGAATAGTCAATCTTATCACGTTTCCTCTAAAAATCAAGGGGATTTATACAAACGCAGAAAGAATGGTGAAAAACGCGAATAGGAGCACAAAGTAGCCAAAGTTGAACTTTCGAGCGAGCGTAAGCAAAACGTGGATTGCCAGCAAACCAAAAAAGAAAGAGAAGAGAACTCCCCACAGAGCTGTTGGGGTGAACGCAAGAGCGGTATTATGGAACAGAATGTTTGCGCCCAACACCGCCGGAAGGCTCATGAGAAAACTCAAACGCAAAGCTGTCTCATCGTCGAATTTTCGCAGCAAGAGCGCGGAAACCGTCAAACCAGATCGAGAGAGACCCGGCAACGCCGAAAATCCCTGGAGCACGCCCAACAACACTCCGTCTCCATCGTTCAGATCCTTTGCGCTCTTTACCTTTACCCCTCCTTTTTTTGCTTTGATTTGAACAAACGCGGTTCCAAGAAGCAAAATGCCTATCCCGAATGTAAGAATTTCTGTAATGTTCAACGATTGGGCATCGACCGCTCGAATAAATCCCTCAAGCACAAAAAATCCGATAATGCCAGTCAGAAGCGTTGACACAAAAAGAAACCGAAAAATCTTCTTTGTCTCCGGATTTGCTTTGTGGAAAGCAAACAGCGCTTTCGCTAACAAAAGCACATCCTTCCTCAAATAAAGGAGTGCAGCCGCAAACGTCCCCAGGTGCAAGAAAAAGGCAAACTCAATCATCGCTCGCGCGCTTTCTCCTTGCGAGAAAAAGTTGGTCTTCACCAATACCAAAATTCCTTCCGAACTTATCGGCAGCCATTCGGTTACTCCCTGGATAATTCCCAAAACGATTCCTTCGAACATACCTTCCAACTCATTCTACTCCAAAAGCTCTTGGAGCACTTTTATACGTCTCTCGCCTTGAATTCTTTTATGAAGAGTGTTATAAAGAATATAGGTCGATGCCAGCTTGATAAAAATAATCATGTATGCCACAAATATGAAACAAATAGCGTGCCGCGATTTAGGAATGGATTGTAATTTTGTCGTCACCGGAGAGACCATCGAAGAAATCATGCAAAAAGGAATGGAACACGGGAAAGAAGTGCATGCAATGACTGATGAGGACTTTACCCCTGAAATGGCAGAAAAGATGAAAGCCGTAGTGAAAGACGTATAAGAATCTCTCCGAAAGCCAACCCTTCTTAACTGGGTTGGCTTTATTTTTGCGTTCATACTTTCCAAATCCTCTCCCGGCGCCCTTCCACTTCTTTCTTTTGAATTTCTACTTTGTATCTTTCGAAATTCCACTTCTCAAAAAATTCTTTTGCCGCATTTACTCCGCTTTGGTACAATGCCTCTTTTCTTTCTTTGGTAATCTCAAACTCTGTTGTTTGGATTCCCAGCGTGGGAATGGGAATAGTCCGCATGAAATTTGCATCTTTAATGTACCTTGCGTCGTGCGCCTCCATCATTGTTGAAAAGAGAGCAGCGAAAAGGGTTACGGGACCCCTTATCGCGTGAGGTCGAGCTTCAGGTTCTACAAGTTTATATCCCAATGTAGGCCAGGGAGAACCATACTCGTCATCATCATAAATCCATACCGGGAAATTGCTTAAAATACCTCCATCTACGATGTAATGCGGTGTTCCTTTCCTGTCCTTCAGCACAACTGGTCTGTAGAAAAAAGGAAGGCTCATGCTCATGCGCACTGCACGAGCGACATTAAGCTCGTCGGGATCCCAGCCATAGTCTGCGATATCTTCTGGCAATATTACTAAGTTGCCCTTTGTAATATCAGATACAATGACGGAAAGCTTGTAGCGATACCGAAGATCTCCCTGATGCTCCGGGATCACCAGGTCAGAAAATGTATGGATGTTCTTTGCTTCCAGAAGCTTTCGTATCCATTGCTCGAAAAAATCTCCTTCATAAATTCCTTTCGTTAAGAACAAACTCACGAGGGACCCCACCATGGGAATATAATCCTCTGGTCCCTTATCTTTGAACTTGAGATAATCAAGCCCGTCGAGAATTTCTTTCATTTCCTTTGCCTTGTACCCTGCGGCGACAAACGCGGCAACAATTGCTCCGGCCGAAGTTCCTGCGACATGTACAAATTCGTACCCGAGTTCTTCTCCAACTGCAATTGCTCCCACCAAACCCGTCCCCTTCACTCCCCCGCCCTCAAACACGCCATTGAGTTTTTTCTTCATTCGATATCTTTGAGCCGATCTTGATTTTCAAAGACTGCGTCTGCAAATTCCCAAAAACCTTCATTTCCCTTCTGCTCTGCTATACATTCTGAAGCCTCGGCGGCAGGCGTTGCTTGCGGGTGAATCTGATCAAGCGGAAAATGCTTGTACACCCATCTCACCTTATCTCCGTATTCTTGGAGGGCCTGCTGAACCGTAGGATGAAATCTTGCGCAAAATGGGCATTGAAAATCTGAAAATTCTACAAGAGTAACAGGAGCATTGAAACTTCCTCGAATGTGATCATTCTCGGTAACCGTCACTCCCGCGGGAAGGCCACCATTTTTCTTCTGTAACGCAGACTCGATCAACGCTTTGAGCTGTTCATAAGGAATCGCTCCCTGCAGAGGAGTACTATTCACAAAACCTCCGGGCGTTCCTCCAATTCCTAATTCTAAACCTTCCTTCTGATCTTTTTCTACTCTCTCTTTGTACTTTCGCTCCGCGACACAGGCATTGAACTGATCAAGATTAAGTCCCATGCGCTTGGCAGTTTCCTCGTAGAAATTCTTCCCCTGCTGACCAGTCTGAATCCCTGACTGCTTTAACGAAACTCCCTTCCCCTTGATCCCTCCATTCGCGTATAAAATAGTTCCCGCAATAATCACTGCTCCTATAAGAATCGCGGCTGGAATATAAAGTTTTGATGGATTCGTTTGAGATTGGGGTTTATTTTCTTCCATAAAGATACATACAAGTGAGTTATTAGTTATGCTTTATATATTGTAAAACTCGTTCCCCATTTCAGTCAAGGGACAGCTTGATGGTATTCATATGCGGAGGTTGCAGCAACCGCGCCCATCGCAGCAGCCGTGATATCTTGCTTAAAACTCCCAAAATGCGTTGTAGCATCGCCCGCGGCAAAGATACCCGGAATCTTTGTCTTCATGGCATTATCCACCTTCATATATCCCTTCTCGTCGAGTTCGAGTCCGAGTTGCTCAGCAAATGTTTTATCAGGGTCAAACCCAATTTCGATAAAAAGCCCATCAAGCACGAGTTCATCTGGTTCATGAGAAGGACTCGAAAGAATGATCTTCTCGAGCTTCTTTACACCAACCAACTCCTTTACTTCGTGTTCTAAAAGTACCTCCACTTTATCGCCCAATCCTTGCATATACTCATAGTTAATCGGCTCTGCGTGGACTTCTTTCCCTCTTACAATAAGATAAATCTTTTTTGCGTACTCGGCCAAAAAATTTACTCCTTTTACTGAAGAATCCCCTCCTCCTACCATTGCCACTACTCTCCCTGTAAAGAGCGGCCCGTCGCATGTCCAGCAATAGTGCACTCCCCTTCCAGTCAACTCTTTTTCTTTCGGAAGGCCCAGGTGCCTCCGCCGAGATCCAATCGCTAAAATAACAGTTTTTGCTTGAAAACTCTCATCCTTGGTTGACACGATAAAACACTTTCCGCCTTTTTCTTTTTCTATCTTTTGAACCAATCCCTCTTGGATATGGCCGCCGAGCGCTTCCACCTGTTCTCGCATTATTTTCATCAAATCGTATCCATCAATAGATTTCACACCCGGATAGTTTTCGATCTTTCCCGCTGTTGAAGTCTCCCCGCCAAACTCTCCTTCGATCACAAGAGTCTTCATCTTGTATCTCCTTGCATACAGAGCCGCCGACAAGCCTGCGGCTCCAGACCCCACCACCACAAGATCATAGTATTGCATGTGCTATTATACCAACAAGAAACAAACAAGGGAAGCCATAGTTGAAGATAACACTCCGGGGGGTCTTGAGGAACCGAATCGTCAGAAGCAAACCATGCAACATGTTGTCGATTTGCTCCTGGGAATAGCCTTGGTTTCGAAGGTTGGTGATTATTTTGAGAATCCATTCCAGAGTCACCACCTTTCGATTGCGTTCTTCCTCCAGAACCGCAACCCGTTTTTCAAGCGCATCCATCTCCTCCCGAAATACACTCAACGCCTTCCTAAGTACCGCCAGATCCTCTCTCAATCTTCTATGTCCTAATATCCCAAAGAACATCATCCCCTCCTATATTATTTTCTCTATTTTCACCGTAGAAATATACTAACATGCTACTTCTTTTTTGTTAAGATTTTCGTGATCATTCCCCCCATCGAAATCCAGCCAAAATGAAAACCCCTAATCTGCTTTTCGTAATCTGCTCGCAAAAAAAACAGGGGGTGCAAGTGTGCGCGTCCTTGCACCCCCTTAGAGGGCCTACCGCGAGATGATCGGCCCCCTTCCTTCGAGTATACTAAGGGGGAAAGTATACACGAATCATCTTTCTTCTCCTTTTCTTTGTGCTTCCTCGCGCACCAAGGATTTTTTATAA
>JBBTXG010000005.1:116274-221055 GCA_038062375.1 Patescibacteria group bacterium
TCATCTTTCTTCTCCTTTTCTTTGTGCTTCCTCGCGCACCAAGGATTTTTTATAATATCATATTCTTTTTATTTTGTCAAGCAGCGCGGGTAATGTGCAAGCACATATGGCGGTTTTCCCAGGAAAGAGTATAAGTTCCTCGTATATGTGCACAACTATGGTAAAAACATCAAGGAGAGAGGTAAAACGATGAGACTATTGGATTAATGCGTTCCAGTCGCGAGAGAAGCGTTCTATGCCAATATCTGTCAGATCATGGCGGATATCAAAACTTCTCCAATCCTTTGTTAGATCGATCTCTTTATAGGGAATTCCTTTGAGATTGCCTTTCTCATACGCAAAATCGGCATCTGGCAACGGCATCCCTTCTTCTGCCCACTCTTTCAAGATTTTGAAGGGCGAGGTGATAATGTCAGAGCCGAGTTTTATTCCGTAGAGAAAATGCTGAACATTGCGCACCGATGCTGTCAATACCTCCACGTGCCCATCACCTTTCTTGTACATACGCAAAATGTTCTTAATCAAACCCATTCCATTCTCTCCTCGATCATCGAGACGCCCAACAAAAGGAGACACAAAAACATCCCCCTTCTTTGCTCCTTTTGTCGCAGCGTATACCGCTGCCGCCTGTTCTTGAGAAAAACAGAGTGTCATATTTACGCGCATCCCTTGGTTGAGCGCTTGCTCTGCGGCCAGAATCCCCTCTTTTGTGGTAGGGAACTTCACATGCGCATTCGCTATCCACGAAAACATTTCCTTTCCTTGCTCGAGCATCTCTTCTGCCCCGGTGTGCTTGTCCGCATACACCTCAACCGACACAGATCCTTGAGGAATCAAACTTGAAATCTCCTGCACTACCTCCTTGTAAAATCCAAAAATTTCTTCTTTTGCAAATTTTTCGCCGCGCCCCAATCTTTCCCTTGCCTCGGGATTTTTTGAAATCAGCGTGGGATTCGTTGTCTGCCCATCCAAAAATCCCAGCAGCCGTATCGTTTCCCGTGTTTCTGCCGAATCCCCACTATCCAAAAATATTTTTGTCTTCAAATTCTCTGGCTTCATACACTTATGCTAGTGTGCTAGGCTTAGCCTCGCACAACCACAAACTACTATTCTAAAAGAAGATGGCTAATCGTATCAACTTTCTTTTCTAATAATACCATGCGAACGAAATCTTCGTATTCTTTCTCCGTTCTAAAAAGTGTGCTTGCTACTCCTTTATCAATAATAGGAGAATCGCGAATCCCAAGATATTCCTGATTTGTACTCCATAGAAATTCTTTGGCAAAAGTCATTATATGTTCAATGTCTCTAACACCCACCTCTTTTAAATTCGATTCAACAAACTCTGCTGGATTCATCACATTGATATACACGATGAGATTTCGCAAATAATCATCATTATTCACTTGAATTGCCTTAAATGGACCTTGAAATAATCCTCCTACCCGATCATGTTTTTTATTAAAGTACATCGTATATCCCGTACCAGATTTATGCATAAATCTGGTAATTCCTCCTTGCTGTAATTCTTCAACAATAAGATGATAATGATTCGGCATAAGGCAATCTGCCATTATCCGAACAAGTGGTCTTCGCTTTGTACTGTTCTTTTCCATAAATTCTCGCAGAATGCGGAAGTTTATTCTCCCCTCATTTTCTCTTTCAATTCTCCAAAGAAGGTTTGCCGTACTTCTCTGATCGTTAAACAGAAATAAGCCTTGCAGAAATCGCCAACGATCTCTATTCTGCATGAAAATATCTCGCTTCTCTACACCTCGATTATAGATATGATAAACGCAATTTGGCGCAAATTTTACTTTTCTCATATTTCAGTTCTGTGCTAGTTTTGTGCTAGGCTAAGCCTAGCACAGCAAGCCTAGCACAGCACCTAGCACATCTTAGCCTCGTAAATCGGTAAAAAGTTGTACGTTCTTCATCTCTCCAATGATCCTTGCGGGAGTTTCTGCAAGAAAACCCTGTTTTGCCATTACTCGCTTGAGCGCTCCTTTTTTATTCTGTCCAGCAACATAGAGAATGGAGTGATCAACTATTTCTCTCAAAAAAGGTAATGTCACGGTAACCCGCGACGGGTACTCATTCTTCCCATCGGTGTTGTATCCCAGCACCCACTTCCCTTCCTTTTGGTTATCAAACAATTTTTTGAATAGTCGAGGATTTTCAGGATAGGGCATGATTCCAGCCGTATGCCCATCTTCTCCGATTCCCTGCGTAATAAGTACTTCTCCCTCTCGATACCTCTTTTTCCATTTTCTTAAATCTTTCTCAAACTTTTTTGCCAAACCCTTCAATGAAATCCTTCGATGCACTCGAGTATCAATGTAATCAATGCCTCTCTTTTCTGCTTTCTTAAAAAAATGGGTTTGGGCAAGCTGTGAAAAATTATTCACCGTGGGATCGGTGCTATACCTTTCATCAAGAACCGTAATGGTGATGTGCCTTCCCATATTTCTCAAAGAAATGCCTTCGAGTAATTCCAATGCAGATCCTCCAGAAATCATCAAGAGCGTAGGTATTCCTCGCACTCCTCGCAACCTTTCATTGAGCGCTCGAATCGCTTTTCGCATCACATCTTCTCTCTTTTTTTTCTTTGAGATGTTCATTTTCTCGTAAACGTAACGAGTTGGTAGGGATGTTTCCCCTCAATCTTTTCATAGGCAAGATCGAAGTCCTTCCCATGCTTACTCCCAAAACGATTTTCAAACAGTTGCTCGTATTCTCTATCTGTTCTTACCCGTTTCATTTTATTGATTCCATCATCGTCAATCATGCAGAAAATCCATTCGATCAATGTTCCCAAAATCCCGTAACGCTTCATGGGTTGAAAGGAAGCCTCCATAATCACCACCTTCCTCCCCGTATGAGAAAAGATGAGATCAAACAGGGGCTTTAGCTTTTCGGTAGGAACATGATGGATCAAGTCCACTGCAATGCATACGTCGCTTGTACGATACGCAAGAGGATCAAATATATCCTTTACCTCCAGATCAAGACCAAGCTCTCGACCATGATGTACAAAGCCTTCATTCAAGTCTATTCCGCGATAGACATTCGAAGGATCAATAAAACGAGCAACGCGACCATAGCCCGCAGCTACTTCGAATACCGACTGATTTTTCCCAACCACCTCGCGAAATCTCTCTATCAATCTCTTTGAGTAAAGGAGTTTTGTGACAATAAGCTCATAGAGTTTTGGATACCGATAGTAAATTCTCATACTTAAAACCCCTCACGGTACTAGCCTCCAAGGTCTCTTACTTTTTTCATGATAGCGGTTTTGGAAATTTCTTCGTAGTTGAGCAACTCCTCTGTATTGCCGCTTTTGGGGAGTTTGCGCACGGCAAGGATATGGATTGGAATTGGATTGTCCGCAAGTGCAGCAGCTACCGCCTCCCCTAACCCTCCCTCCGGATAGTGATCTTCGACGGTAATAATCGCTTTTGTCTCTTTCGCGGCTTTTTCAAGCGTTTTCTGATCAATTGGTTTGATGCTATAGAGATCAATTATCCTGATGGAAATTCCCTCTTTTTGCAATTCCTCATATGCACCAAGTGCTTCAAAAACGGTAATTCCAGCTGCCGCAACCGTGATGGTGTCCTTGGAGCTTTCCTTGAGTATCTTACTTCCTCCGATTAGGAATTCTTCGTGGACATCATACAAGAGAGGAGTATCTTTCCGCGTGGTTCGAATATACACATTTCCTCGATGGTTTACTGCCTCACCTACAAGTTTTTCCGTGGAAATGGCGTCGCAAGGATACAAAACAGCACAGCCATGGATTGCGCGGAACATCGCGATATCTTCTAACCCCATTTGAGAAGGTCCGTCTTCGCCAATGGAAACTCCTGCGTGGGAACCCACAAATTTGATATTGGAATCAGAGTATTGACTCATCCGGATTTGATCGAATGCACGAGTAAAAAATGCAGCAAAGGTGGACACAAAAGGAATTTTACCGCGGCGCGAAAAGCCAAGAGCAACTCCCACCATATTCTGTTCTGCAATGTACATTTCGAAAAATCTCTCGGGGTAGGCTTTTTTAAATGTTTCTGCAAAAGTTGAGTTGCTCACCTCTCCATCAAGCACTACGATATCAGGAAATTGAGGAAAGAGCCGAACAAGTACATTGCCATACGCCTTTCGAGTTGCAAGTTGTTTCACCTCGGAATACGAAATGGGAATAGTGGGTCTTGGTTCGACCACATCTGGATAATTATTTTCTGGTTTCTGGATTTTCCCTCTGATAAAGCGATCTACTTCTCCAAGTTCAAAAAGTGCCTTTTGATATTCTTCCCTTGTGAGTGTCTTTCCGTGCCATCCTTCTTTATCCTCAAGGAACGAAACTCCTTTCCCTTTCAAGGTTCTTGCAATGATCATTACTGGTTTCTCTTCCACCTTCAGCGCTGCTTGATAGGCTCTAAGGATTCCCGGGAGCCAGTGCCCGTTCGGCACGACAATAGTCTTCCAGCCGAACGCAGAGATACGTTTCTCATACGCTTTGAGGTCATGTCCATACATCGTTTCTCCTCTTTGACCTAAACGGTTTATATCAATAATCCCCACAAGATTGTGAAGTTTGTAATGCGCTGCGATCTGAATTGCCTCCCATTGAGAACCCTCGGCCATCTCGCTGTCTCCTAAAAGCACATACGTTCGATAAGGCAGTTTGTCGAGATATTTTCCATTGAGCGCCATACCTACTCCAATCGAAAGACCCTGCCCCAAAGAACCAGTCGCAGCTTCCGTATAGGGAAACGCCATCGTGGGATGCCCTTGGAGCGGGCTGCCAAATTTTCTCAAAGTTTTTAACTCGTCTTCGCTCACCTTTCCGGCAGCAGCGTACAAAGCATACAAAAGTGGCGAGGCGTGGCCTTTTGAAAAAATGAGGCGATCGTTATTCGGGTGATCGAGATGATCGAGATCGAATCGAAAAACTCCTCCAAATAAAAGAGTGCTCATCAATTCGACGGCAGACAACGAAGACGTCGGATGCCCTGATCCTGCCTCGCTAGTCGAAAGGAGAATGTAATATCGAATTAACTTTGTTAATTGTTCGAGTTTAGGAATATCCATCATATATGATGTCCTCCAAAACGATTTCGCAACGCAGAAAGGATTTTTCCAGTATAGCTTGGGTGTGCCGCAGATCGAATTCGAAAATCAACCGCCCCTTTGATGATCGGCACAGGAATTTTTAGTTTTTCTGCCGTTTTCAAAGCCCATTCCCCTTCTCCCGTATGCGCGGCAGAACCTGAAACATCTTTGAGCTCTTTGTCGAATTCGCAGAATGCCTCCTCAAGCCAGTCCATAAGGCGAGATTCAATTACGCTTCCGTGATTGTATATTTTTGCAGCTTCTTGCAAATCGAGTTGGAAGCCTGATTGTTTCATCACCGCAAAACCTTCTGCGATTGCCTGCATCATTCCGTATTCAATGCCATTATGCATCATTTTTACAAAATGCCCTGCGCCAGACACTCCCATATATCCGTATCCATCTTTTGCCGCAAGATCATAGAAGAGCGGTTCTAATTTTTTGAAGACTTGCTTTTCACCCCCGATCATCAATGCAGCTCCTTTTCGAGCTCCTTGCGGACCTCCCGAAACTCCCACATCCAAAAAATGAATTCTCTTGAACGCAAGTTCTTGTGCGCGCCTGATCGAATCTTCGTAATGCGAGTTTCCACCGTCAATAAGAATATCACCCTTCGTGAGATGGATCAGAAGCTCTTCAATCACTTCTCCAACTGCTTGGAATGGCACCATAATCCAGATAATGCGCATTGGAAAAAGAGAAATTACAAGCTCTCGGAGATTTTTTGCACTCCCTCTTCGATGGGTATCGAATGTCACCACTTTCCATCCTTTCTCCTTCAAATGTGCCACCATATTCTTTCCCATCTTCCCAAGTCCGATGTATCCTAATTCTTTTTTTAATGGTTTTCGCTGCATTTGGAGAATTCCATTCTTACTCATCAATGGGCAGTGGGACCTTTATGATTTCTGCGCTGTTGGATTTGTACCTTTTCAATGGCACAATGTTTTTCTGCCACGCGCGCAAGATAGGGTCAATAAACTTCCAGCTCGCCACGATCTCTTCGGTGCTCACAAAGAGTGTCTGATCTCCCTGAAACGCACTCACCAAGAGCTTTTCATACGCGTCTGCAAATGAATCTTCTCCAAATGCTTTTTTGTAATCGAAAGAGAAGCTTTTTTCTTCGAGAATCATTTCAGGCCCCGGCTTTTTCGCCCAGAACATAATGTCAATTCCTTCGTTGGGCTGAATACGGTAATGCAAAACATTCCGATAATGTTTTTCTGCTCTAAGCGGGCAGAGACATGGAGTAGGATGGCGAAATCGAATTCGCACCTCTACGCGATCTTCTGCCATTGCCTTTCCACTTCCCATAGAGATCGGAATGCCCTCCCATCGCGGAACCCCGAGATACGCCTTCATGAGGAAATACGTTTCGGTGCGGGATTTGGGATCAACATCCTTTTCCTTTGTATATCCCTTATACTGACCCCTCATGGTCATTTTCGCAATTTCCCGGGGACGATAGATTTTTAATGCCTGTAATACCTCGGCGCGCTTTTTTCTGATTGCTTTTGCATCAAAAGTACCAGGATTCTCCATCGTAAAAAGCGCGAGCAGCTGAAGTATGTGATTCTGCCCCACATCCCGCAGTGCACCAATACCATCGTAAAAACCTCCTCTCTTTTTAATTCCCTCTTTTTCAAAAAGCTCAATATGAATGCTCTTGATGCCTTCCTTATTCCAAGAATCCTGCAAAAATGAGTTGGAAAAACGAAATGCCAGAATATTCTGCACTGTTTCTTTCCCAAGGTAATGATCAATTCGATAAATCTGTTCTTCTTGGAACAACTTTCCCAAGAGCCGATCAAGATCTTGTGCTGTTTTAAGATCTTTCCCAAAAGGCTTTTCCACGAGCACTCGCGTCCACCCTTCCTCCGGGCTGCAAGGTTCTGTAAGCCTTGATTTGTCGAGGTTTACAAAAATTGTTTTATAAAATTGGGGGGACGCGGCAATATAAAAAAGTTTATTGGAGCAGACTCGCCATTCGTTATCGCGCATGCCCAAGATATTTGCCACTTTCCGATACCCCTCTAACTGCTCAAAAAGGCCTTGCTGATAGAAAAAATAGGTAACGAATTGTTCAACTTTTTCTTTTTGCGCCCTTTCTTTTGCTCCAATCATATCCCTCACCATTTCTCGGAATCCTTCGGTCGTCAATGCTTGTTTTGAAAAACCAACCACGTGAAAAAGCTTTGGGAGCAGCCCCTTCTCATGAAGGCCAAACAAAGAAGCCGCGAGTTTCCTGCGCATCAAATCTCCTGTTGCCCCAAAAATCACCAAGATCGTAGGAAGGAGATTTTGAGAATTGTTGTTTGCCATGTGGATAGTTTATCATGCTTGCAATGATTTTTCGATGAAATTCCTACAGATAATCCAACAGTGCACTGTCGTTCTCCTCTAAGAAGACTGAAAGGAAAAACGTTGAAAAGACGAACTCGTTTACGAGTCACAATCTCGATTGTGGGGGCTAACAGAAACAATCCGAAAAAGATTACAAAGATCCCTCCGATTCGGGCAATCTCATCTCGATACGGGAATAAAAAGCTACCCCCAAGCCCAAAGAGACTCCCGAAGAAAATGAAAACGGAACTAAATCCAATAACATAGAGGAACGCATTCAAAAAAACCTTGACATGCGCCTGTTTTGATTTTTGAGGGTTTTGGAGATCAGAGAGAGACACGCCGCTGATAAAACTCAAATACGCGGGCACCAAAGGCAAGGTACATGGCGCAAGGAATATGAGAATGCCTGCGAAAAATGCTGATAGGATAAAAGCAAAATCCATTGGAGTATCAACCCAAATTTGTAAAGCGCGAGAAATTGCCTTCTACTCTCCACATCCGCACTCACACTTTCCATCTTCGCCGTGTTCATGCCCGCAAACTGTACAGGTCGTTTGTGCCTTGATTTCTTCTCTCATACCTATTCTCCAAAATTATACTAATAAACGACTTTTATTTCTTTTTCTCGCCAAGCCCCAAGAGTTGAACAAGCCTTGGTTTATCAAACCCCACCACGATGTCTCCCCCAATATCAATCACCGGCACTCCCAACTGCTCCGATTTCTGAATCATTTCTTCTCTTGCGCGCTCATCTTGCGCCACATCTTTTTCTTCATACTCCACATGGTTGACATTGAAGAATTCCTTTGCAGCCCTGCAATATACGCACGTGGGCGTTGTATATATGATCACTTTTTTGTTTTCCATAACTTTCGTTATTCTTCTTATGGATGTAGTATAGATCACTTCCCTTTACAGAGCAATGATTTCTCCCGAGAGGCAAAACAAATATTTCTCAATGTTCTGCCTTGAAAAGTGTCTTTTGAGAAACTCTTCTGCTTTCTCGAGCTCTGCTTTTTGGAAGTTTTGTTCAGCGTCAAAATCTCCAAATGTTGCACTTCCTCCATACGCCCCGCAATCTTCATGTTGAATAAGGATAATTTTCTCTGGCCTATGCAGCCGATTGGAAACCTTAAACTGTTCTAAAACAAAATTATTCTCTCCGTTATCTGCCAAAAGCGGTTTCACCCCTCCTGCTACGGAAATAAGGTCGTACCCATTGGGAAATCTCGAACTAAGATAGTCATTGAGTATCTTTCGAAATCGAAAATCAATACAATGGAGTACTACCCCCTCACAGATATGTTCCTTTGTCATAAAAAAGTATACCATACTTGATGAAATCCGTAACATGTATGATGCTAAAGATAGATCAATCGAAGGAGGCAATGTGGAAGAGAGTGATTATTCCATACGGGATAGAGGGACCGGCAACAATCGTACAGCAAGAATCGTAGCTTTGAGAACTCAAGGGTTGCTCCTCTGGGAGATAGCAGAGCTACTGGGAATAACAAAGGAAAGGGTCAGGCAGATCCTAGTAAAGGAGAAGGCCAGAGGTAGAGGGGCAAAGTCACCCATGTTGGTACCAACCAGCGGGGCCTTCAGGATACTGGGATTATCCCTTGAAACTCGAACTCAAACCTTCAAACGACTTATGACGAGGTTGGGTATCTATCCGATTGCGGAAAAGAAAGGTAGGCTCTATTGGCCTAGCGATATTCTCGCACAGATAAAACCTCCTGACTGCATAATCTGTAAATCGCCAATCAGTCTGCAGAGGTGTATAAGAGCATCGAGAACCTGTAGCTCTTCGTGTGCGGCTCAAGAAGGGAGGTCCCGGCGACGTCAAAGATGATAAATTCCCGCGATCCATGAAACAGCCAGCGTACAAGCTGGCGTTTTTTTACTTTAACAACTTACGCGGTTCATGTTCGGTGCACTCAAACCCTGCTTACTTTCCTTACTTCCCCTATCGATGCTATAGCAATTATAGTACAGTGGGGACAGTTTTGATTTCATTTGATTTCAACTGTGTAACTCGTATTAAAAGTTAACAAGGGCAACGACCTCATTATCCGTCACCTCTACAGTTCCACCCGTAATGGGGAGTTTCAGAACGCCCTGAGCGGAGTCGAAGGGTTGGATGCCTTCGGCAGGTTCGATGATGATATCGCCTTCCTTGAGAATCGAGACCAAAGGCGTATGCTCCGCAAGTATCTGAATTTGGCCCGTTGCGGTTGGGACGCTTAACGACTTTGCCTCGCCCACAAATATCTCTCTATCGATCGCGAAAACTCGTAAGGGGAATAGACCTCTTGACATGTATAAATTGATTTGTTAATATTAAAATGTAGTCACGATGAAAAGCCCCCTATGAGGTCTCGTCCTTATGGGGTTCTTTTCTTTTATACTCAAGTTTCTGCTTTAAATCACTAGCAAAGGATATCTTCTTTCCAGCTATTTTTTCCAAAAGAGATGAACAGCTTTGGTAAGAAGGAGCTAAAACCTTCAGTAGTTTGTTGTTTGTATCCAAATGTTTCACTAAACAGTAAAAGTCTCCGTCTCCAGTTACAATGAGTGCTTTATCATAATCACTGAAATCAACCATTGCTTGAAGGACAAGTTCCGCATCACAATTTCCCTTTACGGGATGCTGGTTATCCTGCAGAATGGGTTTAAAGATCAGCACAAAGCCGACTGTCTGAAGAAAATTGTACAACTCCTGATTGCTCGCTAAAAATCCCATAAAGATATAAGCTTTCTTTATGTCATACTTTTCCTTTAAGTATATTCTGAATCTTTTGTAATCTAACTTCCATCCCAACTCTTGGATGCCTAGATATAGATTCTGTCCATCTATAAATGCGTAGTTTCTTGCCTCCTTTTTCATTTTGTTTTACGGACTAACATTTCAATTGCGGCGCCTTCGAATAGAAATATCAACATGTTTAGCGGGATTAGGAATAACGGCGTGGCCAAACTTGAGGCCACCAGTTGCACTGCGCTTTGATGAAACACTAATGGGCTAAAGGCAATGCAAGCTCCTTGTGATGCGTGGCAAAGCCCAAACCCATACAGCGTTATCGAGCCAAGTATTCCGTATAGCAATCCCCCTCCAGCTCCCAACTTGTATGTTTTCAAGAACTGGATTGGTCTCATGTTTATACCTCCTCGATACCGCCTTTGAGATAGAACGCCGATTCTTCTTTGGCGTCGTGCTTGCCTTCGATGATTTCGCGGAAGCCGCGGACAGTTTCTCCGCGAGAGACATACTTTCCTGCTCTGCCGGTGTATTGCTCGGCAACGGCAAAAGGCTGTGAAAGGAATCGTTGAATTCTTCTTGCGCGCGCAACCGTTAGTTTATCCTCATCGGAAAGCTCTTCCATGCCCAAAATCGCAATGATATCTTGCAATTCCTTATATCGCTGCAAAAGCCTTTGTACTTCTCTGGCAACACGATAATGTTCCTCTCCCACAATTCGGGGATCAAGCGCCGAAGATCGTGAAGCCAAGGGATCTACTGCCGGATAGATTCCCAAAGACGCCAATTCACGCGACAACACGATCGTAGAATCCAAGTGCGAAAATGTAGTAGCCGGAGCAGGATCAGTAATATCATCTGCAGGTACATAAATTGCCTGAACCGAGGTAATCGAACCATTTTTTGTGGAGGTAATGCGTTCTTGCAATGCGCCCATGTCGGTTGCCAATGTTGGCTGATAACCTACCGCAGATGGCATTCTTCCCAACAACACGGAAACTTCAGATCCTGCCTGCACAAATCGAAAGATGTTATCAATGAAGAGCAACACATCTTTGTGCTTTTCATCTCTGAAATATTCTGCCATGCGTAACCCCGCAAATCCGGTGCGAAATCTTGCTCCTGGAACCTCATTCATTTGTCCAAACACCATTGCAGTCTTGTTCAGAACTCCTGATTCCTTCATTTCTCGATACAGATCATTTCCCTCGCGCGTGCGCTCCCCTATTCCCGCAAACACGGAATATCCTCCGTGAGCTTTTGCAGTGTTATGAATGAACTCTTGCAAAAGTACGGTCTTCCCCACCCCAGCCCCTCCAAACAAACCCACCTTTCCTCCCTTCAAGAAAGGACACAGAAGATCAATTACCTTGATCCCGGTTTCAAATATCTCTGGTTCTACTTTTTGATCTTCAAGGGGTGGTGCGGATTGGTAAATAGAAGATTTTGGTACCTTTTCAGCAATTGATCCTAGTCCATCAATTGGTTCTCCGAGCACATTAAATACACGTCCTAACACCTCTTCTCCTATGGGCACAGAAATTGGCTTCTCGGTATCTTGTACCTCCATCTTTCGCTTCAACCCATCAGTAGAAGCCATAGCAATAGTCCGTACTCTATTGCCGCCTAAATGCTGCGCCACTTCTAACACAACAGTTGAGCCATCTCTTTTCGCAATCCGAAGTGCGCTCTGGAGAACAGGCACATAATCTTCAAACTCCACATCCACCACCGGCCCCATGATTTGCACAATATGTCCTTTGATCATAGAAGTATAATGCTAATCTACAAATTACTCTGCCGTCAATGCTTCTTTTGCCGTTGAGATTTCAGCTAATTCTTGAGTGATTGCTGCTTGGCGAGCTTTGTTCCATTGTAAATTCAAAACTCTCATTAATTCTTCCGCGTTTTCACTAGCATTCTTCATTGCAATCATGCGAGCAGAATGTTCGGAAGCATTTGATTCAAATACTAAATGAACAATTAGTACTCGTATGAGATCTCGCATCAATTGTTCTAAAATTTCCTTTGCCGATGGTTCTAACAGATACGAAACACTCCCCTGATCTTTTTTCTCTTGCTTTACAAGTTCTGAATATCTCCCTGTTTTTGGTACGATACTCTCAATAATACTCTCGAGCCCTTCCTTTTCCAAGGGCAATATCTGATGAATTGCTGGCCTTTGAATCAAAGCAGAGATAAAGTGCATCGAACAACATACAATTTTCTCATAGCGATTCTCATCGTAAGCCCTTCCGATCCACTCCATCAAAGGCATAATATCGGATAACATCGCAATATCAGAAAATCGAAAAAATTCTGCTGCGATTACGGCTCCGCGCGCCCTCAAAAAATCCTTTCCCTTCTTCCCTACCGCTACAATTTCTACTTGTTTCCCCTCCTGTTCCATCTCTTCCCTCCATCTGTTCGCAAGTCTCAATACTGCACTATTAAAACTTCCAGCCAACCCTTTATCGCTCGTCACCACGACCAAGGCAACCTTCCCGAAAGCGGGGGCGATCGCAGCCCTTCCACCATTTCCAAAGTATATTCCAGAAATTCCTTCGACTTTGGCATATTGCAATAAATGCAAAAGGAGAGAAAAGGCTTTCTTTGCATAAGGCCGCGCATGGAGTGCAGCTTCCTGTGCCCTACGCATTTTGGTCGCCGCCACCATCTGCATTGCTTTGGTTATCTGCTTGATATTCCCTACCGCCCGTATTTTCGTTTTTAACTGCCTTGAGGATGCCATAACGTAAAATTTCAATTCCGATTACAATTTCCAATCAAATCCCAATTTCTTAATTTTCAAACTTTTCGCCTTGGTGTTTCTTTTGTAAAACCCACACAAGTACGGCTATGAAAACAAGCGCAGCCCAAACGATTAACAAACTATTCAAGTCTCCGGGAACTATTCCTTCAAGTACCTCACTGCGCGAAATTCCCCCTGCTGTCGGATCTGCTATCCGCGCCGTATACAACATTAAGACAGCGAATGCTATCATATAAACAATTAGGGTTATTGTAGCAATGTATTTCCAGTTCATATTTTACGAAACAACAGGAAGGTTTAACGTCTGAAGTGTAGCTTGGACAGAAGCATTTTCTGCATTTGTAAATCTTACATTTTCTTGTCCAAATCGTTCCACAATTTTTGTAAGGAATTCATCTACTTTATTCTCTTCTCCCTTATCTTCCTCGAGGAACCATAGAATCTTGTTGGTATGATTACTCCTAACTGGAAACAAAACTTTCAATTGCTTTTTTGAGTTCGGATTTGGTGTCGTCGGATAAATCTCGAGTAGTACGAATTGTATCCAAGACATTTTTATGATGATCTCGCATAAAATCGAGAAATTTGGATTCGAATTCACGAAGTTGAACAACTGGCACATTATCGAAATAACCTTCATTGGCGGCAAAAAGAGAAACAACCTGTTCCTCCATAGGTATGGGTTGGAATTGATCTTGCTTGAGCAGTTCCATCAACCGTTGACCACGCTCAATGCGTTTGCGAGTAGCGAGATCCAATTCCTGTGCAAATTGCACAAATGCTGCTAATTCTTGGAATTGGGCAAGGTCGAGCTTGAGCTGGGATGCAACTTTTTTCATTGCCTTCGTCTGCGCAGCAGACCCCACGCGAGAAACCGAAAGCCCGATGTTCACTGCGGGTCTCTGCCCCTTTGAAAAGAGATCGGTTTCCAGATAAATCTGCCCATCGGTAATGGAAATCACATTGGTAGGAATGTACGCCGATACATCGCCCAATTGCGTTTCAACGATTGGCAAGGCAGTCAACGATCCTCCTCCTTTTTCTTTGGAAAGCTTCGCTGCGCGCTCGAGAAGTCTTGAATGAGTGTAAAAAATATCTCCCGGATACGCTTCGCGCCCGGGCGGTCTTCTCAAGAGCAGGGAAATCTGCCTCCATGCCCACGCGTGCTTGGAAAGATCATCATAAATCACCAGTGCGTCTTTCCCTTTATCTCGAAAATATTCCCCCATGGTGCACCCCGCATAAGGCGCGAGATACCATAAGGAGGCAGGATCTGAAGCTCCAACAGCTACCACAATGGTATAATCCATCGCCCCTCGGTCTCGCAATTCTTTTATGAGCTGGGCAACTTTCGAATACTTCTGGCCAATCGCGACATAAATACAAATGGGCCGATTGCCCTCTGGTTCATTTAATTGATTGATAATCACATCCTCTACTAACGCAGTCTTACCAATTTGTCGATCGCCAATGATAAGCTCTCGTTGGCCTCTCCCAATGGGAATGGCGGCATCAATCACTTTAACACCAGTAGCCAATGGCGTATTCACTGCTTCTCTTTCAATCACGGAAGGAGCAGACCTCTCAACGGGCAAGAAATTTTTCGTCTCAATACTTCCCCTTCCATCGAGCGGAACCCCAAGAGGATTTACGACTCTCCCCAAAAGCGCTTCTCCCACTGGCACTGAAAGCACCTTTCCGGTTCTTTTTACAAGATCTCCTTCTTTGATATCCTTATCACTCCCCAAAACGATGGCTCCAAGACTGTATTCTTCGAGATTCAGCACCATCGCTGGAATTGGCCGAGTATCGAAATCTGCCGGAAATTTTTGGATCTCGACCATCTCTGAAAACACCACATTCGGCAATCCCTCGATCTGTACAACCCCGTCTCCCACACTCACCACTTTCCCAATTTCTTCTTTCGTCGGGCCTGTTTGGAGGTCTTGGAGCTCCCTTTTTAATATGTCGAAAAGAAATTCTTTGGCCATAAAATCGTGGTTTACCATTCAGCTCTTTACCAATTGAGCAATTCTTTGAAGTCTCCCACGCACTGTTCCATCTACAAGAAACTCTTTTTCTAAAAATATCGCTGTGCCTCCAATCAATTTTGGTTCCACTTTCTCTTCCATTCGAAATCCTCGCTGCTTCAGAGACTTCTGTAATACAAGTTTTGCGTCTTCCGCAAGCGCAAAAGCAGAAATCACCTGTGCTCGCTTTCCTTCCTTTTCTCCTTGGAAAGCCTTCAACTCTCTTATAATCTGTGACATCAACCGTAAATCTCCCCTCTTTTTTAAGAGGTGCTTGAACTTTTGAGCAATTTTTTCTATTCCTGCAGGTGGTTTTCCTTCGAGGGAGTCTAGCAAAACTCTTGCATACATCCTTGCTTTATTTTGCATACTGTTTCTCAAATTGGTCTAATGCTTCTTTTGCCATTCGCCCCTGGTCTTCTTTCGTCAAATTGCGAGCGAGTATCTTCTCTGCCAAAAAGAAGGCAGCTTTACTTATTTCTCCGCGCGCTTCTTTCATTGCATCTTCTTTCGCCCTCTGTCCATCTTCCTTTGCCCGCAAAAGAATACTCTCTACTTTTTGCTTTGCGAGCGAAAGCGCCTCTCTCTCTTTCTCTTGAGCTGAAGTCCTCGTCTCTTGCAAAAGAGCCTCTGCTTCGCTTTTTGCCTTTTCGAGCTCGCGGCTCCTTGCCTCTCCGATGCGGTCCATTTCCCTTTTTGCTTTCTCGGTCAGCTCAAGTCCCTGTTCGATACGATTCCTCCGTTCTTCCAAATGCGCAATCAATTTTTTAAACACAAACCGATTCAGCAGCCACAACACAAGCAGAAAATTCACTGCCTGCGCGAACAACAATTTCCCGTTTATTCCTAAATTACTGAATAATTCTGACATAAATAAGCTTTTCAGCGAAACCTCTCTTGTCTTTCCGAGACGCGTAGGTGCCTACGTTGAGCCAGTAGGCGAAATGTGGGGTAAAGCGCGAGGAAAACAAGAAGAGGTCGAGCGGCTAAACAAACTTGATGATCAATGCGACCACGAGGGCGTAAATCGCGATCGCTTCCGCAAACGCAATCGCCAAGATCATGGAGGTTTGAATCTTGGGAGCAGCCTCCGGATTCCGTCCAATTGCCTCCATCGCTTTCCCTGCCAACATCCCTATTGCTAACGCAGGCCCTAGCGCCCCTACTCCAATTGCGATTGCTGCAGCGAACTGCTTCATTGCTTCGATTTCCATAAGTTTGAGCTATAATTTTTGAATTATAAGTTGTGAAGAAAGAAGACCTTTCAATGTTGGATTTCGCTCGTCGCTACCTTCAGAAATATGAGCGTAAGCATGGCAAATACTAATGCTTGTATAAATCCTACAAAAAATTCCAAGAAAAGAAAAGGGAGTAACCCAAATGAGGCAAAGAAAGGAAGAAGGGCAGAAACGATTACGAGAAGCACCTCTCCCGCGAAGATATTTCCAAAAAGTCGAAAAGAGAAAGAAACCACTTTCGCAAACTCGCCAATCAGTTCGAGAATGCCAACAAAAAAGTACACCGGCCCCTTGGTAAAAGCAAAAAACTTGGACCAGTGCCTGAAAAACCCAAGTTTCCCAATTCCATAGAGTTGAATCGCAACCATGGCAATCAAGGCTAACGCAAGGGTGCTGTTTAAATCGCTGTTTGCTGATCGAAACAAAGGAATGAACTCTTCTTTGCCATCGTGCGCTTGGGCAAAACCAAGCGACCCTATTCCTGGGAGCACGCCAATCCAGTTATTTAAAAGAATGAAGAGAAAAATCGTAGCTATCAACGGGAAAAATTTTTTTGCAAGCTCCCGGACTCCTAAAACCTGGGTCATAACTTCTAAAATTGCTTCGATAATAATTTCAACCCCGCTTTGAATTCTTCCTGGAATATGCCTCAATGCCCCTGCAACCAAAAAACCCCCTCCCACAAGCACGAGAGCTGTCAACAAAGAAAGTATCAAGCTGTTCGTGATTGGCAATCCAAACATCTCTCCTAAAATTTCTGGCTTCAAACTAATATGGATTTCTGACATGGTGGTGTTAAGAACTCAATATACTACAAATGGTTGAGCTTGTAAATCGATTTTGATGTAACTGCTCCATGGGGTTATCTGCTCGGAATATAATCTGAAGGACGCGCTCTGCGCCTCCAGCGAGGCGCAAGCTTAGTTCCTCGCGAATTTTCCCTCGTCAGTCTCGGGAACCATGCAAATTCGCTGCGGGTAGTCCTTCAGATTATATTCCTCGCTTTTTGCAGGGACAAGTAAGCAGTTACGATGTACGAGGTCGAAACTCATACATCCCTCAATCTAATAAAAAGGGGGCAGAGAAGATATAAAGAATATCTCTGCCCCTTAAGGTTTTTTCCGGCTCGACTCCTGATCAGAAAGGAGGATTGTTATTCAGGATGAGCCTGATGGTTGCCGCTGTGAAGGAGGCCTGCAACGCTTAATACTGGCCCTCCAATGGCATCAGTGATGTCAATGGTGGCGTGATCAGTATCCTTGCCAGGCTCTCCAGCATCAGTGAACCTGAACTTGACCTTATAGCCGGGCAGCCAGTCGCCGCCAGGGCTTTCCCGATACCGGCCAGTCCCCTTTCCTGTGAAGGTGTCAAATCCTGCTTCGGGTTGGCCTTCGTCATAGCCAGCTTCGTCGCTGCACGTTGCAGCATCTAAGCTAGTTAGATGGAAATCTTTCTTGTCCCAGTTGATCTGGAGGTTGTTTGGCAAGCTCATGTCGCAGTGCAGCTCGAAGCCATGAGTAACCCGGCTTCCAAGCACGCTGCCGCCGCCGGTCATGCGGCCCTTCATGGGTTCAGCGCCGCCGCCGTGCAAGCAGCTCCCGGATGGAATTTCGTAGGCACCGGCGAGCCTATTGTTTGCAACGAAACCAACGTTGACATCGTAGGCCTCGATAGACCACATAACTTCCTTGCCTACCCCGGCAAAGGTTATCTCGTCACATTCGAGGTCTTCGTCGCGAATCTCGCCGATGGTAGTGACGAAATCGAACGAAGCAAATCTGGTATCCTTATCTACCACCCAGACGTGGTTGCACCCGTCGGAGCCCTCATAGAGGAGTTGACCACCGATGGCCAGACCACTGTTGTAGCAACCCACACCACCCCAGGCAAAATGCTCCAGCTCCGCGCCTACAGTGGGTGGGGAGCCAGGGACGACGTCATAGTTGTGGATCGTCGTAGAACAATCGTCACTGAAGTAGAGCTCGTCGGTCAAACCGTCGTAGCCCAGACCATCATCTAGGTTACAGACGATCATCCCTGCTTCAGCACTCACGTTCCCCACCAGAGCGAATCCAGTGACGTTCTTGCCAGCGTCCAGTTGGATGAACCAGACGACGCCAGCTCCACCTGCCCCACCACCCCAACCCGCCCAAATGCCGTTCCTTCCGGCGTCATAGGCGAGCGCTCCCAGACCTCCATCGATACTGTACGAGGCAGTCACCACACCATCGGTACCGGCCCGGTATAGATCTGTAGCGCTGGCGTAGCAGGAATACCACAGGTTGCTGCCATCAAAACCAATCCCTACACCAATACCGGAAGTGCAGTTCGTGTCGAAGGTGACCGATCCGACGACGTCGCCGGTCGCCGCCTCAGCAGGCGAAATGTTGGGGTTGACCGCAAAGTAAATCACGACCCCCAATAACGCCGCCATCAGCATAATCCACCAACGCTGACTCACTTGTTGAATCGCCATGTACTCTCTCCTTTTTATTTTTTGGTTCAGAATCCAAATCCTTGAAGAACCACCCTACAGGACAAGCAAATACACCACCTCCTTTCGATTATCAGATTTCTCATCAAGTCGCGAGAATTTGAAATTGTGAAGGTACTCTCCTCTCGACTTGAAAGCTACGCATCTCTCTTGCAACTTCCACAACTGGTTGCTTAGCCCGGCTAAGCAACCACGGCTAAGCAACCACTGTTGGTAGCACCAGCAGGACGAATTGCATAAGTTGTGCTCTCTCCAAAAATGCGCACCTTTCAAATCGAGAAGCTCATCAAAAAAACACTGCTCCCTATATTACTCAACCAAAAACCCTTGTCAAGGCCCTGTACAAAATGAGTACATCGATGTCGAGACCGACTACCTACTTTCCGTATACCCATATAGTAAAAACGTTTGCTTAATACTTTATACGTATGTATGACTTATTAAGTAAGACATATGTGAACAATTACTCGTGATAAGATACTGGGATTGCAAAGGATAATCGCTTGCAGAACTTCCTTCGATAAAAAAACAAGGGCAGATGAGTGAGCTTTTGATTTCTCATCTGCCTCTTTGGGTTAATGTCTACAAATGTCTACAATGGGATCATCCATCCTCCCCGTCATCAGCATAATGCTGAATAGTGAGATGGTAGATAACCCCAGACTCTAAACGGCCAAACCGCGGGTGTTCGATAACCGCGTGGGTTTCGATTCGATGGGTACCCTTCTTTAGCTTAAGGATTCTAAGGTACCCATCTGCATATGCCAGGCCGTAAGTTCCCGCAGGGAGCAAACCCCCTTCTGGAACCTTGAATTCAAACACGGGCGAGGGAGCCCGATTCGCGAAAAGCTCCTCGCGCGAGATTGGAACTCCGTCTACTATGAGTTCCATCTGGCTCACAGAGTCTGCGAAGAGTGCTACAAATCCTTTCGGATCTGTAGTGGCTGGCTCCCATGCCAGCACCGAAACCAGGGGGATCAAAATCTTATTCTTTCCCTCGATCGTGCATGTTCTCTCCACCTCTCCTCCCCCAAAAGCACCCCGAAGGAAGTAAACGTTCCCGTGATCGGGTTGGCCCTCACCGCAGAACTTTGGGTCAACATTCACAAGGGGATTTCGATCCTGCGGAATCCCGGCATTTTTCTGCCAGTAGAGAGCATTAAGTTCTCCCAGTTTTTTGTTTCTCCCCTCATCGGCGTGGACCGATGGAACTGTTAGTGCCACTCCCACGGCAAGTACCAGTAGCAAAACGATTGTCCCAGTGAGACTCATGCTTTTTCTCTCCTTCTTTATTTCCTTGATTGAATCTAGACACTATAGAAATACAACCAATGTCCCACCCCCTTTCTGAAGAACTAACCTCTCTTACCATATCTCAAAAATCCCTGTCAAGCCCCCGATGTCGCGCAATTATTGCTCGAGCAGGAATTGTAATACCTTTAAGTACGTTCAAAACGCGAAGGTTTCCACGCCTTCTCCCCTTTTTTCCATTTCACCGAGGTGAGAAGTGATGAGTAGATATCTTCTTTGATATCAATTCTAAGGTTTTTAAGCTCTTGTTTCGTGGGATTTCGATTCTGGAATTTCACGAATGGGACATCTTCGATAAGAGCTAAAGGGGTTTGCTCTCTTCCCTCCCCCATCACCAACACCGCAGCGCTCGCTAACGCATCCATCGCATTCACTTGAGTTACTTTGAGTATTCGCCCAAAAATATCTTTTTTCCCCCGATAGTCATTGAGCGCTGAAAATCCACTGTGGGCAAGTGCAGTTCCCGTAACGCCCCAACGGAGAGGGGTTGTTTTACTGTCGGTGATAATCACGCCGACACGCTTGAGAGAAAACTTTTTGGAAAGATATGCTCTCACTTCGTTTGCAGTCTTTTGCGGATTTTCTGGCCAAAGGATATAATAACCATTGCCGTTTGATTCGTCTATGCCTGCCGTAGGGCAAAGTATTCCATTCTTGATCGTAAGGAAAAATTGATATCTGTTTGTTTCTTTGGGCAGGAAATATTCGGCTTCGCGCCTCACTAATTCATCTTTATCGACAGTGCCTATTTTTATTACTCTTCCCTCGCAAATTGAAACAATCTTTGAAGTTATCACAACAACAGAACGTTCTCGGAGACCGAGGAGATAGCGATCTAAAATCGCAAACAAATTGTTATCTCTCGAGCTGATTTTGTGGGTTTTGATTGAATTGACACGCATATTGAAATAGTGTATAGTATATCTATCCTATGTTGAGCGCTATTCCTATTTTTATAGTTCTTGGAGTCCTCCTTTTCTTTTCCTTCGCAAGCGTTCTTGGAAACCTCAATCTTTCCTCCTTGAGCCATCTTAACGTTGGAAGGCTTGGGTTGGCAAGCATCGAGCAACCTGACGAAATCCAACAAGCACGAGATTCAAAAAAAGAAACTCGGCAAGAAAAAGAGGAAGAGGTCGAAAACAGCTCGTCTCCCCAACGCAAAGCAAAGGAAAACTCCTCTTCAAATCAATCTTCGAGAAACAAAACAAGCCCGATTTCTCACCAAACCATCCCCCCACCAGTGCTTGATACCATCATCACGAAAGGGCCGAGTAACCATACCATATTTTTCGATACCACTACCGTATCATTTGAATTTGTAGGTACAATCACTCCCTCTCATACTCTTGGTGAAATCTCTTTTGAGACAAAGATAGATGGACTCCAAGAAAAATGGCAATCTACCTCAACACCAACGAGAACAATTATTCTTCCTCCGGGACCCAAGGAGTACACATTTCTCGTGCGCGCCAAGTGGAAAGAGATTGTTGATCTTACCCCTGCCTCACGAACTTTCCGCATCAACGTTTCTCCTTACTCGGGAAAGGTAAAAATTTCTCGCATCAACCCTCCAAGAAACTCTCAATCATCTCAAATCAATCTCACTACCAAACTCCTGAAAAACGAAGCGGTGAATATTACCGGATGGAGGTTTGAAGGGAGGACTGATCAGTATAGTATCCCAAAAGGGGTAAGACAATTCGCAAAGTTTGATACCTCGCAGATCCTTCGCGAAGATATTATTCTGGAGCATGGAGACACCGTTGTACTTACAAGTTCCTTCAACCCCTTCGCAAACAATTTCAATTTCAAGCCAAATCAATGCTTTGGATACCTCGCAAAAGGAAAACGCGTTTCTTCTTCTATTCCTACGTCTTGCCCCTTTGCGAAACCCTCAAAAGAAGAACTTTCTCTTTTCTCTCCCTCGTGTCAAGATTTTATTTCAAAGAACATACGAGGTTGCGAAATTCCAGACTATTCACAGAACCTTCCCATTCTCCGTGACTTCGATTGTGTGACTTACCTAAAAAACATCGAAAACCAACTCACCTACGAGGCTTGTTTCCAGCGATATTCGAGGGATGAGAATTTTTTCAAAAATGAATGGCATATCTTTACGGACGGAGAAGAGTTCCTTAGATTAGGACATGATTACATCGTCCTTCGCGATCAAAACGGCTTATTTGTAGATACATATATCTACTAAAGTGACACCACAACTTTGAGTGCTTGAGGCTCGTAAATAAAAAACTTGCCTTGATTCTCTTTTCTTTTCCATGCTACCTTAAAGGTAGCTTCTTTCGAGAATTCTCTATAAGAGGAGGCTTGATGGATACTTTCAGAAAACAGTTATAGAAAGGAGGTATAAATGAGGTGGGATGAAAGACTTTCGCCGGATGACATTCCTGATGGGTCTGGCACTGTTGTTGTGGGCCTCCTCGAGGAGGAAGAAGATCCGATTATACCGTACCTCGAGGAAGATAACCAGCAATTGGATCAGCAGGATACAGGTGATCCGGTCAGGATATATCTACGAGAGATCGCGCGAGTGCCCCTTCTCACTGCCAAGCATGAAAAAACTCTGGCTCGGAAAATGGAGGGTGGAAGACACCTGGAAAATCTGGAGAAACGGTTGCAGGAGGCTGAAGGCCGTCTCCCCAAAGCCTGGGAGATGTGCGTCGCTCTCCTGCGACGCCTGGGCCAGGCCGCTCCTCTGGTCGGTTCTTTGGGAGAAAATCTGGACCTGCCCCACAACCTGACCCTTTCGCAGATCACCGACCATCCCAAGCTCCGAGCTGCTATAGATGGTAAGCTTGACCCGGACCTGATGGCCCTTGTCGCTAAAGATTTGGATATATCACTGGACGAAGTAAAACAAAGCGTCATCCAATTATCTCTGCATAGCTTTGTCCTCCCCACTGACGTGATAGATGCGCTGGAGGACTGCGCTCTGGGGCAACTGATGAAAATGCTAGATACTCCTGATTGCTGCTCCAGACTTCAGTCCATGGACAAGCTGTTCCAGGCCTACTTTGATCGTATCAGGGAGGAGGGCCTGCGCGCCCAGAGACACCTGACAGAAGCCAACTTGCGGCTGGTGGTAAGCGTAGCTAAGAAATACATTGGCAGGGGTATGGATCTGCTGGACCTGATCCAAGAGGGAAATATCGGCCTCATCACGGCGGTGGAGAAGTTCGAGTATCGCAAGGGCTTCAAATTCAGCACCTACGCCACCTGGTGGATACGGCAATGTGTCACCCGCGCTATCGCCGACCAGGCTCGAACCATACGCATCCCAGTGCACATGGTGGAGACCACAAACACGCTGATGCGCCAGCACCGTCGCTTGATCCAAGTGTATGGCAGGGAGCCTACCCCGGAAGAGATCGGCAGGGCTATGGAGATACCGCCTCATAAGGTAGAAGAGATTCTGAAGATCTCTCAGAAGCCGGTCTCTCTGGAAACCCCTGTAGGCGTGGGAGGAGATACCCACCTGGGTGACTTTATCGAGGACGAGAGCACTCCTGCCACCGCGGACGCCGCCTTTTTCCAGTTGCTTAAAGAGCAGATACAGGAAGTGCTGGATACCCTCACCGAAAGGGAGAGTCGGGTACTTCAGCTCCGCTTTGGGCTGGAGGATGGCCGCAGCCGCACCCTGCAAGAGGTGGGAAGGGAGTTCGGGGTGACGCGAGAGCGGATACGGCAGATTGAGGCCCAGGCGCTGAGAAAACTGCGCCACCCAAACCGCTCGGATAAGCTGCGGGACTTCCTTGAGTAAACTGGGGACTAAAAAGAGTGATCCTTCAAGATCACTCTCTTTTTTTGCCCTAGTACTGCAGTCAAATTCTTATCCCTTCTCGATTCTTTTTCGAATATCTCCAAACAAATCCGCAAAAAAGAAGAGGTTGTGATAGGTGGCGAGGTAGTAGCCGAGGAGTTCTCGTTCCTTAAAGACATGATGGAGAAAAGAGAGAGAAAAGTTTTGGCAGGTGTAGCACTTGCAATCTCTTTGAATGGGATTTTTATATCGCCGATACCGAGATTTCATCACGTCTATGCGAGTAAAGTTTCTGCCGGCTTTTTGAAATACAACGCCCTTGCGCGCCAACCGTGTGGGCTCCACGCAATCGAAGGTATCGATCCCGTAGGGTACGGCATCCAGAATATCCTCTACCCTCCCTACTCCCAAGAGATGTACTGGTTTGTTCTCGGCGAGATAGGGAGCTACCCATCGCACTTGTTCTCTTAACTCTTTTTTACTCTCCCCTACCGAAACTCCCCCAATTGCAACCCCGTCGACTTCCTGGCGCGCAATAAATTTCGCAGATTCAATCCGCAGATCCTTGAACATACCTCCTTGAATGATTCCATACAGATATTGGCCGTTTGGACGCTTGGTTTTGATGCATCGTAAAAGCCATCGGTGCGTCCGCTCGGTTGCTTCTTTTGTATATTCGCGGTTCGCTCCGTAATAGATGCACTCATCAAATGCCATGATAATATCTGCCCCGATCTTCTCTTGATTGCGAATCGAAACCTCGGGTGTAAATATCATCTCTTTTCCGTCTCTGGGCGAACGAAACCATACGCCTTCTTCGGTGATTTTCTTGACTGGAATTTCATCTTCCTCTCGATTCCTCACTGCTCTTTCCGGCTTTTTTCCTGCAAGCGAAAACACCTGAAATCCCGCAGAATCGCTCATGAGGGAGATATCCAAGCTCGCATACTTGTGTATTCCTCCGAGCGCCTTGATCACATCAACTCCTGGATGTACCGTCAAATGAAATGTATTTACAAACGCAGCTCGCACTCCTATTTCTTTCAGATCTTTTGGTGGAATTGTCTTGAGCGTCCCTTTTGTTGCCACTGGCACAAATGCCGGAGTCTCAATCATTCCGTGGGGCGTCTTCATAACGCCGATCCTTGCTCTCGATTTTTTGCTTTTCTTTAAAACCCTAAAAAACTCCATAGATTATTGGTTGCTTAGCCCGGCTAAGCAACCAACTTATTCCAAAAGTAGATGTTCAATGCTTCTATATTTTTTATCTTCTAAAATTCTCCTTACAAAGCCCTGATATTCAGACGGATTTCGAAAGAAGCTACCGCATATCCCCTTATCAATAATGCGTGATTCTCTCTTCCCGAGATACTCTTGGTGAGTACTCCAAGGATATTCTGCTGCAAATTCCATAATTTTTCCCAAATCTCTTATTCCTTCTTCTTTGAGTTTGGGCTCCAATAGCTGGCCGGGGTTGAGAACGTTGATGTATACCAAAAGATATTGAAGATGAATATCTTTATCGACCTGGACAGCCTGAAATCGTCCCTGAAAAAGTCCGCCAACCCGGTCATATTTTTTGTTGAAATATTTTACATACCCAGTACCCAGTTTATGCATAAACTTTGTAATACCATTATCAATCAATTCTTCGAGCACTAAATGATAGTGATTAGGCATTAGGCAATCCGCCATGATACGCACGAGGGGTGATTGATTTTTTTTCTTTTTCTGAAAATACTCTCTTAAAACACGAAAATTCACCTCCTTGCGCGTTTTCTCCAATTGCCATAAAAGATTTGCGGTCGCCTGTTTGTCGTTGAACAAACACAACCCTTGAAGGAAACGCCATCGATCATTCTCGTCTCCAAAGATGCTGCGCTTCTCTACGCCTCTATTATAAATATGGTAAATTTGATTCTTCGCAAACTGAACTTTTCTCTTCATGAGCCGAGTGGTTGCTTAGCCCGGCTAAGCAACCACGCTTCTTCTCTCATAAGGGTAGGATAAACAAAATTGCCAAAATAGAAAAGTCACAGAGAAACAGTATACGTGTTCCCTGTGGCCGCGCACTTACTCCTCTACAACCACTGTATCCTTCTCAAGGACCAATCCTCCACCATATCGTTGCCAAAAAACTCTGCGGCCTCCATAAAGGATCCATTTATTAAAAGTCAAGATTATGGGGTAAGCATCACTTCGTCGCCAATGGAGATGTTGTGGTTTTTCGCCCAGTTGGCATTTACTTCGAGAACATACAACACCGGCAAAGATGGCTGGAAAATGTCAGGATAGGTTTGGGGCGCTACGTTATCTTCGATGCCAACAATTTTTCTATTTTTATCAATCCAAATAATATCTATGGAAAAACGCATATCCGGCATCCAAAAACCCGGTATAAAAGGCTTCTTGTATACAAAAAGCATGCCTGCGTTTTCCGCGAGTGACTCGCGGCCCGAAAGCCCAACCGACTGCTCCTCTGGGGTACGAACCACTTGGAGCCCAAGCTCATGCCCGTTTATAACCGCAACTGGTTGCTTAGCCCGGCTAAGCAACCACGGGCTAAACAACCAGACTGCAATTAAAATGCCGAATCCTGTAGCTGCAAGCAAGAGATACTTCATGAGTGTTTAATCTCAATGACATCTCCGTCTCGCACCACATACTCTTTTCCTTCCGTGCGGATCCAGCCTTTTGTCATTGCTTCTCCAATGCTGCCTGCTTGGAAAAGTTTGTCCCATGGTATCACCAATGCTTTAATAAATTTTTTCTCAAAATCACTATGGATTACCCCGCCTGCCTGCGGGGCTTTTTCCCCTCGTCTTATGGTCCATGCACGAGTCTCGTCGGGACCGGTGGTGAAAAAAGTAATCAGATCTAAAAGTTGGTATGACTTTGCAATAAGCTCTCCCAGCCTGGAAGGCTTCAGTCCAAGTTCTTTGATTTCTTCAAGGGCAAGTCCCGCAACATCAAGTTCTTCTTTCAGATTCACTACCACAAAAGGGGCACCGAGGCTATTCGCCTTTTCTTTCGCTCGAGTCGCTTCGTTCGAGGAGTTTGCATTAAAAAGATAGAGAATCGGCTTTGCAGAAAGAAGAAATAACGGTTTGAGGATTTCCGTTGATTCCAGATGCTCTTGCATAAAAGAAAAAGAAGGCTTTCCCTTGTTCATAAATGACTGCAAATCCTGCAGCATAGCTACCTCTTCTACTGCTTCTTTTTTCTGTCCTCGAACTTCCCGTTCAAGGTTAAAAAGCCGTTTGGTGATGGTTTCTAAATCTTTCAAGATCAGTTCGGTCTGGATCGTTTCCATGTCGCGTATCGGATCAACTCCTTGTTCCACGTGCACAATATCCGGATCTTCAAAGCATCTCACCACTTGAACAATCGCATCTACCTCCCGGATATTCGCCAAAAATTGGTTGCCCAATCCCTCTCCTTTATTGGCGCCTCGCACCAGTCCCGCGATGTCCACAAACTCTACCACTGCGGGAATTATTTTTGCTGAACGCAAAAGAACGGCTAATTTCCCGAGCCGTTCATCGGGAACTTTCACAATCCCCACGTTAGGATCAATCGTGCAAAACGGATAATTCGCGATGTCTACCTTCTTTCTTGTGAGGGCTTGAAACAATGTGGACTTGCCGACATTGGGCAAACCAACAATGCCAATGGATAATGCCATACAAAAAACAACGAACCTAATTACTCTCCGTTTCCTCCTCTTCCAATTCCGCCTTGATCTCCTGGAATTCGTTGTCCAGTTCTCGCAGCCTTTCCTTGAGAGATTTGATCAAGACAGCTCCTTCTTTGACTTTCTCTAATCCCTTCTCCACATCCACTTCTTTCTGCTCTTGAAACCAAAGCGTAATTTCTTCTAATTTCTTCAACGAAGCTGCAATGTTTTCTTTTTTATTCTCACTCATAGTGGTTGTCCTCAATTTTTTGAACTTGAGAAGAAAACTCTCCTTGCGCAACTCGCGCAGATACAATCTCTCCGACGCGCAGGTTTTCCACATTTTTTACCACCTTTTGCTGCCCATTCCAAATAATGCTGTAGCCAAGTCGCAAATTTCGTTCAGGACTCACTGCCAAGAGATACTGCTGACTTCTCTCCATAAGCTGTTTCTTCTCACGGAACGCATCATCCATTCGTCTCATCAGCTGCAAGCGTGCCATTTCGGTTTTCTCCTCTATCTCTTTTCTTTTGGAGCAAAGCACATCGAGCGCATTTCGTATTGCGTGTTCAAATTGCCCAAATATCTGGAGAACCATCCTCGCTTTCGAGAAAATCCTTTCTGCGGTTACTTGGACTCGCGACTGCGTACTCGTAAACCATCGTTCGTAGATATGAAGTAAAACTCCTTGGAGATGCGGCAACTCCCCTCTCAAGGAATCCCAAGATTGGTTCACCGCAATCGCGGCTGCCGTAGGAGTAGAAACAGAAACATCGGCAGCCAAGCACGCGATCGGCACATCCACCTCGTGGCCTATCCCACAGAGCACGGGAATTTGAGAAGCAAAAATAGCTCGGACTACCTTTTCATTGTTAAACGCCTGCATACTTTCGAGACTTCCTCCTCCTCTGATCAGAACGAGCACGTCAAGATCCCTCCGATGCATCCCAAGCCACTCAAGCGCTCCTACCACGCTGGAAACTGCTCCCCTTCCTTCCATTCTGGAATCCACAAAAGAGATTTGAAAACCCAATGGGTTGAGATTTTTCATAAAATCGTGAATCACCACTCCGCTTTTTGATGTAATCAGCCCTATCTTCTCGATAAATGAGGGAAGCGGCCGTTTTCGAGCGAAAAGACCTTCTTTCTCCAATTCTTTCTTGAGCAGTTCATACGCTTGTTTCAACGCGCCTTCCCCTATTGGTTCAAGTGTCTTGGTTCGAAAATGCAATTCTCCCCAGGGTTTGTAGATTTCAGGGTGTCCTCCTACTTTCACCTCCATCCCTTCTTTAATTGGCATTCCTATCTCTTTGTACGTCCAAAGCCACATGGCACAGCGAAGAATACTTCCATCTTCTTTATCTTTAAGATCGAACTTAATAAATTTTTTAAAGGATTTCAATCCGCTCACCTCTCCCTGCACGAATACATCCTCTGCGACGAGAACCTCATTGAGAACATCTAAGAAGTCGCTTACCGAAAATATATGCCCTTCCTCTCTTTTGAATGGTTGGAACAACAGGGGTTGCATGGTTAGAAAATAAGGGTTCCTTGAAAATCTTTTCCCTCGATTGCCCGCTTGAAATTTTGCAAATCAGTTCCCTGAATAGTTTTTACGGTAAGTTTTTGTTTTTCCGCAAAGTGCGCGGCAATGGGATCTACGGGACAAGAGAGTCCGGGAGTCCACTTGACAGGGATCAATTTTCGGTATTCTCGCCAAGAAATCTCACGGATGGGCTTGGCGTCTCTCCATATTTTAGGATCCTTGTCGTATACAAAAGGGATATTGCTCGCGTTGATAATTTCTTTTGCTCCAAAACGATATGCGAGCCGCATTGCCACGTGATCAGTGGATTGTCCCGGCTGCCATCCTGAAGCAACAAGTACGTTCTTTCTTTGTTGTTGTAAGCGCTGAACCTCCCTTATCGAGGGTTCACGGTCAATAATTGCACGATATGCTTCTTTCTTGAATATGGTGTACAGCAAATACGCGTTGAGCCTTGTCGCGTAGATTCCTATCCAATCAAGATCATCGCTTGTACTCTCCCCTGTCTCGGAGGCAGTTTTTTGGTACATGCGCGCAGTCCTCCCTCCTCCAGCAACAATAACAAATCTTTTCTCTTTTTTGATTTCTCTCCTCAAAAATTCCCTCAAACTCTTTAGAAAAGGTACATTAATCCCCCCTTCATCTGAAAGATGCGGCACTATGAGAGACCCTCCGAGTGAAATTACAATAAAATTTCGTGCCATACCTTCTCCTCTATCGTATCTCCCTCCCTGTGTGTTGTCCAGCGCCGCCATGAAGCGTTGCTTATGGTTGCTTAGCCGGGCTAAGCAACCAATGGAACTAAGCAACCAATGGAAGGGTTGACCCACAAAGTAACATTCGCGCTCTCCAAAAACAGATAATCAAAACTCAAGCAGCATGCGCTCTAAAGCCAATCTTGTATTTATATTCGTGCTTCCAAGGAGAAAAGAAATACCCTGAATTGTTCTCACTGTGCGCAGGAGCTTTGGCACATCTCCAGAGTTCTCCTTTACTTTCTCGAGCAGGCGTATTCTCGCGTATCGAAGGAAATCTTCGAGAGTTTCTTGCATATGTTCTGGCGATTCTGAAAGTTTCTTTGCCCAGACAAATCGCTCTTGGATGCTTAAAGTATGAAGTTTCTCAAAATTTTTTTGAGACTCGCTTGACGCCTTCGAAAACTGCTTGAAATTGTAAAACTTTATCTCCTGCGCTCGCGAACGAATCGTATCCAAAAGTATTTGAGAGTAATCTGCGAGTAAGAGAAAAAGGGTATTTCCTTTTGGCTCTTCTAACAACTTCAAAAATGCAGATTGCGCCTCTTGGTTCATCGCGTGAGCTTTCTCCATAATGATAATCTTCCAAGGAGAAACCCATGCTCCCAAGCTTAGATACGCAGAAAGTTCTCTTATCTGCGAGATTTTAATCTCTTCTTTCCTCCAGGATGCTTCCTCGTCAACCGCAGGTTTGAGGAAAGTTACATCAGGAAATCGACGCCCCTCAATTGCCTTGCAAGATTTACAGACATCGCATGGCTTCCTCTCTTGCTGTTCGCAATTGAGAAATTTTGCGAGACGAAAAGCAGTATCTCTTTTCGCTTCACGATCATTGCCAGAAAAAATATAAGCGTGAGAAAGTCGTCCAAGTTCAGCAGATTTTCTCAAAAATTCCCACTGATGAAGAAAGAACTGTTTCATGCACGTGAACTACTTCTATTTTTTGCTCATGATGCTTTGCTTGTATATTTCCAGACTATCTAACACCACGCCTGTTCCCCTTGCTACACAGGCGAGAGGGTCGTCTGCGATAAAGCAAGGAACTCCGATTGACTGGGCAATGAGTTGATCGATACTCCTCAACAATGCTCCCCCTCCGGTCAGAACCATTCCTTTATCCATAATATCTGCAGAAAGTTCGGGAGGAGTGTCTCGTAAGAGAGTTTTTATGCTCAAAATGATCTCTTCTAAAGGCTCTGCAATTGCTTGCGCAATCTCATTGGAAGAAACTTTGATGTTTTTTGGCAATCCATGCACCAAGTCTCTTCCGCGGATTTCTACAAATGTCTCTGTCTTTTCCGGAAGCGCTGTTCCAATTTTGATCTTAATCTCTTCTGCGGTATTTTCTCCGATCGCTAAATTGTGCTTTCTCTTGATGAATTCTGCAATTGCTTGATCGAGCTTATCTCCCGCAACCCTCAAGGAGCTTACCACTACAATACCGCCCAAAGAAATAACTGCTACTTCGGTGGTTCCGCCTCCAATGTTAACCACCATGTGCCCCGAGGAAGAATTGATGGGAATGCCCGCTCCAATCGCAGCCAAGATTGGTTCTTTTGCTACATAAGCTGCCTTTGCCCCTGCGAGTTGCGTAGCTTCAATAACTGCTCTTTTCTCGGTGGACGTGACGCCGGCGGGTATTGAAACTAACACTTCGGGCTTTAAGAACTGATATCGAGGAATAACTTTTTTCAGAAAGTAGCGGATCATTGCGAGCGTTACTCTGAAATCTGCAATCACTCCTTCTCGGAGAGGCCGATATACTCGAATGGTGTCAGGCGTGCGGCCGGTCATTTCCTTTGCAGCTTCTCCCACTGCCAAGATTCTATTGTCTCCAACACCAACCGCGACAACGGAGGGTTCGTTAAGCACTACCCCTTTTTGAGGAATAAACACCAAGGAATTGCATGTTCCCAGATCAATGCCAACTTTAGTGACAAACATAACGGAATTAACCCTTTACTCGTTTAATATCTGCTCCCAATTTCTGCAAACGTTCTTCGATGCGTTCGTATCCTCGATCTACCTGATAGATATTGGTAATCGTGCTTTTCCCTTTTGCCATCAGAGCTGCCATGATCAGTGCAGCGCCGCCCCGCAAATCAAAGGTCCCAAGATCGGCGCCATAAAGTTTTGTAGGCCCGTTGATAATCGCTCGATGGGGATCGGTAAAGTAAACTTCTGCCCCCATTTTATTCAATTCTTCCAAGTACTTCAATCTCCCTTCGTAAAGGGGATCATGAAGCAGGGTTGATCCTTTCGATTGAGTCGCGAGCACGCCGAGAACACTTTGTAAATCCGAATGAATGCCGGGGTACATTAAGCTTTGAATTTTATCGATCTTCAATCTTTTTGCGGGGAAGATTCGTACTTCTCCCCTCCTTGCATGAGGAAGAATTTCTACGTTTGCGCCAAAATCTCGTAGCTTCTTTAAGAATAACTCGAGAAAACGAATCTCCACGTTCTTTACTGCCATAGTTCCTTTTGTCCCAATGCCAAAGGCAATAAAGGTTCCCGCTTCTATGGGATCTGCAATAAGGTAATGTCGTACTCCACGTAAGCGTTTCGCTCCCTCGATCACAATCGTATGAAGTTCAGGGATGCGAATCCGAACCCCCATTTGTTCAAGAAATCGAATCAACTCTTGAACTTGATAGTCTTGATCTGCGATTTTAAGAGTGACGGGCGTGTCAAGCAAACTCGCAAAGAGCAATATATTTTCTGTCGCAGTGACGGAAAACTCATTCAAGATGACTTCCTGATTCTTGAGTTCTCCAGAAAATTGCATTTCAAATCCCCCTCGGGTTGGAGAAATCTGAACACCCAATTGAGAAAACGCATCGAGATGCGTATCGATCGGCCTTGCGCCAATAATACAGCCGCCTGGTTGGGGAAGATTTATTTTCCCAAACCGAGCAAGCAACGGCCCAAAAAACAGCACCGAACCCCGCAGCATGGAAATGAGCTTTCTGTTGATCTGCGAGGGATCGAGATCTTTTGTATTCACCCGTACCGTTCTTTCCTCAAGCCAATCAATCTTTGCACCCATACTCTCTAAAATATCTACAGTTCGAGATACATCCTCAATGAGCGGAAGATTCTCAATAATGCAATCTTCTTTGGTAAGAATAGTTGCAGCCAAAACCGGGAAAGCAGCATTCTTTGCTCCCTGCACCTCAATCTCCCCCTTGAGGGGATTGCCTCCATGAATAACAAATCTGTCCATCGCCGCCTATTGTAGCGCAAAATTTTTCTCATTGCAACTCCCATTTTTTTGTCAAATTTTGGTTGATGCATTATACTATTCATACCATGACCAAACACCAAAGGATCGTTTTATTGTTAAGTTTGACTCTTGTGTTCTTTCTTGCCACCCCCACCCTCATACTTTACTCTCAAGGATATCGAATTGACTGGAAAGCAAAACGAATTACGCAAGTCGGAGCCTTCTATCTCAAAATAACCCCGTCTCGAGTGAATGTCTTTGTTGATGGCAAGCTCGAGGATACAACGAGCTTGATTTCTGACATTTCCGTAGTTGAAAATCTTATTCCTCAACGCTATGCCATCCAAGTTTCCAAAGATGGGTACCATCCCTGGAAAAAAACGCTTGAAATACATCCAAAGCACATAACTTCGGCGAAAAATATTCTCTTGATTCCGAGCGAAATCAAAACACGAACTCTCGCAAGCCGAGTTCAAAAGTTCTGGATTGCTCCTCATGGACGGGAAGCAATCCTTCAAAAAATGAATTCTGAAGGAGAATGGAAACTCACTAAGTGGGATTTGGAGAAACATAGTGAATATAAGGTCTTTGAACCAAAAACACGCAAAGAGAATCTCTGGAATCTCCAGTGGTCTCCAAGTGGAGATGCAATCCTCCTCGAAATCAACGCGGGCGAAACCATACATCGTTCTATTACGCAATTCAACTCAAAAACTTCATATGATCTTGAATTTCTTGGGCGCCAAGGAGATGAGATCCGTTTTCTCCCAGGGACAAAAGATACAATCCTTTTTATCCAGCATCTCCCGACTTCTTCTATCCTTATGGAGGCAAATTACACAACCAAAAGCGCCGTTCCTGTCGGACTGGGAAACGTCGTAACATTTGCGCTCGAGGATAATGAGATTCTCTGGCTCGATACCAAGGGATTTATCTGGCGAAAAAAGATGGGTTTCAATTCAAGTTCGAGTGCCCTCAATACTCAACCCTTCCCCGTACATTCGGAAACCAAATACGAGATTCTGCTCTTGAATAAAAGGGTTTTTCTCAAGGAGAACGAAAAAGTTTTTCAATTGAACGATGGAACAAAAAACTTCCAAGAGACTTCTTCTTCTGCGCTTTACGTCTCCTTGAGTCCTGACGAAAAGAAGATTGCGTTTTCAGATGGCTCTGAAATCTGGATCTCCTATCTTGAGAACCAAAATGAACAACCTCAACGAAAAAAGGGAGAGAAGGTATTTCTGACGCGCGTAAGCCAACCGATCGAAAACGTCTCATGGCTTGACTCCCATCATCTTCTCTTTTCGGTTGGAGATACAATCAAAGTCGCTGAAATCGATGATCGAGACACCATCAATATCGTTGATGTCCTCCAAATGCCAAAACCTCAATTCTTCTGGCAGCCAGAAAATAAAATCTTCTATATCTTAAGTGAAGGAAAATTTTCCGTTTCAGAGAAATTGATCAGATAGAAAACTAGCGTTTTCTCCATTGACGCGCTCTCCGCGCCCGCCGCAATCCAAATTTCTTTCTCTCGCGCATCCGCGGGTCTCGAGTCAAAAACCCAAAGGTCTTCAAATTCGACCTCAACCCCTCATCAATCTTAACCAAAGCCCTCGCGATACCTTGTCGGATTGCCTCGGCTTGCGCATGAAGTCCTCCCCCCTCTACTTTTACTGATACGGCAAACGATCTGCCAGATGCTCCTTTCCCAAGCGACTCTTGAGCTACTCTCTGATACTCTTTTTCTTGAAAATAGTTTTCCAAGGATTGCCCATTTACGGTCATGCTTGCGTTTGGATCTTCATGCACGCGCACATTTGCCACCGCTTCTTTCCGCCTCCCTACCATTTCATAATATGTCTCCTTTTTGCGAGGGGCCTCGACTTCCTTGATTTCTTTTGGAGACTTCTTTATTTCTTTTTTGCGTACGATGCGTGGCATGGTGTTATTGCAAACGAAACCGTTGTATTTGCTTTGGCCTTAACCGATTCTCCGGAAGCATCCCCCATACGGCCTTTTTGAGTACTTTCTCTGGATTGCGCGAAAAGAGCTTTTCTAATGTCTCCCCTTTCATACCCCCGAGGTACCCTGAATAACGATAGTAAATCTTTTGCTTACCTTTCTTCCCGCTCCACTTCATTTTCTGAATATTTCTCACGACTACAAAATCACCGTCATCTCGATACGGCGCAAATTGAGATTTATGTTTCCCGCGAAGCAATACTGCGATTTTGGTTGCAAGTCTTCCTATGTTTTGATCTGCGGCATCAATGATATGGGTTTTCCGATCCATACTTCTTTTATTACTTTATCAGTTCAAGGATTGCCATCCTTCTCCCATCGCTTTCTTGGGGACCAAGTTTGGTAATTCGAGTATATCCCCCCTTTCTTTCTCGATACAAAGGGATAATCTCTTCCATGATTTTTTTTACAAGCGAACCTTGAAAATGTTCTCGTAACTTCCGATGAGCCGATAAGTCCCCTCGCTTTGCTTTCGTAAGAAGCCTCTCTGCGAAAGATGAAATCGCTCTTGCTTTTGCCTCGGTCGTTTCAATCTTTCCCTTTTGAAAAAGAGCTCTTGCGACCGAAAACAGCATTGCCCTTCTTTTGTCGGCTTTCCGAGAAAATTTACGAACTCTTTTTCGTTTTTTCATAAAAGATTGCACGAAACTTTATTTCTTCGATTTTTTCGTTTTGGAAGTCTTTCTCTTTTTCTCTTTTCCTTCCCTTTTTTCTTCCTTTCCCGTCTGCTCTTGCAACCCTTCCATGACCACTTGGAACTGTTTCCCAAGAATGGAACTTGCCCGATACAACGCCTCTTGAGGAGTTATGGTCCCGTCGGTCTCAATTTCGAGGGTGAGGTGATTAAAATCAGTGCGCTCCCCTACCCGCATATTCTTTACCACAGAACTCACCTTCTGAATAGGAGTGAATATAGCATCGAGAGAAATGATTCCCACTTCCTCCTTTTCTTTCTTTCGTTCTTCTGCCGGCACATATCCCACCCCTTTCTCAACTTGTATCTCCATCTCCAATTCAGCGGATTTACTTGTAAGATGCGCGATGGGGAGATCTTTATTTACCAATTCAATCTGTGAAGGAAATACAAAATCAGACGCCTTCACTTCTTTTTCACCTCTTACCTTGAGGGTGGCCTTCTGGGGTTCATCTGAAAATAGTTTGAAGCGCATCTGTTTTATATTGAGAAGGATCATCAACACGTCTTCTAACACTCCAGGGATAGTGGAAAATTCGTGTGGCGCTCCTTGTATTCTTACTTGGGTCACTGCTGCTCCCTCGAGAGAAGAGAGAAGCACTCTTCGAAGACTATTCCCAATCGTATAGCCATATCCCGGATAAAGCGCCTCAACTTCAAAAACTCCTTTGGTACCTTTGTGCTCAAGAACTTTTGGTGATTTGGATAAAGGAATCATAATCGTGAAAAAATTATTATTTTGAATAAAACTCAAAAAGAAGGGGGATCGCGAGTTGAGAGGCAAGTTCTTTGACTGTTGGTTCTCCCACAATCGTAGCCTCAACCCTTTCCTTCTCTAACTGAATCCATGCTGGCGGCTGATATTTTTTCAATGCCAATTTTAGATGTTCAAACGCGGGTTCTTTGTGAGAAGAGGGGTGGAGCGTAATGAAATCCCCTTTCTTCACGCAATACGAAGGAATCGTAACCCTCCTCTGGTTGATCAGGAAATGTCCGTGGGAGACAAGCTGCCTTGCGTGTTTGCGTGTCTGCGCCATTCCCATTCGAAATACGACATTGTCCAGTCTCTTTTCCAATTGTCCAAGCAAAAGCTCGGCAACGTCTCCCCTCCGCGATTTTGATAAAATCTTTTTCACATAGCGCTTTAGCTTACGCTCCTTGAGACTATATTCCTGTTTTAACCCTTGCTTCTCGTGTAACTGCCTTGCGTATTCAGAAGGCGGACTTGATCTTCTTTTTCTGATAACTCCTTTTTGCATAAGAATTGACTTCGTGAATCGTTCTCGTACTATACTCTTCTGGCCTTTGGTGGTCTGGGGCCGTTGTGAGGGATTGGGGTAATATCTTTTATGGAAACAATCTCAATTCCTTTTCCTCCGATGGAACGCAATGCAGCATCTCTCCCTGAACCAATCCCCTTCATCAACACTTGGATCTTCTCAATGCCTTTATTGCGCGCGATCTGAAAAAGTGCTTCCGCAACCTTCGAAGCTGCAAAAGGGGTGGCCTTCTTGGTACCCTTAAAACCAATCGATCCTGCGCTTACATTCGAAATAACGTTGCCCGCAAGATCGACAAGGGTCATGAGCGTATTATTATAAGAAGAATTAATATACACTCTCCCCTCCCTTAATTTCTTTTCAGGGGTCGCGGGAAGCGCTTCTTGAGGTGCGGTCTTCGGGACTACCAAAGCTTCCCCTTCTTGGGAGAGCTCTTGTTCCCCTTTTTGAATTACGCGTTTTTTTCCCATCCTTCACGTCTCGCTTCACTCAAAGCTGCGGATGGCAAGGTATGAAGCAAAACGCCTTTCCGAAGCTTCAGCAAAGGAGGATTATAGTATGTATTATGTCGGCGATGCAGCCGGCTTCCTGCCCGAGGTTACGGTTTTCCGAACATTCCCTCTCACCGTTCTTGTATTCGTTCGCGTACGCTGACCGCGCACGGGCAAATGTTTGGTATGCCGCAATCCCCTCCAAGAACCAATCTCTCGCAACCTTCGAATGCTTGTCATTATCTCTCGCTTCAACTCTCCCTCGACTCGATAATTTTTTTCAATAATCTCTTTGAGGCGATTCACCTCCTCTCCATTGAGCTTTGAGGCTCTTGTCGCAGGATCGATTTTTGCTTCTTGGAGAATCTTCTTACTCAATGAATTTCCAATGCCATACACATAGGTTAGCGCGACACCTATGTGCTTCTGATCTGGAATATTTACACCCATGAGTCGAGGCATGTGTTTGAAGGCTATCCTTGACGTTGTTTATGCTTTGGACTTTTCTTGCATATGATATAGATCCTCCCTCCTTTTCTTCGCACTACCTTGCAGTCTTTGCATATCTTTTTCACCGACGATTGAACTTTCATAATTTCATTCGATATACAATCCTTCCTCTTGTCTCATCATATGGACTTGTCTCGACCGTAACATGATCCCCTGGCAAAATGCGAATGTTGTGCATTCGGAGCTTCCCGGACAGATACGCCAAGATTTCTTTACCGTCTTCAAGCTTAACTCGAAATTGTAAACTCGGCAATGCTTCAAGCACCTCTCCGATTTTTCGTAAATCTCTCTTTTCAGGACTGTTCATTGATATTTTCTTCTCCGCCGCTATGGTATCAAAAATGTGGAGGGCCGTCAACTGCCCCGGGAAATTACAACCGAAATTCAACTACAATACGTTCTTGATCTTTCGGAACACGACGAGCCCAAAACGGCCAGAATGAAAGCTCGGCTTTCGCTAAGTATGGGTAGGCAGATAAAATGTTGATCGCTTGCGCCTTTGAATTCCCTCCGACGCGCTTTTGGATATTGCCAAGATCTACTTGGTGGTAACTTTTTGCAAACATATCCGCACGAAATGAGAAGGCATCGGAATTCTGGCGGATATCTTTTTCAGGATATTCAATCTTGATGGTTCCTTCCTGCAGCCTTTCTCCCTCTCCAAGCTGTTCTCGGAGAATACGTTCGGCAAGAACCTTTACATCTTCCTCATGAAAAAGTATTCCTTTTGCCCTTACCGTAGCACCATAGGCAAATTGATCGAGTTCCGCACCTGCTTTTACCAGAGAATTCTCCGCGACAATCTCTGAAAGAAGCGATGCTGCCAAAAGGATTTTGCCCAAGGGGATTTTTGTGGAGAGCTCCTCTTTTGTTTGCGCTTGGAGACTTTCGAGCAGCCTTGCGCGCGCATCATTCAAATCTTCTTCCTTGACGATCGCAACCTCCTTTTTCAGGCCGCCTTTCATGTCTTCAAGAGACTCTCCATAGATCTTGGTGTAAAGGGGAGACCCCACCAAACCAGGAAGGGAAAATTTCGATGGCGTACTATTGTACTCCTCTCCTGATTCTGCCGCGATAACCTCCAAGGAAAGAACTCCCGGAATGAATTTTCCCTTTTCATAATGTCCCCCGGGAACAGTTACTCTTGTTTTGGAATGAAAAAGTTTGCCATCTTGGGATATAAAACGAGTGTTCGCCACAAGAGACTGGGGAGTTATCCCGTTGGTATTATACACCCGAATAACTCCCTGCGCTTTTGCTTCTTTCCATTTTCTTCCGGAGGCAGGAAATACTCTCGTCACTTCCTTCTCTACTTGGAGAATTTGGCCAGGAATGATTTTCTGCTCCCCATGAATTTTCTCTTGTCCCACCTGCACCTGGATTGTCGCTTGCACCTGGAGTTCTCGCTTCTGCGGCCAGACGGAAATCAGAGTTTTCGCAAACACAAAATGGAGTACCCCAAAGAAGAGTACGAGGAATGCGCATACGCCAAAGACTCCTCTTGAAATAAGAAACAAAGAAGATTTGGATTGCTTGGTCAGAACGGAAGGCATCTGGACCAAGGGATTCTTCCGAGATCCTCCAGGAGGAATAATATCAACAACTTTTTTCTTCATTCTGGAATGAGTAGAAATAGCAAGGTGTATTGGGGATTGGTTTTATGGGGTGTATCAATACTCCGTACATCTTTTGGATAGAGAAAAGAAACTTCCGGAACTCGAGAAAATGGCAAATTCTTCAAGTCGTCTCCTTCAAAAATTTCATGGATTTCCTTTAAGAAACTTCCTCTTCCAAACATAAAAATGCGGGGCGAAAAAACACCTTCAATATCACGGAGCTGCTTCTTCACTAGTGTAGCAAAGTTCTTCACGGCGGGCAATAAAAGCGCTTTCAGCTTCGTTCGCAGCTCCTCGGAAATCATTCCTCGAAAGTATTTCTCTTGAAATTCTCGTGCGATGTTTTTTTTCATCCCAAGACTCTCGACAAAAATTTCTGTAAAATGATCCCCTCCCATCGGAATGCTGCTCGCGAAAGAAAGTCTTCCGTCTCGTATTGCAAAAATCTGACTCGTTTCGTCTTCGATATCAAGATACAGACCTCCTTTTTGCGTCTTTTGCGCAAAGTTTTCAACGGCTTGAGCCGGATGCAAAATTTTGAAGGTTCGTATTCGATATTTTTGAGTGAACCTCTGAAGAATCGTTCCGTACGAACGAAGAAGAAATATCCCCAAAAACATAAACTCAATGCGCGATCCTTTCAATCCTTCGAGAGAAGATACGACGTACCCATCAACCTTTATTTCCTTGACGGAAAGATCTACTCTCACAAAGTCTTCTGGCAAAATCCCGGAATCTGCCGAAAGACTCGCGCGCATTTCTTGGAGAGCGCCTTTGAGCACGGTCTTCTCAATGAACTCTTTTTCTCTCCTTTGAATAGGAATTTTGGGGTTTGTTGGACGAAATACCTGCGTCACAAACTTCGCTTTCAGCATCGGGGAGGGAAAACTAAAAATGATCTTATGGGGCTGAAATTTCTGGATTTCCAGATACAGATATTCGAGCGTTCTCTCAAAGGAGAGTGTGGCCACTTCTCTCCTCTCCAAGGAGAGCATACGGAGTTTTTCGTCGCTTCCCTTCTCTCCGAGCGCAGAATCAAAAGATGCATTCGAAAGATCCAGTACGAGGAATCGTTCTTTCTGCGATCTCGTGGAAAAAAAAGAAACCTTCATATTTCGTATCATACTATAACGGAGGGGGTTCACAAAATCGAGCTATGCAGCACATCTGGTTGATAGGGCTCCATGAACGAGATCGGGATCTTCTTTGCTTTTCTTTGCATCCACATTTGCAAATCTTCCCCGAGCATTTGCTGATCGTATCCCAAACAGATATGATCCGGATTCAATTCTTCGAGCACACGATAACTCGACTGCTCTTCATCGCCCAATACCGCGCCATCTGCCATGTGCTCTCGCAAAACCAGTTGCAAACGCTCCCTTTCTGAATATCTCGGTTTTTTATTTTTCAACTGGAACGCCGCTTTGTCTCTCCCAACAATCACCATAAGTTCCTCCCCATGCGCTTTTGCCTGCGTAAATAGACTCCGATGTCCTTCGTGAATTCCATCAAAAATGCCAAATACCACTACTCTTTTTTTTCTTTGAGAAATTTGTGCTTCCATAAAAATAACTCTGTATCTTTTCAATTCTAGCAAAAACGAAAATAAATGAGGAGCAGAAATCGCTTTCTGCTCCTGTTTGTCATGTTTTGCGAAATGAATTAGACTTCGCAGTCTACTTCGATTTCCGCATCACAAGTATCGATCCCTCCTGTACCATCTGCGCTGTCAAAGCCAGCGTCGCCAGTCAGGCTGTCGTTGCCGTCGTGGCCCACCATTGTATCGTCTCCGGGGCCGCCGTTGATGGTGTCGTTACCACTGCTACCCCAGATGATGTCATTGCCAGAACCACCATTAAGGGTATCAGCTTCGTGATCCCCGAAGAGTTGGTCGTTGCCGTCGCCTCCAAGGACTACATCGCGACCCGTATTACCGCTAAGGTCAGGATCGTTGCCTGGGCCGCCATCAATGTAGTCGTTGCCGCCAAGGCCGCCGTTGATGGTGTCTTCGCCACCTTGGCCAAAGAGGCCGCCATCTTTGCAGCCTCCCAGGACACCGTCGGTGGGACGGTCGTCGCCACCACCACCGTCTATGTTGTCGTTGCCGTCGCCACCCTCCACGCGGTCGCAGTCGGGTCCGCCATACAAGAAGTCATGGCCTGGGCCGCCAAATATGTGATCCTTGCCGCCCTCACCCTGGCAGTCGGCATCGTCTCCGCCCTCGCAAAAGACAGTGTCATTGCCGTCGCCAGCCCAAACGGTGTCACTCCCGCCTCTCGCGCAGATGATGTCGTCCCCGCCCTTGCCATAGATTTCATCAGGTCCATCGCTTCCGAGGATAATATCGTTACCTCCGGTTCCAACGATCATCCCGGATCCTGTGATGGTAGGCTTCGCACAGGGATCTCCGCCTCTCGCTAAGATATACGGCCGGTCTGCGGGAGTTCCTGAAGTTTCCTTGACCAGCACCTCAAATGAACCGGGGAATGTATCGAACCACTCGTGCATCGAACAGCCCCAGCCCGAAAGAGATGCGTTGGTCGACCCTGCCATGGCAAGGTGGGCCGGGTTCACGATGACTGCCGAGTCGGGGCAGCCGTTTTGCCCTTGTACCTTGAAACTACCAAGCTGGTCCAAAACCGGCACGGCAGTGCTTGCCCCCACATTGAAATAGTAACAGCTGAGGGTCACGTACAGCCCTGTTCCCGAGCCGCTTGCAGCAAAGTTGATCCCGTCCTTTGTGAGTTGGGTACCACCCTGGAATTGGTGGAATTGGGGATCAGTTCCAATGATCACGACATTGCCCCTGACCATCGGGCCCCAGACAGCCCTGTTCGCTTCTGCCGCGGCGAGCGGGCCTGGACCCACGACACAGTTTGGATCTCCCAGGACGATCGCCTTGTAGCTCGCGAAATCAGCGGCGGTCATATCCGCCCATTGAGCAGGGGTTCTCACATCAGACGTCAGTCCGAGGGCCGTCGCCTGGGTAGACTCAAAACCGCCACCCATGGTAGTGCTCAAGATGAGCACGTCCCCTCCAACGCCTGGATGAGAGGCCTCGGCTACTTGGCTTTGAGCGATCACTACGCCCAAAAACGCTACGAGCAGACAGGCAACAAGGATCCAACCCTGGAGTTTTTTATGGATGAGACTCATTCTCTTCTCCTTTTATTTTTTGATGTCTCTCCAGATATTGCCTTTCATGCAACAGAAACTCACGGAGCTCTCGGCATATTCATGCAATCCTCCTTGCTCGCAAGGCACATAAAAGAGAGGTTTCCCCTCCCCTATATGTGGCTTGAGTAAATTACTCTTTCATATTAGATGCGAAAGAGCTACCATTTATTATTTTCCTTCCAGAACAATGTGTCAATTGTGAATAACTTGGCAATGTAATTTATTGAACAACTGCTCGGAGGCGGCGGACTCCTGCTCCCACTGCTTCTTCTTTGAGAATTTTGAATTTGCCGAGTTCCCCTGTATGGGTTACGTGGGGACCGCCGCAAAGTTCTTTCGAAAATACTTCTCCTGTTTGAGGATCGTACGCGCGGTACACCTTTACCATGGGAGGATATTTTTCTTTTTCAAAATAGAGGGCGCCAGTGTGTATTGCCTCTTCATACGGCATCTCTTTATATTCCATCGGCACATCTCTTCGGATTACTTCGTTCACCCAATCTACCACCTGTTGTAATTCTTCTGGAGTAAGTTTTCGATCGAACGTGAAATCAAAACGCATACGCTCTGCCGTAATATCAGACCCTGCTTGATGCAGTCTCTCGCCAAGCACCTTGCGCAACGCCGCCTGCGTCAAGTGAGTAGCCGTATGGAGCCTCGTGACGATTTTTAGTTCCTCTTCATCTACAGCTTTCAGTTCTCCTGTATCGAGCAACAAACCATGCCCCCCAAACTTTCGTTCTTGTCCTGCGCGAGAAATCTCACGATGCCTTTCAAACTCTTCAGCAACTTTTGCTCGAAATTCATTCTCATCAAATTGATATAACCTTTCTTCCAACAATTCTTTAATCACCTCCACTGGGAATCCACAGCTTTGATATAAATCGAAAGCGTCCTTTCCAACCCTTTGACCTACAATAAATGACTGAAGTGGTCGTCCTGGAATTACACGCTGGGTCTTGGCACCTGGATATCTCTTATCAAACTCTTTGAGCCCTTTTTCTAAGGTTAAAGCAAACTTATTCGCTTCTCTTTCGAATTCTCGCAATATCACTTGTTGATTATCTTTGAGTTCACTGTAAAAATCTTCATAGAATTTGATTACATTGTTTATAGCCTCAATCACAGACTTTTGCGGAATGAATAACTTCTTTGAATGGACCAAGAGGCGTCTTATGACTCGCCTCAACACATATCCCGCTTCTTTATTGGATGGCCGAACTCCATCTGCAAGCAAAAATATGCTGCCTCTTAGGTGATCAAACAATATGCGATTACTTCTACTTCTTATATCCGCTCCCCCAGGAGTTGATAAGAGACGTCCGAAGGGTACCGTAAATAAATCGGCATCAAAAATAGTTGGTACACCTTGGCTTACCATCGCGAGCCGCTCCAAGCCCATGCCCGTATCTACCCCTTGAATTTTAAGGGGCGTGAGTTTCGCATCTTTATCGCAATAGAATTGGTTAAATACGATATTCCAAACTTCAATACCTTCGATGTAAATCTCTGTGGTGGGGCCACAGGGACCTTCTTTTCCGGTTGGCCCCCAAAAGTTATCGATGCCCTCGCGACGAATTTTTGATTCGGGCATGCCGATTTCCTTCCAAAGTCCGTATGACTCCTCATCGAAGGGCACGCCATGTTTTCGCCAATCCCCTTCTGGCACTTTTGCAGGATCGAATACCGTGACGTAGTCAATTTCCAATCCCAGCACATTTTTCAGAAAGTCATAAGCGTAAGCAATCGCCTCCCTTTTGAAATATCCCCCAAAACTAAAATTTCCCATCATTTCAAAGAAGGTTAAATGTCGTTCATCTCCTACCTCATCAATATCAGAAGTACGAAAACATTTTTGAATGGAGGCTGTATTATAGCTCCCCAGCGATTTTCCACTCAACGTAGGATGGGACGAAACCATGGGATCTGCCTGCCCTGTGTAATAGGGTTTGAACTGCTGCATTCCCGCAGTGGTCAAAAGCACTGACGGATCATCAGGAATAAGAGAAGATGAGGGAACAATCGTATGCCCTCTTTCGCGAAAAAAGTCAAAAAATTTCTCTCGCAATTGTTTTGAACTCATACCTGCATACGTAAGGTTATTTATTCTACCACATAGATTCGATTCCAGTCACCTTCGTCCAGGATTAGGTCACCACCACATTTGCTACAACTTCTGAGCAAAAAAGCCATATATTCCTCCCTCCTTATAAAACAAAGATATAGAAAAGAAAAGTGCTACTCTATCACTCCTGCTCCAAGAAGCTGATCGCCCCGATAGATCACGGCGATCTGCCCGGGAGTGATAGCCCGCTGTGGTGCTTCAAATATTATACATACTTTGTCCCCAGAGTCAATATGAAGAGTTGAGCGTGCAAAGGGCTGACGATATCGGATCCTCGCCGCAACATTCCCAAAAGATCTCTCGCTTGGAGAAACAAACCAATTGATGTCTCGCACTTTTACTTCTTTTTTATACAAATCTTTCTCATCCTTGCTCACCACCAAGAGATTTTGTTCCATGTCCTTGCCTATCACATAATAAGGTCCTCCGGACAAGCGAATCCCCTTTCGCTGGCCAATGGTGTAATAAAATACTCCTTCGTGTTTACCTAATGTATTGCCGCTTATATCTACAATATCTCCTGTCTGCGAGGGGATGTATCGCATGAGAAATTTCCTGAAATCGACTTTCCCAACAAAACAAATCCCTTGGCTGCTCTTGCGCTCGGCATTTGGCAAACCGAACTTCCGAGCCATCGTCCTTACTTCTTCTTTGGTATGATCCCCGACGGGAAACAATACCCGAGAAAGAACTTCCGGCTTCACAAATGAGAGAAAATAAGATTGGTCCTTGTTCTTATCCTTACCTGCTAAGATACTCATTCTGCCATCTGTATGCTCAACTCTTGCATAGTGCCCGGTTGCAACAAAATCTGCGCCAAGGATCATTGCCTTCTCAAAAAACAACCCGAACTTAATCTCTTTGTTGCATGCAACATCAGGATTCGGAGTAATCCCCTTTTGATACCCTTCGAGCAAGTATTCTACCACTCTTTCTCGATATTCTTTGATAAAATTCCAAGTGTAAAATGGAATTCCCAAGTGCGCTGCCGCTAATCTTGCCGATCTCTCGTCATCTACTGAAGTGCATCCTCTATACAAAGGGTCATCTGCGTTCCAACACTTCATGTATATTCCGACCATGTCAAATCCGCCCTTCTTCAAAAGCGCTGCCGCAACGCTACTATCCACTCCTCCTGACATTGCTACGAATACTTTTGCTTTTTTCTTGGTCATCCCACTTATAGAAAACAATGTTTCCATAAAAAAATCAAGCCCATGTGGGCTTGAATATCGAAGCGAAGTACCAGACAAATCTGATTTCGCGCTACGGTTATCTACCCTTCTATCACCCTATATATTCCCCGAAATCTAGCTTTATCATACCCTAAAAATTCTTGGTAGCCCTCCCGTACCACCGTCCCCTTCCTCGACGAAGCATGAATCACCATGCCCCCTCCCGCGAAAATCCCATTATGTCCTACTCCATTCTTTGCTCTCTGCTCATCGCGGTATGCGCCCCAGCGGCAATCACCAATAAATAGGAGATCGCCTGGCCTCCATAAGTCAGGGGCAACAGGATCCCCATAATACAATTGTCCTATAAGACTTCTCGGGAGAAAGATACCGCATTGTGCAAATATCCACTCAATCAATGTGTAACAATTCACCATAGAAGGCGGGCGAGAGTTTTCCTCCCAGAAATTGTACCGGGAAACTCCCACGCACCCTTGAGCGACCTCAACTGGACTTCTCAACGCTCCCTCCTTTCCGGATTGAAAGTGCTATGAAAGAACTAAGAGAATCGATCCGCAACCGTAGAGGCGGCAAAAGACTCCGGTTTTATTTTTGGCTCAAAGCCGTTCCCTCGGATGAGACCAGTTACTTCTCGAATCATATCTTTGGTTGCTCCGTTTTCGCCAATGTCTGCATGGATGTATTGGAATTGATAGTTTACTTGAAGCACTCTTTCTTGGAGTTTTGTTGCAAAGTTATCTCGCAACCATAAAGCGAGTTGACAGGAAAGCAACACTTCCTCTAAAATCCTGTCGTGAAGATTATAAAACTTTCTTGGGGCAGGATAGTGAATACGCTTTAAGAAAAATCTCCCTCCCTCTCCTTTTCTCAAAACTACAATCACCGTAGGAAAGGTTGGGTCTTCGCTCGCAGAAGAGTCGCATCCCACGACAATTTCATATGATTTGGTGGGCTTTTCTCCCATATAGCAGATTATCTCCTCGATTACTTCTTCCAAAAAGAGATTGCCCTTCGTCGGGTTATAGAATTTTCCATCATTAAAAAAATCCATGTTCATTTACTCTACCCTACTCTCGCATTTTTCACAAGTGAGATAAATTCTTTTGCATCTAAAGAGGCTGAACCAACCAAAGCGCCTTGAGCTTTTCCCTCCTCGATAAATTCTTTTATATTTTTGCGATTCACGCTTCCCCCATATAAAATCCTTATGTTTTCTCCAGTCCCTTTTCCAAACATCGTATCAAGAACAGCACGGATGGAAAAGAGAGACTGCCGGATTCTTTGAGGAGAAGCGGGTTCAGCCCCCTCTGTGGTACTTATTGCCCATTCTGGTTCGTAGGTGAGTACAATCTTTCGGACTTCTTGGGAGCTCTCCATACCCTTGAGGAGGGCTTCTAACTGCTTCTGGAGTTGTCTTTGATTATTTTCTGAACTCCTCTCCTTTTCTCCAACACATACAATAGGAGTAAGACTTGCTTCCAAAACCGCATGGAGTTTTTTGTTGATCATCTCGATTGTTTCCCCAAGGTAATTTTTTCTCTCTGAATGTCCCAAGATGACATACGAACATCCCAAACTTTTCAACATCGAGGGTGATACTTCTCCTGTAAAAGCTCCTTTCGTCTCCCAAAAACAATCTTGAGCTCCAATCGATATCTTGTACCTCCCGTGCGGGAGATTGGGAAGATGAACAAAAGGAGGACAAATCGCCACTTCTATTTTTTGCAGGTTCTCCACGCCCTTCGCTACCATAGTAAAAAGCTCCAGTGCTTTATGTTCTGTCTCGGGATTCATCTTCCAATTTCCTACAATAAATGTCTTACTCATGATCTATTTTTACTTTTGAGATTTCGAAGGTGTCTCTGTATCCACCATATTCCCAAACCCCCTATCATTGCAATAATAACCCAATCGAACTTGCGAACATAACCTTCGAGAAAGTGCCAATTCTCTCCCATTACAATCCCTGCATAAACGAGAAGGAAACTCCATATCAGAGAACCAACAAAAGTATAGAGAGAAAATTTCCAAATATTCATTCGTGCAACACCGGCGGGAAAAGAAATAAATGTTCTCACTACCGGAAGCATACGAGCTCCAAAAGCAGTAATCGCCCCATATTTTTGAAACCAACGATCCGCCAATTCCAAATCGTGTCTGCTGATGAGAAAAAACTTTCCGTATTTTTCGAGAAAAGGTCTCCCTCCGAAAAATCCAAGATAATAAGAAACAAGAGATCCTGCCAGATTTCCTATTGCGCCCCAAAAGACAACCCAACCAAGAGAAAGTTTCCCCTGAAACACCAAAAATCCAGCAAAGGGCATGATGATCTCCGAAGGAATGGGGATGTTTGCGCTCTCCAAAGCCATAAGGACGCCTATCCCCGCATATCCTATTGTTGCGATAACAGAGATTACGAATGATGCGATCCGTTCGAGAATAAACTCCATGAAGTTCGAAGGATAGATAATTTTTTATATTTTATCACGGATTTCCGTAAAAAGAAAATTATGTCGAGGTCATCTCAAAACCCTTTATTCTCCTTAGTCAAATACCCTGCGGTCTTCGCGCAGGGAACTTTATCTGCACCAGTGCGGAGTTACGCTAATTTTACTTGTGCTAGGCTTAGCCTAGCACAAGTAGTCAAAGCGCTACTACCTCACCTTACACAATTCTTCACACAATTCTTCTATCTCGTATTATTTGCATATGCAAGAATTACGAGACGCGTTCGAAAAAAGTCATGAAAGCCCGCTTGGAATTTTCTTTGCGTGGCTGGCGCTTACGAGTTCGATTTTTTCTCGAAGTACTGCATCAGACATGTCTTCAATTGATCCAAATTTTCGTTGCTTGTGCGAAATCCTGAAGCTTGAGGATGCCCACCATACGTATGGAGAAACTTTGCACAATGCTGCATTGCATCTACCGTATCCAAACCAGCAGGCGCGCGCACACTCCCGAGACTTTCCTTACGAGTTTTTTTGAAAAGGAACACCGGTTTTCCCGATTCTCTTGAGATGATGGAAGCTCCCGCGCCAAGCAATTCATAATCAAATGATTCTCCCCCTTCGAACACCGCGGAATCTGCATTCTTATGAAAAATGCGCGTTCGAAGTTCTTCTGCGATTTTCTTAATCTGTTCTTTGCGGATTTTGCTTTTTTCCGTAAATGTTTTGAGCATTCTCTTTACTTTCAGCAACGAAGGACAAGTCAAAAAGCGAAAAGCGCCTGACAATCCTTTCTTGGTATCTCGCACATTTAAAATAGAAATCATCTGCTGCACCTTTTCTTGCAAAGGCCACGGCTCTCCAAAAAGATCCGACTCAAGAAATGCTCTGATTCCCGGCCTCCAAGAATATGGTAAAGCATCGAGTCCCTCTTGGATAATTGCAACATTGTCAGCTTCTCTTGCCATCATATCTGCGATCGTCCCCAAGGCGGCTAGCTCCACCATATTTTTGCGGAGCGAATCTGAGAGATCTCTTCCCAACAGTTCTTGACCCAACCGAAAAGCCAAACCGCAAGCCGCGAATTCCTTAAAAGGATATTCATCTCCCGGCTGTTTTGGATCTACCACAATATCCGCGTCTGGAAGCTTCCCTAATACTTTGTGATGATCAATCACAATAACTTCAAAACCGAGCCCCTTGGCAATTGGAATCTCTTCAAAATTCGAAATGCCCAAATCGAAACAAATCAGCAGCGCGGGCGCGTGATGTTTCAAACGAGCGAGCGCTTTGCGCGTGATGCCGTATCCTTCCTTCTCTCTATCGGGAAAATAAAACGCTGTTATGATACCGCCAAGACTCTTGATCGCCTCTTGAAGAATGATCACGGAGCAGATGCCGTCTAAGTCTCCATCCCCATAGAGGATGATATGCTCTTTCTCTTTGATTGCCTTTTTAATTCTCCTTGCAGCTTTGGTAAGATTTTTGATTTCCATCTCTTTCACAAAAGATTTACAAATTACCATGAAGGGCTTCTAATCCTGGCAATTTTTCTCCTGCCAGAAAGGCGAGCATTGCTCCTCCTCCTGTGGAAACATGATCAAATTGGTCGCGCAAACCATATTCCCCTAAAAACGCAACCAGATCTCCTCCCCCTGCAACAGAAAAGGCTTTGCTTTTCAGAATAGTTTTTGCGATTGCGAGGGAACCTATAGTATATTGTTCTTCCTCAATTTTCCCAAGAGGCCCTGCCCAAAAAACAGTGTTTGCGCCTCTCATTTTCTCCTGAAAAAGCGCAATGGTACGCGGTCCGATGTCGAGCGCTCCTTTCTGTTGAGGAATCCCATCAACTGGTCCTATGATTTTCTCCGATCCGCGAAACGAAAGTCCTTTCTGTACAATCTCCTCATACACGGGATTTCCTGTCAGAATCGTATCAGCACGAACAGACATTTCGTCAAGAAAATCTGCTTTCGTCTCAACTTTTGTTCCCCCAACAATCACCACCATTGGTTTTTGAGGATGCTCTCGAATCTCCGAGAGTATCTTTATTTCTCTTTCCAGCAGAAATCCTGCCCCAGAGGGCAAAAAAGAAGGAATTCCCGCGATAGACGCATGGGCTCGGTGACACGCGTCAAACGCGTCATTGACAAAGATATCTCCTAACCCTGCAAGACTTCTTGCAAAGTCATCATCGTTTTCCTTCTCTCCTTTCAAGAATCGAAGATTTTCAAGCAGCATCACTTCTCCAGGCTTCATTGCTCTGACTGCTTCCTGAACTCTTTCTCCTCCCCAATCATCGAGAAACATCACCCTTTTTCCTAACAACTCTTCGAGCCGTTCTCCTACTTTTCTCAAACTTAACTTTTTATTTTCTATCTTTTGTTTTTGATTTTCCTCTGGTCTTCCCAGATGGCCAATAAGGATGCACCTTGCTCTCTTTTCTATCGCATACTGAATGGTAGGAATACTCTGGCGCAGCCGAAAATCATCTTCGATACTTCCATTTTCCCCAAGAGGCACATTCAAACTGGATCTGATCAACACTCTTTTCCCTTCAATCACAAAATCTCTTATTGTCCTCATGCCTTTTTGCTCTGGGAATTATTCTTTAAAATAAATCGTCTCTCCTGGCTGGAGAACTCCTTTCTTCTTCTCCCCTCTCTCCAAAGGATTCTTCGTGGTCGGCCCACCGGCTAATGCTTCTCTCAAAATTTGCCTAAGCGCTTCACGATTTGGCTCTTGAGGCTTTGAGACATTCCCTTGTCTTTCATTTCTTCTTTGTGAATGAAAAAATTGAGGTTCGTGGTGCAAAGCTTCTTTGAGTGAAATCGTTCCCCCAAGATCTCTCCTCGGAGGTCTCTCTTCCCCTTCACGAACAGGAGCTCTCTTGGTAAGCATTAACTTCTTCCTGCAGGATTTACAATACGTGGGGCGTTTTCCATCCGGAGGAAATACCACTTTCGTGTCCCTTCCGCACTGTGAACATCTTGCGTCATATAAAATCTGCTCCTGGGCTCGCGGAATTGCTGCTGGCGGACCTTGCTGCGCTGGTTCTCTGATGAGAGACCATTCCGCAATACTTTTTTCCACGAGCTCAACTGCTGTGCCGTATCGATCTCGAGACGCCTGTATAATTCTTTCTCTCTGCGATTCTTTCAGGACATCCAAAGGAGGAAGAGTTTCAGCCGAGAAAGGATGGCTTGCAATTCCGTCGATCATAAGCTTCACATAAATTTTGTATTTTCCGAGATTTACAAAATCTTCTTGGGTGAACTCTGGAGTGAATTCCATTTCGAGAGCTTCCGCATCCTCGGCCCCTATGCGAAACGATACAATCGTGCCCACATTCCCAAATACTGCGTCGCGGACCGTTTCGTCTAACTGCGCAATATATTGATGGCTCAAAACAAGCGCCAAACGATACTTTCGAGCTTCCGAAAGAATATTCACAAAGCTCTCGGTCGCAAAATGCTGAAACTCATCGATATAAAGGAAAAAATCTTTTCGTTCTTCCTCTGGGATATCAACCCGCGACATTGCCGCCAACTGTAACTTGGTGACGAGAAGACCTCCGAGGAGACGGGAATTGTCCTCCCCTATTCTTCCCTTGGAAATATTCACAAGAAGAATCTTCTGCGTATCCATGAGCTCTCGCATATCAACCGTCGTATGGGTTTGCCCTATAATATTCCGAATAAGGGGGTTGGAAACGAATTGGCCAACCTTGTTTTGGATTGCCGCAGTTGCTTCCACCTCATATCGTTGAGTATATCTTGCGTATTCTTGGAACCAAAATGCTTTTACCACAGGATCTTTTACTCTATCCAATACTTCTTTTCGATAGTCAGGATCCGCAAGCATTCGATTGATTCCCAGAAGGGTGGAACCTGGATATTCCAGAAGAGCCAAGATTACATTATTTAAAATATACTCCATGCGAGCCGACCATACATCGGGCCATATTTTCTTAAACACCGACATTAAGCCGGAGACTACAATATGTCTTTTTTCTGCAGCTACTTCTTCCATCACATTAAACGCGATGGGGTATGTAATATCTGCGGGATTAAAATATACCACATCCCCAATGCGTTCCCTCGGAATAAAATCTAAAAGTTCTTCGACTGCTTCTCCGTGGGGGTCAACAAAGCCCGTTCCATGACCTGCCAGAATATCTTGAATTGCCATGGTTTTTAACATTTCGGTCTTGCCCATCCCTGTTTTCCCAATGACATAAAAATGCCGACGTCGATCGTCGAGTTTGATGCCGAATTTCCGTTTAATGTTCCGGAAGTCTGTTTCTCCAAAGAAATTAATTTCAGCCATAGTTCATTCTTCTTGTACAGGCAATCCTGCAGGTGCTTGCCCTTTCCTTACCTCTACTCTTGGTGCAGCACCAGAAGGAAATGTGATCTTGCTTGGGAAATGAAACATAGACGCGAGCTCTTCAATATTTAACACAAAGGAGCCACCCCCAAATGCTGGCCAGTAAGGACCAAGTCGATTGATGTGCCTCACAAAAAGACGACGCCTGCGCACATATCCTCTCCTCCTATCAAGGGGAAACGTAAGGATCGTGTGAACCTTTGTTGTCTCTAGAGGTCGCAGAAAATTCGCGTGAGCAGTGCTAAACTGCTGAAAGTAACTCATGGCAAGCGCTTTTGCCGAGCTGTCGTACTTATCGGTCCTCGCAATATAGACAAATCGAAGCACGGTGTCGAACGAGGGCTTCGAGAGCTTTTCTTCAATTCCGGAAACAATTTCTCTTTCTCCTGGCGTTAACTTCATCTCGGGCGGAATAATTTCTTGCTGCTGTTGAGCTTGAGGGACCTCGGGAGCCTTTCCCGTGACCAATACGGACCCTACGCTTCCAAGATCTTGCCAAACCGTAGATGGTTTTACTGGCTCTGGCCTTCGCACCAATTTATCAACAATTTTTCTTCCTTGGGCAACATAGGGCTTTCCTGCCTCATCGACGGGGGAGAAAGGTGTCATAAGAAAATGAATCCACATGTGCTCCCCTTCTCCCAATCTCGACAGCCCCTCTACAAGAATTGCTATGGGATCTACGCGTTTTTCTTCTTTTGTGTCAGGACTCACCTCAAAAAACTTCGAATAGGTTTTGATAGGATAACAGGAGGGATTATTGAGCTTGTAACTGGCACCCCACATGCGCCAATCTTTATTGGGGATATTCTGGGGGATTGCTTTCGTATAATCTTCCACTTCCTGAAGTTCTGCATCCGGGTATTGAGAATAGACCGCTGATTCAAAGAGTTTACGCTGGCTTTTGGGAATTCGAAGATAGAAATGCACCTGTCCCTCAACAGAGACAATCTCGATGGCAAATCCTAACTGATACTGACCCTCCAGCCATTTCTCTCTTGGGTTGGGAGGATCGTAGATCTGCCAAAAACCTGAAAAAACGCTCTCCATCGCTTTCAGGGGCTTCTCTACGTTTTGAGGCATTTTTATCTCAAGGGTAATACGAGGAGTTCTTGCATCAAAGAGGTCACTCCTCCAGTACAGCCAGAAATAGATAAAAGGACGAAACAGAAAAAATGGAGGGAATATCCACCACCATGTTTTCAGAAATCCCCACACAAACGCCAGCAGAGGATTAAGGAAAGAAATATCCATTTTTGATTTTGGATTTCACGAAGGTGTCGTCTCCATCAGTGAGTATCTTCCCTCTGCGTCTTTGAAAAAACAATTTCGATCTTGCAAATTTAACACGACGGTGTTTTCTTTCACCTGACGCTGCTCTAATGTTTTCTTCACGAGCACCTCTTTTTCCATCGAGACTCCATTTTCTTTGAGGATCTGCACCATTACTTCTTTTACGGTACCGGGTTTATACCCCCACTCACTCAAAGCATAAGTCCCTCTTCCCACAAGCACGAATCTGGGATCTTTGATCAACTCATTATGCACGGTCTGCGACAATACCTCTTTTTGCTTCTGATCAACCAACGCTTCCTGCAATTCTTTAATCAACTCTGCGACTTGGGAAAAATGGAGAGGTCGCTTCGTTTGTTTGAATACGAGGTATGCCTTATCTTTTATTCCCCGGGGGCGCACTTCAGCCCATCTCTTCAGTCCCCAATATCCATCGTATCCCTGTCCAATGCGCTTGGAAACCTCAAGAAAAGAAAGGAGGGTATGAGAAGGAACTTTTACCTGTGTTGTCTCCTGGAACTTTCCAAGCAAATCTTCTTTGAGCTGATCAAAGGGAATGGCTTTCTCTTTTCCTTCAAAATACTTCAACATCTCTCTCGCAAGATCGGATGCGCTCTCAAAGAATTCTTTTTTGTTTGACCAAAAGGGATGGAAGTACTCCGTTTCTCTCTGCCCATGGAATTGCTCGCCCATATGCAAAAGAAAGATTATGTGGTTTGGCATGGGCTCCGCATCAATAGTCTTTATGAATAAATCTTCTCGTTTCAAATGACCGAGCTTCTTTAAGCTATCAGAGAAATATCGCAGTGCTTCCTGTGCTCTTGCCTGATAGCTGATCTCCTCTCGTATTTGCGCAAGTCCTGCCTCCACAATCTGACGCACTCTTTCTCTGGTGATTCCATGAATCTGCCCGACCGCTTCGAGAGTCTGGGGCTCTTGGTCATTCAAACCAAAACGCCTCGTCAAAATATCTTTTGCCCGGGAAGGCAAGTCAGAAATAAGAGTAAAGCAAATCTTTCGGTAAGGATATGTCATGTTGGGTTATTAAAACAAATGTATAAAACTCTGTCAAGATGCCCTCCTGCTCCCCACCCACGTGATAAGGAGCGCGGGAGCCATGAAAAGCGATGAATAGCTGCCAGCCCCAATTCCAATGAGCAAGGTTAAAGAAAAGTATCTCACGGTCTCTCCTCCAAAGAAGAATATGGCAAACAAAGAAAGCATAACCGTAAAAGAAATACTAAATGATCGAAAAAGAGTCTGGCGCAAACTCTTGTTTACCGTGTCTTGAAAATCGACTCCTGTTTTTCTAACCAGATTCTCTCGTATTCGATCGAACAGAACCACGGTATCATTAATCGAATATCCCACAACCGTAAGGAGTGCCACCACAATGGGAATTGTAATCTCGACTCCTTGCAACTTCCCGAGCAGAGCGAGCACCCCTAGAGCTACCAGTACGTCGTGGGCAAGCGTGAGAAAAGCTGCTCCGCTCCATTGCCAAAATTTTACTGGCTGCGTAACCTTGCGAAAGGCAAACGCAATATAAAGGCTGATGACTACGAGGGAAAAGAGAGTAAGAACAATTGCTTTCCCTCGAAGTTCTTCTCCAATCGCCGGACCAATAGACTCGAACCGTTTCTCTATCGCTTCACTCCCCAATTTCTCGCGCACCTGTTGGATTTCTCCGGAAAGATGCTTCGTTCGGATAATCACACCTTTCTCTCCGATGGGCTGAATAATCGGGAGACCAATATCTAATCCCGAGAGTTGTTCTTGAATCGTCTGATTGGAAGGTCTTTCTTTCGCATACTCAATCTCCAGGATGCTTCCTCCTTGAAATTCGATTCCCACATCCAATCCAAACACGGCAATGCTTGCAATGCTTGCGACAATCACAAATCCCGAAAAGAAAAGATATAATTTCGTGTAGCGAAAGAAGTTCATGATTTATCTCCAAAGCCATGCGATCCGTTCCAGTCTTGTATTCGCAAAAACTCGCAGGAATGTCTTGGTTACAAAAATTGCGGAAATCATGCTTACGAAAATTCCAATGCAGAGCGTAAGCGCAAATCCTTGCACAAACGAAGATCCAAACCAAAATAAAATGAGTCCCACCAATAAGGTCGTCACGTTTCCGTCTCGGATCGAAGGCCACGCGCGCCGAAAGCCTTCCTCAATACTCCCGCTAAAACTCCTTTGATCTCGAAGTTCCTCTCGCATCCTCGAAAAAATGAGAACATTCGCATCCACCGCCATGCCGATGGAAAGGATAAATCCCGCAATTCCAGCTAACGTGAGCGTAACGGGGATAAATTTGAAAGAAGCAAGCATCAAGAATACATAGATAAGAAGAGCTATGGAGGCGATAAATCCGGGAATCCGATAAAAAAGAATCATAAACGCAGCCACAAACAAAAACCCAAACAGAGACGCGCGGAGACTTTGCTCAAGAGAAACTTTTCCTAGGGTAGGTCCCACGTTCTGCTGGGAAATCAGAGTAATGGGCACGGGCAAGGCTCCGGCATTTAAGTCTCTTACAATACGCTGTGCCTCCTGGAGAGTAAAACGTCCCGTAATCTGAGCCTTTCCTCCAGAAATCACTTCCTGGACCACGGGAATTTGAAGGGGTTGACCATCTAAATAAATCGCAAGGGGGCGCTGCACATTACGGCCAGTAATCTCTTCAAACAACTTTGCGCCCTCATCATCAAATTCAAGCTCAATAATCGGCTCTTGTGCGACATTGCCGAATCCTACGGTCGCTTTTTTCAAAAATCTTCCGGTCAAGGGCGTTGACTGAAAAGGATCTTCTATTTGTCCTTTTTCCTCTTGGAGAACTTTTCGATTGTTCTCTCTAATCGCCTCATAATTTTCTTTTGGTTCTCGAAATTCGAGAAATGGGGTTTGGCCAATCAATTGAATCGCTTCGTTAGGATCGATAATTCCAGCCAACTCCACGATGAGACGGCGCGTATTGCCCGAGCCCTGAATCTGTACCAGTGGCTCTGCAACCCCAAAAAGATCCACCCTCCGTTCAATTACGTCACGGAGCCCCTGCATCGCGGAATCATGCTCCCCCTGTCCAATCTGCGAGAGATCCGCCTCGTACACAAAATGAATCCCTCCTTGGAGATCCAGTCCAAGACGAAAGGGAATCAACGGAACACGAGGCACATTGGGAAGCTTTTGCAACACAGAAATTTCATTCTTCTTTGCGTTCACCGCATCAATGCCGCGATTGACGTACCCCGGAAAAACAAAGGCACCGGCAATAAGGGCTCCCAGAAAAATAACAAACACCGTAGCCCAAATCCTGCTTTTCTTCATGGTTCACAGTGTACCATCCAAACCCAAAAATTACCAGTCAATCTTCAAGATCTTATACTCCATTTCTCCGTCGGGCACCTGCACTTTTACTTTCGCGCCCTCTCTCTTTCCCAAAAGCGCAGAACCAAGAGGTGATTCAACGGAAATTTTCCCTTCCAAAGGATTCGCTTCCTGCGCGGTAACGATGAGAAAGGAGATTTTCTGGTTATCGCTCTGGACCAAGACCTTCGACCCTATCTGCGTTTTCCCTGAAGTTGCTGTCGCAGAAACGATTTTCGCATCTCTTATCTTGCCTTGGAGTTCTCTGATTTTCATTTGCAACGTTACCTGTTGCTCTTTTGCGTCTGCATAATCAAAATTCTCGCTCAAATCTCCGTGAGCAATTGCTCTTCGGAGTCGCTCGGCGAGTTCCTGCTGCTTTACCGTCTGTAAGTATTCCAATTCCGCTTTTAATTTTTCGAGCCCCTCTGGGGTAATAAATTGAGACATCTTAGGAGATGTTACTTTTTTGTGAAATACCATTTCAATACTTCCCTTGCAACAGGAAGCACCGTAAAACTTCCTTCTTTCGTTTCCTCAATTAAAATCGTCAGAACGACTTCGGGAGTCTCGTAGGGCGCAAACACCGTAACCCAGCTGTAGAGATAATCTTTTCCTTCTTCGTCTTTCCTGCCTGTTTGAGCAGTTCCGGTTTTCGCCGCAACCGCTTCTGGCAATTCGTTGAGCATCACCGCAGATCCTCTCGTCACGGCTTGAAGCATTCCCTCTCGAATCACTTTCAGATTCTCGGGATCTATAATATCGGATCGAATCGTTCGAGGAGCAATCAAAACCTTTTTCCCTTCTTGCCTGTCGGCCCCTCCGCCTTCTCGAAAAAGCACATCTGAATTCTTTATGATCTCTTTTGCCATCATCGGTTCATAGAGTGTCCCGCCGTTTGCCACCGCTCCAAAAGCTACTGTCACCTGCAAAGGAGTCGCAAGCAGATCACCCTGTCCAATAGAAAGGAAGTAGGTGTCGCCATCCCACCATCCCTCCCCTTTTGCTTTCTTTTTCCAATCGGGATCTGGAATGAGACCACGAGCTTCCCCCGGAAGATCAAGGCTAGTCTCCTTACCCCAACCAAAAAGCGACAGATACTTTTTTATACGTGATGGCCCGAGTCCCTCCTGATCCTGAAACCCCCCTCCAATCATATAAAAGTAAGCGTTACTTGATACTGCAATTGCATCTCGCATTGCAACTGATCCGTGGTTCTTCCAGTCGTGGAAGGTGTAGACAATTTCGGGATTGTAGCGGTGTGGCACTTTGATGAATCCCTCGGTAACAAGGCTTTTCGCTGAATCTATAATACGCTCTTGGAGAGCAGCTGCTCCAATAAGTGGTTTGATGATGGAACCGGTCGGATAAAGTCCAGCGATTGCTCGATTAAAAAAAGGGCTCAATGGATCTTCGACGATATCTTGGTATTGTTCATAGCTTATGCCTTGAGAAAATAAATTGTTATCAAATTCAGGAATACTCACCATGGAAAGAATACCCCCGGTGCGAGGGTCCATGGCAATCGCTACGCCCTTTTTCGCTCCTATCTTCTCGAGGTTTTTCTGGAGCGCTTCCTGGATCTTCTGCTGGAGTTCCAAATCCAACCAAAGCACAAGACTTTCCCCGGACCTTGAAGGTGTCTGCCCCTTCTCTCTTATGACGTTTCCCCATGTATCCCTTTCCACGAAACGCTTTCCTGGTTCTCCTCTCAAGACTTCCTCATACGACTTCTCAACTCCTGTTTTTCCAATTTGATCAGTAACAAAATAACTCTTCCCTTTTTTCAATTCCTCTGGAGAGATTTTTGCCGTGTAGCCCAACACATGAGAAAGTCCTCCTTCTCTCACATATTCTCTCAAGGTATTTCTCCGAACCTCACACCCTTCTAAAAGTGGTGTTTTTGTTTCTGCTCGAATTAATTGATCACGGGAAAGATTTTCTCTCACCAGAATCTCGGATTGATTGGTTCCATCGAAAGCAACCTTCAAGTCTCCGAGTGAAGTTCCAAAAAGATCAGCCACATCTCTCAATACCTTCTCTCGCCGTTCTCTCCCTTGCGGTATGTATCTTTTGTCGCAGACAAAATCAAAACTCGGTTTGTTAAATACGAGTTGGCGCATAAAGTTGTCGTAGATCACTCCTCGCTCCGATCGAATAGGGAAACTCCGAATGGTATTGCTCTCGGCCTGTGCGCTCAATGTTGAGCCCGCCACAATCTGAAAATAAAATGTTTTTGATAAAAAAAGAATTGTAATCAGAAGAAAAATACCATAGAGCGTCCCAAGGATTCCCTTCGAAAGAGGAACCTCGAGCTCTTGGGTAGGATTTTGGACAAAACGATCAAAAAAAACTTCTTGGAGTTCAATCTCTTGCCCCGGTCGCTTCACGGATAAGTGTTTAAGATTTTTGAATGAAAGGAAATCGAACATAATAATGGAAAACGACATGAAGAAGAAGAGAAATTCCCGCTAGTATCAACACCCAAAACCCTAGAGGAGTTCCAGAGAAAACGTCGAGGAGAAATCCTCCTAAAAAAGCTCCAAAAATTTTCATTTGGAAGTCCGAGATCTTCAAAATACTCATGAGAAGCACTGCGATCATCACAAGATTCACGATTCCAACTTTCGGAAAAAGAAGTGGAAGGAAACTCGTCTGGAAAGCAACAAACAGACAGAGCAGAATTCCCACCACAAGAATTTTTTTCATAAGGAAGTAATGACAAAGAGAGAAGCTTGCGATCTGATATCAAAAAATGGGGAAACGGAAGCTCTTTGAAAAGGTTCTGCGCCGCCTTTCACGATATCTTCCACTTTGCCAACCAAAAGATTTTCAGGGAAAATCCCTCCCAAACTACTCGTGACAACGAGGTCTCCTGCTTTAAGTATTTCTTCTTGCGGTACAAAATCAAGGAGCAATCGATACCTTCCTTGCCCCTTGATCACACCGGTAACCTGTCTTCCTGAAATTTGAACATCAAACGTGCTCTTGGGATGAGAGAGAAGTTGAACTCGAGAGGAGTTATCGAACACCTCCAGCACTTTTCCTACCACCACCTTCTCTGATGTGATCAAGGACATTCCCTCCCCAATCCCTTGTTCTTTACCTCCTTTCACGATGATGACGTCTTGCCCAATACTCTTGCCTATAATCTCTGTAAGTACCATTTGAAAATCTTTCTCGATTCCCAGATTCAAAACTTCTCTCAATTCTTTGTTCTCTCTCTGGAGATCCTCCAGTTCAGCAACCTGCCCGAGCAATACAAGGTTTTCTTTTTCAAGCATCTGATTCTCTCTCCTTACATCATTTCCCTGAAAGATTCCTCCAAAGAAATCAGAAACATTCCATCCCACGTCCCACAATGTCGATTGGAGAGGAGAAAAAAACGAATACAAAAAGTTCCGAACCTCTCTCGAAAAAATATTCAAAAAGAGAAGAGAAAAGAGAAGTAGTAAGATAATCGAAATCCTCTTTCGCAACAGAGGTAACCTCATCATTGTATTATAGATTTCCCTTTCTCCTTGGCAAGCGAGGAAAACAAAGAACATTGATGGCGACTACCATATCCCTTCCAGGACATACTTCCGTGTTCTCTAATGCAAAAGTGGGGACTACCTACTCTCGCCTTGCGACTACCATCGGCCTTGCCGTATTTCACTTCCGTGTTCGGAATGGGAACGGGTGGGACAGCGGCAGTATAATCCCCACTTTTACATTCCACTGTTCGGAATGCCAAACGAAGTGGATCCCCGTACTCAACTCGTAGAAGGATTAGGGGTTTGAAATGATTATGAATTGCTAGCCGACTTTCTTGCTTCGATCATTAGTACTCCTCGGCTTCACCCGTTACCGGGCTTCCACCTGGAGCCTATCCCCCGCAGAATCACCTTGCGGTGATCGCGGGGTTCCCATCACTTTCAGCAAAACCACAGGATTCCCACAATGTTTGCGGGAGTCCCGAGATTGCTGAAAGCAATTTTTCGGGAAACCTCGTAGTCTTCGAGGGATCTATTACCAGTGCAAAGCACTGGATCGAGTCCTCATCTTGGAGTTGGCTTCGCGCTTATATGCTTTCAGCGCTTATCGAAACCCAACTTAGCTACCCAGCAATGCTCCTGGCGGAACAACTGGTACACCAGAGGTTGGTTCGCTGAGGTCCTCTCGTACTGTCAGCGACTCTCCTCAAGACTCTAACGCCTACGGTAGATAAGGGCCAACCTGTCTCACGCTATCTATTTTCATTTGTTACCAAATGGATCGGACTATACCACTACCCAATCTAATCACCAAATGGGTACCGACGTTTTACGAAAGATTTCTCTTCCGTCTATCCATCTTGATAGATAAGTCTCTACGGGGTCAATATACGCTTTTTTCGTCGCTTCGAGTAGTTTAAATCTCGAAAACGATCCACCAATTGAGCAAGTCTTGCGAAATCTTCTTGATTCTTCACTCTTTCTTTTTGTGCAAGAATTTCGAACATAAGATTTGCTTGATGTTTTTTAAGAATCAGAAATGGTTTTACCATCTTCAGAAATTTGGTTAGGTCCTCTTTCTTGCTGATTATATATTCTAGAATTCCATCCTTCCTTACTCTTAAATGACCAAGTCCGATCAGTGTACAAATTTCTTCGAACTTCTTCTGATCTTTTTGCGACTGAAAGAGTACAATATACGGCGCTACCTGAAATCCATACCGATAGGTAGGATTAGGTTTCAAGCGTACATAGATACTTCCGTCGCCATCAAGAAATCCTGCAAGATATGCTCTTTGATATGTTGTAAGCATATACGACTTCCCTCGGTATTATCCTAACATATGACAGGTTGTAAATCAAAGTGTTAGGACTTCACCGATATGAGTCGGTTTTTTCGATCCGCTTTTCAGCGGAAAGCCGCCGTGTGTTACTCGACATCATGGTTCATTTGTTGACGGTTTGAACCCAGCTCACGTACCACTTTAATTGGCGAACAGCCAAACGCTTGGGAGCTTCTCCACCCCCGCGCTGTGATGAGCCGACATCGCTTGTCGACATTTTTCTCTTCTTACGAAGAGGATCGGACTATATCTTCATCCTCCAAAGCTCACGTGAGCGACGGAGGAGTCGGCGTATTAGTTCTCTCTTAAGAGAGAACTCTGATTCTTTCAAAATCAAGTCTCTACGGGGTTATAACCCAATTTGTATCTCATTGAAGGAATAATATTCTGCTGTAATATTTCCCTCAAGGCAGGAACTGCCGAAGAAAGAAACCTGATACGATAGTATTCCTTGTCTCTGTTGAGGCGAGCTTGAAGTCCTAACGTATAGAGTTTTTCTACTAACCTTTCCTGATCTTGTAAGCTGAATTGTTGTGTGTTGAGATAGAAATTCGAATTTCCACACTTACTTCCGTCATCCATAAACCATACACTCAAGACCACAGAATCCAAGGTAAGTTCTTCTGGGACAATTTTCTTACCGGCTCGGTAGAAAACTCCAAGTAACTTACTCAATTCTGGATGCTGTCGCGTGAAAAAACGATACGCTATTCTATTTCCATTCCCGAATCTTCTTTTTGGTTCTGAAATGCAGAGGTTCTGCAGAATTCTGAATTTCCAATCAACATATTCTTTTGCTTTCCAGGAGTGATTACACTCAAGAAATGCATCCTTTCTTCCAGGCATGATTCGTAAATATCCATCTCCCAACAACGATCCAACAATAAGAGATCTTTGCAATTGGGTCAAACTTCCCACGGTATTGTCCATATGTACAGGTACATTATAGCACATGGAGTTCACCGTTATAAGCCGATTTTTTGTTTTTCTTCGAGTGCTTATCTCGAAGAACAGGTATGGCATTACTGCCATAGCACCCCGATATGTTAAGGTGCCGAACAGGGCCGTAGATATGGACTCGCGGGCCCTACCAGCCTGTTATCCCCGGGGTAACTTTTGGTTGATGATCTTTGCGTTTTCTAAAAAAACACATCGGTTCACTAAGTTCTGGTTTCCCAACTGCTCGACATATCCGTCTCGCAGTAAAGCCGGCTTGTGCCTTTACACGACCGCTCCGATTTCCATCCGGAGCTAGCCGACCTTTAAACGCCTCCGTTACTCTTTAGGAGGCTGACGCCCCATCAAAACTGCCCACCACCTACTGTCTCCCTCGATAGGGATTAGTTTTATTATTTCGACAGATGGGTATTTCACTGACGGCTCCTCTACCGCCGAGACGGCAGACTCAAAGCCTCCCCACTATGCTACGCAGTCAAAACAATAGAACAATAAGAAGCTACAGTAAAGCTCCCGGGGTCTTTCCGTCTAGCCGCAGGCTAACCGGCATCTTCACCGGTATTGCATTTTCACCGGGCTGCTCCTGGAGACAGTTCTCAAGTCGTTACGCCTTTCATGCGGGCCTGAACTTACCAGGCAAGGGGTTACGCTACTTTAACACGGTTATAGTTACCGCGGACGTTCACTGGGGCTTCGGGCACTCACCCCGCTGCACAGCAGCGGAAATCCCAATTTCCAACGGTCATTGGAGTTTGGTCATTCCCGATGCTGTACATCGGAGCGGCACCGTTAACACTCCAGCACTGGTCAGGCGTCGGCCCCTATACATCCTCTTTTGGAGTTGAGCAGGGACCTGTGTTTTTGTTAAACAGTCGCCAGAGAAACGTTTGCTGCGACCGCCAACATTCTTCTCCGAAGAGAAGTTTTGGCGGTAGTCCTTATTGCGAACTTACGGACACTTTTTTGCCTAGTTCCTTCAGGAGGTTTCACCCGTTCACCTTAGTGTACTTACACTAAACCACCTGTGTCGGTTTACGGTACGAATTCCGCTCTCTCATTTCCGGAAAACTTTTCTAGGAAAGTTGCTCACTCAAATTTTCTTAGCCGAAGCTAAAAATTTTCTTGCCCCTTGGAAAATCCTTAGAGCAAAAACTCAAATCCATTTACAAGCTTGAGCTACTAACTTTCGTCCTTTTCCTACAGAAAAAGCGGAAGGGCCGGAATATGAACCGGCTGTCCATCAGAAGGTACCATTCGGTACATCCCTAAGGATCGCCTAACCCTTGGATGATCGACATTGCCAAGGAAACCTTGGGTTTTCGGTGTACAGGGATCTCACCTGTATTGTGGTTACTCATGCCAACATTCTCACTCCTCATCGCTCCACCCTTGCCTTACGGAAGAGCTTCACTGCAATGAAGACGCTCCCCTACCGCAGAGTACCGTCTGGTACCCTGCCCTTATCTTCGGTATCAAGCTTGAGCCCCGTTAAATCTTCGGTGCAGAATTCCTTAGCTAGTAAGCTGTTACGCACTTTTTAAAGGATAGCTGCTTCTGAGCGAACCTCCTAGCTATCACAGGAACTCCACTTCCTTCCTATGCACTTAGCTTGATTTAGGGACCTTAGATGAAGATCATGGGCTGTTTCCCTTTTGAGCATGGAGCTTAGCCCCCATGTTCTGACTCCCTTCTCTCTTTTTCCCCGCGGCATTCGTAGTTTGGTAAGAAAACCTGGATTGCTCCACGATATTCTTTCCAGAGCTCTACCTCCACAGGAAAGAGAAAGGGCTAGCCCTAAAGCTATTTCGGGGAGAACCAGCTATCACCAAGCTCGATTAGCTTTTCACTTCTTACCACAGCTCATCCCAAGGCATTGAATCGACCTACGGGTTCGGGCCTCCGACCGCCTTTCGGCGGTCTTCACCCTGGCCATGGCAAGCTCGCTTGGCTTCGGGTTTTACACGTACTGCGTTCGCCTCATGGGCGGATCGCGCTTTTCGCACTCGGTTTCCCTTTGCCTTCGTCCCAGAAGGACTTAGACTCGCAATACATATAAACTCGTTGGCTCGTTCTGCAAAAAGCACCTCATCATCCACCACAACTTCTTTCGAAGATATTGGCGGACTCTGAGTCTTTGTAGGCGAAATGGTTTCAGGTTCTATTTCACCGCCCTCACCGGGCTACTTTTCACCGTTCCCTCACGGTACTGGTTCACTATCGGTGATATCAAGTATTTAGCCTTGGCCGATTAGTTCGGCCTGCTTCCCACGAGACTTCCATTTCTCGAGGTACTTAAGATATAGTAACGAGAAGTATCAAAACCCGTTTCACGTACAGGGCTATTACCTTCTATGGCCTACCTTTCCAGGTATGTTCTGTTACGGAAGTTTTGAATTTTTCCACTCCCCACCCTTTCGGATGTGCTACTACCTTGCAACCCCCTGCACCGTATTATAGTACAGAGTTTGGGCTTCTCCCTTTTCGCTCGCCGCTACTAAGGGAATAATGTTATTTTCTTTTCCTCCGCTTACTGGGATGTTTCACTTCAGCGGGTTCGCGTCCCACTTCACTCCTTACGGAGCTCTGCGGGACGACTGCGCTTTCGCGCAATCGAGTTTCCTCATTCGGACATCCTCGGATCAAAGGTTGCTCACCACCTCCCCGAGGCTTATCGCAGGCACGCCACGTCCTTCGTCGCCTTGATATCCCAAGGCATCCACCATCCGCCTATAATAATGCAATATGTCGGCTAGCAATTCTTAATCACTTCTTTTAATCACTTCCAAAATTTGTTGCGCAAATTTTGGAGACCCCATTTTTCAGTTGTCAAAGAACTCACGAGAAAAGAAAAACCGCTTTTCGCAAGCGGCTCTTCTTCAAGCCAAAAAAGAGGTCGTTCTTTAGCCGCTTTTCATCTGTTTCGTTGTTCTTCTATTTCTCATGTGATTTTATTTTAGCCGAAACAAAATATCCTGTCAATAGCGGCTATGCCAAGAATGTTCATTCCTTCATTTTACTCCTCAAGTCGCGCAAGATTTCTGCTGCAATCTCTCTGCCTCCCAGGCCAAACGCGAGCCCTCCTCCCAACGCAATCATCGCAACAATCCCCACAAAGATCGTTTGAGGAAGGGCCCCTGCCAAATGGAGTTGATCCAAGACAACCACGATCGCCAAAATCCAAATCGACCATCGAATGATCGCTCCTATGATGCGTCCGTACCCTGCTTGAGTGCCTTCGATCGTAACGCGTAAAATCTTCTCGATAATATCAGCAAGAATAACGGCAACGATAAAAATGAAAGCAGAAACCACGATATTGGGCAAAAAAGTAAGAACGCGATCATTGAGAAGCCGAGTGAATTCCTTAAACCCTAAGATCTCCAAAGACGCCGAAAGGAATACGAAAACAAACAGCCATTTCGCGATTGATCCAATAAAACCGGCGGGATCTATTTTCAGATTTGCTTTCTCCAATGCTTGCTTCCAGTTCCCTCTCTCGAAAATTTGATTAAATTTTACTCTTCTCAAGATATCCATCACCAACTTTCCTATCCCTGCCGAAACAATCCATCCAATCACAAATACGATCACGGCTCCAATCAATTGAGGAAGGAATCTCAAGAGAAATCCTTCCCACAAACCTCCAAGAGCGCTCGCTGTAATATCGTACCAATTTGATATTCCCGGATTCATACATTATTTATTTCTATTCTCTCTCCTATTATACCTCTCCACAAAAACGACCTTTCTTATTGGAAAGGCTTCCTCTTCATCTTTTCTGGTGTTTCCTCTCCTCACGAATTATCCTCGCCTTTCCCAAAATCGCATTCCTTGGAATCCATCCAAAACTTCTGCTATCTACACTGCTTTCTTTATCCAAGCCTTCTACCCAGTAAAGAGAACTCTGCTCTTTGCATTTCTCTTTCAGAATATATTTCAGTATCAGCCGATCTTCTTGAGAGTGGCGAATCACCACCACATCTCCGGGCCGAGGCCGAAAGAGAAGGTAGGACAATTTGTCGAGTAGAACAAAATCACCTTCTTTACACAAAGGTTCCATACTCTGTCCTCTTACAATGAAATATGCCAGCATGACAGACGACTAATGACCAGTACCATTATAGAGCTCATTGTCATAGGTTATAGGTTATTTCTTCTTCGCTTCTTCTGCCTGATTGAATAATTCCGCAATTCCCTCTACCGCCCTCAAGAGTTCCTGCGCAGCTTCGAGATTTACCTCCTGCTTTACCTTCGAGCACAGTTTTGCAGCCTTCCAAAACATCTCATGCAAATTCGGAAACATTTGCAAGTGCTCTGGCTTAAAGTAGTCGGTCCACAGAATCAAAAGCTCTGTCTTGCACCTTTGCGCATGCTCTTCTTTTACTTGCACGTACCTAACCATAGCATTTATCTTTCCTTTTGCCTCTGCGATATTTGGTATTGGAAAACTTGGGGGTTCCAACTCTTGGATTTTTTCTACCATGCGAATTACTGTTCTTGCCGCGGTCAATGCTGGTTCTGGCGTATAAATCCCGCAGGGAATATCACAATGCGCAAAAACCTCTCTTGCGGGAAATACCTTATTGAGGAAACGAAAAAGGAAGCGCCACATATTACTTTAGTGTACCCTATCGAAAATACTCGTCAATAGAAAATGAACAACTGCTCACTTCTCGCCAGAACCGCAGGGTATTCGGTCAAGGAGAATAATAAACACCCGCTCTCGCCAAACTGGTTCGAGCGGGCTTATAGTCCAAAGATTTTACTCCTCGCTACTCTATGCGCTCACCTGTGAGGCGGAAATAAGCCTCTCGGTAGCGCTGGGAGGTCTTTTCCACCACATCTTTAGGTAGCTCCGGAGCCGGAGGCTCATGGTTCCAACCCTGGGAGTCGAGCCAATCCCTGACATACTGTTTATCAAAGTTGGGCAACGAGCGTCCTGGCTCGTACCCGGCGGCATCCCAGAAGCGGCTGGAGTCAGGGGTGAGCAGCTCGTCTATAAGGATCAGCTTCCCATTCAGAAGGCCAAACTCCATCTTGGTGTCGGCCAGTATGATGCCCCGCCGCTGGGCATAATCTTGGGCAAAGCTGTAGATAGCCAGGCTTTTCTCCTCTAGCTGGCGGGCCAACTCTACACCCACCATGTCCTCTACTTGCTGATAGCTCATATTCTGGTCGTGGCCCACCTCGGCCTTGGTCGTAGGGGTGAACAGTGGCTCTGGTAAGGCCTCTCCCTCTTTAAGACCCTGGGGCAACCTCTGGCCCCAGACAGTGCCATTCCGTCTATACTCGGCCCATGCCGAGCCTGCCAGGTAACCCCGTACGATACATTCGATATCGATCCTTTCGGCGCGCCTGACAATCATAGCCCGACTTGCTATCTCTGAAGGAAGGTTGGCGAGAACTTCGTTATCTCGATAGATAATCTGAACATGAGGAGCATCAGCAAAATCTGCAAAGTGAGTCTCCGAAACACTCCATATTTTCTTAAACCAGAAACCAGACATTCGATTGAGCACCAAACCCTTGTAGGGTATGCCGCTGGACAGCACCGCGTCAAAGGCAGAGATACGATCTGTGGCCACCATAAGCAGGCGACCGTCGGGTAAGAGGTAGGTATCCCGTACCTTTCCTCGATGAAGCAAATTGGGAAGATTCGTTTCAATGAGCATTGCTCCTCCTTCCTTTTGTGGCATGGTACCCCTCCTTTCATATTAGGTTCAGAGACAAACTTCCTTTGTCTCATAAAACAATCTTAAATAAAACTCGAAAAAATGCAATGTGGCATAGTGTTTTAGAGAAAGCTCGAATTCACTTTAGCTTTGTGAGCGTTCATCCCGCAGTTCGACGCAGGCAGAAAGGCGCCGCCGCTCATCGCTCCTAGCGGCGCGAAGCAGGCGAGCTATAAGATGGCAAGCTAAAACTCGTTTGCGAGGAATGTTGTAAAACATTCCTCCTCGTCAGTGGTGGGGTAGGGCCCCTCCACTCGGATCCAAATCCCCGGTTCTTTCTTAATATCGCCCATTTTACACCTCCTTCAAAGCGTAGGGGCTGGGTTAACCCACTGTAATACTCGCTACTCTTCATAGCGGCAAGCTGAACACTAATTCCACCACTAATGTTCACATTGCCGCTATGAAATTTGTTTGCTTTTAAAGAACTATTCCATACTCTTCAATCCACAACCTTTGTTATGGACTCAAGAGTTTGGCAGAACGAGTAATTCCTCTTCCGCTACTTGAGTGTGTCTAATTAATGTCCATTTTGCCGCCGTGAAGTTTTCCTCAAGGTGCAGTCCCATTGTTCAGTCTTCCAGTACGTATGCTGAACGACTGAGGTATGGGGGAAAGCGATTACCGAAGTAATCCCGATGCGCTTTCCCATGTCGCTCTTGATCGGCGGAGCTTGTGGTCATCAGATCACCGCTGCGACGACCTGAACAACGGTGGTAACAACGGTGTCATAACAACGGTGTCAGACCATAACAACGGTGTCTAACAACGGTGTCAGGTACCCTTTTCCTCTTCTACTCAACAACGGTGTCAGTCGCGCAGATAACGGTGCGCGCAGATAACGGTGGCAGTGGCAGATGTGATAACGGTCGATAACGGTGTACGTCGATAACGGTGTCTTCGATAACGGTGCGATAACGGTGTCATGCGATAACGGTGTCACGATAACGATAACGGTGTCAGGTACCCTTTTTTGGTCTCCATGGATTTCGTATGGTACTTTGCAGACCAAACTTCTTAACAGTTTTATCGACCCATTGTTCTGATCCATACGGTCTATTACGTTGAATCGCATACCGAATGTTCTCGATCTCTTCTTTTGGCTCGGACTGGTTAATCCATGTCCTGTAGTTTTTCGGCTCCTCAACAGGCCAAGGGCTCAAGAGTTTCTTCTGAGCTTCAGTCCCCTTCAGCCGGATATGGATACTTGACCATTTCCAATCCTCGGCATTTTTCACGAGCCCCGCCCGTTTTGCGTTTCGTTCTACGTACCGCACTAACGCCCAAAAGTACCTATCCCGCTCTACCGGAATTGATTTGTATCGCCCTTGATAAATATGGCCGTAGCCGATTGTTTTTGTCTTTGTATGGTAACGTCGGGTATGGGTCAAGGTTACCCAATGCATGAATGTGGAAAGATTGCCTTCGTTTTTGGGATAGAGTACCAAATGCCAATGGTTTGGCATGAGACAGAATGAAAGAATGCGCATTGGAACAATCTCCGTCGCTTCTTCCAGAATATCAAGAAAATTGCGATAGTGCTTGTCTTTGGAGAAAAGCTCGGAACGAAAATTGGCACGGTTGATTACGTGATATACCATGTCGCCGACATCTATGCGCGTTGCCCTGCCCATGAATAGACCGTATCATAGTTTGTTGAAGAGGAAAAGGGTACCTGACACCGTTGTCTCTGCTTTTAATCACTTCCAAAATTTGTTGCGCAAATTTTGGAGACCCCATTTTTCAGTTGTCAAAGAACTCACGAGAAAAGAAAAACCGCTTTTCGCAAGCGGCTCTTCTTCAAGCCAAAAAAGAGGTCGTTCTTTAGCCGCTTTTCATCTGTTTCGTTGTTCTTCTATTTCTCATGTGATTTTATTTTAGCCGAAACAAAATATCCTGTCAATAGCGGCTATGCCAAGAATGTTCATTCCTTCATTTTACTCCTCAAGTCGCGCAAGATTTCTGCTGCAATCTCTCTGCCTCCCAGGCCAAACGCGAGCCCTCCTCCCAACGCAATCATCGCAACAATCCCCACAAAGATCGTTTGAGGAAGGGCCCCTGCCAAATGGAGTTGATCCAAGACAACCACGATCGCCAAAATCCAAATCGACCATCGAATGATCGCTCCTATGATGCGTCCGTACCCTGCTTGAGTGCCTTCGATCGTAACGCGTAAAATCTTCTCGATAATATCAGCAAGAATAACGGCAACGATAAAAATGAAAGCAGAAACCACGATATTGGGCAAAAAAGTAAGAACGCGATCATTGAGAAGCCGAGTGAATTCCTTAAACCCTAAGATCTCCAAAGACGCCGAAAGGAATACGAAAACAAACAGCCATTTCGCGATTGATCCAATAAAACCGGCGGGATCTATTTTCAGATTTGCTTTCTCCAATGCTTGCTTCCAGTTCCCTCTCTCGAAAATTTGATTAAATTTTACTCTTCTCAAGATATCCATCACCAACTTTCCTATCCCTGCCGAAACAATCCATCCAATCACAAATACGATCACGGCTCCAATCAATTGAGGAAGGAATCTCAAGAGAAATCCTTCCCACAAACCTCCAAGAGCGCTCGCTGTAATATCGTACCAATTTGATATTCCCGGATTCATACATTATTTATTTCTATTCTCTCTCCTATTATACCTCTCCACAAAAACGACCTTTCTTATTGGAAAGGCTTCCTCTTCATCTTTTCTGGTGTTTCCTCTCCTCACGAATTATCCTCGCCTTTCCCAAAATCGCATTCCTTGGAATCCATCCAAAACTTCTGCTATCTACACTGCTTTCTTTATCCAAGCCTTCTACCCAGTAAAGAGAACTCTGCTCTTTGCATTTCTCTTTCAGAATATATTTCAGTATCAGCCGATCTTCTTGAGAGTGGCGAATCACCACCACATCTCCGGGCCGAGGCCGAAAGAGAAGGTAGGACAATTTGTCGAGTAGAACAAAATCACCTTCTTTACACAAAGGTTCCATACTCTGTCCTCTTACAATGAAATATGCCAGCATGACAGACGACTAATGACCAGTACCATTATAGAGCTCATTGTCATAGGTTATAGGTTATTTCTTCTTCGCTTCTTCTGCCTGATTGAATAATTCCGCAATTCCCTCTACCGCCCTCAAGAGTTCCTGCGCAGCTTCGAGATTTACCTCCTGCTTTACCTTCGAGCACAGTTTTGCAGCCTTCCAAAACATCTCATGCAAATTCGGAAACATTTGCAAGTGCTCTGGCTTAAAGTAGTCGGTCCACAGAATCAAAAGCTCTGTCTTGCACCTTTGCGCATGCTCTTCTTTTACTTGCACGTACCTAACCATAGCATTTATCTTTCCTTTTGCCTCTGCGATATTTGGTATTGGAAAACTTGGGGGTTCCAACTCTTGGATTTTTTCTACCATGCGAATTACTGTTCTTGCCGCGGTCAATGCTGGTTCTGGCGTATAAATCCCGCAGGGAATATCACAATGCGCAAAAACCTCTCTTGCGGGAAATACCTTATTGAGGAAACGAAAAAGGAAGCGCCACATATTACTTTAGTGTACCCTATCGAAAATACTCGTCAATAGAAAATGAACAACTGCTCACTTCTCGCCAGAACCGCAGGGTATTCGGTCAAGGAGAATAATAAACACCCGCTCTCGCCAAACTGGTTCGAGCGGGCTTATAGTCCAAAGATTTTACTCCTCGCTACTCTATGCGCTCACCTGTGAGGCGGAAATAAGCCTCTCGGTAGCGCTGGGAGGTCTTTTCCACCACATCTTTAGGTAGCTCCGGAGCCGGAGGCTCATGGTTCCAACCCTGGGAGTCGAGCCAATCCCTGACATACTGTTTATCAAAGTTGGGCAACGAGCGTCCTGGCTCGTACCCGGCGGCATCCCAGAAGCGGCTGGAGTCAGGGGTGAGCAGCTCGTCTATAAGGATCAGCTTCCCATTCAGAAGGCCAAACTCCATCTTGGTGTCGGCCAGTATGATGCCCCGCCGCTGGGCATAATCTTGGGCAAAGCTGTAGATAGCCAGGCTTTTCTCCTCTAGCTGGCGGGCCAACTCTACACCCACCATGTCCTCTACTTGCTGATAGCTCATATTCTGGTCGTGGCCCACCTCGGCCTTGGTCGTAGGGGTGAACAGTGGCTCTGGTAAGGCCTCTCCCTCTTTAAGACCCTGGGGCAACCTCTGGCCCCAGACAGTGCCATTCCGTCTATACTCGGCCCATGCCGAGCCTGCCAGGTAACCCCGTACGATACATTCGATATCGATCCTTTCGGCGCGCCTGACAATCATAGCCCGACTTGCTATCTCTGAAGGAAGGTTGGCGAGAACTTCGTTATCTCGATAGATAATCTGAACATGAGGAGCATCAGCAAAATCTGCAAAGTGAGTCTCCGAAACACTCCATATTTTCTTAAACCAGAAACCAGACATTCGATTGAGCACCAAACCCTTGTAGGGTATGCCGCTGGACAGCACCGCGTCAAAGGCAGAGATACGATCTGTGGCCACCATAAGCAGGCGACCGTCGGGTAAGAGGTAGGTATCCCGTACCTTTCCTCGATGAAGCAAATTGGGAAGATTCGTTTCAATGAGCATTGCTCCTCCTTCCTTTTGTGGCATGGTACCCCTCCTTTCATATTAGGTTCAGAGACAAACTTCCTTTGTCTCATAAAACAATCTTAAATAAAACTCGAAAAAATGCAATGTGGCATAGTGTTTTAGAGAAAGCTCGAATTCACTTTAGCTTTGTGAGCGTTCATCCCGCAGTTCGACGCAGGCAGAAAGGCGCCGCCGCTCATCGCTCCTAGCGGCGCGAAGCAGGCGAGCTATAAGATGGCAAGCTAAAACTCGTTTGCGAGGAATGTTGTAAAACATTCCTCCTCGTCAGTGGTGGGGTAGGGCCCCTCCACTCGGATCCAAATCCCCGGTTCTTTCTTAATATCGCCCATTTTACACCTCCTTCAAAGCGTAGGGGCTGGGTTAACCCACTGTAATACTCGCTACTCTTCATAGCGGCAAGCTGAACACTAATTCCACCACTAATGTTCACATTGCCGCTATGAAATTTGTTTGCTTTTAAAGAACTATTCCATACTCTTCAATCCACAACCTTTGTTATGGACTCAAGAGTTTGGCAGAACGAGTAATTCCTCTTCCGCTACTTGAGTGTGTCTAATTAATGTCCATTTTGCCGCCGTGAAGTTTTCCTCAAGGTGCAGTCCCATTGTTCAGTCTTCCAGTACGTATGCTGAACGACTGAGGTATGGGGGAAAGCGATTACCGAAGTAATCCCGATGCGCTTTCCCATGTCGCTCTTGATCGGCGGAGCTTGTGGTCATCAGATCACCGCTGCGACGACCTGAACAACGGTGGTAACAACGGTGTCATAACAACGGTGTCAGACCATAACAACGGTGTCTAACAACGGTGTCAGGTACCCTTTTCCTCTTCTACTCAACAACGGTGTCAGTCGCGCAGATAACGGTGCGCGCAGATAACGGTGGCAGTGGCAGATGTGATAACGGTCGATAACGGTGTACGTCGATAACGGTGTCTTCGATAACGGTGCGATAACGGTGTCATGCGATAACGGTGTCACGATAACGATAACGGTGTCAGGTACCCTTTTTTGGTCTCCATGGATTTCGTATGGTACTTTGCAGACCAAACTTCTTAACAGTTTTATCGACCCATTGTTCTGATCCATACGGTCTATTACGTTGAATCGCATACCGAATGTTCTCGATCTCTTCTTTTGGCTCGGACTGGTTAATCCATGTCCTGTAGTTTTTCGGCTCCTCAACAGGCCAAGGGCTCAAGAGTTTCTTCTGAGCTTCAGTCCCCTTCAGCCGGATATGGATACTTGACCATTTCCAATCCTCGGCATTTTTCACGAGCCCCGCCCGTTTTGCGTTTCGTTCTACGTACCGCACTAACGCCCAAAAGTACCTATCCCGCTCTACCGGAATTGATTTGTATCGCCCTTGATAAATATGGCCGTAGCCGATTGTTTTTGTCTTTGTATGGTAACGTCGGGTATGGGTCAAGGTTACCCAATGCATGAATGTGGAAAGATTGCCTTCGTTTTTGGGATAGAGTACCAAATGCCAATGGTTTGGCATGAGACAGAATGAAAGAATGCGCATTGGAACAATCTCCGTCGCTTCTTCCAGAATATCAAGAAAATTGCGATAGTGCTTGTCTTTGGAGAAAAGCTCGGAACGAAAATTGGCACGGTTGATTACGTGATATACCATGTCGCCGACATCTATGCGCGTTGCCCTGCCCATGAATAGACCGTATCATAGTTTGTTGAAGAGGAAAAGGGTACCTGACACCGTTGTCCGTCCTGACACCGTTGTCCGTCCACCGTTGTCCGTTGTCCGTTGTTGTGACACCGTTGTTGGCTGACACCGTTGTTGGAGCACCGTTGTTGGAGTTATGAGTGACACCGTTATGAGCTGACACCGTTATTCTGCATATGGGTGTTTCTTTCGGGTTGGTCTTGGGCCTCGTAGACTTGGGTTCCAACCCTGCTTCTCCGTGCTTCTTTTAGTCTGCCAGCCAGCGTTCCAAGGTACGTTGCCCGTGGGGCATACCTTGGCTACGTCTATCGGCCTCACCTCCTTGTTCGCTATGGGAAGGACCCATCGCAAGCGCTCTTCTTTGATGGTTTTGGGCATAGCTACTGCCATATGCCCCGAGCTTACAGCTTAGGGCAAAAACCGCCAAATGTGTGTGCACATTACCCCTGACGATTGACAAAGTCATATTAACCTCTTTTTAGTGAATGCATACCCTGAGCTTGATTTCAGATACTTCTCAAAATCATAAGCCCTTTGCCTGTTAGGGAAAACACAATACCAAATCAGTTTATACGGCCGTTTTGAGTTTGAGTATTTTGCCGATCCAGAGTTATGTTCTTGAAAGCGCCGCTGCAAATCCTTGGTAGCGCCGATGTAACGAGAATCATCTTTTTTACTTTTCAAAATGTAAACGTAGTACATAGAACATCCCCACGCCGCTCAACCGCACTTCGCTAAAGCTTTGCGCGGCGTGAGCTCTGCGGGGCACCACTTCTTATCCAAGCAATGTTTTCCTGGATGTCTTAGATGGTGCGTGCACCGCGTAGCCCGAGGCATAAGCCGAGGGCCGAAGTGGTGGACCGTGCCGGATTCGAACCGGCGACCTCCTCATTGCAAATGAGGCGCTCTACCGCTAAGCTAACGGCCCAGGAAATCTTTTAGTCGCTTTCGCAAATATCCTCTTCCAAATCCTGTTTTAAGTTGCTTCTCGCGATGCTCGGCATCTCTCCTTGAGATACAAGCTTCATAGTATATAAGTCTCCAGTTATTCAACCTATGCGTTGTACGAGTTGTTCCCCTCTTGTGTTCAGCAATCCTCCTCTTCAGATCACTCGTTAGCCCGATATAAAATTTATCCTGCAGTTCAGTGTATAATGCGTAAACGTAATACATAAAAGATTGACGCTCCCCGCCCAAAACCAGCAAAGCTGGTATTGTGGCGGGCCCGCCTGCATGCAGAGCTTGCGGCGGGTACCGCTAAGCTAACGGCCCAACATATCTCTCTCACTCTACTAAACTTATAAGAAAACTCAATAGACTAAAGAAAATTCCAGCGATTAGAATATTGCGTGACCAGTGGAAGAGCCTGCGCTTGGGCCGGTAATAGTACTTGGCAACATTGTAGATTTCAGTAGCATACTGCTGGGTAACTGCCCTGCCATCGTCGAGTATCTTTCCGAGTTCTCTTCCATATTCTTCTGCAGAAAGAAAGCTTGCTATTTTTTTGTTGTACATCAAACTTTCCTCCTGACCTCGTTTTCTCATGAATTTAGGGGGATGAATCGCAAATAATCCAATCAAAGAAGAAAGCCCAGAAAAGAAACCAAGAACAAGGAAGAGAATTCGAGGGTGGTCGCCGAGAAATGCAGAAAGAGAAAAGAGAAAAATTGCGGTGCTCACGCCTACTAAAATATTTGTCTGGGCGTCTAAATGTTGAGCGAATTCGTAGCTCTTTTCAAGAAGTCCATCAAGAAAGTGAGCAGAAGATGCTTTCAGCTCTTTTCCCGCCCGAATTTGTTTCTGTGGTGTATCGTTCATTGATGTTGAGCGAAGGTGCGCGTGGAAGGAATCGGACCTTCTACCTCCTCTTTATCAGAGAGGCGTTCTTCCATTGAACTACACGCGCAATTTTTATTCATACTAACCCCCCATATAATAATTGTAAAGATTTTGGGGGGATTTTGGTGGGGGTAAACAAAAGCACATAACTTATCTGTTATGCGCTCGTATTCTTTGCTTCATGCATAGCTTGATTCCTTAAAGTTGTCCTGACCCTTGCCCCACGTAATCCCGCAAAGCGCGACTACGTTGGACAGCCGAAACTTGTAAGGCTTTTCGGCCAACACCTTACGATTAGTTCAGGAATTCCCATAAACCAATCACAGTCGACACTTTTAAAATTTAATGATCCACGCACAGGTTCCCCTACGCGTGCCTTGTTACGACTTATCCCCTCTCACTGAGCCTGCCTTAGTTGCTCATACGAGCCACTTGGGGCATTCCCAGCTCGCTTGGATTGACGGGCGGTGAGTACAAGACCCAGGAACATATTCATCGCCACATGGCTGATTGGCGATTACTAGCGATTCCGGCTTCATGAGGTCGGGTTTCAGACCTCAATCCGAACTGAGAGACCGTTTGAGGGATTAGCTTCAAGTTGCCTTGTTGCAAACCCGCTGTCGGCCCCATTGTAACATGTGTGCCGCCCAGGGCATCAAAGGGCCACGCTGACTTGGCGTCATCCTCGCCTTCCTCCTGGTTGTCCCAGGCAGTTTCCTGTGACACGTGAAACACAGAATGAGGGTTGCGCACGTTGCCGCATTGAAGCGAACGCCTCAAGGTACGTGCTGACGACAGCCGTGCAGCACCTGTGCTCGCGTCCTTGTGGGAATCTCGTATCTCTACGAGATTTCACGAGCATTTCAAGCCCTGGTAAGGTTCTTCGGTTACTGTCGAATTAAGCCACATGTTCCACCGCTTGTGTGGGTCCCCGTCTATTCCTTTGAGTTTTAGCCTTGCGGCCGTACTTCCCAGGCGGGATACTTAACGCGTTTGCTTCGCCACGTGAAGGGTCGACACTTCACATAGCTAGTATCCATAGTTTACAGCGTGGAGTACAAGGGTATCTAATCCTTTTCCATGCCCACGCTTTCGTCCCTCACCGTCAGGGTTGCCCCAGCTGAATGCTTTCGCTTTTGGTGTTCCCCTCGATATCAACGGATTTCACCCCTCCACCGAGGGTTCCATCAGCCCCTAACACCCTCTAGTCTGATAGTTTCTCTTGCATTCCAAAGGTTAAGCCCTTGGTATTTAACAAGAGACTTTCCAGACCGGCTACGGACTCTTTACGCCCAATAAAACCGGATAACGCTTGGGGGCTCTGTTTTACCGCTTCTGCTGGCACAGAGTTAGACCCCCCTTATTCATGGAGTACCGTCATCCCTCGATTGCTCTCGGGATTCTTCCTCCATAAAAGCGGTTTACAACCCGAAGGCCTTCATCCCGCACGCGGCGTCGCTGGATCAGGGTTTCCCCCATTGTCCAATATTCTCGACTGCTGCCTCCCGTAGGAGTATGGCCCGTGTCGCAGTGCCATCGTTGGGGAACACGCTCTCACGCCCCCTACCCGTCATAGCCTTGGTAGGCCATTACCCTACCAACTAGCTGATAAGCCGCAGACCATTTGCCGAGTGGCTTCGATTGCTCGAAACCTTTACCCCTTCGATTGCTCTCGGGGGGCTATCGGGTATTAGCCCAGATTTCTCTGGGTTATTCCTGTCTCGGCGGTATGTATCTACGTGTTATTAACTCGTTCGCCACTCCCCACTTCGCTCCTTGCGGAGCTACGCGGGGCGTTCGACTTGCATGCCTCATCCACGCCGCCAGCGTTCATCCTGAGCTAGGATCAAACTCTCAAAAAAATAGGTCAGAACAACTCTAAAGAATCAAAAACCTCAATTTTCAAGATGCTTTCCCATTCTATCTTTGGCAGAAAACAAACCCCGAAAGTATTGATACCATAATCAATACCTTCGGGATCTGTCCTCCTATACCCTATCAAAATGTTTTCTTGAAGTCTAGATCATACCGTGCCCAGTTTCATATTACCCCTCCAAAAAATCTTGTCAACCCCCACGTACCCTGCACACTAACAGTACGCTACCTTGGGGTGGTAGTAACCCGGGTTCAATTCCCGGCACCCCGACCAACAGAGACATTTTGAAAATTGGGAAAGGCTCTTCGTGAAATCCGCCTGAAGAAGAAAGAGAACAACGCTCACGGAGTTTCACACCTCACTAACGTTGTCTCTGTGAGTGTCAACTCCTCAAAGCCATTAAAAACAAAAGCTGTATTTGTAATTGACGGCGGGTCGTGTGGTGGTCCAGTTGGTGGGCACGCCGATTCCACAATAGTGACATCGAAACTGACAACTACCGTATCACCTGGTTGGACCCGGCGTTGCCAAATAACAGTGTGGGTCGATTGATCATATTGACAAACATCGATGATGCTCTCTCTGTTCGCCGCGCAAGTCAAATTACCAGCAAATGCAACTTCTTTAGGCAGAGGATCATTTACGGAAGCGATATTATTATGAGCTAGCCTTGGTATCGGAAGCATAATTGTGTAGTGGAGTGTTCCCCCAGGAGGTACGAAATTAGGATCCCCTCTTTTTTCCGGAATACGTGGTAAAGGTTTATCCTCAACCTCACCGAATAGTGCTCCTCCTTTGTCTGCTGCGAACTCACGCCCGTCTTCGGTTGCATGGGCGAGGCCAGCACTGACCCACAGTTCCGAAGAATCCCCATCACTGCCTGAAATTTTCATGTTAGTAAGCTCTGCGTAGGCGTGGCGAATGCGCACCCAGCCAATTTTTGTTGGATCAGTATCAACAGGCATCGTGAAGGCACACGTGTACTTTTGCTTCTCAACACCGGATAACTCTTTACTTGCATCGAATACATCTGGGCTATCGAACACCCCATTTCGGTTCTTATCCTCGAATGGCTCACCGAGTGTATACTTCCCGTCTTTCCCGAAGGTCTCCGGTGCAATGATGCCATCTTTGAACACCCAGTCATTTCCATCCCAGAGACCGTCCCCTTTCCAGTCGATGAAGATGTTCACGAGGAGTGGATTTGTACTCTTCGGATCTTCGTCGATGAGTCGATCGCCGTTTCCCCCATCATTATCCTTGTCATCGATCTTGTCTTCATTGAGGGTACCATCCCGATCGTCGTCCACTTGGGTCGCGTGGTAACGACCTTTCCCACCACTCCAGTGGGGCGTTGACCATACCTTGAAATTCTTCATTGGACATTCTTTCTTTTCGGGGTCGAGGCTTGCCACCTCTATTTCATCAGGACCATCTTCGTCGGTTTGACCATCGCCGTCGTTGTTGAACCCATCCGGAGGATCTTCATCGAAACGATTGTCTCCGTCAGAATCCTTCCCCATGAGGTCATACCCACGCGTCGCAATCGTACTCCGTGCTTCAAAGCTTACGACGACTGTATTTCCTTCAATCACGGCTGTGAACTCCTCCGCGCCATCCTGATCTTCCAGAGGGCAATTTTCCTCGTGCACCCCAATATTCGTTTTTGGATCTTGGTCCGCAGAGACTTGATCTCTTTTCAAACAGGCATCTGGCTCACGCGTTTTTTCATCTTGGAGCCACTCTTTATAGATGTCGAGGTGGCGAGCGCCATTGGCAAGCTTCCGGGTTGGATAGTCGCCGTCGCCTTTATCGGGTGCATCCCCATAATCGGAACTGATGCGATAATCCTCGACTTCGCCAAAGCGGGCGGGGCCAGCGGTGAGTTTAAGATCTGTGTGGCTCTTAAAGCGTGGCTTCGGGTCGTTCCGCCCAAGGTTCTCGCCGTAATCCGCACGGAAGCGTGACGAGAGTTCCTTTTTCCCAATGGTTGCCGGGACGGTCAACTTCACCGTGTACGTTGCGCAGCGACCCTCCGGCGATATTCCTTTCTGCTCCACGTTCGCATTGTCAATGACTTCCTTCCATGGACCTCCTGGGTTGAGCTGGAGGCCATCGACGACGTGCTCACCACCCGACTCATCCCATTTCCCATTCGTATCCCAGTCGATCCAGCCATTCACGAACATGGATCGATCGGGATCATCGCTGTATCGGCCACTCTTCGCATCCGCAGTGCACGCAGTGAATTCGAGTTTACCTGTTTCCTTCGGTTTGTAGGTGAGTGGGAAGAAGACAACTCCATCATCGTAGCGATCGCGATCGTCAGGATTCGTGACCCCATCGGGATCGACGCTGTCCTCAAAATCAAATTCGGAACTCACCGATTGGATACTGATCCGATCCGGTTTCCCGAGCCACTCGAGGTTCGTGTTGAGGTGCCATGCGCGGAGGTTCTGCGCAGTTTGCCGATCGCTATAGTCCACGGGCGTCACTTCGAACACGAAGTCATCGAACGCAACGCCGGGAATATCCCCTTTGCGCATTTTCTCAAGGTTGAGATCAAGGTTCAAAAACGGTGCATCGCTTCCGTTCTGGCCTGGACGTCGCAGCGAGAGGGTTCGCCTTTTTCCATCCGGTGCGATGAGACATGGCGATTGGCCATCTGTCGCAGCACACTTCCGCTGGATGCTCACGGCGATCAAGTACTCGCCTTCCTTCGTGCCCACCGGAACCACACCGCTTGTTGGGTCTTCGTCTAAAATCTTGTCGTTGTCATCATCGATGCCGCGCTGGATCACTTCTCGCGACACAACGCCTTTATACGCGGTAATCTCTTTTGTTTTCGCACCCGTCTGTGGATCGGGCATGTCCGCTCCTTTCACTTTGAGCTGTCGCCCATCGAGCCACACCGTCGCTCCTTTGACCGGACTCATGATGGTAAACCCATACCAGTCAGTCTGTGCGTCGGTGAGGAGGGCGAGACTCTTAAAGTGATCTTTGTCGCGCTCGTGCGTCTCTTTCGCAAGGCCGGCGTTCACCGCAGAGAGCATCGCTTTCCAGGCATTGATGCGGCCGTAGCCGAAGAAGTCATCGTTTTCGTTGCCCGGATTATCATTGGGATACTCCTTTTTTTTCAGTTGGCCGGTTGCAGCGTTGATCTCTTGCATCACGGTAGTGCCCAAGTCATCTGCAGTCGCCTCGATGAGCTGTACCACCTTGAGTGGATCCAATTTTTTCCCGCCTGGACGATTGTCATCCATAAAGAGAATCTCCGCAGTAGCGCCTGAGGTGTACGGTGCTGACCAGGAAGTTCCTCCTGTGTTCGGTACATATTTTTGATTCGCGAGGAGGGTTACCATACTCTTACCTGGTGCCGATACAGACACCCGTTTCCCAAAATTACTGAACGCTGCGCGCGCTTCAGGGCCGATGAGTTTTTCATCTACCCGAGTCCTGTCCGTTGCGGATACAGCCATGAAGAATTCATTTTTATCACCAGCTTTTCTGGTTCCCCGTTCCGGCACGTTGTAAACATCCGGGCCAGGATCATTAAACTGGAGGTCATACGGATCATTGCCAGCAGCCTTCACCACAATCTTCTTTTTCGTGTGGAGGAGGTCGATCGCTGAGTCTAAGTTGACTCCCTGAAAGCGAGTAACAAAGTCAGCCCGGGACTTTTCAGTACCACTCAAATCCTCATTGATCTTTCCATCTCCATCGTCATCAATGGCATTGCCATCTCGGAGAGGGCCTCCTTGGAAGAACGACGGATCATCCTCATCTGTTTTGCCATCGTTATCTTCGTCTGGAATATCGTCGATCAACCCATTTTTATTCGTATCAAATTTCCCAAGACCGAATGATAAATTCACCACTTGAATCCGGTTATCATTCGCTGCCTGGGTCAGCGCATCTTCCGTTTTGAGTTTTCCTGCCCCTGCTGGCCCAAAGATACGATATGGCTTAATCGCAGCGTGCAACCCAGTTCCCATCACTCGTTTTCCTTCACCAGCAGCCAGGGTTGCTACGGTAAGACCATGCGCCCCAACAGACTTGTACGGAGCAAATGCAGCGACATCCGCGATATTAAGGAGACGGCTGAAAGGCAGATCATCGATCGCATCAGCCCCGTCGTGAAGACCCTCGTCAACGATCGCAATGCCAGGCCGTGTGGGATTGGCAACTGAGCGCGTTATTTCCTCTGCAAGCGCGAGAGCACCGTACGTCTCCATAAAGAAGTGGGGCCAGGCGATGTCAAGTTCATCGTAGTCAAAGCGATCTGCAAGACTTCCATCTTCATTAAATCCTTTGACCCTATCGCATTCTCCGTCGAGCATCCCATCTTCATCATCATCATCCACAGGAATAGCGAAGCGTTCCCCCTGACTTCGCGCAAAGACAAAAAATTTCTGGTAATCGTCAAAGTCCGTCAGGCCATCTCCATCATCATCAGCACCTTTCACCCCAGGCCAATTGTCATTATTCTGATCTCCGTCCGGGTCTTCATTCCGCTTTCCATCCTCATCCTCATCCTGGGCAGCCAGAGGAATATCCCCTGTATCGTTATCTCCCATATCTGCCGCGATGTTATCGTCCCACGGGTCATTTCCCGGACCACCAACCGCTGCTCTATCGTCCCCACCACCAGGTCCTGCTGGGGCATCGTCCACCCCATTCGGACCAAAACCGAAATCGCCATCCGGGCCAGCGCCAGATTTGCCGTCTGGACCAGCAAGGGCAGTCGCATCGCCATCGTAGCTTGCTGCCATCACGTGCTGGTCGCTGAAACCCTTCCCCTTTTGGTCGTTATCGCTATCCGTCCCACACGTACCAGGACAGCCATCGGCATTCTGATCACCAGCTCTATCTTCATTGAATCGGCCATCCTCATCATCGTCATGGTGTAGTTTTTTCTTCTGGAAACAGGCTCGGTAATCCGGATCATTGTAATCAGCTTCGCTCGTCGCCCCATCACCATCATTATCTCCATCCTCATTCCCTGGAGCTCCAGGCCAACCATCATTATTTTTATCTCCCGGCGGATCTTCATCTGCCTTGCCATCACCATCGTCGTCACCTCCGGGTGCGATATCGTTCGTATCATCGAAGCCGCCTGTCTCTTTTTTATAAGCATTCCCCGCATTCCCCTGGCTCGGTAGGGCGGAAGCGCCGTCCATGAGCCTTTTGGGGAGCGTTTCTCCTGTTACAGGGTGTGGTTGTTGGAACAGTTCGGGAGGAATAGGGAACACAGCAATTTCCAAAGGAGGATCAACCGGTCGCTGGTTCCACTTGAGGATGTCGAAAAGCTCGAAACCATTCAATCGTTCGACTGTCTCGACTTGATTCTCACCGGCTAATGGGAGCACCGTAATTTTGCGAGGTAGCCCTCGTTTCGTCACATTGAACGAGATGCCAATTGGCCGGAGTCCTTGTCGACGAAGGTACTGCGATGTAACGGCATCCCCCGCATCATCATCCGCATCATCCGTATCGTCCGCATCATCGTCGTCCGCATCATCGTCCGCATCCCTCGCATCGTCGACCATGTCGAGGATGACGATATTTTCTTCTGGTTCCTGGGTAAAGACCGACTGAGGTATTGCATCGAGTTTCTTGTTCCCATTCAGATCTTCCCCGGGGTCAAGCTCGCCGTTGCCATTCCCATCTTCATCAACATCGAGACGGCCGTTTTTCGTGATGTCCTCATCGAAATCGAGAAACTGGTTTCCGTTGCCATCCTCATCTGGATCGAGGAGGCCATCGCGGTCAGTATCTTCGTCCGTGTCGAGCACACCGTTCCCATTCACGTCCTCAAAACGCGGCGAGTACGTGAGCATCGTGGCAGTGGCGAGCGTGTGATCTGCCGATGCATCGGTGAGGAGAATGGTATTGACCCCATGAAGGACGTTCACTGGGCCCTCCCATTCCCATTGGTTGGGTTGCGTTTGGATGAAGCTCCCCGTCACCTCCTTGCCATTGCCATTTTCTCCACCGAGGATTCCTGCACGGGAATCAGGACGGTCGTTCCATACGCGGAATCCCACAGGCAATGTCCCGCGAATACGGATCGTCGGTGCGACTCCTCCCACCACCGAGAAATCGAGTGGTTGAAATTCGTCCTCCACAAGCACTTCAAGCGCAATATCTCCCGCAACACTCCCTGACGGGGGAGAGGCAAACGTCGTGTAGGTGAACCACAGTAAAATCCCAACGCTTGCCAGGAGCGCAGCTCCGCCGAGTGGAAAAGAAGTCCGCCGCCAGTCCTTTATTCTCATACAGCTCATACTCATACAAAGAAAGAGGCCTAATGGGTAGGTAAGCTCAGTATATCCTTCCCCATTGTGCACTATCAGTGTAGCCCACGAAGAATCAGACTTGCCAATTCCATAGGGCTGTGATATATTTACGGATTATCCATAATACCATAGAACTACGAACCTACCAATCCGCTACCAATTCTACAAATTCCATATTGGTAAGATTGGTAAGATACGTAGCTAATGCGTAGGTTAGTAGATTATAACACTATGTCAAAATTATGCGAGCAGTGTGGTCGGGGACCAAAACCTGGAGTATCCCCCAACCCCCTTTCCTTCCCGCCCCGCCCGACCTGTCCGCCGAAGCCTTGACGACGGAGGGCGGCGCGGCATCATTCGGGGTTTCGTTCAAAGTAGGTTCGCACTGCGTTCAGTAATTGCGACCACAAGCAAAAACCCGCCGGTGAGGCGGGTTTTTGCTTTAGCTGCAAGCGGCAATGCTGGAGATGTCTACAACGTAATTGCTGCTGTACCAAAAACGCGTGTGCAAGGTTCCCACAGACTGACTCAAATTGAGCCCGAATGCCGATAGCGGAATAGTAACGGTTTGCACTCCATCTAATCCATTCTGCCCGTAGTTCGACAAACTAATATAGCGCCAGCCGCTCTGATCAAAAATGATCGCGGACGCATCCCCGCCGAGCGCTTTTAACCCGTGCAGGTTATACGTGATCTTGACGCTCGTCTTGCCTTGCAAGGCAGTGGAAGCTATGCTTTGGTATTTTTCTTGAGCGTTAATTCCCTCGAGATGCCAAGCCGTTGGCAAAAGTTCGGTGCAACTTGTTGCGGGAGCTGGCGCAGGAGCTGAAAGCTTCACGTGGCTTAATTTCGCCACAGCCCCTCCCCCATTTTCGTAATACTCCATCTTAATTGTGTGATTTCCTGCAGTAAGCGATTTGGTGGCCTTGTAGGTTGTTGAGCCTTGGTCAATCCATTTATCAATCACGAGAATGTTATCAATGTATAGGCGTATGCCGTCGTCGCCGGTCATGCTAAACTGATAGTCGCCCGCGGCAAATGTTTCTGTCCTTGTCCAGCGCGCCGAAAAGTTATCTACCGGAATTGGAGATCCTGGAGACCCTCCACCCCAATCAAAATTAATCCCCGGATCGTTTCGAGTAAGCTTTGGCGTTCCCGAAAGCGTTCTGTTGTCGAAATATTGACCAGAGTATCCGCTTGGCGAACTCGAATCAATAAAGGTAAAAGTGCTCACTAAAGCTGCGCCCGCAGTCCCACCCGCATTGGGATCGGTATACGGAGTTGCCATAATAGTATGGGAACCTACGGTTGGAGTCCAAGGTGTGTAATTTCCGCTGCTATCTCCAGCGATTGCGTAAGGCGGGCTACTCTCTATTCGGTAGTTCACATTCCCATCAAACCCGAATTTCACACTGCCAACGGTTTGAGGATTGGTATTGGCGCGGATACTTAAGTTTCGGGTTGGCAGGCTTTGCAAATCAATCGTCGCCAGATCGTGCAGAGGATCAAAGGTCGCAATTGGCTGATCGTTATCCGCGTTAATCAACGTAAAGGAGCTCACCGATTGCCCCGGCGGCGGCAGTGATGTTGAGATAGGCGTAGGTGGTGGCACGGAAACCTCTGGCAAGGGGTCTGGGGCGGGCGGAAGGATGACTTCAGCTCTTACACTCCCAATGGTTGTGACAGGTAGCTTGTATGTCCCTTCGCCAGAGTATATACCAACTACACTTCCTCCCCCACGGTAATCGGAGTAAATAGTCGCCTTATAGGGTCCTCTAATAATGACATACTCCGCATCACGAAGGCCGTAGTCGCTCGCGTTTTTGTTGATATCCATGAAAAGCTCCAGGAGATTGGACTTTTGCAAATATACGCCCGCGTTTTGGGCTCGAGCTTCGGCTTCCGCAAGTTCCCGTGCTTTTATTGCAGCTGCGGCCGCTGCTCTTTCCGCGTCTGATCCCTGGAAGATCCATGTTTTGCCGTCGTCGCTTCGGAAATTCTTGCCGTTCCAGCTCACTGTCTGCCCAGCGAAAGAAGGCGCGTATGGCGGCGGTTCTGGGCCTGAATAACTTGCTGTGCTCGAAGTTGTCGGTGTACTTATGGTAATAGCTTGAAGCCGCCTTATCCAGCCAGTGCCACCCGCATCAATATTCTTCCGGCTAATATCCCACCAATCGGCTCCATCAATACATCGAGGGCCACCGATAACATCCACAGACCAGTTATCTTCGGGGACAATTGTATGAATGGCGTATGTGGACCCGCTTCCCTGCCGAATCTCTGCTCCTTTTTTTAGCAAAACACGCTGGCCAACACTCCATGGGCCAACACAAGTCGCCTCTGGCGTTGGACTGGGTGACGGCGACGGAGATGGCGTCGGACTTGACTGCTCAGAGATGTAGTTAATCCGAATCTTCTGCACCTTCGTACCAGAACGATAATCAACGCCTGCATTGGCCAATAACTGCTGAATTGCTACTGTTTTGACTTTGCTTCTAACTCCTACGCATATCAAAAACTCTTCGCCTGCCGCAACATCCAGTTCTAGGGCTGGAGGCAAGTCAGCAGAATCTTTAACCAAAAAAGATGAATAGTTTCTTGACCGAGGATTTACATAGAGAGGAGGTGCGAATGGATCCGGCTGTAAAAATGGCTCTGATTCATTTTGAAACTCCGTATATTTTCCGTAGCCCACTGTTGCATTAGATTTGTATGCTTGAATTTCAACGCCAGACTGCAGATATGCAGCAGTGATAGCATCCAATACAAGAGTAGCCAATTGGATCCTTAAATCTGCTATGGGTAAACCCGGAGTGTACTCTGCCAAAGTATCTGAACCTGTAATAACTACATCGGCGTCGATCTTGATTCGTCCACTTTTTTGGGCCACAAACTTAACGCCGACTCCCGCTTGACCCTCCGCGCCCGATATAACACTCGATTGACCAGTACCTAGCGAAAATATGGAACCAGCTAAAAGTTTGGATAGAAGCTGGAATAATAGGTCGGGCGAGGTTTTCAATTTAACTTGCAAACTACCATCAGAAGGATTACTGGAAACAGATGCTTTGCCATCACCAAACTCTGTAAAATAGTTACAGCTGACTCCATTGAGTGCCGTAAAATCATAAGCCAAGGCTTGACCGCTGGGGATGAGGACGAGCGCGAGAACGCCTAATACGAAACACGCGGTAAACAAAACAAGCGTACTGCGATTCCCAAACGAGGAATCCGTACGCTTGCTCATTTTCCCAATATGGAACAACATAATTTACTATACACCCGTACTACCCCCTGTCAACCCCCAAATTTTTTTTCAAAAAATATGGATCACCATAATTCCCAACATGATAATAATTGCTCCCAACCACGTACGGCCTGTTATTTGCTCTTTGAGTAACAAATGGCTCAAGAGCACGCCAAACAATGGAAATGTACTAAACACCGGAGCTACGATTGATACATCTCCTATCTTCAACGCGCTGAAGTTGAGTAAGAAAGCAGCTGCCATGGACAATCCTGCAAGTATAAAAAGTTTGATTCCGCCAGGAGCCAACGGCAACTGACGAAAGTGTTTACCCCAAAGCATCGAGACGAACACCATAAGTAATGCCGCCGTACCAGCAAGAGTTGCACCGAGAAGCGGCTCCCCTGTCTCGATGAGTGCTTTCTTACTCACCGTAAGCGAAATGCCGCCGAAAAATGCAGAACCAAGTGGAAGGATAAGATCTCTTTTCTCAAAGACTTTTCCATCACCATTTCGCACTCTGCTTAGAACGTAGATTCCGAAAATGATGAGTATTATTCCTCCAAATATGGGAAGGGAAAACTTTTCTCCCAGAAAAAGGATCGCCCCTAGTGTTGCAAAGAAAGGAGCGATGCCGGTAAGAGGGATGGTTCGCGCCACACCAATTCGTTCCAAAGAAGTGATGTTAAGCGTTCGTCCAATGCCTTGGCCGAAAATACCTGCGATGAAAAACAGAAATACAGCGGGAGCTAAAAACAGATAGCGATCGACAAACAAAGCAGCAAGAATCCAGAAGAGAGAGGTGCTTGTGAGGAGGGAAATAAAAATAGCCTGGATTTTCGTTCCGCGATCCAGCCCTTTACGAATCAACACATTGCTTAACCCCACAAAAAATGCGCTGCTCAATGAAAGAAGAAGCACCGCCATAATTTCTTTCTTACCTCTTCTAAGTCTTTACCGTAGCAGAAAAATAAAAATTTTTATCCTAAATTTCGAGAGCCGGAGGCGAGATTCGAACTCGCGACTTGCTTATCCCGTTACATGTGCCATAAAGCCAGCGGTCGGATTTGAACCGACGACCTACTGTTTATCCCGCACAGATTTGCCTCGCATTGGAGCCGAGACCGGGGCTTGAACCCGGAACCTTTTGTTTACAAAACAAATGCTCTGCCAATTGAGCTATCTCGGCAAATTATGCGGGACTTCGCTTCGCTCGCAAAACAGTTGTTCTGCCACTGGCTACGCCTCCAAAGAATCCCTATTTCTCTTTCTTGATTTTTGCCTTTTTCTTGAACTGCTCCCAATACGATTCGGTAAATCTTGTTTTTCTTTCTTGCGAACGTTGACGCAGTTTTTCAAGCCACTCGCCTGTCCGATTCTCGGTCTTCAACGCAAGCACCCTCGCTTTCGACAATATCTTTTGTAAGACTTTTTCTAATGCGATTTTCTTCCATCGTTCAGATTTTGCAATCTTTCGTATCATCCCTGGCACAAAATCCTGAATCTTCAACCCTGCGCCATCCGGTGGCAATTGAAGCAGTACAGGAACCTTCCGATACAGGATTACAAGAATTCCTACCAAACTTCCAAGAAATGCAATTAGTGGAACAATGTTCATATTTGAAATCGCACGAATCTCTCTACTACAATATTTTCTCCGAGCTTTGCGATATATTCCTCGATAAGATTTTTTATTGTTTTGGAGGAATCTTTGATGTACTGCTGTTCGAGAAGCGACAAGACGTTTTCGGGATCCATGGAAGCTACCTGCAAAGCTAAATCATGAGCGAGATTTCGAAATTCATTCGATTTTGCGACAAAGTCAGTCTCACAACGCATGTGCACCAACACCCCAACCTTTCCTGTCGTGTGAACATAACATTCAATCATCCCTTCTCCTGCTTCTCTCGCTTGTTTTTTTTCCGCGACCTCTCTCCCCCACTCTCTCAAAAGGGATTTGGCACTCATGATATCCCCCCCAGATTTCTCTAACGCTTTTTTGCACTCGAGAACGGAAAGGCCGGTCTCCTCTCGAAGCTGTTTGATTTGATCAATCGTAATCATGATTTTGTATCTTGTATCTCTTGCCCCGCAGCCGTCGAGGTTTGCTGCACAGAATTTGCCTCGAGGATTACATCTTTCACGCGCTCAAGGATATACCTCACCGAACTTATTGCATCGTTATTTGCAGGAATTGGATAATCCACGCTTGTGGGATCGGTATCCGTACCGGAGATTGCAAACACCGCAAGACCCTTTCGTTTTGCCTCTCGAATTACCAATTCATTTTCATCCAAATCAACAACGAAGAGAACGTCGGGAAGACGAATTAAGCTCTTCAATCCTCCGAATTTCGCTTGGAGTCTTTTGATTTCAACTTCAATCCCAAGCTGTTCTTTCTTTGTGTACTTTAGAAACTCTCCGCTTGCCTTCTTTGTCTCCAACGTTTTCAAGTGCTCAATTCTTTTAGAAACTGTCTCAAAGTTTGTGAGCAAACCTCCAATCCATCGTCCTGACACATAGGGCAAACGACATTCGCGGGCGATCTCCTCCACCAAACCCTTAAGCTGAACCTTTGCTCCTACAAGCAAGATTACTTTTTTCTCCAAAACAAATCCTTTGAGTTTCAAAATAGCCTCCTGAAGTTTCTCGGCAGTCTTCTCCACATCAATGATATGTATCGTATTTCTTACTCCTATAATATAAGGAAGCATTCGGGGGTGTGTCTTTGAGGTCTTGTGCCCAAAATGCACCCCTGCCTTGATCATTTCTTCAATCTCGGTTTGAGCAGTCGTTTTTTTCTCTGCCGCCATTTGTTCTTCCATATAAGTTTTCTTTTACCATAAGAAGGGGTAGAAAAGCAAGCGGATTCCCTCCACAGCTTCAAAGACGGCTCCAAATATTGCGCAGCGGCACCATCCGTGATAGAGTAACGATATATGAAAAAAGATATTCACCCGACGTATTATCCGGAAGCAAGAGTGCACTGCGCGTGCGGCAATACGTTCACGATAGGATCTACCAAAGAATCAATAGAAACTGATGCGTGTTCTGCGTGTCACCCCTTTTATACAGGGCAAGATAAACTTCTTGATCGGGTTGGTCAAATTCAAAAATTCAGGAAACGACTAGCACAGAAAGAGGTTCTCGCCTCAAAATCTCCAAAAACTCCTACTCGGAAAACAAAAAAGAAGAGTTAGCACACGGAATGATTGATCTCCCACAGATCAGACAAGAATACAATGCGCTCGCAGAAAAACTCGCAGATCCGGAGCTGATTTCTCGCTGGGAAGAATTTCAGGAGTTATCGAAAAAAAGAAGTAAACTCGAAAAACTCATCAAAAAAGGAGAGGAATTAGAAGAAATCAAACAAAGGATCCAAGAAAATAAACAAATAGTAATTTCTCAAGAGGATTACGAGTTGACTTCTCTGGCAGAGGAAGAATTAAAAATACTTGTGCGGAAAGAAGAAGAAGTCGAAAAAGAACTAGACCGCTTGATGCGGGAAGAAAAAGAAAATCTGCCCACGGCAGTAATTATGGAAATTAGAGCCGGCACTGGAGGAGAGGAAGCAGCGCTCTTTGCAAGAAACCTCTTTGATATGTACAACAAGTATGCAACAAGCCAAGGCTTCAAACAAACCTTACTCGAACTCAACGAAACAGATCTCCATGGGCTCAAGGAAACATCATTTGCATTGGAGGGTCCTGAAGTATTTAAAAAAATGCGCTATGAAGGAGGGGTGCATCGGGTACAACGAATTCCAATCACTGAAAAATCAGGCAGAATTCATACTTCTACTGCTTCGGTGGCCGTCTTATCCAAGCCTCAAAAAGCTCAAATCCAACTCAACCCAAGTGAACTCAAGATTGAATTTTATAACGCTTCGGGGCCGGGAGGTCAGAACGTAAATCGAAGAAAGACAGCAGTCAGAATTACTCATCTTCCTACGGGCATTATCGTTACTTCCCAAACTTCTCGAAATCAGCTCAAAAACAAAGAAAACGCGATTGCGCTTCTCCAAGCAAAACTTCTTCAGCAAAAAGAAGCTGCAGAACAAGAGAAAATTTCAGGAACGAGAAAGGCTCAAATCGGAGACGCAGAGCGAGCGGAAAAAATTCGCACCTATAATTTCCCCCAGGATCGCATCACCGACCATCGGATCAAAAAATCATGGCATGGAATCGAGAACATCATGCAGGGAAAACTCGATGAACTCATCGCCGACCTCTCCAACCATTTCAAGAAGCAGTAGGTACGTCTAAGCTCGTACATCCTGTCACCGGAGGGCCTCGATATCTTTCTCGTATCTTGCAGTGATGCGCATAACGGAATCTGCATAAAAGCGATATCTCGAGTTTGTACCCCCGGAGAAATAGATCAAAGCCGCCTTCCACTCGCCATCACGCGTTTGCTTTGCCGCTCCCCCATCTGCAAGATATAATGCTGCCGCAAGAAACGCGTCTTTAATGTTCCATGGATCTGCAGATTTGCCAGTTATCTGAACTATTCTCTCTCGATATCCCATCCATGTGGAAGGAATGAACTGTGCAGGACCCATCGCCCCCCCATATCCTCCTACGCTTGGAATTGGACAAGAAATCGGGGTATGAGAGGGGTCTCGTGTAAGTTCCTTCGTGATTTGCAAAAAGAGGGGCACATCTCTTTTCGGGTTCATCACTTTGCGCACCTGTTTTCCATTATATGCAACTACCCCATCTCCGGTTTGCGTATTTTTCAAGTAACACTGACCCACATTTTTCCCAATGTTTGATTCCTGGGTAAGAACTGCAAGTAAAAATGCTGGTCTTACGCTGGTTTGTCCGGAAACGACTTTTGCAATTTCCAATGCTTCTCCAAAGGTGGGAGCTTCCGGCACTCCAATGAGTTCAAAAATTCTCGAACGTATCTCTTGAGCTCGTTTTTGTCTGCCCGCAAGGAGCTTTTGGTATTCTGATTCTTTCCCCTTGGTCACTTCCAAAAGTTGCTCGGTTTGAGATTGAAGCGTCTGGTTCTCTTGCTTTTGGAGCATCTGAATTTTCACAAAATTTTCCTCCTCTTCCTTTTCTGTCTCGAGTGCATCTTTCTGCGACTGGAGATATGCATTCAGTTCTTGGAGATTTTCTACAAGTCCTCGAAGGCGCACCTGAAGTGCCTCTAACGCAGCAACATTGTGGAAGAAATCGGAAAGAGTAGAACCTGAAAGCACAATCTCAACTTTGCTTTTTTGATCTTGCTCATAAAGGCGCAAAAGAACGGCTCCCAACTGCTTTTTTATATCATCAACATCTTTCGTGGTTTTCTCGATAGAAGCTGAAGTATCGGTAATTTGAGCTCGCAAATCATAAATTATTTTGTTGCCTTGTGTAATCTGCAAATTGAGTTTTTTAATCTCGCTGCGAAGAATCGAGATTCTATTTCGGAGGTTATCTTTTTCTTGTTGAGTCTTGGTGATATCTCGTTCAATCTCGCCGATCTGCTGCTCTAATTCCTTGAGTTCTTTTTCCAAAAGCTCTCGCTCTTGAGAGGGAGTCAAGGTTTCTTGTGCGGTGGCAAAAAGAAAAAGACCTGACAACAGAAAAGCCAGGAAGATCGTTTCGGGGATGAAAACTTTTAAGAAAAAACGCATACAAGTATTTCGTGTATGGCACCGAAGGATTCGGGATACGAACTACAAAATACTATATAGTCGGGGTCTCTGTTTTTTCTTCCTCCTCTTTCTCCTCTTTTTTCTCTACTTTCTCTACCTCTTCCACTTTCTCCTCAATTGGCTTCTCTAACTCCTTTTGGACATCCTCGAGAGGAACAACTTGAGCCACTATGTCCTCTTGATCTCGGAGAATTTCTACTTGCGCGCTTTTGGTCAAGTCTTTCACCAAGATTTTATCTTCAAAAGTTGCAAGTTTTCCAATATCAACTTTTATCTCATGAGGAAGATTCTGCGGGAGAGCTTTTACCTCAACTTCCTGGAGATTTTTAATGAGTGTTCCTCCAAGGTTTTTCACTGCAGGGGCCTCACCCTCAAAAAGAAGGGGCAGGGTAACCTCAACCTCCCGATCAAGAGGCGGCTGATAAAAATCTACATGAATCACTTTTCCTCGTAGCGGTTCTCTCTGAATCGTTCGAATAAGCGCCAGGGAGTCTTCTCCTTGAAGTTTTAAGGTGATGAGAGAGCTCTCCCCTGCTTTTTGATATACTTTGTCGAATTCCTTTTCATTTACTTTCAGTGAAGTAGCCGAAACCTTTGGGCCATAGAAAACAGCAGGAATCCATCCCTGCTTTCGTAACATATGGAGTTTTTCTTCCTTTTCTCGTTTTTGAGAAGGTAAAAACAACATCGTTCTTTGAAAGATATAAGCTACAGTCTATTTGCCGATCCAAACACCTTGATCTTTTCCTCTGCAACTTTCTGTACGGCTTCGACGATCGGAGGAAAAAATTTATAAGGAGTAATCTCCGAGGGATTTGCTGTTAATGCGTTTCGTAGGGTATCAGTGAAGGCAGCTCGCAGCTCTGTACTTATGTTTATCTTCACAATACCAAGCGAAATAACCTTTTTCACCTCTTTATCGGGAATCCCCGAGCCGCCATGTAATACTAAAAAAGATTCTACACGTTTTCTAATTTTTTGCAATCTCTCAAAATCCAGCGGAGGCATTTTTTTATAAATACCGTGGACATTCCCAAAGGTCGTTGCCAAACTATCAACCTTTGTCTCTTTTGCAAAGCGCTCCGCCTCCTCTGGTTTCGTAAAACCGGCTGGGTCTAATACAATCGTTTCCTCTTGATGGACAACAGATCTCCCCAACAATTTTCCCACCTCTCCCTCAATCACAGAAATACCTCGCTTGCGCGCATACATCACCACTTTTTTCGTAAGTGCGATATTTTCTTTGAGCTCATGGTCTGATCCATCAAAGTGAACCGCATCGTATCCTGCTTCGATGGCTTCCTTGATAGATTCCAAGGACTTCCCGTGATCGAAATTCAGGAAGATCGGCAGCCGGGTGTCTTTTCGATAGGAGTCCACGAGCGCGAAAGCCTGATGCAATCCCACAAAACCACTATCCCCTTCTGAAGTTCCCACCAATAAAGGCGATCGTAAAGCCGCCGCAGCTTGCACAATTCCCTTGAGCATTTCAGCAGACGACCAATTAAACTGCGCCATCGCCCATCCTTCTTTCTGCGCTTTGGCGTAATAATACTTAAGGGTTCTCTTACTCTTCATTATGTTTCAGAAAAGGAATGACGTCTTCTTTTGTGAGTAATCTTCGAACATCCGAATGTGTAATCAAACCATAAGATGGTTTATGGCTGAAGCCAATGTACTCAACCTTCTTTTTCATGGAACGAATTTTCTCTAACGCTGGAATCAGGTCAGTGTCAGAGCTCACTAAGATAACACTATCATATATATTCTCGTATGCCCCTACTAATAAATCAACTGCCATTAACACATCCACTCCCTTTTCATGATAACCATCGGTCTTCAGCATGTGACCGAATCCAATTTGCCAATCTTGTTTCCGTAGTTTATCTATCAGAATTCGCTGATTTCTACGTAATTCTCTACTTTATCGAATAATCAAAGCCCAGGAGATTCTTTAACTCCATTTCCTTCAAACGATGGTAGAAATTACTTCCATCAATAATTGTAAAAACTCTTTCGTTGTTTTTCATACGGTACCAGTTCTTTGAAGAAATCAAACCCCGCGGGGCCCGAAGGCGGCGCGGGGGGGTTAATACTTGAATCTTATCAAATCTCCGAATGCTGTCAAGTCCTTTGGTACAAAAGCCAACTGCGCCATCGCCCATCCTTCTTTCTGCGCTTTGGCGTAATAATACTTAAGGGTTCTCTTACTCTTCATTATGAAGCAGTGTGCATAAATTACACCAAGAATCCCGCAATCAAGATTGCAATGATATTTACCACCTTAATCACGGGATTGATGGCAGGACCTGCGGTGTCTTTGTAAGGGTCGCCGACAGTATCGCCAGTAACCGCAGCCTTATGAGCATCAGAGCCCTTGCCGCCAAGATGGCCTTCCTCAATATATTTTTTGGCATTATCCCAAGCAGCGCCTCCCGAAGTCATGGAAATCGCGACAAACAGGCCAGTAATAATGGTACCTATTAAGAATCCTCCGAGCGCCTCTGCTCCCAAGATAAACCCAACTCCGATAGGAGCTGCTACCACGATAGCGGTGGGTAAAATCATTTCTTTCAGTGCTGCTTTGGTTACAATATCAACCGCAGCACCATAGTCGGGTTTCCCCGTGCCTTCCATAATGCCTTTGATTTCTCGGAATTGCCGACGCACTTCTTCAACGACTGCTCCAGCAGACTTCCCTACTGCGCGCATTGCAATGGATCCAAAAAGATATGGGATTGCGCCGCCCAAGAATAATCCTGCTAAAACTCTTGGATCTCCAAGTTCGAATGAAAATTCTTTTCCTGCAACGTTGAGCAACTCGTGGGTGTACGAAACAAACAATACCAATGCGGCCAAGCCCGCAGAAGCTATTGCATACGCTTTTGTAACTGCCTTCGTCGTATTCCCTACTGCGTCTAAGGGATCGGTAACATCCCGCACTTCTTTGGGAAGATTCGCCATCTCTGCAATTCCGCCTGCATTATCAGTAATGGGACCGAATGCATCAATGGCAATAACAATTCCTGCCAATGACAACATCGCGACCGCAGCAAGTGCTACCCCATACAATCCTGCAAAGGTATATGCCAAAAGTACTCCTGCGACAATCACCAAGATCGGCGCGAATGTTGACTCCATGCCCATGGCAATACCCATGATAACATTAGTGCCATGCCCAGTCTTTGAGGCATTAGCTATCGTTTTCACTGGCCGAAACTTTTTTGAGGTGTAGTACTCCGTGATGACAACCATTGCAAGTGTGATTCCCACACCAAGCAAAAGCGCATTAAACCAGTTCCCAACAACCTGCATTGAACCAATCCCGTCATCACCCGCATAACCAATTGCGTCAATAGAAATATATTTACCAAGTATGACATAGAATCCCGCAATTGCGAGAATTCCACTCACAATCAACCCAATATAGAGAGCCTTCATAATGCCTTTTCCCGTTAATCGGACTACGAGACTTCCGACAATGGAAGCTAAAGTAGCCACTCCTCCCAGAAGAAGAGGAAGTTCCACGATACTTGAAACAGAAGAAAACAAAAGTGAACCCAAAAACATTGCCGCTACCATGGTTACCGCATAAGTTTCAAACAAATCCGCTGCCATGCCGGCGTCGTCGCCAACATTATCGCCGACGTTATCTGCAATAACTGCTGGATTGCGAAGATCGTCTTCGGGAATTCCAGCTTCAACTTTCCCGACAATATCAGCCCCTACATCTGCTGCCTTAGTAAAGATGCCTCCTCCGAGTCGCGCGAACACGGAAATCAAAGATCCCCCAAAGCCAAGACCAATAAGAGCTTCGAGGTTTTCGTTTCCGACGATTGAATAAAAGACAGAAACCGAAAGTAGCGCCAGCCCCACTACAAAAAATCCGGTTACCGCTCCTCCGCGGTATGCAACCGAGAATGCTTTGGAGAGTCCACTTTTTGCAGCTTCGGTTACTCTCACATTTGCTCTTACCGCAACCATCATTCCTAAAAATCCTGCGAGAGCGGAAGCAACTGCTCCAATCAAAAAACCAACTGCAATCCATGGATTATCTTTAAAAAGAAGCCACAAAGCAATAAAAACAGGGATCGCAACAATGGCAACCGTTCGATACTGACGTTTCAAATACGCAGAAGCGCCCTCTTGGATCGCCAAAGCAATCTGCTGCATTTTGGCATCGCCTTTTGGCAATTGCAAAATCTGCCATGTGAGAAATGCGGCATACCCAATGGATAAGATCGATGCAATAATTGGAAAGATCAACATATGAAAAATTTCTTTAGAAAAGAAGGATAATTGATTTCTTCTGTTATTCCAGCTTAAGCGACCTTGCTGCGGCTACAACGTGCCTGACCAACGTCGCAACGTATCCCCCTTCGTTGTCATACCACGATAGCACTTTTACAAGATCACCGTCAACGACTCGCGTCATTTCCAAGTCCACGATTGCTCCATAAGGCTGTCCAATAATATCTGAAGATACAAGGGGTTCGTCACTCACCGCGAGCACATCCTTGAACCGAGACGATTTTGCAGCTTTCGTAAGAATGTCATTCACTTCGCCCGCCGTAGTTTTCCGTTTTGCAAGAAATGTCAGATCTGCGATGGATCCTGCGACAATTGGCACTCGAAGCGCAATTCCATCGAATTTGCCAACAAGATCAGTAACAGCCCGCGTTACAGAAATCGCGGCTCCGGTGCTCGAAGGCACGATATTTTGCCCCGCAGCCCTTCCCCGACGCATATCTCTGCCTTTGGTTGGACCGTCAACCAAACTTTGAGTGGCAGTATATCCATGCGTGGTATTGAGCAGTGCTTTTGCAATTCCAATTTTTTCGTTGAGCACTTGCGCGATTTGAGCAACCGAGTTAGTAGTGCAAGAACCATTTGAAGTAATCTTGCATGCGCTCATCGCGTTGTCGTTCACACCCATAAGCACGGTCTTGCCCTCCTTACTCTCTTGATCTTTTGCCGGAGCAGTAATAACCACTCTTTTTGCACCAGCTCTCAAGTGCATCTTCGCTTCTTCATACGATTCGAATACCCCTGTTGCCTCCACCACGATATCAATTCCTAGTTTCTTCCATGGCAAAATAGCAGGATCTTTTTCTTGAAGTACTTGGACCGTTCTCCCATCTACGAGTAAAGAGTTTCCTTTGGCAACAATGGAACTTTTGAATCTTCCGTACACCGTATCGTACTTCAACAAATACGCCAAATTCTCGACATTCCCTAAGTCATTGATTGCCACAACTTGAGCATCTTTTTGATTTGCCATCTGCCGGAAGAACAGCCGTCCTATCCTCCCAAATCCATTGATCGCAATTTTAGTCATACCCTATGAATAATTATAGCATACATAGAATTTATTTGCTCAATAGATTAGACCTTTAATTTTCCAACTCCTGTAAGCTATGTTCGAGGATTGTATTAAAATCTTCAAAAAGAAAATGTCCTCTAAACTTCTTTCCTTCTAAAAACATGGGAAACCAGTAGCGGTCATCTGGCCACATGGAATCGAAGGGAATCTCATCGAGAGAAAACCATTGGGGCCGCATCTCCTCGGTCTCCATGGGTTCGCCTTCAAATGCTCTTGCGCAGAACAGATGCACCTCGTGAATCTTATTTTCATCGTTTTGATACCGAAACTCAAGCACCCCGCGCTTTTCAAACGCAGTGAGTCGCAAACCCGTCTCTTCTTCGAATTCCCGAAGCATGGATTCTTCAATGCTCTCCCCTTCTTTCACTTTTCCGCCAAACCCATTCCACCTCCCCTCCCCAAACCCGCGCTTTTTCATTCCCAAAAGCACTTGATCTCCCTGATGTACAATGCAAAGCGTTAAAACTTTTTTATCCATCTTCCTGCACCTTTTTGAGGAGTTGTTCCGTTAGCTTTATCGGCAAACCCTCAATACTCTCGAGGGTTCCCTCGAAACGTTCGATGTACGGCGCAATCAGAGGATTTTCAAGGGAGAATGCTCCTGCCTGCGAAAAAACGCTGCCCTCTCCTATAAGCTTTTCAATAACATCTCCCGGGAATGGACGAAAGTATACCGTGTTTTCATCGTTTGCTCCCGCCTGCAATCCACTTGCCGTGTTCGTTACAACCACGGCATTAATTGGCCGAGGGGGATGGTACGCATATCCCTCAAGGAATCTCCTTGCCTGCTCGGCGGTTTCTGGCTTCTCGAGAACTTCGCCGTTCCATAAGACCACTTGGTCTGCGGTAATCAAAAGGGCAGGTTCGTTGATTCTCGGAAGCAATGCTTCTGCTTTGGCTTTCGCAAGGGCCATCGTAAGTGCTTTCGGATCGCCGTTCCGAATTGCCTTCTCGTCAATATCAGCGGGCATAACTTCAAAAGTGTAGCCCATCCGTTCCAGTATGTTTTTCCTTTGCCTTGAGCCGGAACCGAGAATGATTTTCATAGAATACTTCGTCAACAGGCCAGTTGTACATACATTTATTCTACCACATTTTGACTTCAAAATCTATTCCATAAACAATGCAGACAATCTTTTTCTTTCTTCCTCGGACAGGTCGCGGTAGAGGGGTTTTTGGTGAGGGTCTATAGCTTCATGTATCTGGTCGTCTAGGTTTCTGGGATACAAGTGAAAGTGAAAATGCTCGACGCTTGTTCTGCTGTTGGGCACGTAGGGCTTGTAGTTCTGGCGGATGTCGCAACCAGAAGACAATCTTGCCAAAATCCTTTCTTCAAACTCAATGAGCAAATCGAGAAGCTCTTTCCTCTCTTCTTCCCTCAATTCAGAAAGCCGCGCTACATGTCTCTTTGAAATCACCAGCAAATGCCCGGGCATTAACCTCGGATTGCTCAAAATCACATACATATACTTCCCTTCTTTCAATATGCGAGGCTCTTTGGAAATGGCACAAAACGGACAGTCTTTTTTCATAAACCTATTCTAACAAAAAAACCTTGAAGGAGAACAGCGCCTCCGTCGTTCGTTCCCAACGCACAATAGTATGTCGACTCCAAACACTCCCTCACATACTTTTTCCAGTCAAATTGGTGCGTCTCTTTCATCTCAAAGAATCACTTCGGGGATCGCTTCGATGAGATCGGTGGCGACAAGAGAATCTTTAAACTTCCCAGCAGCGATCTCCCCTGCCCTTCCGTTCATATATGCTGCAGCCCCCGCAGCTTTGAGCGGAGATATATTTCTCGCGAGTAAAGCTCCTGTAATCCCGGCTAACGTATCCCCTGTTCCTCCAACGCTCATGTACGGAGAACCAGACTCGTTAAGCACTACTTCTTTGCCGTCCGAGATAACATCGGTTGCTGCCTTGAATAAAATTGTGGTGCCCAGGCGCGCTGCTTCCTCTTGGACGATCTTAATCCTTTCATCTTCAGGAAGCAGTCGAATTTCTACTCCTGAAAGGAGCATAAATTCATATCTATTTGGGGTCACCACAAATCGTTTACCCATTATCACTTGGGGCTTCTTTACAACCGCATGAATTGCATCAGCATCAATTACTACTGGAATATCGTCGAGTTGAGAAAGATACTCCACAATCGCATCCTGGGTTTCTTCGGTTCTCCCCAAGCCGCTTCCAATTACCACGGAGACATTTCCTCTTGCTACTTCTTTTGCGGATATAGTCATTGCAAGCAACGTAGCTACATGTTCTCCGAGAAGATAGTGACCCGCCAAAGGATATGCAGCCAAAATCGGAGAGAAGGATGCAATAACATCTGCGGCACGCTTGGGAGCTATAATACGAACCATATCGAGGCCCGCACGAAAACCAGCCAATGCAGCCATTGCCGGAGCTCCAGAATAAAATTCTGATCCTCCAATCACGAGCATTAACCCGTAATCGTATTTTCGTGTTTCCGGCGACCGAGGCGTATAAATTTCTTTTAAGATGTCTTGGGTGATTTTAATCATGTCATGGAAAATTTAATTTTATAGCAATTTCTCCTCTTTGAGGAAACTCCGTATTCCCTTTCCAAACTTCGGATGCCTTGCCGCAAAATAGACAAAAGAGTGCATCCATTTTTCTTTGGTGCCGCACTCTACCCATCTCCCTTCAAATTCATATCCATACACAATTTTACCATCTTTTACCATGTCCCCCAAGGTTTCACTAAGGGAAATTTCTCCTTTCTTGTTCGGACGAGCTCTCTTTAAGTACTCAAATACTTCTGGAGTTAAGATGCTTCGGCCTACGATTGCAAGATTCGAGGGAACGGTCTCTTTCAGTGGTTTCTCGATAATTTTTTTTATCTTATACAACTTGTGCGCAATCTTTTCTACTCCTACGATTCCATACGAAGACAGTTTTTCTCGGGAGAGTTGAGATAAAGCGATTACCGGCTTTTGCGAAGTTCGAAATACTTGAGCTAACTGTAAGGCGCAAGGAGTCTTCGCTTCGATTATATCATCCGGGTAGATCACAAAACACGGCTCATCTCCCAAAACTCTGCGAGCCTGGAGTACGGCGTGGCCATCTCCCAAGGGTTTATCGAGCACATAGGAAAATGTTACGCCTTCTGACATTTTCTCGAGCTCGCGGAGATCTTCCAAAAGCGAATCTTGTTTTCCTTCCTCAAGAATTTTTTCCAGTTGAGGAGATTTTTTTAAGTATTCCGCAATAAATTTTCGATTGGTATGTACGACAAAAATAACCTCCGTGACACCAGAGGCTTTAAGCTCTTCTAACGCGTACTGAATGAGAGGTTTATCTGCCAAAGGAAAAAACTCTTTCGGGATTACCTTCGAAAGCGGCAAATACCTCGTGCCGAGACCCGCCAAAGGAATGATTGCTTTTGTAATAGTATTCATGCTTGCTTCTTTCGCAAAAATGCGGGGATATCCCACTCCTTTTCTCTCTTTTCAAGCTCTTTTATTTCTTCTTCTACAACCTTTTTTACCTCCAGCGCGTTCCGGCGAACGCGCAATGGTTCTCCCACGAAACTTAGAGAAGATTTCTCCGGTGGGGTATTCTTGGTGCCGACCTTCTGTCCCTCTTGGCCAGGAGGAAGCGACATCTGTTCTTTCTTGGAGATCGGGGAAGGGAGGAGAGGACTTCCTTCTTGTTTCTTTTTTGGTTTTCCAGAAAACAACTTTTTACCGTTCTTCAGTTGAGGCTTCTCTTCTTTCTTTGCCGCTACCTTTTCTTGCTCTCCAACGAGGCTTGCTTCAACTTTTTTTTGCTCCTTCCCAAGGATAAAAGGAATTACTTCCTTTTTTTTCTTTTCTTTTCTCATTTTCATTTCTTTACCTTTGTTGCAGCCAATTGCAAGAAGGGTAATACGAATTCGATCCTTGAGCTTTCCGCTGCAAGAGATACCAAAGATAATCCTTGCTTTTGGATTTTGCTCATAAATTGCCTTGCTGATTTCTGCTACTTCCTGCATTCGCAGATTTCGATCTCCGGTGATATTAAAGAGTATGCGGTCTGCTCCCTCAATACCGTATTCATAGAGAGGATTGAGCAGCACTGATTTCCCAGCTTCTTGCGCCTTTACGGGTCCTGTCGCTATTGCGCTATTAAGGTATGCGAGTCTCCCCTTCCCTTCCAGAACCGAGCGCACATCTGCAAAATCAATATTGATAAGTCCTGGCAGGGCAAGCGTTTCAATAAAACCTTCCAGAGTCTCCGCTAATCTTCTATTGACCGCAGAAAAGGCTTCGGTAAATGAAGTTTTTTTATCGATGATCCCGAAAATTCTCTCATTTGGAATGACAAGGTAACTATTCACGTAAGGTTTCAACTTCTCAAGTGCTTGTTCTGCAATTTGTTTGCGCCTCGCGCCCTCGAACGCAAAAGGCATCAAAAAAATGCCAAACGTAAGATTGCGAAGTTCCTGGGAAATTTCTGCCAACACCGGAGTAACTCCTGATCCCGTGCCGCCTCCCAAGCACGCGATGAGAATACATATATCATATCCCTCAAGGATTTTCTTTAGCCGATCCTTTTCTCCTCGGGCAGCCCTTTCTCCGAGGTCTGCATCCATACCGCATCCTAATCCCTTAGTAAACTCTTGGCCAAAAGAAAAAGCTTTTACTTTTCTCGGAAGCTCTCGGAGCGCTTGAAGATCGGTGTTGAGGGCTACAAAATCAATTTTTTGCACTCTCGAAACTATCTCCGCTATAATATTCCCTCCCCCTCCCCCGATGCCAACCACACGAATCTTTGCTCGATGCACTCCCTCGAAAAGATCTGAATCGGTAACTTGTCGTGTCTGACTCTCGCTTTTCCTCTTAATAGAATTTGGTTTCGCTCGGTGTTTCTTCTGTCGATGCGAGATTAAACGCACGAAAGTTCTCTTCCTGGAGATTTTTTTTCCTCTTTCTCTTGCCTTCTTTCGAATTTTTTTCCTTTTTATCATTATTTCAGTGTAGTTTTGAATAAGAAGATTGTCAAAC
>JBBTXG010000006.1:0-20874 GCA_038062375.1 Patescibacteria group bacterium
TTCGCATTTTTCGCCGGTTGGTTTGTCCCACAAGGCAAAGTCGCAATCGGGAAAACGGTTGCAGCCATAGAAGACCTTTCTTCTCTTAGTGCGCTTGGCAGTAAGTTCTCCTTTACTGCACTTGGGGCATTTGATCCCCAGCGTATTCTTTTCGAGGGACTCGGTGTGCTTGCATTTCGGGAATGTGGAGCACGCATAGAACTTCCCATATTTGCCAAGGCGTATCACCAAAGGCGAGGCGCATTCCGGGCATGTTCGATCAGTCGACTCCTGCGCAATAGTTTGTTTGGACACCTCTTCATATTTCTTCTCAAGATTTTGCGCAAAGGGATCGTAAAACTCTTTGACCATAGGAACCCACTGCTTTTTCCCTTGAGCAATCTCGTCGAGATCTTCTTCCATCTGGGCGGTAAATCCAACATCAACAATATCGGGGAAGTGTTTTACCAAGAGATTGCTTACCACTTCACCAATTTCTGTGGGACGCAATCGATGCTGTTCATCTTTTTCCACGTAATTGCGTCCTTCAATCGTAGAAAGGATAGGGGCATACGTGGAAGGTCGTCCGATGCCATACGACTCCAATGCTTTAATAAGAGTCGCTTCATTATAGCGAGGAGGAGGCTCGGTGAAATGTTGAGAAGGAATCAGCTCTTGAAGCTCCAAAGGCTCGTCTTTTTCAAGTGGAGGCAATTCCGCTTCCTCGAATTTCATGGGGTATACCTTCAAGAAACCGTCAAATTTGAGCGTTTGGCCCGTTGATCGAAAACCAAAATTTCTTGCGACAATATCAACTGCTGTTGCGTGAAATACAGCCTGCGCCATTTGGCAAGCAATGAATCTTCGCCATAGAAGATCATAGAGCTTGTATTGATTTTGGTTGAGTTTCTTTGCTTTCAGTTTCTCTGGTGTCTGGTCAGGGTAGGTGGGCCGAATAGCTTCGTGCGCCTCCTGCGCGCCTTTTGATTTTGTCTTGAACGTTCGAAAATATCCTGCCCAATACTCACTCCCATAGGCTGCGCCGATAAAGTCTTTTGCCGCTCCAAGGGCCAATTGCGAAAGGTTAAAAGAGTCGGTGCGGTGATAAGTGATGAATCCCATCTCGTAGAGCTGCTGGGCAATCTGCATGGTGAATGCCGCGGGAAAATGCAGCTTTTGTGATGCAGCTTGCTGAAGCGTAGAGGTAGTAAATGGCGGCGCAGGATTGCGCTTCATTTCTTTTTGCTCAATGTGTGCTACTCGCCACTCTGCTCCCTCGAGCTCTTTGAGAATCTCTTGTGCTTCCTGCTGCGTTTTGATTCCGAGTTTCGGAATTGCTTTTCCATCTTTTTGAGAAAGCGTTGCTTCAAATTCTTTATTCTCGATTCTCGATTCTTGATTCCTGATTTTTAGGAGCTTTGCGACGATTGTCCAGTATTCTTCCGGCTTGAACGCCCGAATCTCGTTCTCCCGATCCACGACGAGGCGCACCGCCACTGATTGAACTCTTCCCGCGGATAATCTTCGCGCCACCTTCTTCCATAAAAAAGGAGAGAGTTTGTATCCCACGAGTCGATCTAAAATTCTCCGCGCCTGCTGGGCATCTACAAGGTTCAGATCAATACGTCTCGCATTCTTGAGAGCTTGCTCAATTGCGGGTTTCGTAATCTCGTGAAATACAATCCTCTCGGGATTCTTCAAACCCAGCGCCTGCGCAAGATGCCACGCGATGCTCTCACCCTCTCTGTCTTCATCCGTGGCGAGCGTAACGCTCTTTGTTTTTTTCATCTCATTCTTGAGCGTCTGAATGGTTTGTTTCGCTTTGGGGGGAATGATGTAGGATGGCTGGAAATCGTGTTCGACATCAACCCCAAGTTTATCTTCTGGCAAATCACGGACATGTCCAAAAGAAGACTCCACCTTAAAGTCCTTTCCAAGAAAATTTTTAATTGTCCGCGCCTTCGTGGGGCTTTCGACAATAAGTAACTTCATACCCCTCTCAAGCCTCGTTTTATTTCTCTCACTGTATCATGTTTTGTCTCCTTGCAAAATTTTCTTGTTTTTATCAACTGCTTCCGAAAGCAGCTGGCAATAGAGATTGAGGCCTACTGCGTTTACATTACCCGACTGCTCTCTCCCCAAGATATTGCCAGCTCCTCGGATTTCCAAGTCTTTCAATGCTATTCGATACCCTGATCCCAATTCTTCCGCTTCTTTGAGAGCTTCAAGCCGTAATTTCGCGTTCAAAGAAAGTCTGCCCCCGTAGAGAAAGTAAGCGTACGATTGAGTGCGCGATCGTCCTACTCTTCCCTTGATCTGATAGGCCTGCGCCAAGCCAAGTTTTGCGGCATCTTCGACAATAAGCGTATGTACCGTGGGCAGATCTAATCCATTTTCAATAATAGTGGTGGCGATCAACACATCAAATTTCTTCGCGCGAAAAGCATCCATGATTCTGATGAGCTCTTTCTCCTTTAATCTCCCATGGGCAACGCCGAATGTTGTCCTGGGAACAAGTTTTTCTAAATACTTCTTTACACCTTCGATGGTACCGATGCGATTGTGGAGATAATACACTTGCCCGTTCCTTTTCCGTTCAGTTTCTATTGCTTCTTTGATAACTTTTTCTTTTCGATGGGCAATAACAGTTTTCACCGGCACTCTTCCTTCGGGAGGAGTTTGAATGGTGCTCATGCTTCTCAAGGAGGAAAGCGCCATGTATAAAGTGCGCGGAATAGGAGTTGCGGAAAGCGAAAGTACGTCGAGTGATGTGCGCAGTTCTCTCAACCTTTCTTTCTGCTTCACGCCAAATCTCTGCTCATCGTCAATCACGAGCAAGCCAAGATTTTTGAATTGTACGTCTCCGGAAAGCAAGCGGTGCGTGCCAATCACAACGTCAATGATTCCTTCTCGTAACTCTTGAAGAATTGCCTTTTGTTCTTTCTTCGTTTGAATCCGAGAGAGCATTGCCAAGTGAATGGGCAGTGTCCGCAGTCGCTCTTGAAAGTTTTGGAAGTGCTGATGAGCAAGAATAGTGGTTGGCGCCAGAAGCGCGGCTTGGTATCCATTTTTCACTGCCCTTACCATTGTTCTCAAAGCAACTTCTGTTTTCCCAAATCCCACATCTCCGCATACGATTCGGTCCATCGGTTCGGTTTTACAAAGATCTTCGTTGATTTCTTGGAGCGTTTGAAGTTGATCGGGAGTTTCTTGATAAGGAAAGTTCGCTGCCACCCGTTCTTCGATTTCATCTTCCGGCGCATACGAAGATCTTGAGGAGACCTCTCTTTTGGCGTAGACCTCAAGGAGTTGCTTTGCGAGTTTTTCTACTTCCTCTTTTACCCTTCGCTTTGTCTTTTGCCAAAAGGAAGATCCGAGTCGAGAAATGCGAGGTTCTTGAAAACCGATGTAGCGCGAGAGTTTTCGCTCAAGGCCGAGGGGTACATATAGTTTGTCGCCACCAGCGTACTCTAAGACGTAGTATTTTGTATCTTGTATGTTGTATGTTGTATCCGGCACTTCTTCTTGATGCAAGATACCAGATACAAGATACGAGATACCAGTGAACTTGCCTACTCCGTGATCGAGATGCACAAGGTAATCTCCCACTTTTAATCCCTTGATATCCGAAAAGAGCTTTTGGGATTTGAGCCGTTTTTTGAGAAGTTCTTTTGCTTTTGTTTCGTCCTCGGGCTTAAGTCCAACATCGAGCTTTTCGATGCTTTCGATACGGTTTCCGATAAATTCGATGCGAATCGCATTGCTGGTATTGATCGGAAACACATCAATAATCCCTCCACGATGGCTAAACTCACCCATCTCTTGTACCTCCAAAACCTTCTCATACCCCATCTCATCGAGCTTGCGCAAAAGTGGGGACAGCCCCCACTCCGTTTGCGTTTGGAGAACCACGGCATTATCCTGGAAAAACTGCTGCGTTTCTCGCGCCTGCAGAATTTTGTCCAAATTCTCTTCAAACCAAACATTCCCCTTTTCCAGAAAGTAGGGGGTAATCGCAACAATCAAAACCGCGTCTCGTGCGTTTGACAGATTCATCTACAAGTAATATATTCACAGCAGTACAGAAAGTCAACTAAAAAACCTTACAAACAAGCCCCAAGAAAAATCCTGGAGGAGAATGATATGGAAGGAGGAAGGAGGAAGTGATGGCCAGTGAGAGTATCCCACACTGCAAATCGTGGATGGAATGGGACAAAGAAAAACTACTGATCCTCGCAGAGATTCATCGTGGATGTCCTTTTTATGAAGAGTGTCTAGGAGAGGTATCAACAGGCCCCATTACCGTTGCTTACATCCAGGGGGGAAAATGCTTTCTCCGTGAAACAAAAGAACTCTGGGAAAAGAGCGTTCAACTATCTTGTTCGGAATGCTCTGAAAGCAGGCCGCTTCCTTTTGAGGTAGTCCAGATGCTTATCATAATCGGCGAGGCGCATATTAAAATGTATCGCGGCCTCCCAAGCTCTTCAAAGAATATCTCTCAATTGAGAAAAGAGGACTTGTTTAAACACGACTCCAAAAGAGGGCCGCCCACGGGATGCAGCGGCTCTTTTCTTTATGCCTTCTTCCATTCTTTTGAGCTGATTCCTGCTTGTCTCAAAATTTCAGAGAGGAGATGTTTTGAGATATCACCTTCATATGTGTCTGAAGAGGTTTCTGATGAACAAATCTATGTTCACTGAAGGTTACTCATGTTGTTGACAAATTCACTGATCTCATTCATATAGAGTGTATATCTCAACTGCACCTTAAGGAGGATAAAATGAACCAGGGGCGCATCAAGGTATTGGTTATTGTGGATGATGCGGAAAAACGGGAATGGATTGTCTGTTGCTTAGAGAAAGCGGGCTATTATCCAACCATTGGAGCAACAAGTGAGGAGGGAATCAAAAAATTCCGGCAAGACGGTCCTCAGGTAATCATAATGAATTATGACCCTGAACAACCTCTGATCCGAGCATTCACAGCAGAGATCAACAAGGACGTCACCATTCTGGTCCTAGGACCAGATGACGAAAAAATGGAATTTGAGGCATTTGACCAAGGCGCTGATACGTATCTGAAAAAAGATGCAACTCCAAAAGAGGTCGTTGCCCGCCTCAAGATCCTTTTACGTAGCTCACCCAGGAGGAGAGTGAAGGTTGAATAAAGAATCAAGAAAAAAAACTCCCTAGGAGAGTTTAGACTTGAAAGACCGAAGTCCAGAGGATTTCTTCGGTCTTTTCTATTTATTGAATTGATTCATCGTTTTTGAAACTCCTTTTTGCAGAATTGTCTCTAATGCCTCACGAGATTGTTCAATTACGTTTTCGATTACTTGTAATTCCTCTTTGGTAAACTGTCGGAGCACAAACTCCTCTCCATGTCTTGGTTTCCCTCTTTCGGGCTGAATTCCGACTCGAAGACGCACAAAATCTTTTGTTCCTAGTTCCTTGATAATTGATTCCACTCCTTTGTGCCCGGCAGAACCGCGGTTTTTCACTATTTTTATTTTGCCAACGGGAAGGTCGATATCGTCGTGAATAACAACCATGCATCTCGTATTCTGTATCTGGTATTTTGTATAAAGAGATCGTACTGCGAGGCCGGAATTATTCATTAGGTTCTGCGGCTTGGCGAGAATTATGTGTTTTGTGCCCAAGTATTTTTCTGAAATGAGGCACTGTGATTTTTTGTCGATGTAAAAATCTGGAAATTCGTTTTTTTGAAAAAACGCATCAATCACTCGAAACCCGATGTTATGCCGGGTCTGTGCGTAGTCTTTACCAGGATTCCCAAGACCAACGATTAAAAACGCAGAATTCTGTTGGAATGTTGAAGCGCTCACCTTTTCTCATTGTAGCCATTTCATTCGCCCTTGTAAAACAAAAAAATGCTGGTATAATAGGTCAATGCCAATGAAAAATACATTGACATTTCTCTTGGAGGTTGGAAAGATCGTTCTCATAGCCCTTCTGCTCGTCTGGGGACTGCGCACGTTTGTGTTTCAACCTTTCCTGGTACGAGGGGCTTCCATGGAACCCAACTTTCATAACTGGGATTATCTCATCGTAGATCAGATTTCCTATCGGTTCCGACCCCCTCAACGAGGAGAGGTCGTTGTGTTTAAATATCCCCATAATCCCTCCCAGAGGTATATCAAGCGAATTGTAGGCTTACCCGGAGAAACCATTACCGTCAACGATGGAAAGGTAACCATCTTGAAAGACGATCATGAGCTTGTGCTCGGGGAATCGAGCTATCTTCTGGAAAGTCACACTCCAGGATCCTTGAGGGTCGCATTGCAAGAAAACGAATACTTTGTGTTGGGAGATAATAGAGTGCACTCTTCTGATTCGAGAGTTTGGGGAGTCCTTCCGAAGGATTTTATTATTGGCCAAGTCTGGATCCGTGTATTTCCTCTAAGTGCTTTTGCAAAAGTGGAGGCGCCAAATTATTAAAATTCGAGAGACGAAATCCCAAACAAATTTTTGAATCGTATGAGCACAAAATCCAAATTTCAAACGCCAACAGGAATGCACGACGTCTTACCCCAAGATCAATTTCTCTATGAGAAGGTCATCAAAGTGGTGGAAGAAATCGCTCAATTTTATGGATTTGGCAAGATTGAAACGCCTACGATGGAACATGCTGAATTGTACGAGAAAGGAACAGGAGCTACTACTGATATCGTAGAAAAGCAGATGTACACGTTGAGAACAAGGGGAGGCGATGTGCTCGCCTTGAGGCCGGAGTTCACGCCAGGAATCGTACGCGCATACCTCCAGCACGGAATGCTCGCCCTCCCCCAGCCGGTAAAACTCTATAGCTACGGGCCCCTCTTTCGATACGAACACCCTCAAGCAGGAAGGTTCCGTGAATTTCACCAGTTTGACTTTGAAGTTTTTGGAGAACAAAGCGCGGCAATCGACGCTCAAATCATCCAGCTCTTCTATGTGATTCTCAAAGAGTTAAAATTTACTCACCTTATTATTGAGGTAAATAGTATTGGAGACAGTCAGTGTCGGCCATATTACAAAAAACTCCTCGCGAATTATTTGAGGCCTCGCCAGAATTCCCTGTGCGCCGAGTGCAGAAGACGTCTCAAACAAAATCCTTTGCGCACCCTTGACTGCAAAGAAGAAAAATGCCAGCGAATTCGAGCGCAGGCACCCCAGATCATTGACCATCTCTGTGAAGAATGTAAAAATCATTTCAAGTCCTTGCTTGAGTTCTTAGACGAAACGGATCTCCCTTATCATCTTGATCCCTATCTGGTGCGAGGACTTGATTACTATACAAAAACCGTCTTTGAGATATTCCAAGAGAGAGTGCTCGCCAGCGAAGACAACACAGAATCTCAAACGCAGGGAGTTCCGCGCAATGCGCTCGTGGGAGGAGGAAGGTATGATGGATTGGCAAAACTGCTGGGAGGAAAAGAAGTTCCAGCTTCGGGAGGCGCAGCAGGCATCGAACGGATTGTCTCTCTGATGAAAGAAAGGAACGATGCTCTTCCTTCTCCGCCAAAAGCAAGGATATTTCTTGCTCAATTGGGAGACTTACCCAAGAAGAAAAGTCTGAAGTTACTCGAAGAATTCCGAAAAGCAAACATTCCGATCGCAGAGTCATTGGGGAGAGACTCGTTGCGCACTCAACTCGGGAGAGCAGATAAATTAGGAGTCGAATATACCCTCATTCTTGGCCAGAAAGAAGTGCTTGAAAATTCAATTGTTATTCGAGATATGAGCGCAGGGGCGCAAGAAATAGTGAAATTAGATCATGTATTGGAAGAGGTGAAAAAGCGGCTCAAGAAACACGACAGTTAAAACCCCATAACATAATATGATGGAGTGCATCTTTTGCAAAATCGCACAAAAGGAGACACCTTCTGATATCTCGTACGAAGACGAACGGTTCGTTGTTTTTTCAGATATTCGTCCCAAGGCTCCCCTTCATCTTCTCATTACCCCAAAAAAACACATCCCAACGCTCTTGGAAACAAAAGAAGAACACAAAGAGTTGCTCGGAGAAATGATTTTGTTGGCTCGAACAATTGCTCAAGTAAAGAAAGTGAATGGCTTCAAGCTTCAAATGAATGTGGGCAAAGAAGGAGGACAAGAGATCGACCACTTACATTTACACTTCCTGGCGCAGTCTCGCGGATAGATAAAAAATATCTTATTGATATGGCCCTTGAAATCAAAAAACAAAATAGGGAAACAAATCAGGCGCTTGTCCGCCGTTTTACAAAACGTCTCCGGGAAAGCGGAATCTTAAGGGCGGTAAAAAAAAGTATGTTTCTTCGGAGAAAAGAAAGCAAGCACACCAAACGGCAATCGACGCTTCGCAAACTCGAAAAGAGGGGAGAGTACGAGAAACTAAAAAAACTTGGAAAAATAGAGTCTTATCGATAACTGGCCACGAACGACTTACGATAAATGATTGAATCATCTCAAGGGATGGAATTCACACAGCAAATTCGCGATGATCTCAAAACTGCTCTACGAAAAGGCGATGCTCTCAAGGTAGAGACTCTCCGAATGCTTCTCTCTTCTCTCTCTTACAAAGAAAAGGGGAAGAGATATACATTGAGTAAGGCAAACCCCAACTTCAGCGAGGAAGAGCTCGTCAAGAATTCAGAGCTTTCCGACCAAGAAGCACGGGAAGTTGTGGTGTCTGAAGTGAAAAAACGAAGGGAAGCAATAGAGGCTTTCGAGAAGGGCAGGAGGCTCGATTTGGCAGAAAGAGAAGGCAAGGAAATGGAAATTCTCCAAGCCTATCTTCCCAAACAGATCTCTGAAGATGAAATACGCAAATTGGTAAAAGAAGCTCTCGATCAAATGGACACTGTGGGGTTCCAAGATATGGGAAAAATCATGGGAGCGTTGATGCCAAAACTCAAAGGAAAAGCAGAAGGAAGTCTCATAAGTAAGATTGTAAAAGAAATGCTTTCTTGAATCTCATGGAAGAGAAACATCAAAAAACCAGATTGTTGGACAAAGATGCTTTTAAATCGCTCCTCATTGCTCTTCTCATCTTGGTGGCAGGAGAGGTGGTTTTGGCTTGGCAATACCACCGCATAGAGGGAAAACGCCTTCCCCAAATCGAACAGAAACTCGAACAGCAACGACAAGAGTTCGAAAGGCAAACAGCAGAAAATATCTTGAAAGAATTTTTGAATGCTCGCATCGCAAAAGATGAAACAAAAGCAGCTCGATATCTCACCGAACAGGCCATGGCACAAAAAGAAACTGGCGTCTTCAAGCTCATCGATAATTTTACCGATTATGAAATCACGGAAACATCAACCGTGGAGCCAAACGGTTTTCGCTTCCAACTCACCCTATTTGGAGAAGGGGGGAAACTGCAACAGATTGAACTCGTCACCGTACAGAAAATTCTCGACCAGTATTATATTGACTCTATCGAATTAGCAGGATAGCACCCACGCCATAACGGTTTGCGTTTGGTGAGGGGGATTGTGCAATAATACTATTCTGCAAGCTCAACCTGATAGGAAGGATTGAGTTTTGTTTTCACGAGGCTCACCTCTTTGATTGTTTTCTTTTCAACAATCGCCTTTAGCATTGCTCCTCGCATTGTTTCTTGGGAGAAGTATTGATCAAATACGAAATTCCCTAGGCTGTATGCAATCCATCCCTGTTGGTATTGCTCCAAAGGTTGGACAACATGTGGGTGATGGCCGATAATAAGATTTGCTCCAGCATCAATCGCAGTTTTTGCAAATGCTTTTTGAAATTCATTTGGCTCTTTTGCGTATTCCTCTCCTCCATGAAGAGAGACTACGAGAATATCAACATTTCGTTTTGCCTGTTGAATGTCGCGCTCAAGTTGTTCCAGTGTATTCCAATCTGTCCATACAATCCCTGCCTGATTCTCCTTTACGCTCCAACTGGCAGATCCTGAATTGGTATACCCAAGAAATCCAACTCTTATTCCTTTCACTTCTCTGATTGCGGGGAAATACGCTTCTTGACTTGAAAACCCCCCTCCTGTATATGCGATGCCAGCTTCCTTGATTCTCAAGAGAGAATCTTCAAATGCTTCTTTTGTGTAGTCAAAACTATGGTTGTTTGCCACAGATACGACATCGAAACCCGCATACACTAACCCTTCCATAGATTTGGGGTCTGCGCGGAAAGAATATCTACTTCCCACATTTCTTCCTTTATCTGAAATCTGGCTTTCCAGATTTCCAAACACCAGATCTGCCCCGTGAAGCGTATCTGCGATTTTCAAAAACGGCCATCTCCAATCTCCCCCGTTTTTCTTTATCGCCCACTCCACTCCCCGATCGAGCATAATATCTCCTCCGAACAGCAAGACAATTTGTTGCGCCTCTGACAGATTGGATACCTCCTCGGCTTTCATCTGAAAGTTTTTTACTCCGAGCAAACCTCCAAAGCCAAGTATGCCGATGAATACAACGGCAAACAAGAAATATAACAATCTCCTTTTCATATCCTCATAACGTATACTGGAATCATTCCTCAATCGTAGCATGGATTCATGCTGGAGACTTTCTTTTATGCCTCTGCACAAGATGAGATACATCGGTAACACTTCCCTCCTCCCAAGATCAGGGTAGGAAGGAAGAAGAATAAGAGGTTGTAATCATGTATCTCATCACGAGTTATACAGTTCAGCTTCAATTCGTTGGCAAAATCCTTGCTTTGAGCCTGTGAGGGACTTGTGCACTTGGAGAACAGAGGTGCGTATAATTCATGTGTTTTACTTAACAAGTTATACGTATGTATAGAGTATTAAGTAAACTGTTTTATTCGTAGGGAAAGGAGGTATTCGGCCTCGACACCGATGTAGTCATTTTGTACACAACCATGTCCAGCACCGTTAACTGTGGTATATTTATGTTTGTGGCAACGATTCTCAAGGTAGAAAACTTAACCAAGGCGTCTTGTAACTCGCTAATAATCGCACCGACCCATGCAGCCTCACATCCGCACGCAGGAGATACGGAACACAAAACTGCAGGAGGTTAGTCCTGCAGTTTCCTGGCTCCAAGAAAATCCTAAAAACCTATCTGGAGACCTCTCACTCTTACACGAAGCTCTTCTACTTGCTTGAGCAGGTCTTGAATACGCTGTCGAAGACTTTCAATCTCTTGAAAAGCCTGCGAGCGGTTCTTAAAATGATGAGCGTGAATTAAACCAGTCTCTTTTTCCATCTCGCCGAGGATATCTATTCTATCCCCTACCGCGACTTGAGGAGTTCCAGAGGAAGTGCTCCCCGTTCCGTGGATCACCGCACCTCCCATCACATGAACATTGAGGATAATTCCCCATGTCTTGACCTTCAGATTTGGCCAACTAACCTCGCTTACCTCTCCAGCAGTGATAAGAACTCTTCCCTGGGGATTAATGGATAAACTCGGATCTCTCACTTCAAACCTTCTCTCAAGCCATGGGGGGAAGTGCTCCAAACTGAACTCGTCTAACCCTTCAATAAATTCCTGAATGTTTCTGTCTGCCTCCTCATCTTCATCCTCGTGTGCTTGAATAAGGAATATCCCGCCAAAGCTCAACGCCAATACAATCGCCACAAATCCAGCCAAAAAGAAAATGCTTCTGTTTTTCGTCTGTGCCATATCATGAAATATTCTCTACCTTATTGGTCCGACCTTTTCTTCCCATGAGATTAGACTTACTCAAAATTTCTTTAAAGTCAAGCTTGCCAACATCCTCTCCGTTGCTTACAATAGAACATTCATGATCGAAGTGAACAACCAATCTCGAAATCGCATCGATACAAAACTTTTGCTCAAGGTTGCCCAAAAGGTCTTACGGGGAGAGAGGCGAAAAAAAGCCACCTTGTCGATTGCCATCCTTGAACCGAAAAAAATGCGAGAACTCAATAAAATCTATCGTGGGAAAAATGAGGTGGCCAATGTCCTCTCTTTTCCCTTTCACCAGGGAGCACAAAAGAACCAACCTCTCCGGTCAGGAAAAGAACTTGGCTTGGGCGAGATCTGTATTTGTCCCTCCCGGGTAAAGAGAGATGCCAAGAAATATGGTATACTTTTTCAGAGGGCTCTCTCCTGGATGCTTATCCACGGAATACTCCATCTCCTCAACTACAGCCATCGCACAAAGCTCAATGCGCAAAAAATGGAACAGAAAGAAACCTCCTACCTCAAAATCATACATTCTTAAACCTCACCACGTTCATCTATGAAACCACGCATTCTCTGCGGACTCGATATTGGAACACACTCTATCAAAATTGTTATTGCGCAGAAAAAGGAGGGAGAAGGGGGATTTGAAATTCTCGGATTTGCGGAAGAACCATCTGCTGGAGTCAGAAAGGGTGCGGTAGTAAATCCTGAAGAAGTCGCGAGAAGAATTCTCACCTTGAAAGATAGGATCGAAAACTTAAGCAATCAGAAAATCGAAGGAGTGGCGGTGAACATCGGAGGGAGTCACATCTTTACCATTCCCTCCCACGGAGTTGTGGCAGTCTCGAGAGCAGATGGACAAATTTCCCAAGAAGATGTAGACAGAGTCTTGCAAGCAGCGCAGGCGATTTCCCTGTCTTCCAATAAAGAAATCTTGGATATGTTCCCTCAACAATTTCTTGTAGACGGCGAGGGGAATATCAAAGGAGTGGTAGGCATGAAAGGAGTGCGGCTCGAAGCAGATGTATTAACCGTTTGCGGATTTTCTCCTTATATCAAAAATGTAACCGACGCGGTTCTTGATGCAGGGCTCGAGATTGAAGACATGGTTTCTTCTCCTCTCATGAGTTCTCCTGCGGTGCTCACTCCTCAACAAAAAGAATTAGGCGCTGCGGTCGTCGATATTGGAGCGGGCACCACAGGATTGGCAGTATATGAAGAGGGAGACCTCATTCATACGGCGATATTCCCGGTAGGTTCAGCGAATATCACCAACGATATTGCCATCGGCCTTCGCGCCGAACCTGATATCGCAGAAAGAATCAAAAAAGAATTCGGGGCGCACGGAGGAACAAAGGGAAAAAGATTCCAAATAGAAGTTCCGGGCGGAAAACCCTTGATCCTCCCCCAAAAGATGATCGGCCATATTATGGAAGCAAGAATACGAGAAATTCTCCAGTTGGTGAACAAAGAATTCAAAAAGATCTCCAGACAGGGAATGCTTCCCGGAGGCGTGATATTGGTTGGCGGAGGATCGAAACTTCCCCAAATTGTGGATATTGCAAAGAGAGAACTTCGATTGACGGTAAGGCTCGGCACTCTCTATGGAGTCATCAACCCTCCTCTTGATTCTACGTTTCTCGGAGCAATGGGGCTGATCATGGGAAGAAAGGACTCTTCCGATCAAGGAAGAAGTACTGTTGCGAGCAATCTCCTGCAAAAAATGAAAAAGATGTTTCGAGTGTTTGTACCATAAGATATGAACCCTCAAACAACGATCAAGGTAATCGGAGTTGGCGGAGCTGGAGGCAATGCGATTGATCGAATGATCCAATGCAACATCAAAGGAGTAGATTTAGTTGCGGTAAATACGGATGTGCAAGATTTGAAAAAAATACGGGCGCATCAAAAGATACGAATTGGAAAAGAAAGCACCAAGGGGCTTGGAGCGGGCATGAATCCGGAACTCGGCAAGAAAGCGGCCTTGGAGAGCAAAGAGGAGTTGAAGCTTCTTATCCAAGGAGCTGATATGGTATTTCTTGCAGCAGGTCTTGGAGGAGGCACCGGCGGAGGAGCCCTCCCTGTTATCGCAGACCTCGCAAAATCCCAAGGAGCGCTTACGATCGCAGTGGTAACAAAACCATTTACGTTTGAGGGCGCATGGAGAATACGTCTCGCCGAGAAAGCTCTTGAAGAACTCCGCGAGAAGGTGGACACCCTTCTTGTGATCCCCAATGACCAGATTCTGCAGCTTTCAGATCCCAACACTACCGTGCTCTCTGCCTTCTGGAAAGCAGATGAGGTATTGCGCCAAGCAGTACAAGGCATTTCAGATCTCATTGCGGTACCTGGCATTATCAATGTGGATTTCGCGGGCCTGAAAAGCATTATGAAAAATTCGGGAAGGGCAGTATTTGGAATGGGACGAGCAAGAGGAGAAAAGAAAATCGAAGCGGCCCTTGAATCCTCGCTCAATTCTCCGCTCTTAAATATGTCTATTCAGGGCGCAAAAGGCGTGCTCTTCAATATTGTAGGATCAACTGACTTAAGCTTAGCTGAAATCAACGAAGTTGCTCAAAAAATAAAAGAGCGGGTATCTCCGCAAGCAAAGATCATCTTTGGAGCTGTCCATGACAAAAATCTCAAGCCAGACGAGGTGAAAATTACCATCATTGCCACTGGATTTTCAGAATGAGTCCATCCCAGATATTCTTTGGAGCCTGTCTTTCATTTCTTGGAGGTATCGCACTAAGCTCACTTGTGGAAATCAACCAGATTCTCATGCTGGTTGTTTTGATTTTGGGTATTTTCCTGGTGAGTATGTTTTGGAGGTATAAGAGAGCCTTGGGGATAGGAATCTGTATCATGGCGGCCTCCCTTGGGATGGGAAGGTATCTGGAAGCCACCCATCTGCTCTTTGGTAATGAACTTGGAGTATACAACGATCTGAAAGAGAAAGTTGCTCTTGTCGGAAGGGTTGCAGAAGAACCTCAACGCAAGACGGATCGGATTCAGTTGGTTATTACCCCTTTTGCCGTCTCATCAGAAAAATTCGACACGGTCTCCATCTCTCAAGGAAAAGTGCTCGTACACACTGAACTCGCCTCTTTATACCAGTACGGAGACATCCTCCGAATGAATGGCTATCTCAAGGATCCCGATGTTTTTGACGATTTTGACTATCGAATGTTTTTGGCAAAAGAAGGAATATATTCCGTGATGCACAACCCAGAAATTGAACTCGTGGAAAGAGGACGGCACGATACGATCAAAGAAAAGTTCTATGGAATGCTCTTGGAGGGAAAACAAAAATTAAGAGAAGTTCTCTCTCGGCACCTCTCGCCCCCTCAAAGTGCGTTATTGGCAGCTTTGCTCCTGGGCGACCAAGACCGATTATCAGATGATCTCAAGGAAAAACTAAATCGCACCGGCGTGCGCCACATTACCGCAATCTCTGGCCAGCACGTCGCGTTGCTTATTCCCATAGTAATGTCCTTTCTTATTTGGATCGGGTTGTGGCGTCAACAAGCATTTTATCTCACCCTTTGCTTCATCGTTACTTTTATTGTGCTTGTAGGCGCTCAACCTTCTGCAGTAAGAGCAGGCATCATGGGAACCATGCTCCTTGTGGGCGAACATATGGGAAGAATAAACGTTTCTTTTCGAGCGCTTGTTTTTGCCGCAGCGCTCATGCTGTGGCTCAATCCTCTCCTTCTCAAATACGACGCGGGATTCCAGCTCTCTTTTTTGGCAGTGCTGGGGATCATCCTCTTTTTACCATTGTTCCAAATTTGGTTTCGAAAGATTCCTGAAACATGGGGAATTCGCGACATCCTCGGCATGACAGTCGCAGCTCAAATCATGACGTTTCCGGTGCTGGTTTCAAGTTTTGGATATGTATCAGTGGTATTTATCATCACGAATCTTCTCATCCTTCCCATCATGGCCATCCTTCTTATTCTGGGGTTTCTCTTCTTACTCGCAGGACTTCTTTGGCAATTCCTTGGCGCCATCCTTTCCATTCCCGTTTTTCTTCTGTTGACCTATACGCTCTGGATAGTCGAGCTCTTTGCCAAACTTCCCTTTGCCTCTTTGCGAGTTGAAAATGCTCATATTGCATGGTTCCTCCTGTACATTCCCCTTTTTCTCTTCTGCTGGAAATTCCGCAAGCGCAAGGATCTTCCTTCATCCTATCTCTGATTTATTCATCATTGATGCACCCCGACTTCCATATCCACTTGGGAATTCCCATCAATCTGCTACAGTAAAAGATATGGATAAAATAAAAAAGGCATGGGTCGTAGCGGTTGATATGGGATATGGGCATCAGAGAGCCGCGTTCGCCTTGAGAAAACTTGCTTTTGGGGGAAAGGTCATCACTGCCAATGAGTATCCTGGCATTCCCCGTTCAGACAGCCGTATCTGGAATGAGATACGCGAACTGTATGAGATTATTTCTCGGTTCAGAAAAGTTCCGATTGTGGGCGATTTTGTCTTCAGCATATTTGATAAATTCCAGGAGATTAAAGAATTTTATCCTGCTACCCAGGGAATCGAACCTCCGAGCTTACAGTTGCAGCAGATGTATGGATTGATGAAGCAGAAATCCTTGGGCAAGCATTTGATTGAAAAGCTCAACGGAACTCATATTCCATTTCTTACCACATTTTCCGCTTTGAGTTTTATGGCAGAGTATTGGGGCTATGAAGGCCCCATCTATCTGGTCCTTGCAGACGCAGATGTCTCTCGAGCATGGGCTCCCCTCAATCCCGCGAAAAGCAGAATTTTCTACTGTGTGCCTACGCTCCGCGCAAAAAAGAGATTGGAACGCTATGGAGTTCCTGAAAACAATGTCTTTTGCACGGGCTTTCCTCTCCCTGAAGAACTCACGGGGAGAAATCAAAAAATCGCAAAAAAGCACCTCAAAGCGAGACTCGAATGCCTTGATCCTCAAAAGTGCTATCTCTCGCGCTATGCCCAACTTGTAAAAGAGTATGCGGGATCAACGCCTCGGCCGTCGAGGAAAGCAAAGCCCATTACCCTTTCATTTTCTATTGGAGGCGCGGGAGCCCAAGTGGAAATCGCAAGCGATATCATGGAAAGCGTGGCTCAACTCCTCCACGAGAAAAAGATACAATTGAACATCGTCGTGGGAATTCGGAGAAATCTTATTAACTCCTTTGAGGCGCTCGCAAACAAACTCCATCTTGCTCGGCAAATCGGAAAAGGGCTTACCATTCTTGGCTATCGAACCATGCCTGAATACTTCAAAGGATTTTATACAACTCTGCAACATACTGATATTTTATGGACCAAACCTTCAGAATTGGTCTTTTACGCAGGCTTGGGAATTCCCATCCTCATTGCTCCTCCGCTTGGCTCTCAAGAAGTTCAAAATCGAAAATGGCTTCTGAAGGTTGGGGCAGGAATTGATCAGCTCAATGCAAAGCTTACTCATCAATGGCTTCCTGATTTTATTCAAGAAGGAAGACTTGCCGAGGCTGCAATGCAAGGTTTTGTTGAGATTGAAAAGAACGGGACCACAAACATCGCAGAACTCCTTGTTCGGCATTCCTAATTCTTGATTCAAGTTTTTGAACTTATCCTATGTGGATCACTGCCGCGCTCGTCGCCTACTTCCTTCTTGCAATTGTTGCGCTGATCGACAAATACCTTCTGCAAGGACCGATCCCAAATCCAAAATTCTATTCCTTTGCAACCGGGGCGTTGAATTCGGTTGTTTTTTTACTGATTCCTTTTGGAGTATTTGTTATTCCTCCCGCTTCCATTATTCTATGGGGACTTCTTACCGGAGCATGCTATACGTTCGCACTTTTGATACTCTTCACTGGACTCCAAAAGTTTGAGGCTTCAAGGATAATCCCCGCAATAGGCGGCATTACCCCCATCTCTACCGCTCTTCTCGCCTTTCTCTTAGCCAAAGAGCAACAACTTGTCACTCCTCCAACCCTTTTTGCCTTCCTTTTGCTTGTCGGAGGCACCGTAGGAGTAAGCATCCAAAAACGTACGGGAATCTCTATTCAAAGTTTACTCTCCGCCCTTGGTGCTTCTTTCCTTTTCTCTGGGTCTCTTGTGTCTGCAAAATTCGTGTATGAGGACCTTCCCTTCTTTTCTGCATTGCTATGGATCATGCTGGGAAGCTTTTTCACTTCTCTCTTTTTCCTCTTTTTCAAAGAAGTAAGAAAAGAACTTGGGGCGTTCTTTCGCAAACGCGAAAAACCAAAAATTTCTTCCTCGAATATATTCCTTTTCTTCCTTAACAAAGCGTTGGCAGGGACCGCAATCTTCCTTCAATATCTTGCGGTTGCGTTGGCGCCCTTTGGATATCTTCCCTTCATACACGCGATGGCTGGCTTCCAATACGCATTCCTTTTCTTTTTTGTCTTCCTCCTCTCTCGAAACTTCCCCCATCTCTTGAAAGAAGATATTTTTTCACAAGTGCTCCTCCCCAAGACAATCTCCGTGAGTCTTATTGTCGGGGGATTGGTCTTGCTTGCATTGAGCCAATGAAGCGCCTATCCATCAAAAAAATAATCCTTTTTTCTTTTCTTTCTCTCCTTGGACTCGTGGGAATCTTCATGGTGTACTTTTCTGTTGGATCTCCCGCGCCAGCGAAAGAAATTTTTTGGGGAGTAAATTTTTCTCCAGCACATGCAACAACACTTGGTTTGGATTGGCAGGAAACCTATGTTGCCCTTTTAGACGATCTCAAGGTACGCCGTTTCAAGCTCGCGGTTGATTGGGATAGAATAGAACCCCAACAAGATCTTTTTCACTTTAACGACATTGATTGGCAGCTCAAAGAAGCAGAAAAACGCAAGGCTCAAGTCCTCCTCGTTGTGGGAATGAAAACATCGAGATGGCCCGAGTGCCACATCCCGGAATGGGCGAAAAACCTTCCAAAAAGAGAACAACAAAAACAGATTTTGTCTTTCCTGGAACAACTGGTATTGAGATATAAAGACTCCTCTGCTCTCTTGGGTTGGCAGATAGAAAATGAACCGCTTTTTCCGTTCGGTAAGTGCCCATGGAGAGATAGAAGGTTCTTGGCAAAAGAGACGCAGTTGGTAAAATCGCTTGATCGAAATCATCCCATCATAATTTCAGACAGCGGAGAATTCTCCTTGTGGATTCAGGCAGCAAAGCTCGGCGATTTCGTAAGCACCACCATGTACCGGAAAGTGTGGTTTCGTGAGCTGAAGAGCTATGTCGAATATCCTCTTTCGCCTGTGTTCTACGCAAGAAAAGCAAAACTCATCCATACTTTTTTTGGCAAAGAAGTAATCGTGGGAGAGCTTCAGGCAGAACCATGGGGTCCAGGCAAACTTCTCTCCGATACCAGCCTCCAAGAACAGGAAAAATCATTTGATCTTAATCAGTTTAAGAAAAATATCCTCTATGCCAAGCGCACGGGCCTTCGCGAATTCTACCTGTGGGGAGCAGAGTGGTGGTACTGGCTCAAAAAAACTCACCTCAACCCTACGATGTGGCAAGAGGCAAAAAACTTGTTTCATTCCGAATAAACAGCAAACAACAAAAAGAGGGGGGCATTGCCACCCCTCTCTCTGTTTTGAAACTCTTTTCTACAAATGATTTGATTTTCTCTTCTTGCCTAGGGAGCGAGACCATTCCTCCAAGTACCTCCCTGCCACATCCCGGCCTCCGAGTCCAAACGCGAGAGCTATCGCTACTGCGATGGAACCCACGATAAACGCAAAGGCAAGGCTGATAATCTCATTTGCCAAACCCATCTGTCGCAACGCAACCGCACCCGCAAACACTAAAATGGAAATTCGAGCAACGAACGTGAGGAAATCCGCTTGAGGACTACGGGTCGATCTCACGGCATGGGACGCAACAGCCGCAAGGTACAGTCCAATTGCTAAAATCACCAATCCGAACAGCACATGGCTCGCAAACACCACAAAGTCAGCAGTTAAGTCTGCCAAGAGCGCAAATCCGAGGAGTCGAAATGCTTCCATGAGCGCGAATAAAAGAATAGCTACCAACACCAGATATCCTGCGACCATCGAGGGCATCCATTTCTTGTTTGTAACTTTCATTAACCCGAGCTTTCCCACCAGCGCATTGAATCCCACCTTCGAAAGTACATTTGCAACCAATTGAGAAATTGCCTTTCCGATGAGGTATGCGAAGACCATCACGAGGGCCGCTCCAAACAGAGACGGAATCGCGGCAAACAAGATGCGCAGCATATCGCTTGCGGGCTCTGTAATAACATCGAGCTGCAAAGCATCTAACGAAGCAATCGCCACGGGAATCAGAATTAAGATGTGCACCACCGAGCCTAACACCTCCGAAAGTCGTCTGCTCCCAAGAAGACCCTCGATTCCTACTCTTTCGCTAAAGTGATCTGCGCCTATGGCCAACAGAAGATTCGTCGTAATCCGTTGGACAATCCGAGCAACAAACAACCCAACGAAAAAGAATATGCCTGCGGCAAGGAGATTTGGCAGGAATCCAAGAATTTCATCTGCCATGCCTTGCACAGGACCCAAAAGTCCTCCTAACTCCAAAGCATCAAGCAAGGCTGGCAAAAAGAGCACGAATACCAACCAATAGATCATATCTCCAAGCATCTTGGAAAGAGGAATCCCTCTCTCCGACCTTAGTCCCGCTTGAATTTCCAGGCGTTTATCCATCTTCGCTATACCCAACACCCTTGTGGTCATCAAACGCAATCCGCTTGCGACAATCCATGCGAGCAACAGTACAAATCCCGCTTCGACGAACCGTGGCAAATAAGAAACAATCGGCGTCAAGAGATCTTGAAGCGTTTCTGCTACATTCACGAGTCCGAGTTCCTCAAAAAATGCAACAAGTACAAACAAAAGGATTACGTAAAATACTGCTTTGGCAATTCCCTTTTCGAGTTCAATGACCTTTCCCTGTTCCTTGCCCAAAAGCCACGTGGCGATTCGTTCGTCTAGGGTGGTGCGCGAAAGCACGCCTCGCACCAGTGCTGCGACAAAAAGGGCGACCATCCATCCAATAAGCAACAGAGCAAGGGCACCGATAAGGGTTGGGATATACGATCCAAGCCGCATTGCAATTTCGTCGAGAAAAATTACGCTATTCATCTTCTCACAAAAAATTCAAACACTTATCTCTCTCCGACCTTTCAAAAATCAATAGTTAAAATAATTTCTTTATTGTACCAAGAACGCGGCAAAAAGTTTTCCACATCCTGCAAAATATCCCTC
>JBBTXG010000007.1:0-36585 GCA_038062375.1 Patescibacteria group bacterium
AAGGGGATTTTTAAGAGTTCTCTTACCAGCGATTCCTGCGGTTGTCGTCAAATCCACCACGGCCTCCACCTCGACCAAATCCACCTTGTCGGGGACGAGACTCTTGAGGACGAGCTTCGTTCACTGTAATGCTCCGTCCGTCAAGTTCTTTGCCGTTGAACGTCTCAATCGCTTTCTGCGCCTCTTCTTCCGTGGACATCTCCACGAAACCGAATCCTTTGGAGCGTCCCGAGATTCTGTCGGTAATGATAGTCGCTGACTCAACAGTTCCAGCCTGGGCAAACAACTCTTTGAGCGTATCTTCCGTAGTATCGTAGGACAATCCACCGACATACAATTTCTTTGCCATATTGTTCTTCGGATGTTTTTTTTATAAGAGTAAGCCGACCTATCTTATTTATCCCTCGGCTTACAAAGCTTTTAATTGATGTAAGGGGAGAAAAACAAGAAGCTTACAGTTTCATCTTACCTTATCCCTTCTCAAAAGTCAATAGAGCCAGCTTTCAATTTGTGCGAGAGATATCAGCAACGATTGCCATGTGGTCGCTTACGCCATCAGCAAGGCGTACATTGCGCACGTGGTAACGAGGAGTACTAAAGAGGCCGTCAACCATCAGCTGAAGATTGCCCAATTTGTGAACCTTGGGATCAAGGCTCGTGGTGTAATGCGTTGGGATGTTATCTCTATACCGACTCGCAATCGCATCAAAGATCTCTCCTCCGCGCGGTGCATTAAAATCCCCACAGAGCAAAATCCCTGGAATTTGTTCAAGAACAGAGAGAAGAGACTGCAAATCCTTCCGTTGACGATCATCAGCTTTACCATCTGGTGTCCAAGTAAAATGGGTGGTACCAATCATAAAGTCCGTATTGTTTTGAGTAAAAATTGCAGACAGAAGCACGCGATAATACATTTGAGGGTTTCCCGGAAAAATAAAACCTCCCACCGATTCTGCATCTCCATAATAATAAACCAGCTTTACCTGTTTCATGGGCAATCTCGAAAGAATGCCAACTCCAAACGAAATGTAAGGCGGCTCGAGCAATCTCTTGCGGCCCATGTTTGTCATCTGGCCAAATGCGTTCTCCATTCCAATCCTTTCTCCCATCATTTTCAAATCAGGCTCATACACCTCCTGCAGACAAACAACATCGGGCTTCTCACGCTCCAAAAACGCCTGTACCAAATCTAGGCGTTTATCCATTTCAATATTTATCGAAACAAGTTTGATTGCTTTAACAGCCATTGCACAGATCTCGGGCGACCTGAAAAATGTATGCGGGGTTTTTGCTAATGGCTGTTTCTTCGGCGAGCACGAGGTAATCCGCTCCCAATTCTTTCGCTCGTCGCACATTCTCCACCTCTGCCAACGTAGGCTCAAGACTGTTGAGCATGCTGAAAAGGAATTCGGAAGCGAGTATCACCTCTTTCCCTGCCTCGTGCGCTGTATCGATAATGCTTCGTACAGCTCCTGGCACATTCATAATTCCAATAGCGCTCGCAAGATCTCTCCTATCAATCAGGATCATCTGCGCCGCCGCAGCAATCTCTTTTATATTTTTGAACCCCTCTGCGGTCTCTATTTTTGCGATCGTCGGATAGTCGTGGCGAAGGTCTCGTGCCGAGCCAACATAACTTAATGCAATAAAGGTAACCCCGATCGCTTTTGCATGCTGTATTATTTCGTCATCGGTGTATGAGTTCGTACGAGGTTTTGTTCGGCCATTTGGAATATCAACAAAAGTACGAATGCTGTTACGCAAATAGGGATCCAGGTTTCTCGTCATCTGTTCGAAAGTTCCAAACGCTCCATTGGCGCGGGCCATCTCAATATCTTTGAGATGGGGAGTAATCGGGCTAATGGTAGCGCACAGGCGCAATGGATGCAGCTCCAAGGGAGATTGAATCGGAGCAATGTGCGCGATGGCACCGTGTGTTTCTTTCTTTTCAGATCCCATTGCCTTGCATTTTTCAATAATCATGGAGGTTGAAATTCCATCATGATATTTCATGAGGATCACCTCTCCTCCTAATTGTCGCATTACCTCCAAACCAGGGGGATCTTCCTTTCCATCCCATGCTGCTCCTGGGCCTTTTGCTAGTATATGAGGGCGAATCTTCCAAAGGTTTTTATCTGGCCGAAATTCGTCTTGGTATACTACTTCATCAACGAACTTCAAAGAAGAAATCAGTTCAAAACGCTGGTCTTGAGGAATAACGGGACGACGCTTAAAACCTTCGGCGGCATCGTCTGTATACACGCCGACAATGAGCTTATCGCCCAGTGCTTTTATTTCCTGGAGCATACGGATATGCCCCACATGAAGCAAATCCCACACACCGTATGTATAAACCATTTTCATACTTTTTCTTTTATCATACAAAATTACCTTTTGCAAGTTTAGAAACTATAACTACTCCCTGGGATCATATCTGCTCGGAATATAATCTGAAGGACGCGCTCTGCGCCTCCAGCGAGGCGCAAGCTTAGTTCCTCGCGAATTTTCCCTCGTCAGTCTCGGGAACCATGCAAATTCGCTGCGGGTAGTCCTTCAGATTATATTCCTCGCTTTTTGCGGGGGGGCAAGTGAGCACAGTTACGTTCGCGAAACTTGCGTACTCCGCTTTGTTTTGATAGAGTTCTTTGAGAAAACCATTATAGGGAGTAAAGTATTATGAAAGTCATCGTGATACTCTGTTTGTTGCTCGCTGCCGCGGTATTTTTTGTACTAGCTCTTCTTCCCTTCTTCAGTGGCCAAGAAGGATTTACCTTTCCGGAAATTCTCGGCGCTGTGGTCGGGGGACTTATAGGATATGTGGCATCCTGATATTTGTTCTTTGGATAGGGGTGAAGATTGATTCAGATTCAAGGTGGTGGTGGCCATGGCCGCCATGGTGACCGAGGTTTCTCCTCGGTCTTTCTTTGTTTGAATTACTCTTTCGATCCCCAATGCCACAAAAAGTCAATGGTCGGTGCTCCTCTCTCTTCTGATCTCAACAAAGATCGTGCCGTTTTTGTGATCCCCAAAAAAACTCCCTATCCATAATACGATGGCTGAAGGTATACCAATAAGATATTCCTTGATCTTGCTCAACACGACAATCCCTCTCGTAAGAGCAACGGTGGCAGAGGCATTCTTTGAAAAAGTTTGGGCTTTTCTCGTGAGTCCAAAACGGAGTCTGCTATTCGCTGCCTCCACAAGCATTCCAAATTGCTCGATGAAGGCCAAGAAAGCAATCCTCAATCCGAGTTTTTCAAAGACCAAGTGAAGCGCTTCTCGATTCCACCTCGTGAGGTGATTGGGAGGAAAATCCCATGCGTACCAATTCGCCACAATTCTTTCTCGCGACGGGACACTCAAGAAAATCACGCCTTCGGGTCCAAGCACGTTTCTCACCATTTCGAGAAATATCATCGGATGATCGCTGTACTGCAAAACTTCAAAACAGGTAACCACATCAAATCGAGGATGAGGAATGTGAGCTCCAAAATCTTCGATTGACATTGCATACAGGTGACGAAGCCCAAAATGTTTTCTTGCAATCCCTATTGCAGAAGAATCAAAGTCGATCCCCCATGCGATTGCTCCTCGCTTCTCGAGTTCTGCCAAAAATTCTCCCGTACCACACCCCACATCAAGAATGATTTTATTTTTCAAGGAATTCCCTTGACGTTTGAGAAAAAGTTTATGGTAGTGCCGGTATATTTTCGGTCTCATTGCCGTATGCGCCGCGTACTGATGAGCGCTCTCATACCATCGAGCTCCTTTGCTTTCAAAAGGCATCCACCATTGCGTATGACAGAGAGAACATTCGTATAAGCTAAAATCGCCCTCTTTGCCATGAAAATCCTGAAGAAACAAAAAGTTTCCTTTCTCTTCACATACCGGGCAACGAGGCGCAGGCCGTTGGAAAGGCATACGTGTGATTAAGGTTTTTTCGCTTCTATTCTCGTTTTCAAATGCTGCATAATCTTTTGATGATAGGTTGGGTTCTCCTCTCGAACATCTTGAGGAATGAGATTTCTCATATAGGAAGCGACAAAACGAAGATTGAGGGATTCAAGAAAGGTTGCATCAAGGGAAGAACTCCTATCGGTTTCCATTTGTTGTTTCAACTCATCGAAGTTCGCGATCTTTTTGCAAAACGGATGGTAGCTGTAAAAGACATTTCCTAATACATAGGTTGGTTTCCCCATCATCGCAGCCTCCATGCCCATGGTGCTCGAAAGGGTGATCACTCCGAGGCAGCTCTTGAGAAGGGAAAGCGCATCTTCGCTTGGAGAGAGAAGAACAACATGGGGAATTTCTTTCAGTTTCTTGTAAAATTCATCTGACCTTGTGCCAGCAGCGGAAGGGTGTTCTTTCACGTAAAGTTTGCAGGGAAAGGGAAGGCAAAATGCAATGTTCCGCACCGTATTCACTTGATCTGAATAATGCATTGCAAGCAAAGAGGTAGAAGCCTCCGGCTGCATGTGAAGAGGAAAGAGAAAAAATTGATCGTTGAGATCGGGGGTTTGAAAGAATCGTTGTTGGGTATGGAGCCGAATTTGTCGCCTTTCGAGTTCGAGAGGTTGCCGAAGACTATGCCGCAACACGAGTTCGCTCTCATAGTCGTAGGGCTGCCACCTCTTTCGTTCCCGGAGATATCGCAAGAGATGGCGTCCATCGTCTTTCAAACGCTTCACGTAATGGGAAAAAAGTTCTCGTTGACCGAATTTGATTTTTTTATTTTTTACGTACGGAGGCACCACTCGATGGGAAAGAAATTGTTTCATCCACTCCAAAAGAAATGTGCGTTCTTGATATGGAATCTCTTTCTCTGAAAGTTCTTCAAATATCTGATCATAGCGTGAATCGGTCCAAAAGCGATCATAGCAAGCTATCTTTCCCTCCACTCGCGACGCGGTGAGGCCAAAGATGGGGAGGTGCAGCTTCTTTGCAAAATGATGGGCAAGCTGGCCAAAAGCTCCCGTAGGTGGCTCGCCGAGGATCACGTCCGGCGATTCTTTTTGAAAGACGTGTGCAAAAAACTGCCCGAGCTGAGAGAGTATTGCCACCGAAGAGGAGTAATCAAATGGCCAATGGGGAGGACGATCAAAGAGCGGAAAAAGAAGTTTCCATGACAACCCTTCCGGTTCTTTCAAGGAAGGATCCCAGTGTTCTTCGCACCAATCAACTTTTGAAATGAATGTTGCCTGTGGGGGAAAGTATTTCTTCTTGCTCCATTCTGCAATTTTACTATTGATGAGTACCACACATTGATCTTGCTGCTCTTGTGCTTCATTGGCAAGTTTTCCTAAAAATTCCGAAAATACTGGAACATCATTGAGTAGAAAACACCATTTCATATCTTATATATCCCAATGCGAAAGATCTCGATGGACAATCGTTTCGAGTTCCCGATTATGGGGATAATAGTACTCTCTCAACCATTTTCGCACCGAAGAATCAATAGGAGGCCGGTCCCCGGGCTTTGCCAAAAACCGCTCTCCCCAACGTTTCAGCTTCCGAGGAAGAATCTTCACGAGCCCCGTTTTGCGCGCCAAGCGCACAATCCAAACATTCTGGGGGGATACCGCCATATTTTCTGGCTTGGTATTCCGAAGTCTCACATCAGAAGAGACGCCAAGAAACTTCCATACTTCTTGCGTCACTTCCTGCGGGTCTCGCTCCAAGTCCTCGAGAAAAAGAATCTTGAACTGCTCTCGAGGAAAAAATTGAAAATACTGATTCAGGTCTTGGGCGTAATGCCCAGCATTCAAATAAGAGCCTTCCTTGAGGGCTTGCTCAAACGATCTTTTTTCCTGCTCTTTTACCACATACATCCACCATTCAGAGTGAGCTCTTTCGATGGGATTGCGCAAAATTGCAATGAGTTTGGCATAAGGAACAAATACCTTGATGCGCTGGGCAACCCAAACAAAACTAAGATTGCCAGGCCGTTTCTCCCCAATAACTTTCTCGCCCTTCCACCCTTGGAAGTACTTACTCCAATAAAATTCCAATCCTTTTTCATATTCCTCTTTCTCGTCAAAGAAGTGAGATTCGATTGGAGGAATGTGAATCTCGGGATGTTGTGAAAGATACGAGGAGAGCGAAGAGGTGCCGCCCTTTGCTACCCCAATAATAAGAAAATCGGGTTTCTTCATAAAATAAGATACCTATGGTACAAAGAAGAGGAATGAACACTTACAGGAAATTTGCACGAGATGTGGGAATGATGGGAATCGTGGAAATCCTCATGAACCTCAAAGGGGTTGTGCTTTTGCCTATTATAACAAAATCGATCACCGTTGAAAACTATGGAATCTGGACGCAATTCTCCACGACGCTAAGCCTTCTTACGCCTTTTGTCCTTCTCGGACTCCACCATGCCCTTATTCGATTCCTTCCGGCAATAAAACTCACCGAAGAGGTCAGACAACAATTTTGGTCAATTGTGGGATTTGTATCATTGCTCTCATGCATACTTCTCCTCCTCTTTACTTTTTTTGCTCTCCCTTTGAGCGAAGCTATTCAAACGCCTCCTTCTTTCGTTCTCTTGTTGGGGTTTGTATTGCTCTTTGGAGCGGTTGATATTCTCTTTTTGAACTTCTTTCGCGCATTCCAAGAAATTGGAAAATTCTCCGTTTTCCAAATCTTCACTTTTGTAGGAGATATCACACTTATTGGAGCGTCTGTTTCCATTGGATATGGAGCGTATGGAGCAGTGGTTTCCATGCTCGCAGTCCGAATGCTCTCATCGGGAGGCATGCTCTTTCTTGTACTCAAGAAAATAGGGTTTTCCGTTCCCAAATTTTCACTTCTCAAAGAATATTTGAGCTTCGGACTACCAACGATCATCAATAGCATTGCATATTGGATTGTGCAAGTAAGCGATCGATATCTTATTGCCGCATTTTTAGGAATTGCGTTCGTCGGATATTACGCGCCTGCGTATTCGTTCGGAACAATGCTTAATCTTTTCATTTTTCCTGTAACCCTCTCTCTTGCTCCCGTGATCTCAAAGTTATTCGCCTCACAACAAATGGAAGAGATTAAAACGTATCTATCCTTTTCTCTCAAGTATATTCTTGCAGTGATGATCCCTGCGGTATTTGGACTTTCCACCCTCTCCCGACAGCTCTTGCGTATCTTCTCTACTGAAGAAATAGCATCCAATGCATCCTTCATCATTCCTCTCGTCGCTGCAAGCTTTCTCCTCTATGGAATTCATGCAGTCGTGTATCAGGTCTTGGGATTATACAAAAAGATGAAGCTCGGAGGCCTTGTGTGGCTAGGAGCTGCGTTTCTCAACTTTTTCTTAAATCTCATTTTCATCCCTCGCATTGGCATTTTGGGGGCAGCGCTCACAACTTTTCTTGCATATCTTGTAGCTCTCAGCCTCATATGGTATACTGCTTCTCGATACCTTTCCTTTCCCGTTGATTTCGTGTTCATTGGCAAATCCCTTCTTTCTGCCTTTCTCATGACTTTGATTCTTATGGCATTTCCCCCGGAAGGAATGCTCCAAACTTTTGGAGCAATCTTCCTTGGCGCTTTGTTCTATCTCCTTTCCATGCTCTTTTTCAAAGCCTTCACGAAAAAAGAACTTACTTTTTTCCTTACCCTTTGGAAAAAAGAACGATGAATCTATGGAGAAAACCATCAGTATCAAAATCGGAAATCGCGAAATTGGACCAGGGCATCCCACCTATATCATTTTTGAGGTTGCAAGCACCCATGAGAATGACTGGGAGATTGCAAGAGCATATGTAGATCAGGCAAAAGAGGCTGGAGCTGACGCTTTGAAATTTCAACTCTTTCGAGCAGATACCTTGCTCAATCCAATCACGAGTGGACTCAAGGGGACCTATGAATACTTCAAAACCGCAGAAACTCCGTGGGATTGGTTTCCCAAACTTAAAGAATTATGTGATCAACGAGGCATTGATCTCCTCTGTACCCCTTTTGACCTCCAAGCCGCGAGTTTCCTCAATGGGACAGGAATACCAACCGTAAAAATTGCTTCTGGAGACCTCACCAATCATCAACTTCTCGCGCACGTCGCTCTCTTCCATAAACCAATCATTCTTTCCACGGGCATGGCTACGATGGAAGAAATCAAACAGGCAGTCCAAGTGATCAGAGATATGGGAAACGAAGAGCTTGCCCTTCTCCAATGCGTTTCCGTGTATCCCACAAGCTTTCAAGACGCAAATGTTTCTGCGATGAATCACCTCAAAAAAGCGTTTGATACCCTCGTTGGGTATTCAGACAATGGATCGCCTGGTTTCCTCGTACCCTTAATGGCAGTAGCATTCGGGGCTTCGATCATCGAGAAACACGTAACCTCCCAAAAGCGCAGGGGAAATCTTGATGATATATTTTCTCTCTCGGTGGAAGAGTTTGCAGATATGGTACGAAAAATCCGCATGATAGAGCAAGAACGAGATAAAGAAAAAGTGCTCTCTCAACTGAAAGCAGAATACGGAGAAGATTTTGAAAAAGCAATGGGAGACGGAATCAAAAGACCAGCCTCCCACGGCACTCTCATTACCCATCCTGGCGTGCCCAAGCCCTTTCTCCAAAAAGAAGCTGACGAACGCCATTGGGCAAGAAGGGGTGTATATCCTGCTCGTGATATTAGGAAGGGTACCCTCATCACTCCGGACATGCTTGTCGTTCTGCGACCCGATGTGGGGATCTCTGGACTCCAATATCAAGAAGTGCTCGGCAAAACTGCGGCAGAAGACCTGCCAGCTCGCCATCCTCTCAAGATCCACGAAGATCAAGTCTTCCAATTTCACCTGTCAGATGCAGAGAGCGTATACCCCGACCCCCAAGATGTTGATTTTGTAAAAACACTCAAACAACTCGCCCTCTTCCGATAGGAGTCAACTCTTGGGTTTTGTATCACCATGCGGTCCAGCCGCCATCCACAAGAAAATTTTGACCGGTGATATACGAGGACGCGTCGCTCGCGAGCAATGCAATCATGCCCTTCAACTCTTCGGGCGTACCAATGCGATTGAGCATGGTTTTCTCTCTCAAGCGTTTCAAAAACTCTTCGGGTCTTCCGGGATGCGAGAAGGGACCGGGCGACACCGCGTTCACTCGAATTCCGTAGGGAGCCCACGCCGAAGCCAAGTACCTCGTTAACTGAATCACCCCTGCTTTCGCAGTTCCGTAGTTGAGAGGACTCTTCCATTGAGGAAATTCTTCATAGGTGCGCATGTCCGGAGCTACAAGCCCATATATGGAAGCGATATTGATGATAACGCCTTTTTTCTGGCGCTCCATGAGGGGAAACGCTGCCTCACAGCATTGGTGCACGCAAGAGAGTGTGCCCCGCATCCCATCGTCGAAATCTTCCGAATTCCCATACATCGCATTATTGATGAGAATATCCAAACCCTGAAATTCCAACTCGACTTCCCGAAAAAAATTTCTGATTGACCCATCGCTCCGAAAATCTAAAACTTTCATTCTCACTTTTTGCTTGGAGAACTCCCCTGTCAAGCGCTCAAGTTTTTCTCTTGTTTCCTCCTTCTGAATCTCTTCTTGAATTCCTGTAACAATAACAGAAGCGCCAAACTCCAAAAGCGCCTCGGTGCTTGCCAAACCCAGATGTCCCAATCCGCCTGTTACAACCGCTTTCTTCCCCTCTAGATTGAACAACTCTGTCAATTTTCTCATTTGGGCCATTTTCGTGGATCACTATACAAGGGATCAAGATGAGGTATAAACTGCTCCATCTGCCTCAACAAATCTGCACCGGGCAGAGAACGGAAGACCTGAAGGTTGCTCATCAACTGTTCTTGAGAGAAAACCCCCACCGCAAGAGGTCCAAAGTCTTTGCGCAAGACATACCCCAAAAAAAACTCTTCAGGAGATCGGAAAAACCTCTCTACGTTTTCTCTCAAGTTCTTCAGCGATTCTTTGATAGGGTGAAAGAAAGGAATCAACTCCTCTGGATCCAAAAGCAGAAGGCCTTGTAAAAATACGCTTCGCACGACAACCAACTTTCCTTTTTCCTTGAGTGTTTTCATGGTACCCTCTTTTTCAAATGCCCTATTGAGCACATTGTAGGGAATTTGGAAAACCTCGAGCTCTTTATATAAAAGGGCCTGCTCTACTTGGCGAGGTTCGTATAAAGAAATCCCAACATGTTTTACATATCCTGATTGCCTTGCCTTCTCGAGTACTGATAGAAAGATTTCTTGAAATTGAAAAAATAACTCCTGCTGATGAATATATACGATATCGAGAGTTTCTCTCCGAAGTTTTCTCAAAGAGTCCTCCAAAGACCTTTCAATGGTATGGCGCACCTGTTCTACCGATGGTTCTGGCTCTCTCACCCATCGAAGTTTCGTTGCTACCACCAGATCCTTTCGGTGCATTCTCGCAAGAATGTTCCCTATCCATTCTTCACTTTTCCCATAGTCTGCTGCGGTATCAAAAAAGCTTACTCCGTTCTCAAGCGCCGCTTCGATAATTTCTTGAATTTCTTTTTCCAAAAGAATTTTACCCCTTGAGCCTATCCCATACTCTTGGCCGAATTGCGCACATCCCAAACCCAACGCAGAGACGTACAAATCTTTATACGAGTAATACTTCATCTCCGATATCGAGCCACGATCTTCCCCGCCGTATCGATCACATGCGCAACCTCTCGATCGGTCATCTTGGGAAAAAGAGGAAGACTCATTGCGCGTTCATAATATCTTTCGGCTTTTGGGAAATCTCCTTTTCGATAACCAAACTTCTTTCGATAAAAAGGCTGCAGATGAACTGGCACGTAGTGTATCTGCACGCCAATACCTTCTTTTCCAAACGCATCAAAGAGTTGCCTTCGATCGCTGGTCAGCAATTCCAGACGGAATTGAAGGACATAGATATGATACGCAGACTTGGCATACGGAAGTTCTACGGGAGTAATAACCTCCTCGAACTTCTGAAACGCACGATTATACTTCTCGACAATCGCTCTTCTCCGTTGAATAAACCGATCTAGTTTTTTCATCTGACTGATTCCCAGCGCACACTGAAGATCGGTGAGCCGATAGTTATATCCGGGGCTCTCAATCTCATAATACCATCCTCCTTTCTCTGGTTTTTTTACAATTCCATGATTCCGAAAAACCTTAAGTTTTTCATAGAACGTTTTGCTGTTGGTAAGGATCATCCCTCCTTCGCCCGCCGTAATCGCTTTCACCGGATGAAAACTCAAGATGGTCATGTCGGCAAGACTCCCAACCTTTCTTCCCTTGTATTCAGACCCAAGAGCGTGAGCAGCATCCTCGATTGTTAAAAGATGATGTTTGCGGGCAATCCTCAAAATCTCATCTTGCTCACAGGGATGGCCGGCAAAGTCAACCGAGGCTATTGCTTTAGTTCTCTTGGTTATCTTCTTTTCAATTTCTCGAGGATCAATATCCAGTGTATCTTCCCGGATATCTGCAAACACCGGTCTTCCCTGGCAATACACCACTCCATTTGCAGTTGCTACAAAAGTTAAAGGACTCGTAATCACTTCGTCTCCGGGACCGATCCCTGCTACGGCATACGCGCCATGCAATGCAGCAGTTCCCGAAGAAACCGCAACCGCGTATTTGGCTCGGCAATATGCAGCGACTGCTTTCTCAAACTCTTCCACCCTTGGGCCTTGAGTCAACCAATCACTCTTCAACGCGCTCACCACTGCTCGTACATCCGCTTCATCAATCCATTGATGTCCATAAGGTAATCGGTTCATGACTCATGCTCCATTGTTCATACCTTGTAAGATCTCTTCCATTTCTTGGGTGCTAAGCCACCGCGAGTTGCGGTCGCTCGAATACACAAAATCTTCCGGCACCGAATTCCCTCTGTTCCAATACTCTGCCTTCTCCAAACTCACTTCGGGCTCAACCACAAAGTACAACTCGAACTCTTTGGTATGACGTCCTTCTTCGGTGGAAAGTAATACCTCGTGAATTTTCTCGCCCGGTCGAATACCAATAAATTCAATCGCATTCTGTGGAGCTACCACCTGCACAAGGTCCATGATTCTCATGCTTGGGATCTTGGGCACAAATACCTCTCCCCCCTGCATCCACTCTAAACACTCGATTACAAAACGCACTCCCTGCTCTAACGTAATCCAAAATCGAGTCATGCGCTCGTCGGTAATAGTAATTTTTCCGTTCTTTCGCTGCTCAAGAAAAAGAGGGATGACACTTCCTCGACTCGCAACTACATTTCCATATCTTACACAACTGAACTTGGTGCGTCTTTGTTCTCCCACATATACATTCGCGTGTGTAAATAAACGCTCCGCACAAAGCTTTGTGGCTCCATAGAGATTCACGGGATTGACTGCTTTGTCAGAGCTGATAAAGATCGCCTTCTCCACGTTGTTGTCAATCGCAGCATCCACCACATTGGCGCTCCCCATCACATTGGTCTTAATGACTTCAAGGGGATTATATTCTCCCAACGCAATTTGTTTTAAGGCTGCTGCGTGAACCACCAGATCCACGCCATTCATTGCTCTCGACAAACGTTCCTTGTCTCGCACATCTCCAATCAAAAACCGAAGGCGTGGATCTCGAAACCTCTGACCCATGTCCCATTGAGCATACTCTCCCCTCGAAAATATCCTTATGGAGCGGGGATTATGCTCGCTCAATGCCATTTCAACAAACTTCTGCCCAAAAGATCCTGTGCCGCCAGTCACTAAAATAGTCTTTTCATCTAAACTACTCATAGAATCTTGTTATTGTAGTGTATCTTTTCTCTCCCCAAAAAGCAACAAGAGTGTACACTTCATCTCATTTCTCTTGCGATCTGGAGAAAACGAATGTGCTTCTCTAATTCTTCAGGGGGCCACGGGAAAGAACCTCTCCCGTATGCCAGTCTCAAAAGATTACTTATCCGGTCGAGCGTTTCAAAAATAAAACAATACTGGAGTGTAGAAAATGAAGCTCCTGGGATGGCGTTCTCTTTGAGATAAGAATGAACAAAAGTATTGACCCTTTTCCTTGCCTCCCTTCCGTCTCCATGATCTGCGAGGGAGAAACGAAAAGCTGCGAAGGCAAGTTCAGAAAACGGGCTCCCGCGCCTCGTTGCTCCAAAATCAAGAATCACCTTAACCTTGTTTCCCCAAAAGAGCACATTCCCTGGCTGCATATCCCCATGGATCAACTTACCTCGTGCAAATCCCTCTTTCTCAAATGACACTCTTTGAGCACACCAAGCGTACAAGCTTTCGATCAAGGGCAAGTGTTCTCCTACCAGAAGGTCAAACCTATCCCTCTGTCTCGCGCGTTTAATCAAGTTCCTTACCCTCTCAAGTTCAGACTTTTTCAGATGGCGATATCCTCTTTCCTCTGGTTTCCATGGGTAAGAAATAGGGTATTGCGAAAGAACCCGGTGGAGTATCCCAAGCTCTTTCCCTATATCTTTGAGCTGTTCACGAGAACCGTTGAAAGGAATTCCTCGATAGAACCGCAACACAAAAGAATTGTTCTTTGGGTGTACATACTGATCTGGCCCAATTCTCAAGGGCTCTGGCACTTTGACGCCCCTGGAAATACAGAAAGCAAGAATTTCGCACATTCGCTCCAAATTCGCATGGCGGCCATGGACAACTTTTTTGAGTACGTATCTTCCTTTGGTGGTGCGGAAGAAGTAATTTTTACTGTTGATATTGGAGTGAGGCAGAATTCTGAACTCTTTGATCTTGCCAATACCAGAGTACGTAGCTTCCACATACGTTCGCAGAGAACGAAATTGCTCCATGGTGTTCTTATTCTATCATGTCCCACTGCAAAAAACTTCCTGCTCGAATCATTTCTTTTGCTCTTCTGCCAAGGATCGCATACCCTTCCGAACAAGAAATCCCTGCGTCTCCAGGCCTTCTAAAATCGAGCATTTCTACGGTGATCACTTCCCCGGGAGCAATATCTCTCGCCGCAACAAAACAACGTCTCGCAGCTACGCCCACGCGATCGGTAAAAAGAACTCTTGCTGTTCCCATAGCGTTTTGGACCGAACGGATGTTGCGCACAAATTTCTGAAATTCTTCTTGCTCTAAAGACATGAAGTGTTCCACGTGCTCGGTTGCTTTGTTTGAAGATATGGTTTTTTCAATCATATTCGCTCCCAAGGCTACTGCAGCGTAATTCATCACGTCTCCTGGCGAATGATCGGCAAAACCGACAGGGTATCCATACATCTCTTTCATTACAGGGATGGCGCGAAGATGCACCGATTCGTCAGGAGAAGGATAGCCGGAAGGACAATGCATGATAATGATCTGTTCGTTTCCTTCCCTTTCACAAATCTCCACGTCTGCCGTCACCTCGTTACCTTTTTCTCTCGCATCAATAATGATGGGCAGTTTTGTTTTCGCAACCGCTTCGATCAAAAGGACATTATTTACATCACCCTTCGCGATCTTAAAAGCATCAATACCGATTTTAACCAAAAAACCAATCTGATCGAGGAATTGAGCCGTTGTGATAAAAAGCAAATTTCTTTCATGGGCAGCTTCCACAAGCTCTTTCCAAGCTTCTTTGGGAAGTTCTCGGCGTTTGAATGCTTCGTATACGGACTCCTTTTTTTCCCCGGTCGCCGTCCTAAATTCAACCATGATATCTTTTCGCTCCCCCATCATACGTGTTCCATCCCCCGGAAAGAATGTCTGAAACTTCACTGCATCAGCTCCACACCCTGCCACTGCTTGGAGCATCTGTTTCGCTTCTTGGAAATTCGTATATGTCGCGCTTGGCTCAAGAGCAATAAAACAAGGTTTTTCGTCGCCCACTGTTTTATTTCCAATACGAACTTGTTTCATAGTAAAGTTTTCTACCGCTTGCCAAGAAATCCAAGAATCTCGTGCAAACCAAAGTTTGGATTTGCGCGATAGAGTGCCTCGTACATTTCTTTTGCGCGGTCAAAATCTTCTTGATAATCCACGGTAAGGCGTATGTTCGTCAAATCTTTTTCGTAGAACATATCTTTTCTCCGAAATTCCTTATCTTGGAGAAGGGAGGCAACAGGATTTATAAACACGGTATCAAAATCCTTGCCATGTTTTTCTTTTGCTGCTTGCCAGACTTTCTGAAGGGCCTCTTGAGAAAAAATCTCAAAACCCATGCCATACGGCAATCCTGGCATCACCAAAATATCGCAGCTCTCTTTCAGAAATACCGGAATTGCTTTACTAATAAAACCTGGGTCTATCAAAGGATTATCTCCGGTAACCCGAACAATAACCTCTGATCTGAAAACCAAACTTGCTTGATAGAATCTATCAAGCAAGTTTTCTTCGCTTCCACAAAAGTATGCAATGCCAAGGCGCTTTGCCTCTTGTACCAAGAGAAAATTCTTTTCTTCTGGTCCAGTGACAAGAATGATGCGTTGTGCACCCTCAACCCTCTGCATTCTCTCGACAATATGTTCAATCACCGTTTTGCCGAGAATCTTGAAAAGCACCTTTCCCGGAAGCCGTTTGGATCCAAGCCTTGCCTGAATAAAAATATGAGGAGTCATCTATTCAGCAACTTTTACCGTGTTTCGGAGAGATTGAGTATGAATGCCGCACTCTCCTCCTTCGCATATGGTGCCCTTCCATCTTCCAGCTCGCTCGCTCTCGTTTTCATCCTGTTCCATTGCAGAACATCTGCTGCAAGAAAGGGAACGATACCCTCTCCCATAGAGGGGATTGACAGGCAGCCCATACACTGCCGTGTATCTCCAAATATCTTTTTCGGTAAAGTCCAGAATGGGGTTTATCTTTAGAAGTCCGTCCCGGTTTTCTACCTGTTGAAAATCTACTCTTGTGAATCCTTCGTCCTTACGGATCCCAGAAAACCAACAGTCCAGATCTCTTACCGCTTCCTTGAATTTCTCAACTTTAATTGCCCGACAGCAGTCGCCGATTCCCTTGGTGACATCGTTTTCAAAAACATACTCCTGATAATGTAAATTCCAATCCTTGACTACTCGGTCTCGCAAGGCAAGTGTTTCTGGAAATTCCGTATTCGACAAAACCGCAAAGACAAGTACCTTGGGTTCTATCTGCGCCATCAAGTGCACCAGAACCATGCTATCTTTTCCAAAAGAAAGCGCGACTCCGTGACGAGGGTAGGCATCCACATATTCTTTTATAAGGTCTTTTGCGTTTTGTACTTTTTGGAGAAAAGTCATAGAGAAATGGTAGCATTGCGCGTCTTTTTATGCAACTTTTTGGAAATATATCCCTGTATAATCAATGGGTATCAATTCGACTGGAATCTTTCGCTCATGGAAAAACTCATCTACCGCCTTTCGGCATCCCTCCCAATGTCCGTAGTCGTCCACGATTACAAATCCGCCTCCAATCACATTATCATATAAATGTTCCAGCACGCACTTGGTAGATTCATACCAGTCTGCGTCAATACGTAAAATTGCGATGGGACCAATGCTGGTTTTTGCAAGAGGGAGCGTATCTTGAAACCATCCTTTTTCAATCATGACATACTCTTTGGGTATGCGCAAGAAGGAAAAAAGTCTCTCTACATCCTCTCGGGGTCCCACACACTGCCCGATCGTTCGGAGTTCTCCAGAAACGCGCCTGGCAGCGTATTCTCCAGCTACCCCTCCGTCTTGCAACGTCGGCTCTGGCAATCCTTCAAAAGAGTCAAAGAGCCATATCTTGCGACGAGACTTTGCTCGAGAAGCAACATACGCCATCACACCTGCAACCCCTCCCTTCCATACTCCACATTCGACAAATGCTCCGGGAAGACGACTCTGTTCCACGCGCAGAGCGAGCTCATAGACATTGGTGAGGCGTTTATACCCCACCATGGTGTAAGGCATTACGCGTAAGAACAACCAAAGCTTCTCCCCATGGAACAGATCTCCAAGAAAGAGTTCCTTGAGAAAGCAAAGACGTTCATAGATACGCCTTAGCGTTCTGCTTTTCCCGAGGAATCGTTTCACGTGCTTTACCATACCAAGAAGAATTATTCTCTTTGAGAAAATTTCTCTGGATCTTCAATGCTCTGTATTCGCATTAACTCATTGTTCAACTCTTCTACAAGCTTGTGAAGTTTCAAATCAACCTGGTGTTCGTCTGCGAATTGGATCAATGCGCGAATGTCTTTGGGCAAACATTTCCCGCCGTATCCCCGATAGCCGCCATGAAAAACATCCAGATGGCTTTGACCAATACGCGGATCGCTCGAAGCTCCCTCTTTTACAATCTCATAATCAACTCCCAACTGCTTGCAGAGATCATACATTTGGTTTGCAAAGATCACCTTGGTGGCAAGATACGTATTTCCAAAATACTTGATCATTTCGGCTTCGCTCGCAGGAACGAGTTTTTCAAAGGGAGCGCGAGGAAGAAGTTCCAAGACCTTCTCTGCTACGTCCTTACTCTCTTTCGTATATCCTACGATCTGACGATCCGGATGCATCATATCTTCGATTGCTCGCCGTTCTACCAAAAATTCCGGGTTAAAGAGGATTTTGTGTTGAGGATATTTTGATTGAAATTTCTCGGTGGTGCCTGGCAATACCGTGGATTTTATCACCACGATCTTTCCTCCTCCAAGCCATTGGAAAGTGGACTCCACGACAGAAAGATCAAACCCATGATCTTTTCGAAAGGGCGTGGGAACGCAGATAAACAGAACATCCGCGCCATTCACTTGGAGCTGGGATCCAAAACCCTTCGAGGGATCATAGAGAAGAGGCTTTTTCTGGACTGATTCAAAGTAATGCTTGAGAGCACCCCCTACCATCCCTACTCCTATAATACCAATGGTAGAATTCTCCATGATTACTTTTTGACTCTTGCAAGCTCAAACCATTCTTTCGTCCTCTGTACGCCTTCTGCGAAACTTACCCTTGGCTCCCATTGCAACAATGTTCGTGCAAGATTCATATCCGCCCTTGTATGACGTATGTCTCCGCTGCGTGGAGGAAGATGGACAACCTTTCCTGCCCTTCCTCCAATAAGATTGGCGAGTTCGTTGATGGAGTAGGAGGTATCACTCCCGATATTGATCACCTCACCCCCGCCAAGCCCAGGAGATCGCATCGCCCGAATCGTTCCCTCGATCACATCATCAATATAGCAAAATCCCCGAGTCTGTTTTCCGTCTCCAAAAATCGTCAGAGGTTTTTTTTGAGCATTCTGCACTAAAAATTTCCCAATCACCAAGCTGTAGCTCGATGTAAAATCAATCCCTGGTCCATACACATTGAAATAACGCAAAGAGATGATGGGAAAATTATAAAACATCAAAAATAACTTTGCAAATTGCTCTCCTACCAGCTTTTGAAGCGCATAAGGGCTCAAAGGATGAGGGATTAAGGTCTCTTTCAAAGGGGACACTTTCTGATTCCCATACACTGATGAAGAAGACGCAAAGACCACTCGCGAAATCTTCGTATCAAGCGCAGCCTTAAACACGTTCACCGTGCCTAAAATGTTCGTCTTTGTTGTCTCGACGGGCTTGACGATCGAAAGAGGGATTCGAGGAAGAGCAGCTAAATGAACTACGATGTTCGGTTTCTCTTTCCGGAACAGAGGAAAGATCGCAGGCGAAGCAATATCAACTTTATAAAATGTCCCTCGGGGGTTCACTCGCTCTCTTTTGCCGGTTGAGAGATTATCAAGAACAACGACGGAGTATCCCTCGCGTATCAAACGATTCACCAAGTGAGAGCCGATAAAACCTGCTCCCCCGGTCACCAGAATCTTCTTTTGAGTAAGTTTTGTCATACCCGATGGAATGCGCCAAGAAGTTTTCTTACCCCGCTCTTTGCAATATCAAGATTCCATGCAAGAAGATAGAATTTGAGACCTGCCCGATACTCTCTTTCTGGGTATTCATGTATCTCCGAAGCGAATCGAAAAGAGATGTCGTGATCGCGAGCAATAAAAGAAAGAAGTTTATCCATGATACGAAGGTAATAAGAATCGGTCATCGCTGGAGAATGGAGCGCGATATGAAAGAGGGGAACTCTTTTACCATAGTATTCGGAAAACCCCGCTCGCAACCATGGAAATCCACAGATTCGAGCACTTTCAGGATTTGCGCTTACTCCAAAGAGCAACTGGGAGACCGGTACCATCACAAGGGGAAGATCTCCCTTTTCTTCATACGCATGCTCGTTTGGATGATAGGGCAGACAAATTCGAGGGAGTTTGGACCAATCGGTATCGTTTATCTTGAAGCCAGGAACTGCGGAACAGTCGTGCGTAAATCCCGTCTGAACCAATGCCTTGATGGTATTGATAGTAAGCGACCACCTCCCCGCAACAAATACTTTTGGTTCTCTCGCAAGTTTTTGCTTGATATACTCTTTCCCAACTTGGATCATCTCAAGCTGTTCTTCGTAGGAATAATGCGCAAGTGCGCTGGAAGTTTGAGATTGTCTGCAGTGCGCACGCAAGTACGTATCCCCCACATACCATTCATATCCCTTCGCTTGAAACTTCTCCCATCCGGGATGCACATGCAATCCTATCTCGTGGTCGAGTTCCTTGGGGAAATAGTCCGCTACTTCAGGGCATACCGCAAAGGTGATCTTTGCTCCATATCGTTCACACAGCCTCACCAAATTGTGCACCCCCTCGCTTACTCCTTTGGTCGCCTTTTTATCAAAGATAAGGCGCCTCCCCTGCACAAACCCAAACTCGCTATGGCATACAATAATCACATCCATAAGAGACTTCACCTCGACACAAAACCGCGTTCTTTGAGACAATCCAGAATCTTCTCCGTGCATTCGTCGATCGTTTCTCGATCGGTATGAACCTCTATCTCTGGAGATTCTGGTTCTTCATAAGGATCTGATACGCCCGTGAAGTTGGGGATCTCTCCCCTTTTTGCCTTCTCATACAATCCTTTGAGATCGCGCGTTTCGCAAACCGCTAGAGGACAGTTGCAGAATACTTCAATAAAATTTTCTACTTCTTTGCGTACTCCGTCCCTTTGATTTCGATAAGGAGAAATAAAAGAACAGATAACCCCGATCCCATTTCTGCAGAGAAGCTTTGCAACAAATCCGACTCTCCTGATATTTTCATCGCGATCTTCCTTCGAAAAACCCAGGTCTCGACTTAAGTACTCTCGCACCAGATCTCCATCCAGACGTTCTACCCTGCACCCTTTCTCTTTGAGAATAGTAAAAATGCGATCTCCCAAGGTCGTCTTGCCCGCCTGCGAAAGTCCTGTAAACCATAAGACAAATCCTTGGGTGGGGTGTAGCGAAGGGTTTTTATACATATCATCTACAAATGAATTCGCGCTATTGGCAAGAAACGTGAAGACTTCAGGACGAATGACGTAGGAAGGAGGGATTTCCTTATTCCTGATGCTTTCCCTAAGTTTCGTACCGCTAAAGCTTATTTTTTCGTGCGCGCATGCCCCCTCGAACAGATGCCTTCCGCATACCATACAATACACTACTTCTGGATACTTGAGAATAGTAATACCAATTTCTCCTTGAGAAAACGAATGAAAGATCTCTTGAGCGGCAAATGGCGCATAAAACTTCCCTACCCCTGCATGATCTCTCCCCACAATAAAATGAGAGCATCCAAAGTTCTTCCGAATGAGCGCGTGCAACACCGCTTCTCGGGGACCTGCATAACGCATTCGCAGAGGCAAAACGCCAAGAAGGGTTCTTTCTTTGGGATAGTACTTTTCGATCAAAAGCTCGTAGGAGGCAAGGATATACTCGTCTTTGAAATCTTCATTCTTCTTTTCTCCAACAACCGGCTGTATAAATAATCCATCGACGTGCTGTAACGCTTCCATCTGCAAGAATTCATGTCCTCGATGAGGAACGTTCCGAGTTTGAAAAGCCACCACGCTTTCCCATCCTCGTTCAAGGAATAATTCACGAGTCTCTTGAGGAGTAAAATTGTACTCTTCAAAGGGCTCCCGAGAATCTTTGAGGAGCAACACATCCCCACCCACGAAATAACTTCCCATGCCATAGAGATTTGCCACTCCGGGATGTGCTTTATCTTTTGTGCCGAATACATTCTCTACAAAGACATCTTTCTCGTAGGAGAATACTTCAACGTCTCGGAGAAGGGCAATGGGGTAACGATTCTGATCAACCAAGAGAAGATTCCTTCGAGTTCCAATATCACGATGATATTCTTCTTCCGTAACGCTCAACACCATAGGAATTGGCCATACGATGCCGCTTGGAAGTCTCATATTCTTTACTACTCCATCAAGCTCCTCACGCCTTAAAAATCCCGTCAATGGAGAATACACTCCCTTTGCGATATTTTGTACATCACAAACCTCCTCTTGGGTAAGTACAAGCGTTCCAAGTTCGTCTTGTTGTGTTTCAATCTCATTTCGCTCTTGGGAGCCTGCAATTCTCTGCGTTAATGTTCCTCCGTGAGGTAAAATCATAGAAGAGAAAGTTTCTCTATAAGTTGAGAATGGATAAAAGGGTTTGCAGCAACAATTCCATTTGGGTTCTTCACCTCTCTGCCATGGTACCGGAATCTCTCCCCCTTCGTGTCAGTTACCATTCCTCCTGCTTCCCGCAAGATAAGATCTGGCGCACAGATATCCCACCAAGAAGTATGATCAGTCCTTGTCAGATATCCTTCTGCCTTCCCTTGAGCAATCAATGCCAGCTTCACTCCGATGCTTCCGCACGAAAGAAGGTGTTTTACCTTGCAGTGTTCTTGAAGGAATAGTTGATCTCGATGCTCCAGATGAAACCTGCTCACCAGAATTCGAGCCTCGCCAAGCACGGCGACAGAGGAAGTATGAATCCTTTCCATTTCTCCTTGCTGATTCAGAAGGTAAGCTCCTCTTTCTCTTTGCGCGAGATAAAAAGTTTTTTGCGCAGGGATATGCGTGATCCCTAGCTGCACTTCTTCTTTGTCAACAAATCCAACCATGACGGAAAACTCGCCTGTTCCTTCAATAAAACCTCTCGTGCCGTCCAATGGATCTACAATCCAAACACCGTCTCGAAAGATATCCGAATCATCAGGGGTTGCTTCTTCCGAAAGAATTCCTCCTCCCAACTTCTCTAAACCCTTGTGCAAGATCGCCTCGGAAGCAAGATCTGCATCGGTGACAGGGGAAGAATCGCTTTTTTGATACGCCAGGAAGCCTCCCTTGGAAATCTCAAGTATTTTCTCCCCCGCGGCGTCGAGGAGCTCCACAAGTTCGTTCAACCTTTCATCGGGCAGGAGCTTCATTCCTTCTCTCGGTATTCGTTTCATATCCCCCACTCATCAAGTGCTTTTTGGTAGCGTTCCCAAGTGCCAGCATCCATCCATTTGCCTTGGAACTTAAAGCCCGCGGCCTTCCTTTCTTTTGCGAGCTGTGGGAAGATATCTTTCTCAATCATAAGGAACTTGGGTCCTGGATGTCGTTGGAGTATCTCGGGAGAAATGATGTACAAACCAGAAGAAATGTAGTTTGTCGGCGGATCCTTCGGCTTCTCTACAAATTCTTCTATAAGATCAGAATCGCATACCACTACTCCATAATCTTGTGGATTGGGGACTTGGACCAAGGCAATGGTTGCTAACGGTTGGTTCTCCTGATGAAACTTTGCCATTTGGGCAAGGTCAACTTCTTTGAGCTCATCGCCATTGGTCAAAAAGATATGACTCTCTCCGATCCAATCTTTCATATGCCACAATCCCCCAAACGTCCCAAGGGGCTCCTTCTCTACAAAAAACTTGATCGGATCTTCCGGATAGTACCTTCTCTTCCACCAATCAAAATCCTCCCGGAAACGATCATTGATGGAAAGGGCAACATCTTTCACTCCGTGCGAATGGAATAAATCAACAAGGTAGTTGACAATGGGTTTTTTGCGAACAGGCAAAAGGGACTTTGGTATCTCTTTGGTAACTGGATACAACCGAGTACCCTTTCCTCCTGCCAAAATCACTGCTTTATAACGAGAGAGTTCCATAAGGTAATTAGACAAGAGTATGAAGTTTTTGTAGCATACAAATATATGCGAATCAATACGCAGAGCTTCAGACTTCCTCCCCCTCTCTCAAGGATCGTGTGGGGAGGAGTTCTCCTTACCCTCCTTCTTCCACTCGTGAGCGCCTACCCTTATTTTGATCCTCCTCCTTGGGGCCAAGTGATTCTCTTTCGAATGGTGAGCATTTTTTTGTTTCTTTCCTTTTTCCTTTTTCTTCTCTGGAGTGAAAGTTGGAGTGCGCTTCTCTCTTTTATCAGAGCAAATCTTCTTTTGAAACTTCTGCTGGTGTTTGCGGGCATTTTGCTCTTGAGCACATTTTTCAGCCGTGACCCTTACTTCAGTTTCTGGGGAACTCCCTACCGAACATGGGGGGTGCTAAATGATCTTTTGTACATTGGATTTGCTCTCTTGGCGTTCTTTGCGCTCAAGCAAAAAAGTTGGAACATCCTTTGGAATGTTGCATTTGGAGTTGGAGCACTCGCTGCGTTCATCGCAATCTTTCAACAATTTGGCTTTCTCTCCGATGTTCTCGCGTCTGACTCGAGACGGCCCGCCTCTACCTTTGGGAACGCAATGTTTCTTGCGGTTTTCTTGGGTACGCTCGCGCCCATGCTTGGCAGCTTTCTTGGAAAGGCAAAGTCCCTATGGAAAAAACTCCTCTACGGCTGTCTTTTCCTCTTGTTTCTCGCTGTTATCGTCTTGAGTGAAACGAGAGCAGTCTTTATCGGACTTGGAGTAGGATTTTTCTTTTTTCTGTTTTTCCACCCATCGAAACGCCCTCTTCTCAAAATTTCAAGCGCGGTTCTTTTTGGAATTGGAGTGCTCGTTCTCTTGACGGTCAACCTACTCTCTCCCCCGTCTTTTGTCCAACAAAAGAGCTTTCTTTCCAATCTTTGGCAGCGGCTCACCATTGAAAACCTCTTGAAAGAAGAACCGCGGTTTCCTGCATGGTCTTATGCGCTCAAGGCTCTCGAGGAACGACCATTGCTCGGCTACGGTCCTTACAACTCCTCCATTGCTTTCGATGCTTATTTTGAATCTGGAGACCCAAGATTCCAAGGGAGAACCACTGGCTGGTGGGATACGTTTCACAACCTGTACCTCGATATTGCAACCGGAACCGGCATTGTCGGTTTATCCATCTTCCTTTTGTTCATGGGCATTCTCTTTTGGAAACTCCACCTCGCAAGATATCTCCACAAAGAACGTGCTCTCCTCATCCATGGACTGCAGACTGCCTTTCTCGCCTATCTTGTTTCCATGATGTTCTCCTTTAATTCTCTTGCAACCTCTCTGCTCTTCTTTCTTCTCATTGGCTATGCCCTTTCCCTTCTTACCCAAGAACAAAAAGAAGACTCCTCCAAGTCAAAAACGCGCTTATCAACGCTTCCCACAGGAGTCAAACTTGTACTAAGTGTACTCCTCGTGGGTAGTACTCTTTGGGCTCTCTCCTTCACAACTCTTGCTCCTTTTTCTATTAATAAACAGCTCAATGTCGCAAGCGCTTCTGCCAGCGAGGATCGCTGCGGCGATGCGTTCCAGAGGTTTGAGAATCTTCCTTCCAATGGAAGCCTTGATTTCTATATCAATTCCCAATATATTGATGCTTTGAATCTGTGTCTTTCTCGATTTGCAGGAGAAGATCGCATCCTCGTTATCAAAAAAGCAATCGAGCTACTAAAAGAAAACGTCCAAATCAGGCCGGCTTTTACAAGAGCTTGGATTTCCCTTGCGGCGTTCACAAATCTGCTCATTGAACAAAGCACCGATACTCAAGAAAAAGAACTGCTCACCACAGAAGCTGAAGAATACCTCCAAAAAGCATCCCGGTTCAGCCCTCGAAGGCAGCAGATATTTGGAGAGTGGGCAAAAGTTGCGCTTGTCGCAGGAGATTTTGAGAAAGCACTGGAAAAAGCAAAGGAGTGCATTGCGCTCGACAAAGATTCCAAAGAATGTTGGTGGATTCTTGCAAGAGCAGAACTTTCTCTCGGGAACAAAGAGAACGGCACTAAAGCTCTCAAAGAAGCAGCAGACAAGGGCTTTGGAATTTATTCAGAACAATCTCTTCTGCATATTGCAGAGGCCCATACTGCTTCTCAAGACTATGAAGCCTTAGCGAAGGTATATGAAGAAATCATCTTTCGGTATTCCAAGAATCCGGGAAATCCCCAACACCACGCCTCTCTTGCGACGGTCTATCGAGAACTCAAACGCTACGAAGAGGCAAGGCATCAGGCAATTGCGGTCTGGAAGCTCCAGCCAGAAAACCTTCAGGGAACAGAAGAATTTCTCCAAACACTTCCTTCTCCTTATAACACTCCCCTTGCCAAGGCGCTCGCGCTCCTCGAACAATCCCGAATACGAGTGGAAGCAGAGCCAAACAACTTTCACCATTATCTCAATCTTGCCTATGCCTATCTCTTGATTGATGAGTACGAAAAGGTAGAGAGTGCTCTTTCCAAGGTTTTACGGTTCAACCCCGCGGCGCAAAACGAGGTTCAGAATATCTTGCTTCTTCTCCCTCAAAATCGAAACCAATAATATCTCGATTATTGCAAACACAAAGAGGCAATCTTACATTGAGAAAAGTAAAGGGAACCTTCTGGTTCCCTTTTCAAAGTATCCATTATTCTCCCTATCGCAATGACAGGATAGAAAACTCTTTAAGTCACGATTCCCGGCGCTGCCAATATCAGCACCGAGTTATGTCCCCCGAAGCCAAAGGAGTTGCTCATGGCGACCTCCACCTTGCATGGGCGGGCCTTTTTCGGAACATAATCTAAGTCACAGTCGGGATCCTGATGTTCCAGATTGATCGTTGGTGGAATGACCCCATGCTGTATAGCCAGGATACAGGCCGCTGCCTCCAGAGCGCCACCAGCACCCAAGAGGTGGCCGGTCATGGACTTGGTGGAGCTTATAGGCACGCGGTAAGCATGCTTCCCCAAGGCAGACTTGATAGCCAAAGTCTCCAATCGATCATTCAAGGGAGTAGAGGTACCATGAGCATTGATATAGTCTACGTCCTCCGGTTGTATGCCTGCTTTCTCCATGGCAAGTTCCATTGCCTTTGCAGCGTCTTTGCCGTCTGGAGAAGGATTGGTCTCATGGTAAGCATCTGAAGTAGCAGCGTATGCCAGTACCTCTGCCAAAGGTTTGACTCCTCGTCTTTCCATGCTTTCCTCGGTTTCCATAACTAGAATAGTAGCGCCCTCGCCCATTACAAATCCATCTCTTCCAGCATCAAAGGGCCTGCTCGCTTGTCTTGGATTCTCATTATGCTTAGAAAGAGCATGGAGAGCATTGAAGCTCGCAACCCCAATGGGGCAAATCGGTGCTTCTGCTCCTCCAACAATGACAATATCTGCATCGCCCCATCGAATCAGTTTCCAGCCCAATCCGATTGCATCTGCGCCACTCGAGCAGGAAGATACTACACAACAATTTTGACCCTTCGCCCCTATCATCATAGAGATTCGCCCTGATGCCATGTCAGCAAGTATCCTGGGCAAGGTGAAAACATCAACGCGTCCTGGTCCTCTGTTATGGAGCACGCCTACCTGTTCTTCTGTGGTACCTATACCGCCAATGCCGCTGCCCACAATAACGGAAATCCGGTAGGGATCAACTGGGAGGGCTTCCCGATTCAAATTTGCCTGGTTTAACGCTTCAGAAGCAGCTGCCATGGCAAACTGAACGAAACGATCCATACGCCGCGCTTCCTTCCTCTCCATATACCTCGTAGGATCAAATCCCTTCACCTCTGCGGCGAATGTCGTCTCAAATCCTTCAGGATTAAACAGAGTGATAGGACCTACCCCCGACTCTCCTCCCACAAGCCTCTTCCAAGTAGAAGTCACGTCAGGCCCGAGCGGGCTTATCACACCCATACCCGTAACCAATACTTTTTGTGGCATCTGAACCTCCCTATAAGTTTCTCCCTCTACTATACCACAAGAAAGTTCTTTAAGGAGCTTTTTCTAATTCTTTCAAAACTTTCTCGAGTGCGATCTTAAACCACGCACTATATTTTTCAGGATGTTCTCGCACATCTCTTTGCAAGCTTTCCTTGTCTATCCATCTAAAATTCATCACCTCTTGCGGATTCAAGACCATCTCTCCGTTGAACATCCCCTTATATACATGATCAAATTCGTGCTCCCAAAGATCATGATCCAACTCTACTTTGTAGATGAATTGAAAAATCTCTTTGAGTTCGCAGTCAAACCCCATTTCTTCTTTGAGCCGACGCCGAGCGGCTTGCCCCGTCGCTTCTCCCGGACGCGGATGACCGCAGCAGGCATTCGACCACAACCCTCCAGAGTGATACTTGCCCTTCGCCCTTTGCTGCAAAAGCATCTCACCTTTCGAGTTCAAAATGAATATCGAAAACGACCGGTGCAATGTGCCTTTGCGATGCGTCTCTATTTTTTCTTCTGTGCCAATCTCTCGGTCTTGTTCATCGACGAGGATAACTGTTTCTTCCATAGCGAGAGATGAATTATTCTACAAATGTGAGCAACCACATAAACGCAATTCCCCCTCCAAATATCGATAAAATCTGAAGGGATTTTTTCAGGCTCTCCTCTCTGCGAATCTCGGGAACGAAATCAGAAGCTCCTACGTAGAGAAATGTTCCAACTGCAAAAAGTAAAAAGAGTGCAATCCATTCTCCGATAAGCCCGCCAAGCAAGTAACTTACAACGCCTCCCGCAATGATGCTCGTGGCAGAGAAAAAATTGAGCAGCAAGGCCCTTTTTTTTGAAAATCCCGCGTAGAGCAGCACAGCGAATTCAGAAATTTCTTGGGGAATTTCGTGGAGCGCCACTGCCGCGCTCGTAACAAATCCGAGCTTCACATCCACAAGAAAAGCGGCGGCAATAATCACTCCATCTAAAAAGTTATGGAGGCTATCCCCCACCAAACTCAAAACTCCAAGAGACGCGTGCTTCGTTTGTCCCTTATGGCTGTGATGCCAGTGAAGGATATTCTCAATAAAGAAGAATATCCCGAATCCAATGAGCACGAGGAGGAATTGATGCGTTCCACCTATTTGCTCAATTGCTTCGGGGAGCAAATGGAGAAAAGCTGCTCCTAGAAGCGCTCCTGCCGCAAACGCCACAAGAAAAATAGTCAGTCTCTCCAAAAGATCTTTTTTCAGAAGCAACAAAAGCGTCCCTGACAAAGACAGAAGACTAATGCATCCGGTAGCAATGAGAAGAGGAAGAAGCATATATAAATATACCTATTATTTCAAATACTTTTGTTTCTTATGCCCAAATTCCTTTTGATAGATATTAAGCATCGTCACGAGAAAGCTAAGAACCAGGGGGCCCAGCAGAAATCCGATCAGACCAAAAAAAGTAATTCCTCCGAGCACGCTCAAGAGCACCAAAAATGGATGAAGAGAAATTTCTCGCTCGATCAATCGAGGACCGAGGATATTCTCAATAAGCCCAATTGTCAAAACCCCCCATGCTGCCAATCCCAGAGCACCGAGTTCATGTCCGGTGAAAAATAAGAATGCGGCAGCGGGAAAAATCAAGAGCGCTGTTCCAATGCCTGGAATCAAAGCAAAAAGAAAGGCAACGCTCCCCCACAACGTCGCGTTGGATATCCCAAAAACCGCAAAGCCAATTCCCGTAAGGATCGCCTGAATGAAAGCAACCGTAAAAGAGCCTTTTACCACTGCGCGCACCGCAGCCTGCAATGTACGGAAAATCTCTCGATCATAATAATCTGACAAGGGACTAAGCGCGATAATCTTTTGAAGCAATCTTCCTCCGTCTTTTAGCAAATAGTAAAAAGCAAAAAGCGCGAGGAAAAAAGTAAGCGCGAATTGGGCAAGTCCAGAAAAAATGGTGCGCACATGCTCTACCGTCCACTGCACAATCTGCTTTGCGTATTCATCGAAACGAATTGAAAAATCCGGTATAAAAACTCGAAGCTGTGACTCCACCATTGTTTTTATTTTATCGAATACTTCGATCCGCCAACCCTCTGAAGTAACCGTGAGATATAACTCTTTCGATTCTTGAAAAATCTGAAATCCAAAAAAGAGAATGGGTATCAACAAAAGAACAAATACAATCACCACCGTGCTGAATGCGGCCAATCCTTTTCTCCCTTTCCAGATGATAAGCACTCTTTCGTAGAGCGGCTGAAACACAATTGCCAAAGCAACTGCTAAAAGCAAAGCGTGGAGATACGGGAGCAGAAGTAAAACAATCAAAAGCAAAGCTCCCACAAGCAAAAATAACAAAAAAAGAAATTGTAATTTCTGGTACTCCATGTCGGTGTCAAAACAGCTCGTTCAAACCCATCTTATCCTCAAAAGGAACCAAAGCGCCTTGAACAGCTTTGCGATACACACAAAAATCACAGTCGGGATTGGCTTGCGGCAACATATCAGAAACGAGGCACGAGCGCGCTTTCAATAAGGCGTCTTGTATCCACGAGTCATCTCCTTCATAAGGAATAATCTTTGCATCGAATTCGAGTTTAGCGTCGAAAGCAGCTGCGTCTGTTCTCCCATTTACATATACAAAGTACCCCATGGGGGAAACAGAAAATCCATTGTTCCGCAGAAGCCACTGGTAAATCTCAACCTGACGCTTATATCCCTCCTGCCATGGAGCGTCAATTCTCACCTCTCCATTCTTGCTTGTTGCTTTGTAATCTACCACCAAGAGCTCGCCATTGGATGATCGCCAGATGTCGTCCACACCGCCTGAAACCATAAATCCGCTTGGCTCATGATAGTATTGAATGCCGACAAAAGGATCTCTCCACTCATCTATCTTTGGATGCTCAAAGGGAATGGCGTCAACCCCATACTGCTCCATCAAAGGGTGTGGAGACTGCTTCATGCGGTGGATATCAAACTCCTTTTTTAAAAGTGTATCAACTGCCGAGTTTAAGCTGAAAGGAAAGCCCGGGGGCTGATCCACGCCCAATCTCCGGTCTACATAAAAACACTTCTGGCACTTCAGAAAATTCTCTAGCTTCGAACGGCTTAAGGGATAAGGATGTTTTGATTTCGGGTCAAAAAGATTTTTTGTCCGCTTTCCGTAGTAATAGGAAGACATATTCTGATTTTAACACAAGAAAGCTATAATGGCATCATATGGTATATCTGGACTTTGCTCAAATAAAAACTCTTCCCCAACTGTTTCACAAGGCTTGTTTTCTCTATACAAGTAAAAGAGCATACACCTATCGGCCCATGTTCCGGAGGTTCTCGTGGACGTATGGAGAAATGGGGAAGCATGCAGCAGCTTTTGCGCAGATTCTCAAGGAAGAGGGCATTCAAAAAGGAGATCGCGTTATCCTCATTGGTTTTAACTCCCCTTTCTGGGTAGCTGCATTTTTCGCCATTCAGCTGCGAGGCGCCGTTGCAGTGCCCTTAAGCCCAGAGAGCAATCAGGAATTCATCCAAAAAATTATAGAACAAACAAAAGCAAAAATGATGCTCAAAAGCAGTCTTGTGCAAACCGAGAGAATTGGAATGCAAACTCTTGCGATTGAAAATATTCCCAAGCCGCAAGGGAATACTTTTCTCTCGCTCGACAACCCAGAAGTCGACCAAGACGATATTGCAGAAATTGTCTATACTTCAGGCACGACAGGGGATCCTAAAGGAGTTATGCTCACCCATCAGAATCTTCTTTCGAACTTAAAAGCTTCTCGAGAGGCAATCTCTATTCACTCGAATATGCGCCTTATCTCGATTCTTCCCCTCTTCCATATGTTCGAACAAATGGGCGGAATGTTTGTTCCTCTTTCTGCTGGAGCTCAAGTAAGTTACGCGGCGTCACTCAATCCCAACCATCTCAAGTGGATCTTCCAAGACGACAGGATCAACCGGATGCTCGCAGTGCCCGAATTCTTGCGACTCCTCTTCCTCCGGATAAAGGCGCGAGCAAAAGAACAGGGAAAACTAAAAGAACTGCACCTACTTCTTGGTATTGCCCGGATGATACCTTTCCTGTCGGTGCGTCGTATAATTTTCAAGCATATCCATCAATCGATTGGTTGGGAAATGCACACGATCGTATGCGGAGGAGCTCCTTTGGAAAAAGAGGTTGGGGAGTTTTGGGAGGCGCTTGGAATTTACATTCTCCAAGGGTATGGACTTACCGAGACCGCCCCAGCGCTTACCACCAATCGTTACCATGAGCGCGAGGGAGGATCAGTAGGAAAACCAATCGAAGGAGTATCTCTCAAAATCGCACCAGATGGAGAAATCCTGGCGAAGGGCCCAAACGTATTCGGCGGATATTGGGATAATAAAGAAAAAACGAATGAGGTATTTACCGAAGGATGGCTGAAAACCGGGGATATTGGATTTTTTGATCACAAGGGGTATCTGCACGTGAAAGGAAGAAAAAAATTTATGATCGTGCTTTCCTCGGGCGAAAAAGTATACGGTGAAGATGTCGAGTCTGAACTCAATGGAGAAGAAGGAGTGCTCGACTCTGCGGTAGTGGGACTCAAAAAAGCACAGACAGAAGAGGTGCATGCCGTGCTCCTCCTCAAAAAGGACAATAGGACGGATCCTAAAGAAATTGTCGCTCGAGTCAACAAGCGCTTACTCCCCTATCAACGAATTCAGGGCTTCTCTATCTGGCCGCACGAAGATTTCCCCCGCACCCCGACTCGCAAACTGAAAAAACATGAGATTCTCGCTCAAATCTCTTGGAATCAAGAAGAGGTGTCTTTGGTTGATGGCATGCCTCCTCATCTTACCAAACTCGAAAGTATCATAGCTCAAGTACTCCAAATTCCTCTAACTGAAGTTGCTGACTCCAAAAAATTTCTCGCTGATTTCCAGATGGATTCACTCGAGCGCATAGAACTCGTCGCAAGGATTGAGAATGAATTGGGAATTTCGGTTGATGAATCAGAAATTACCCAGCATACCACCATCAAAGACCTCAAAGCACTTGTATCAAGAAAAAATCACAAAACCATTCGGCATCCTTTTAATCCAATTCCCTATGCCCCTTCAGTCGTATTGGCGCGCTCTCTCCTTCAACCCCTCTTGCTCTACCCTACCCTTTTTCTCTTCGCACCCATGCAGGCCAAAGGACTCGAACGCCTCACGAATCTCACCCATCCGGTACTTTTTTTCTCCAATCACTTGAGCACCGCAGATGTTCCGGTTATCTTCGGAGCTCTTCCTTGGAAACTTCGCTCCAAATTTGCGGTCGCCGCAGGAAGCGACGTGCTGTATGAGGGTAAATCCCTTCAGATCAGATTTTCAAAAACACTGCTCGAATTTCTCGTTCCTATATTCCCATTCACCCGACGCATCGGCCAGGCGAAATCATCGCTTGAATATACCGGCCGCCTCATCGATCGCGGATTCTCCATCCTTCTTTTCCCAGAAGGTCAGACTTCCAAAACAGGTGAATTTCAGCCGTTACGGCAAGGTGCGGGAATTCTTGCAATTGAACTGGAAGTCCCTATCGTCCCTTTGAAAGTGGAGGGTACTCAATATATCATCCCTCCGGGACCCGAAGACGCGCCTCCGAGATTCTACTGGCCCAAACGACATCCCGTTCGAGTTACCTTTGGCGAGCCATTTACCATCGAGCGAACCATGGGTTACCGTGCAGCTACTCGCTTTGTCGAAGAAAAAATGAGAGGAGTCTAATCCCCTACTCACCTAAAACCTACAAACTATAATCTCTGTATGACTATAAAAATCGGTTCCGATATCGTCTACATCCCAAGATTCGAAAAAATCCTGCGGAGAAACAAAGAGTATTTTCGAGAGCACGTGTTTCTTCCTGAAGAGTTAGAATATGCCAAAGTGCGTCGTCTGGCTGGAATCTTCGCGAGCAAAGAAGCTGCCGTTAAAGCTCTTGGATTAAAAGCGAATCAGTGGCAAGGAATTTGCGTGGCATACGAAGAGAACGGCAAACCGTATCTTGCAAAATTCCCACTCCCAAAAGACAAGAAACTCCGCAGGAAATGGAAGCACGAACTTTCCATTTCTCACGACGGAGAGTATGCCATTGCAAATGTGATTTTCTATGCGTAAAGAACGCCTCGACCCCTTCACTTTCTTGGAGGTTTGTCCAATCTACCAACACTGCAGAAATTGCCAAAAATTTGTCATCATTGCCGAAATTTTCATTCAAAGAACCTCCCATTTACGCTTAATTGCCCAAAACCAGACCAGCAACCAAGACAGCGAGTTAGATAGAGCCACAAGTATATATGTGCTTGCGGTGTGAGGCTCGGGGAAATACTTTATGAAAAACACAATGGTGATTAAAGAGATAATGATGTCTCCAACACCAGTAGAGAAAAAAAGATATACTCCCCAGCGTTTCCATAGCCATATAGTCTTGCTTAATAAGTTATACATATGTATAAAGTATTAAGTAAACTTTTTTTATGTATGGAAAGAGGTACTGGGCCTCGACACCGATGTACTCATTTTATACACGCGCATGAGTTTCAATATCATGAAGATTTGTGTCACCATTGATCCCTGCACTAAAAAGATCCCTTTCCGAAAAATGACGCTTTTTTCTTTTCTGGACGCACGAGTCTCCGACCCCTCGGTATGATGAGAGGTCTGGTAGGAAAAAGCAATATCACCGAAAGCATCGTACATGCGCTCACCAAAATAAATAAGAGGGGAAATCCAAATGCGGTTGCAATAATTCCTCCGAGAACTCCTGCGGCGCCTGCGCCTAGGCCGACTGCGGTGCTATCTAAACTCCAATCAAAAGCTTCCTGATTTTTGTCAATATGGCGCGTAAAAATCCCAGCCCACGTGGGCACCGCGCACGCCATCGCCAGGGCATGGAGAAACTCCAATGTGTAAAGCTGCCATGGCGTCTTGATGAAGAGATAGCCCAATGGCACGAGACCTGCCATAAAAAGGCCATACACAAGGAAGTAAAAATCATCAATTTCCCCATGATTTTGATCGAGGTATCTTGCAATAAATGGTTCCAAAATTGATTTGGTAACCCAATACACTCCCGCGGCAAATCCAGCAACGCGCGCATCTCCTCCTTGAATTTGTTCCGTGAGGAAAATTGCAAAAATGGGAGCAATAAAGCCCCATCCTGCAGCCAACGCAAGATCGCTCGCAACAAGAAACCGTATGACCTTATTTACAGAAATTTGAACAGAGACTTTCATAGAAAGCACCCCACAAGAGAACTTTGCTTTATTGTACCATCATGCAAAAATGAAAACAAAAAGAGGGGTGGAAAACAAAGTACGGTGGCACCCCCCCCCTCGACTCTTCGATGATCACGTCTAGAGAGGACTCACTCCCCCTTTATTACCGCCAAGGGCACAAGACGGGCAACTTTCTTTGAGATGCCGGCATTGTGCACGACGTTCACCACTTCATCAATGTCTTTGTATGCTTGGGGAGCTTCTTCTGCGATGCCCCGCAAACTCCAGCATTTCACCAAGATTCCCTTGCGCTCAAGATTCTCTACAATTTCTTTCGCCGAGAGATTGCGAATTGCTGCGTGGCGCGACATCGTACGCCCTGACCCGTGGCATGTGGTGTAGAATGTCTCTTTTCCAGTCTCTACTCCCGCAAGCACATAGGAGGCCGTGCCCATGCTCCCTGGAATAAAGACGGGTTGCCCAACTGCACGATACTTTTCAATCACATCTGGATGCCCAGGAGGAAATGCGCGCGTCGAACCTTTCCGATGCACAAGAAGTTTTTTCTTAATGCCGCTCACTTCGTATTCTTCTAATTTCGCTGTATTATGCGCAACATCGTATACCATATGCAATTTCCCGCCCATGTCTCCCAATACTTTCTCCCACGCTTTTCTTACGAAATGTGTTATCATCTGACGATTTGCCCACGCAAAGTTCAGGCCACAGGCCAGAGCTCCAAAATATCGTTGGCCCTCTGGGGAAGTAAAGGGCGTGCAGGCAAGTTCCATATCGGGCAGTTTAACTCCGTACTTTCTCATCGCCCCAATCATTAAACGAATATAATCCGTAGCATTCTGATGGCCTAAACCGCGAGAGCCCGTATGCACCATGACTACTACCTGATTCTCAAACAGTCCAAATACTTCTGCTGCTCTCTCGTCGAAAATTTGAGATACCCTCTGAATCTCAAGAAAATGATTGCCGCTCCCGAGTGTGCCTGCCTGATCTGATCCTCTGCGCTTTGCCTGATCAGAAACCAATGAGGCATTGGCGCCATTCATCTGTCCTCCCTCCTCGCAATTCTCCACATCTTCGGGCTCGCCATATCCTTTCTCCACGAGATACTTGGACCCTCCTTCTAAAATCCGATTCATCTGGACAATATCAAACTTCAACTGTCTCCCTTTCCCCAACCCCGACGGCACTTCCTTTTGAATCTCCGTTGCCACTGCATCGAGCTTCGACTTGATGTGATCAGCGGTAAAACCCGAAGTCAAAAGTCTCATCCCGCAGTTAATATCATATCCAATAACACCGGGGGAGATAATTCCTTCCTCCGCATCAATGGCAGCCACCCCCCCAATAGGACTACCGTAGCCCTCATGCAAGTCTGGCATACCGATGCTGTACTGCTGGATTCCTGGAAGTGTCGTAAGATTCACCAGCTGCTGGAGTGATTCATCACGAAACGACTCTTCGAGCATTTTCTCTGAAACATAAACTCTCGTTGGCACGCGCATATCCGCTCGAAAGGTTTTGGGAATTTCCCAGAGATGGTCACTTATTTTTATGAAATCAATTTTCTCCATGAGTTTTTCTTCAATACATATCTTCCATAAATTTTATCAAAAAAAGATTGGCGGGGATAGGCCGCCAAATTTAGACGTGGAGTTTCATCGCTCGAAGAATTCTCCTCCAAAAAGGTTCTTTTTCTGCCCCAATAGGATCAATCTCGCCGCGAAGAATTGCCCTGTACATCTCAACTACTTCGGTGAGATTTTCTCCTCTCACAAAAAGCTGATATACAGCTCCTTTTCGGTAGTAGTAATCCAGAGTAGCTGTGGTATTTCCACTCTTATAGATTCCCCTAGTTTGATCAGAATCTGCTGGAAAAACCAATTCGATATCTACTAACCGAACGGCATTGGCAAACTGTTCTGGGATTTTACTCTCAAAGCCCTCGAGCAAAAAATAGTAACCATCGAGGGACCAATAGAGAGCCTTCCCATAGAGACTCCAGACCCACCTCGAGGGATTGCTAAAGGACCGATCTACTACCTGAAAACCAGGCTCTAACGAAATATGTTTTGATACGTGTACGCGGACACGGGCATCTGACCCTATTTCAGCATACATAATGCATCAAGTCCTCCCTCTCTGAAGTATCCCAGATGAAGCAATAGTTGTGCTAGGCTTAGCCTAGCACAAAGCCTAGCACAAATGATTCGCCATAATAAGATGTAAAGCTTGACGAGGTCAAAGCAAACTACTGCTTCGATAAGTTGATTTTTTCAAGTAATTCTCTCTTCAGAACGATTTGAAAGAGGTATCACTCGTTTGAGAAAATTAGCTTAACTCAGCACTACTTTGCTTTGACGGGCGTTTGAGGAAACCGTCTCCTCGGTTTCCGTGAAGAAACAACCCGTGGTACAAGCGGTCCAGGCCACGCTTTCTCCCGAAGGCCGACTGCGT
>JBBTXG010000008.1:0-41861 GCA_038062375.1 Patescibacteria group bacterium
TGGCAGAGGCATAGTCTGCATTGATGAGGTCGCCTGTTGTCCATTCAGTCTCGAGAACAAAGTCAAGGTAGGTACCAGTGGTGTCTGGGGCAAGGGTGACTTGACCGTTTCCATTCACGTCAAACTCATTGAAGTTGATCACGGCATCAGTGCCAGTAATCGTATTTGCGCCCACATCCAGTGCGTTGGTAATTTCTGCATCCGATACATTCAATGCAGTGGTGACAGCTCCCGTAGATGTTCCGGCAATCAAAACGCCATTGGTCACTGCGGAATTATCCGCATTTTCAATTGCGAGAAGTGTTTCCGTGGTGCCGCCGGTTGCTGAATTATTCTTGAGAACCAAAACTCTCTGGGTATTGCTATCTGTTGTTGCGTCATTGGTAAGAGCAAGAGTAAAACCATCGAATGCTGCGGCAGTGGCAGCGGTATCCCATGTAAGGGTGCTTGTATATTCTGCCATCGAGAGCGAAAGATTAGCGGTAGGCGCGCTCAATGCAGACCACACAGATCCGCCAGCTGCGTCTAACCCCTCCCAAGTATTTGCCGCAGTACACGCCTTGATAGTGCCATCCGCGCTGTTTACATATATATCTCCTACCGAGCATGTTCCAGGATCTCCGGTATCTGATTTTGCGCTAATGCCGAGGAACCCGTACGTGCCCTGATCTTTCACCGCAACAAGCGTATTCGTGCCATCTCTGAAATTAAGGGTTCCGGTATTTCCGATATCGAAATTAAATGTAGTTGCAGTTGAAGTAAGGTCTCCTCCATTCACCGCAAGGTCTCCTGCGAGGGCTAAATCTCCATCTTCGTCGAGCTTGAATTTTTGGGTGCCATTCACCGCAATTCCAAGAAGGGTATATTCATCGGTTGCCGACGAAGGATTGATGTACAAAGATCCGGCTCCAACGCCAGTACCCGAAGGAGCCGCGGTAATCGTCAAAAGTTCAGATACCGTATCTGCGGCATCAGATCGCACAAAAGAGCCCGAATCAATGCCATCTAACTTATCTGCTTCAAACGCGGCTGGAACGGTTCCCAGTTTCTTTCTCGGAGTAAGAGTTTCGAACGAAGGACTGCTCGTCGCTGTTCCGCCAACCTGCACCTCAAGCCATAAGGTTTGATTGAAGTTTACAGAAGAAATACTCGTGATCGAACCGAGAAGCACGCTGAATAGTCCGTTCGCTATGTAAATCCTTTGATCAGTCCCGCTTCCATTGCACGTGGAACCTGAATCGGAACTGTAGCAGTGAGTCTCGGTCCAAATGGGATCTGAACCTCCTGTGCAATCGGAGGTCGTGCAGACACGAAACCTGAAGTTGTAATTCCCGTCAGAAACCGCGCTATCGCTACTATCGGTCAACTTTCCCTGGTAATTGATCTGGGTATTAAACGCGGCTTCTCCAACAGAGACACCCCAAAGGAGTCCAGACAAAACTCCGATAATCCCCGCAATAATTACAATGGATAGAATCTTTGACTTTCGCATAAGTTCAAGATAACCTCCGCTTCATAAGGTATGGCTTCTTGGCAGGTTCAAGCGCTCTTTTTGATTCTTCCTTCAAGAATCTCCGCAGCACCAAGGCAACAAGTCCTACCATACCAATAACAAGGAGTCCCAGAAGAAACGCCAGAAGATAACTCCACGGAAATCGTCCTCCTTCAAACGCCCGAGACGGCACAATCTTCACGAACTGCACCGCAAGCGTTCCGGCAACTTTCTGCAGCCCCTGATTCTTATAGTCAACAACGGTAAAAGTCATCCCGTAATCTCCCGAGTCTGGAGGCATGAGTGATGCAAGGTATCTTGTTTTTTCCTCATCGATGCGCAAAAGAAACGAAAACGATTTCCCTTCTCTGTCTTTGAGTGCAACAAGGATGGTCTTGAGCACTTCAGGAATTTTCTCATAGTCAATTGCAATAGTGAGAGGTTCTTTCGGTTCTACCTCTACCTTCCCTTCTATCACAGGAATTTTTGCTCCCTTTTGGATGAAATCGAAATCCTCAAGCCCAAGATTTCTCAATGAAGGAGGCACAAGTTCTGAAGGAACAAGGGACGGTGGTTCAGGCTCTGGGGTCAATGGAGGAATTTCCAGAGGAATGAAGGCTTGGGATATTCCAGAAACCACAGCTCCTGAAGCGAAGTTTCCATCGGTGTCGTACGCAAACACGGTATAGTAGTATCGAACTCCATTCGTGAGTCCGGTATCTCCGAACGACTCACTCGTGCCCTCATAGAGAACATCTTCTTGCCAGGGACTGCTCGGATAAAATTCTGTACTCCGCACAATCCTCACCCCTTGCAAGTCAGCGTCCAGAGGATTTTTCCAGGTTAAGGTCATCTGCGCATCTCCTCCGATTGCCTTTAGGTCGCTTACATTTGCAGGCGGTTCCTTTGCAGAAATGGGAAACGGCAAGGTCTTGAGCGTCTTCATTCCCGAACGCACCTTCTGTCCATCTTTCGTATACGCGATAATTTCAAACTGATAAGAAGTGTCTGGAGAAAGCCGCTCTAATACCACCTCCCTGCTGCTTTCAAATTCCTCTCCCTTTATCACTTTTTCATCTTCTTTGCTTGTGCCATAGATTATTTCAAAGTTCGAAAGCTTATTTGTCCGCCATGAAACTACCGCAGTATCAGTGGAAATGCTCGTCACCACCACGTCTAAAATCTCTGAACTCACAAAGCCTCCTCCGCTGACATTATTGACTGCGGCCTGCGTTTGAGCGGGTGTTGTTGGCGCGGTGGATGGCAGAAGAAACCCTCCGAACAGATGAAAATTGGAGTCCGTAATCTTACCTGTCCCCACCTCTCCTACCGTATTTTCAAAACGATAGCTCGAAGAGGTCGCTCTTGCTCCTCCGATATTTACCGAATCAATCTGAATCTTATAATTCGAACCTGACATTGCCGCTGCAAACGCTAATTCAACTCCTCCATACATATATATATGAAAAGCTAGGAGTAAGATGCCTACTATTTTACGCGTGGATTCCATGATTTCACTTGGCACGTTGAACCTGCAAAGGCACTAAAATATAGAGATAGTCTTCGCCTTTCCTCTCCCGAAATACCGGAGTAATAATCCCTGATTCTTCATCATGTGGTTGCACCTTTACCTCGTCAGAAAAGGAGGCCTTCACTTGTTCCTTGAGCTTTTCTTTGTCTTCTCCAAGAGCAGGAACCACTACGAATCCTTTTTCTGCTGCTTGAGGTATAAACTCTTCTTTGCTCGCCTCCTCCCTTATCTCCTTTTTCGTGACCAGCTCTTTTCCCTTGTTTTCTTTTCCCTTTTGCCTCAAGAATGCAAAAGCATCTCCAACCACATTTTTTGTTTCTTGGAGTTTTTGAGCAAATGTCTGAATATCCTGCCAGAGAGCATGTTCAAGCGCGTTGTTAAGGGTTCCATAGGTGGCTCCAATCAGATCGAAAACTCTGCGTGCAAAATCCTGTGAGCTTTCCATAAAACCTTATGCAACAATCGAAGCATAACCTACTGCCGAGGCACTATACGCATGAAAAGATTCTCGATCCAAATCAAGCATTGAGATTCCATAGTCGAATCCTTCTCGGAGCGCACGAACTGCCAAAGAGCTTGTATTGAAAATCTTCTTTGCCCCTCCATCAAAACCCTCTCCAAACCCTTGGACGCCAGCAAACATCGCACTTACAAAAGCTCGAGATTCTCGGTCGAACATGTTGCCAAATTCCTTTCCACCCCTTGCGAGATTTCTCGTCCCCAATGAAACAACATCGAGGGCAACTCGCGGAGAATTCACCCCATACTCAAAGCCCTCCCCAACTCTTTGCACAAAAGAGTTCAAACGGCCCATCAAAAGAAAATATCCTTGATCAAAACCATTTCCAAACTGATCCACTCTCTCTGGGAGCAAAACCACTGTATCAAATGTACGATCGGCAAAGGTTCCAATAGAATCTTGAATTATTGAAGAAAAACCACGGATGGTCACTTGAACGCCAACGTCAAAACCTCCTGCGAGTTCACGGATAACAACAGAAAGGCTTTCGTAGTCTCTTTGCAAAACATCTCTGCCAACTATCATGCCCGAAAAAAGAAATCCAATAACCAAATACAAAGCAAATCTCAATTGGAGAACGGAACGAAGCGCGCGTATGCTCTTTTGGAAACCAGAAAGATCAACATACGGTGCCGCATCGTGAACTTCTTGAATTGGCAAATTATCTGGCGGCTCAAAGAATTTCGATGTTTTCGTTGTCTGGAAAATACCATTCGCGTTTTGCTTTCTCGCTTCAGTTACAAAACCATTTTCCGCCTTCTTTTCGTTCAATACTTCCTTATACTCGTCTGCGCTTTTCAAATAATCTTGGAGCCAAGTTTTCGTAGTTGACCAATTCCTGCCCATTTTTACTGCTCTCAACTTTCTCTGACGCGCACGCAAACTTAAATACTCTTGCGAGTAAAGGCACAATTTTGTTGCTTCCTGCAGGGTGATAAATAATTCGTTTTGTGATTGCATTTTTTGAAGAAAATTTTTCGACAAACTTTTTTGTTGAAGGATTGACAGCAAGGTATGGCTACGTATAATACATAGTGAAAACCCCAATGCAAAAGCGCCTTTGGGACCCGGAATTTCTCAAGGTGGAGGCAGCGGGGTTTTCGTTTTGAATAAAAAGTTCTTTGTATTCTTCCTTATCCGATAGATTATTCCATTATCTCCCGATCAAAACACGCAGTCAAGAGCGATACATGTGAATATCCGATAGAGGCACAATTTAAGCTCTATGAGTTCTAATACTCTGTAAAATTCCCAATCCGATATAGGTAAAAATGAGGGAAGACCCCCCATAACTTACGAGGGGAAATGGAAGTCCAATAATTGGCAGTAATCCGAGATTCATTCCTACATTGATACCCACTTGGGTAATAATCAAAGCAACAAAGCCCGCAGTAAATAATCGAGGAAAGTTTTCTTGGCTTTGGAGCCCTACCTGAAGCATTCTCCACACAAGAATAGCCAAAAAAACCAGGAGGGACAAGACAGCAACAAAACCAAGCTCCTCTGCAATTGCAGCAAAGATAAAATCGGTCTGGGGTTCAGGAAGAAATCCGTACTGCGTTTGGGTGCCCTTGCCTAATCCCTGACCCAAAACTCCGCCGTTCCCCACCGCAATCTTTGCCTGCAACTGATTCCATCCGATACCAAGGGGATCTATTTCTGGCTCAATGAAAGCCAGAATTCGATCTTTTTGAAAACTTTCGAAGAGAAACTGCCAACTTCCAGCAAAAATCATAATACCGGTAAGCACGATAAGCGAAAAAAGCTTCAATGGTATGCCTGCCACAAGAAGCATGACAACCCACATTATAGTAAGCAACAATACTGAACCAAGATTTGGTTGGAGAAAAATCAAGACAGTAGGAAGCAAAAAATAGAGCCCAGTACGGAAAATATGGCGGATCCGATATGCCTCGATGTGTCTCGTCGAAAAGTACTTTGCCATCAGTATAAGTAAAATTAACTTTATATACTCTATCGGATCAACCGATATGGGCCCTATACGATACCATGCTCTTATCCCACGAATCTCATGAACAAAAGGCAAAAAGAGTCCAATGAGCGCGAAAATTCCTATGGAATACAAAAAGAGAATGAAATACGGATCATTCCGAAGTAAACGATAATCAAAGAACGAGATCAAAAACATAAGTGTTATGCCAATACCCAAAAATATAAGCTGCTTCGTCATGTTTGAGAAATCTCCTCTTGCAAGCGACGAGCTGTAAAGCGAAAGAACGCCAAAACAGATCAAGGCAAGAGAGCTTCCAATAAGAATCCAGTCGAGGCGCTTGAAATGCTCAATGAGTATTTTCATAACTGATTAAGGACAAAAATTCTTTTTCGTCAATCACCTTCACTCCGAGTTCCCTTGCTTTTTTCAGCTTTGATCCTGGGTCCTTCCCAGCGATTACATAATCTGTTTTTTGGGAAACGCTTTCTGCAACCTCCCCCCCAAACATTCGTATTTTTGCTTTTGCTTCTTGGCGAGACAGAGATTCCAATGCTCCGGTGAATACAAAGGTGAGTCTCTGAAGTTTTTTATTTTTTACTTTTGATTTTTGATTTTGTATTCGTATTCCTGCTTTCAATAAATCCTCCACCATCTTTTTATTTTCCTTTGCAAGAAACCATGCCGAGATGCTTCCTGCCACCACTCCTCCGATATCTCGAATCTTCTGGAGCTCTTCTTTCGAAGCATTCTTTAGGTACTCTATAGTCTCAAACTCATCTGCAAGAGAAAGTGCAGTCTCTTCTCCCACATGACGAATTCCGAGCGCATAAATAAAACGTGAGAGGGGTATTGTTTTGGCATTTCGGATAGCCAAAATAAGATTTGAGCTGGACTTCTCGGCAAAACGTTCCACTTCAAAAAGATCGCCTTCTGTCAACTCAAAGAGATCAGAGGGCTTCCAAACAAGATTGTTCTCTATTAATTGATCGATAATCTTCGGTCCCAGTCCTTGGATATCAAATGCTTTCTTTGAGACAAAATGATACAAAAACTCGCGTTTTCGAGCAGGACAGTTTTGGTTCGTGCAACGCCAGATTGCTTCCCCTGCTGGTCGTACAAGCCCTCCCCCGCATATAGGGCATGATGTTGGCATTCGGATTTGCCTTTCTGAACCATCCCGAAGTTCCTCAAGCACTTTTGTCACGACTGGAATTACGTCACCCGCTCTCGCTACAATTATCGTATCTCCAATCTTCGCGCCAAGCCGTTTGATTTCATCTTCATTATGAAGGGTAGCGCGGGAAACAGTTACTCCATATACCTCAACTGGATCTAAAATTGCAACAGGCGTTATGGCTCCTGTCCTTCCGACCTGAAAGTGCACCTGAAGAATTTTTGTAGCTGCCTGCCTGCCAGAAAATTTTACCGCTCGAATCCCGCGAGGACTTTTCCCCGCTATCCCAAGCTGGACAAATACCTTATTCTCATTCACGTTCACGACAACACCATCCACTTGAAAAGATAAGGAATCTCGTTTTTTGCGAATTTCTTCTCGATAGTTCCAGACCTCATCAACCGAGACGCATATCCTTGCGGTAGGATCGGTCTTGAAGCCGAGCACTCGCAAAATTTCGTGTTCTTCAGAATGGAGCCATTGCCCTCCATTACCAACAACATCGTATGCGATAAATTGTAGAGGACGAGAAGCGGCAAGTTTGGGATCTAATTGTCGGATGGAACCTGCTGCCAGATTCCTCGGATTTGCATACAGCTCCTCTCTCTTTCTTAAACGCTCGCTATTAAATCTTTCAAAGTCCGCCTTATTCATATACACCTCTCCTCGCACTTCAAATTCGCCGTATTCGATGAGTCCGTGAATATTCTGTTCAATCTCTTTGGTAGGAAGCCTTCCATGGATATCGAGTTTCAATGGAATGCTTTCTATTGTTTTTATGTTTTGAGTTACATCCTCCCCTATTGTTCCATTTCCTCTCGTTGCTCCTATTACCAGTACTCCGTCTCGATACCGAAGACTAATCGCGAGACCATCTACCTTAAGCTCTCCGAAATACTCAACCTTTTCGAGATTCGAAAGCTTCAAAATATATTTCTCCCATTCCTTGAGCTCCTCTTTGGAAAATACATCTTCTACGGAGAGCATGGGCATTTGATGTTCTACCTTCTCAAACTTCTCGAGCGGTTCTCCACCAATACGTTGGGTTGGAGAGTCAGGCGTGATTAAATTAGGGTACTGCTGCTCTAATCTCCAAAGTTCGTGTTTCAGCGCATCGAGCGCTTCATCTGAAATTTCCGGTTTATCGAGCACATGATACAAAAAACGATGATGGTCGATCGCATGACGCAGCTTCTCTAAACGCTTTTGTGCCTCCTGTTTGGTCATATTCTATGGTATCGTTTCCTTTCTCAAGAGGCAATCAGAGGCAGGAGGCCGAGTACCTGCTTTCGATGTAATAAATAAAAACACTTCACTTAATACTCTATACATACGTATAACTTATTAAGTAAAACGCATGAAGTATTTTAGTACGCAAAAGAAGTGGACTTACGAAACTGCGTAAGTCCTGACAGGTCCAAAGAAGGTTTCTGCCCACGAGCTTAAACCCAACTCCATAACTCGTGGAAGATACGAAAGAGACTCGCTCTCACCCCAACACATTGGTGGTGGCGCGGGAGGGATTTATCGAGAAATCTCCACTTTTCGAACCGCTTGCTTATAGGTGCCAGTTGACTTTGCGCAGTAGTTCAGTCCAGGACAAGAACCTCCCCCTGGTATAATCTCGAGTTCATACGTTGCGCCATTGGGCAACACTCTATCCACTGGGGGACTAGGAATTGCAGCAACTGCATCGCGGCGACATTGCGTCTCATTATTTGGCGTGGGGGTTCCCTGACAATCAGGATCGTCAAAGCCCAGATTATTTATGGTGGCGCGGATACAATCGAGGCGCTCCACCTCTATTTCTTCTAACATACACGTGTCCACCCTCAATACTCTTTCGATCCCTCCATCTGCGGCATAAAAGGCAAGTACCGAGTCGCCCACACTCCGCAAGGTTGCCATCTGCTCTACTAGTATGCTCGTGATCCCGACCCCAATTCCCAAAAGCGTTGCCGTCACCACAATCGCAAGAAAAATTGATACTCCTTTCTCGGGGTTATATTTGTTTTGGATTTTCATGTGTTTATTCAAGAACATCAAGTCTGCGCTGCGAAACGGTTGTTTGAAAAAACATCTCGGCTGCCCCTTTTGCCTTCACTTGGAGAGAAAAAGTAACACGAGATTGACGGGGTGGCGCCTCCTCCTGATAGGCACCTTGGGCAATAAAGGTGAGTATCTGGATAGTAAGATCATTTGGAGTTAAGGCTTGGGCAGTACCAAGGTTTGCTTGGGTATGATCGCTGGAAATCCGTTCTTTTATCTGTTCTGTATCAAGAAAAAATTCGCGGCATCGATTGTTGCGATCGAGAAATCGGATACGGGATCCTCCTCCCCCAACTTCATAATTCCATCCTCTTCCTGCCGTAGTCAAGCAGCTCGCGGGACTATTCAGCTCTTTGCGTGCTTGACGCAAAGCTCTGCTCATGTATTCTGAAACAAAGGAAATTTGATCGACAATGGCCTGTTTTCCAAGCGCGTTCCGTTGAGCAGCAATTCCAGATACCAATAGACTGAACGCTGCGCCCCCGATGAGAGAAAAAATTGCCATCCCAACAAGAAGTTCAACGAGGGTAAAACCCCTCCCCTTCCCGTTTCCCATTTGAATTTTATGGAACGAAAAGCCAATCATATAATTCAGTTGCGGCAAGCACCTTGTAGGATGCTCCCCTTTCTTGCCAAGAAACCTCAACCTCAACCAACATCTTTGTTGTGAGGCCATCAGGAGTAATTGTTATTTTTCTCTTGAAAATCATATCGTTCCCCACATCGTAACTGTACAGCACTCCACTCTTGCGAAGGAAACGCAAGGAAGCTGCTGGCGCTAACACCGTATCATCATAATCCGCCTCGCAACCTCCGCTGCATCCATCAAGGCCTGCTCTCCAGTTTGTTCCCACCCCTCTCCGAATTTGTAGAAAATTCGTATCTCTGATATTCCGAACAATCTCAACGCCTTCTTGCGCGAGATAGGCAGCAACAAGCCGATTACTTACGACAGAAGAGAAAGCGATATTTTGCGCCACAACCGCAAACATTCCTATCGCGCCAATAGTCAGCACCGAGACCGCAATAAGAACTTCCAGGAGGGTAAACCCTCTCTCCAAATCATTTTTCACTTTGCGTGTTGTAGCTTTCACTTCCTTCATTGGAGATCCACCATCCCACTTTTATTTACCGTAATCGTTTTTGTTTGACTCGGATCGTTTTCCAATTCGAGCGTAATGGTACCCTCAGCAACAGCGCCTGGCTCAATGAAAATGGTGGGATCTGGCGGAAGAAAGAATACGTTGAATTGAGGACTCGGATTCACTTCTCTGATTCTCACGCCCTTTTCAAAACCCAAAACTTCTTTCTGCCTATCCACCCCTCCCCCTCCTCCGTCACACCTCTGGCCTTGATACCCTGGACTTCCTCCGCACTCCACATACACAAGATAACACTTTTTGGTATCCGCATTTTGTGTATCAAAATGGATTCCATACCCGGAGAAACCCGCGCATCCTCCCCCGGTGTATGGTTCTGCTCTCAATGAAAGATCCGCTGCTTTTCGAATATCTCTTGCGACTTTGTGAGCTGCGCGATCCAAAGTCAAACTTTGCTCTCCTTTCCGGACACTTGCCAACACGATCCCACTGATAAGAACAATAATTCCGATAGCCACCAAAAGCTCGATTACAGTGAATCCTTGATTTTTTGTTTGGGACATTTGAATTCAGACGTAATTCGCTTTTTCGTTAGAAAGGTGATATTTCGCGCCAGCCAGGCAGAGGAATAGAAACGGTGAATGTCCGAGTGGTTTCACATCTCCCCCGGGGAGGAATCTCGGAAGCTGAAAGCTCATCGGTTACGCGCAGCAATACCGTATATAACCCCACCGCGTCATAACTTGTGCGCTGGTCACCTCGGCATGGCGAGGGCGAACCTACCCCACTGTCGCAATCAATCCCCGAAGGAACGTTGAAATCCCACTCGTAGCGAATAGAGTTATTGGTCTTACAGGAATAGGGATTATTGAAGCTATCATAACAAGTCGAGCCATCGATCAGTTCCACTACTTCTCCTTTTGTCGGCTCTTGGGGCAGATAGGTAAACGAAGGTTGAGGAGCTGCATGGAGTCTCGTGGTAAAGGAGGGCCCCACGCTCCAATTGGAACGCATGTTCGTATTATCCCACACCCTTACCCTCCAGTAGTACGTCGTATTATACAAAAGACCAGATGGAGTATTGTATATTTGAGAACCACAGAGCGGAGTACAGGCTGCATCAATAGCAAGGGAAGAAAAGTCCGAGTTATCATCAATCTGAATTTGATAGGCAATCTGGGTTTCACTCGCATCAGCATCAAAAAAGGTCCAAGAAAGGCGCTCGCGCGGATACCCATAGCCGCACTGATCTAGTGGAGTATGCAGCGGACTCACTGCCTGTGGCTTCGTAAGATCAATGAGCACGTTATAGTCTGGAACCAAACCCCCGCATCCTGCTTCGTTTTCACAGTTAAAACTCATCCACCCTACGACATTACCTCCCCATGCCCATCCCTTAAGTTCTCTATCTGTCTCATTCCATCTCACCCCCACATCTGCTGCAAGGAGCGTAATTTCTTCAGGAGTAAGCACCCTATTATATACACGCGCCTCGTCGACAAGACCAATAAATCCCAGAAGGGGGTTCTCTGCTCCTCCCACTCGAAATTGTGCAGTACCGGCATAGAGATCGACGAGCGCGCCGCTGCCAGTCGTATCTGGACTTCCATTAATGTATAACAGGTAGTTGTCAATGGCAAAGTCTATGGTTACTGCAACGTGAGTCCATTGAACAACAGGGATCGCCGCCAAAGAGGTTCTGCGAACAGAATTAATCTCTGTTCTATCCTCTGACATCCAAATCCGGAGGCGGCCAACTCCTGCTCCTGACTCTGGCGTAGTTACTCCAAAAAGATATTCTCGCTCTCCTGCTTCATCAAATTTGCCCGCAATCGTACGTATTCCTATTCCACTTCCGGTGTTTGCAAAGCTACTCGGATTTATCCATGCAGCAATAGAAAATTGACTCGTCGGAGTCGGAAACTCAAAATCAAGATCATCTCCCATACCCACTGCATCTGTCCCATTAAACCTCAATGCGCTGGCGCGTTTCCCTGCTTCCCACACCGGGCCTCCCACAAACGTCCCATTGTTCCCATTACCCGAAGAATCCGCGGCAGTCATTCCTGTTCCTTCATTAAACTTCCAATAACCCTGAAGTCCTGTGGTGGGTCCCGGAACCGCCATTGCGATCCATCCATCCCAACCGCCCGCGGCAGCTAAAGGAGGACCTTCGCAGTCATTCGCTGGAAGAACCGCCGCATCGTCAACTGCGGCGCATGCTCTTACCCAACCCTCTACGTCATGTGTTGCCCCAGTGGAGTTAAAAAAGATCCTTGCGGGAGTTGATGGCCCTATTGGCGGAGTGCTCGTTGGACTCATCTTAATCCAGCCTATGTTTGATGACCACGCATAACCAGAAAAATCTCCATAGTCTCCAGTCAGAGGAAAAGGAGCAAGGATCGGCACATTCACATTCACTCCGTAATCTACGGCTCCGCACGTGCCTTCGTTGGTGCAGTTAAAACTTAGCCACCCAATGTTCGACGACCACGCCCACCCCGACGTATTTTGAGAAGCCGAAGCATACACTTCCCCTCGCTCCTCAAAAAGTGTCTCTCTCGTCACCAATAATCCAAGTCCAACAGTCACTGTCGCCAAGAAGAAAGGAATAATTCTTCGAAAAAATCCGGTAGATCTTACCATAATGTTCTCCATGCGTAAACACCGCCGGCATTTTTCGCGCATACTTCCAACGTATCTTTTACCCCAGCACCTCCTTGTGTGAACCATACTGTTCCGCGTATGGCGGAAGTACATAATGGTTTTGGTGTCGAAGTATTCAATCGAACACCTCCATTAACCTCCAACCGTTGACTTGGGCTTGCCACCCCAATCCCAATATCTCCACTCTGGGTAATTGCCAAACGACTCGTTCCTCCGCCCTGAAAATTATAGGCAAGAATAGTCCCTGAACTATCTGCAACGTTCCAAACGAAACTTGGGTCGGCTTGAAGGCTCCTTAAATCCTCAAGTCGAAACGTGCCTCTCGGGGATGAATACGAATTTGCGGCCATGCTCACCAGAGGACCTGTGTCTGCGATCCCAGATGCATTCTCAAGAAGAAATCCTCCACCCTCAACCTCTAATCGTTTACTCGGCAGATTGGTCCCAATTCCTACATTTGTATTTTCTACTACAACAAATTCGCGCTGTGTACATATTCCGCCGCCAAAAGCTGTGCATTTCATTCCGTATGCTCCATGTACAATTCTTTCGGTCTCTGATTTTGGCACTCCAACTGTCAACCCCATAAGTATAAAAGTATCATCTCTTGTTGTCCTTCCATCCCCATCTATATCACCTCTTGCAAGTTCATCACGAGTAAGCGCTCTCAAGCCTGCATGATATTGTTCCATCCAAAGCGCATCGCCTACATCAGTGATGCCGTCTCCCGTCACATCACCAGAACCCCCGTCCACATATATTGACCCTGCTATGTCCAGAAGAGCAGCTGGACTCGCAATTCCAATTCCAACTCTGCCATACGGAACCAGAAATCCATTTGCAGCAATATTCGCTATATTCACCGCAAGACTTCCATCTTTGGTCTGCGCACTAGAGCTTACATTCAAGGGCGCAGGGGCATTGCCTCCCGGCGGGATTGCGGTCGGTGGATTCCATACTGCGAAGGTATAAAACCCAACCAGAAAAAGGAGTGTAAGGACTCCAAGGGCAAGTGAAACAAGTGTTTGTTTAGACATACAATTACTCGTAATTCTTACATTTGTAATGGACGACTTTCGACTTATGGAAGCGCAGGCGCGCTCAATGATTTCAAAATTTCTTCTCTTTCCTGTTTCGTGGGGCGAATCCCTTGAGACGGCACAGACAAACTTTCTCCAATGCGCTTTCTCTGCTCATCGGAAATAGGAGAGGTCTCTTTTTCTGCAGGCACCGAGAGACTCTTGAGAATCTCATCTCTCGTCGGAAGCGACTGCTTTTGCTGCCGGGTTTCAAGAAGTTGATCTCTTTTTTCTTCTTGAGCTCCAAAATAAATCAAAAAACCTATTGCTGCCACCCCCACCAAGAGGGCTACGCCAATAAAAAGCGCAAGATCCCTTTTCTTTTCCATAAAGGTATCATACCAGGATCAAATTCAAATACCAATCCACAAGATCTTTTCCCCAGAGCAATGCAACAAGAGTACCCGCAATCAAAAATGGACCGAACGGGACCTCTGATGTAAGATTTTTCCTTCTTGTTGCAATAAGCACAAGTCCTCCCCCTGCTCCGATCACAAATGCAACAAAGAGAGCTACAAGAACATTTGGCCATCCAAGAAACAACCCCATAAAAAATGCGAGCTTCACATCGCCAAGGCCCATCCAGCGACCCCGAGACCCAAGAAAAATCGCAAGAAAAAAACCACTTGCAAAAAGTGCGGCTATCCAAAAGGAGACAAAATTTTCTAAATTTTCAAATTCCAAGAGGTGGTACAAAAGCGCCAATCCAGTCGCTCCATAAACGATTGTATCTGGAATAAGAAAATGCTTCAGATCGTACACAAAAATGATAATGAGTAAACTCGTCACCCCCCAAACATATGCCAAACGGAATATATGATCAATGGAAAAGAACAGAGCGAAGCCACCATAAGAAAAGAAAATAAACAAAAAGACAACTCCCGTGCTCAATTCCACCAAGGGATACTGCCAAGAAATTTTTAAATGACAATACCGACACTGCCCGCGCAAAAGGATAAAACTCAAAAGCGGAATCAAGTCTCTCCACGACAATTGATGCTTACAATGAGGACAATATGATCTTCCTTGAAATGCGCTCCCGCCTTTTTCCGTGCGATAGATTACCGCGTTCAAAAAACTCCCCACCACAGTTCCAAACAGGAAAACAAAAACCCAAAGAAAAAGCATTTCTTTAGTATATCCGTTTTCCAGCTCCTCACAAGCTGTCGTCTTCTCTGGTCTCTCATCGCTTTCGGCGAATTCCCATCTGTATCCGAACACTCGTGGTATGATAGAAGCATGAAAAAACGCTCTTCCAAGCTTTCTCTTCCAAAAGACTATCCACTATTGTCTTGCATAATAATGTAGACGTACGTATAATGAATTAAGCAGTAATAAAAAGATTCTCCAATGAGAAAATATACATACTACTTTGCAAAACCCCGCTCAGCTATTACAAAAGATATTCTTTTCATGCTCCTTCTTGCTGGAATGATCACCATTGCAGCCACCTCCCCCTATTTTGGAGTTGCGGTCTGGAGATCATTGCACAACAGAAAGAGATATGCAAAACGAAAATTCGCAGACACCTTCACGAGGCTTTTGAGAAGAGGAATGATTGAGATGACTCGAAATGGACATGATATACACCTTACGCTTACCGAGAAAGGAAAAGAAGCGGCAGGATATATGCAAATTGATGAATTGAAAATTAAGAGGCCGAAAAGGTGGGATGGCTACTGGCGTCTCATTCTTTTCGATATTGCCAATTTAAAGACCATGCATCGCAATGCTTTTCGAGCAAAATTAAAAAGTTTAGGATTTACTCCTCTCCAAAAGAGCATATGGCTTTGCCCTTTTGATTGCAAACCAGAAATTGAAATTCTCAAAGATTTCTTTGGGCTCACCGAAAAAGAAGTTCGACTCGTGGTTGCCAAAAACATTGGGAACGAAACTTCTTTTCGACAGCATTATCGCCTCTCATAAGTAATCTCCATAACCTGCTTTCCATATAAACAAAAGGGTCTGCTTAATATCTTATACGTATGTATAACTTGTTAAGTAAATAACATATGAACTATTAAGTAAGGGGCACGGTACACGGTAAAAATCGCTAAAACATCCTTCTTTTCCAAATCGCAAGTCGTAATAAAAAAGGAAACGCTCCGGTATGCACCGGAGCGTTTGAGATGAAACAGGAAGGTTCTAATTACAGACACGGTGTGGTTGGACCCGCACAGAGGTCATCGCCCGTTCTTCCTTGACTGCTCACACATACATAGGACGTAGCTCCACTCGCAAGAGTTCCCGTAACACAGAAATCATTAGCGTCAGCGAAACAAACCGGCACACCAGGTGTTCCGTTTTGAGTATCGATGTCGGTCTCAATAGCTCCTAATTGAGCGCCGTACGTTGCGTGTGTCTCATTAAGAGTACCTGCTGCACACAAAGTAGCGTATGAGTTTGGACTCGCGATGTTATACACTAACGCAGCTTGGGATTGGGTTTGTGCCATTGCAGCTTTTATTCTCGCATCTTTTGCTTGGGTTCTTGCGCCTCCGAGGGAGACAAGAACAATTCCTGCCAACAGCCCAATGATTGCGATCACCACGAGAAGTTCAATCAACGTGAAACCTTTCGACCCTCTCACATTCAGTCTTTTGGATAGCATGTGCATAGTATTTTTACTGCTTATCTCTTCACCAATAATTTCAAGCATCTATTCATCATCGACCTTTGAACTTATCGTATCACCTCTCATCGTATTTCTTCAATACTTTTTTATTGTAGCACACCAAAAGAACCAATCAATTGGCGGCTGTGGAAAACTATCCGCCAAACGTGGAAATTATCTGATACAACGGGATGATGATGGCAGCCATAAGTACGCCCACCACGATTCCGAGAACTGCGATCAATAGAGGTTCCAAGAGAGTCAGAAACATGTCAATGTTTCGATCTACTTCTTTTTGATAAAACCTGACAATCTCGAGCAAGGTAGTATCGAGTTTTCCTGATTGCTCGCCCGCTCGAATCATTTGGGTAAATACCGGCGGGAAGTAGGAAGGATACTTCTGCAGGGCCCCCACAATTTGGTTTCCCTGTTTTACTTCATCTCGCGCCTGTCCAATGATACTTTTGTACGCCTCATTTCCCACGATGTCCGCGGTAATATCAAGCGCCTGCACAATGGAGACGCCTCCAGAAATCAATGTCGAGAGGTTCTCGCCAAAGCGCGAAATGTACATCATTTTCAAAAGAGAACCAAACAGAGGAATGCGCAGCATGAAGGCATGAAGAAATCTTCTCCCTTGCGCCGTTTTCCCGAGTCGAAAGAAAAGAATTCCAACTCCCATGAGAACCAGAATCAGAAGCCACCACCACCTTTGATAGAAATTCGCAAGGGAAATCACAACCTCGGTAACCACGGGGAGATCTTGTCCGCTCTCCCGAAGGATTTTCGTAAGATTGGGAAGAACCACAATAACCAAAAGAGAAAGCACCGCTCCTGCGAGAATCAAGATAAATAAAGGGTACACCATCGCTCCCCTTACTTTACTTTTGAGATAATACGCTCTCTCTAAATGATCTGCGAGATTCTCGAGCACATCAGATAATCTCCCCAACGCCTCTCCCCTGCGCACCATCTGCACATAAAAAGAAGAAAACACGTCGGGGTGCTTTGCGAGCGCTTGAGAAAGGATGGTGCCGGCTTCCACTTCTTCTGAAATATTAAAAATTTTCTCTCGAAATGCGGCGTTTTTTGTTTGGCTTGCGATTGTGGTTATGGCTTCGATAAGCGGTACCTGCGCTCGAAACATGATAGAGAGTTGGCGCGAAAAAAACATTACTTCTTTTATCGAAATCCGCCGAAACAGCGGAATCTCTTTTTTAAACAACGGCTCCTTTCCTATTTGACCCAAATGCGTCACATAAAGATTTTGGCGATCGAGGATTTGAAGCGCTGCTTCTTGAGAGGAAGCGGCTACCACACCCATGAATTGCTCTCCCTTTTGATCTCTTGCTCGATAACGAAACTTCATAACGAAATAAAAAACTACATCCTTACTTTCCATTCACTTCTCAACCTCTCTTTTTGAGACATGGTATCTCTCTTCTTGATATTTTTTTATTTGTCCTATCCTCGCACAAGCGAGCGAAGTTCGGTAGGATTCAACGAGTAGCGCAAGGCGTTTTCGAGAGTAATCTCTTTCACGCGCACAAGACTCGCAAGGGATCTGTTCAATGAAATCATTCCTCCTTCCAAGGAGGTTTCAATCACCAAAGGCAGCTCGTGAATTTTATTCTCGCGGATCAAATTCCCTACTGCCGGGGTTGCTTTCATGATCTCGCATGCAGGAATCAACCCTCCTTGAATACGAGGGATGAGGCGCTGGGAAATCACTCCGAGAAGAGAGCCTGAAAGCTGTGCCCTCACCTGCCCTTGCTGTTCGGAAGGGAACGAATCTACGATACGATGGATGGACTGCGCAGCAGAATTCGTGTGCAGGGTGGCAAATACGAGATGGCCAGTTTCCGCCGCGGTGATCGCGATCGCAATGGTTTCCGGATCTCGCATCTCCCCTACCATAATGACGTTCGGATCTTGACGAAACGTCGCTCGAAGCGCGCCCGCAAAACTCAACGTGTCCCGAGACACCTCTCTCTGGTCAATCATGGACTTCTCATCCTCAAAGACATATTCAATCGGGTCTTCAATCGTGATGATATGATCTTCTCTTGTACGGTTGATTTCATTAACGAGAGCGGCTAAGGTGGTGGATTTCCCGTGGCCGGAGGGTCCGGTGACAAGCACGAATCCCTGCGTTGCTTGGGTGAAGTGATGGAGAACAGAGGGAAGATTGAGTTCTTCAATCGTCTTTATCTGTCTTGGGATTAACCGAAGAGCAACGCTTAATGTTCCCATTTGATAAAATGCATTTCCTCGAAAGCGCGCCCTCTGTTCTAACGTATAAGAAAAATCGATTTCTTTCTCCCGCTCTAATCTTATCTTCTGCTCTTCATTCAACAACGCAAAAACCAAATCACGGAGCATTTTTTCGTCCAGTTTTGGTTTTTTCATTAAGGGGACGAGCCTACCCTCGATTCGCAGAATTGGAGGTCTTCCAACAGAAAGATGGAGATCAGATGCCTGCTCTTGGAGCGTGATTTCCAAAAGCTCTCTCATTTGTTTTACTGCAGTATCATTCATTGATCAACTTCATTACTTCTTGGACAATTTCACTTGGGGTATAATGAGCTTTGATAAGATAGCTTTCAGCCCCAAGTTTTAAACCTTTTTCAATTTCTTCCTTTTGCCCAAGATTCGATAAAACCATAACCCTTGTATCTTTGACGTCTTCGTCGCGCTTGATAGCCCGAAGAATTTCCCATCCATCAACGCGGGGCAATACGATATCTAAAATGACAAGGTCGGGTTTCTCGGTTTTAATCATGCCGAGGACTTTATGATTCCCCTCGGTCATGAGCAGCACAAGAAATCCAGCCTCCTTGAGTTTCCTTGTGTAGATGTCGATAAGTAACGGGTCGTCTTCAATTAAAAGTATTTTTTTCATAGGTTAGAGATGAGAGCAGGTGAGATGTTATGAATCATGCTTTTACTCTGCGGCTGCGCGAAGCACTTCCTCGAGCGTGGTGACCCCCTCAAGCGCTTTCAAAATTCCGTCTTGCCTCATGGTAAGCATTCCTTGCCGAAGAGCTTCCTTGCCTATTTGAGCTTCGGAGGGTTCTTTCAAAATAATATCACCCAACTCCGGAGTCATGAGTAAAACCTCCACGATTGCGATCCTTCCCGCAAATCCGTTCGAAGCGCATTTCCTGCAGCCTTTCGGTTCAAACAACACAACCTCCTTTGCCTCAAGAATATGGCTTAAAGGCATCTGCTCTTTGAGGACTTGAGGGAACTGTTCAATCTCGCGGAATAACATATCTCGTATCGCTTTTTGAGGTTTTACCTTTTCTCGGCAGACCTCACAGAGCCGTCGCAAAAGCCGCTGGGCAATGGCGAGTGATAGGGTAGCAGGGATGAGATATTTATCAACTCCCATATCCAACAATCGCGGAGCAACCCCCACCGCACTGTTCGTATGTAAAGTTGAAAGCACGATGTGTCCGGTAAGCGCAGCGTGGATCACTAAGGCAGCAGTTTCTTTATCTCTCACCTCTCCTACCATGATGATATTAGGATCTTGTCTCAATACCTGACGCAACCCTTGAGCGAAATCGTATCCAATTTCTGGCCGAACTTGCGACTGGTTTACTCCAGCAATGAAGTACTCCACGGGATCCTCCAAGCTGATAATGTTCACGTTATCTTTATTGAGATATTGTAAGATAGCATACATCGTGGTGGATTTTCCAGAGCCCGTGGGACCGGTGATTAAAATCAAGCCGAACGGTTTTTCGATCGCCTCCTTGATTCGTGCAAAATTCATTCCATAGATCCCAAGCTCTTTGAAACTTCGAAGTCCGGTGGCAGGGTCCAGTACCCGAAGCGCGGCTTTTTCTCCCAGAGGGGTAGGAAAGGTTGCGACACGAAAATCAATCATTCTTCCTTCGACCATGGTGGAAAATCTCCCGTCCTGGGGAATCCTCGTTTCATCGATCTTCATATTCGCCAAAATCTTGATGCGCGCGACAATCGCCGAATGAACTTTCATGGGGAGAAAGAGAGAAGGATGAAGCTCTCCAAGAAATCGAAATCTCACCCGGAGCTTCTCTCGGGTAGGCTCGATATGAATATCAGAAGCTCCGCCCTCGACCGCATTCTGCAAAATCACCGCAACCATTTTTGTAATGGGAGCCTCCTCCACGACTCTCGCCTCCTTGAATACCTCTTTTCTTCCTTCCGTTTTCTCTCGCATCTCCTCTTCTAACTCTTCGAGGGCTTTTCGCATTTCTCTCTTGGAATCTCGATAGCGCTTCATGACATTCTCGAACGTACTCAACCCGATAAGAGAAATGTGGTAAGAGAAATTTCCTTGCCGCGCTAAAAATTGAAGAGCCTCTTGCGCCCGTATATCTTCCGGATATACCATCCCAATCTCAAGCATTCCCCCTTTTTGGCCAAGCGCTATCATTTTATAGTACTTCGCAGAATCTTCCGGAATAAGCTCTAAAACCTTCAGAGGAATTTCTTCAGAATCTACGTGCTTGAGAGCAATCTTTAACACTTCGCTTTTCAAGCGAAATAAGGTATCCTCATCAACGATCTTTTCAGCTAAAAGGAGTTCTTCTGGTCTCCCTCCAGAAGCCTGAAGCTCTGACTTCAACTGGGATGCTTTCTCTTTTGAAATGATGTTTTTTTCAACGAGTAACGGGAGAAAATCCATATGTTTTTCCTTTATTCTGGCGCAAAGGGGTTCTCTTTCCCTAGCTCTTCAGGAACGAGCAATGGCAGGGGCTCTGCGGGGTCTTCTAACTCTTGAAAGATGGGGTGCTGGAAAATTTGAAAATCGATCTGAATCTTCTCTGGGGGAAGAACGCCCAACTGAAGAAAAGAGGGAATTTCCCCTTGTCCCTGCTGAAAAAATATATACCATACAAGTCCGCCTGCGACAACCGTGATACTGATCAGCCCGACAAGAAGATATTTTTGCTTTTTTGACTGTTGGAAAAAAGTGATAGCCATACGAACTATGTGCTTATTTCTTGCAGAGAGCGTTGATTTGCTTCTTCGTCAAAACTTGATTGTACACGCGCACATCGTCAACCTGACCCTTAATGGCGTTGGGGCCTCCTCCGCTAACATAGAAACCAACGAGGGCAGGTATATCATGGTTACCGGCTGGAAAAGGGGGCTGGAGATTTGGGGGGAATTCTTTGCAGTCCACATATAACTTTGCGCTCCTAGAATCCCCATGATACGTCAGAATAAGAGAATGCCAGGTATTGACCTTCAAGTCTGGAGCAACAACATAAAAGAAATCAGCTGCACCGTTCGCGATGTAAGGTCGGTCATTGGCAGTATGCTGATAAAGGAGGGAGTGGAAAAAAATACCAAATCCTTTCGCGTTCGCAAACTGCTCTAATTTATACCAGCCCGCAATGGTTGCAGGCCCATTTTTAGGAATAGCAACCTTCTTTTCGTCGACCGTTACCTGATCATCAGTGCCATCAAGCATAAGACATTTTCCATTGCCGAGGTCGCAGGCAGTATCTGATATCTTTGCATCTGCATGATAGAATTCGCCTTCCGCGCCCTTTACTTCGAATTTAAGATGAAGTCCTGCAGCAGGGAGAGGCACCTGTCCAACGATATCTTCAATAGCTCCACTGAATCCTCGAGAGAGGAGAGCTACTCCAATGCCTACGGCAGCCCAGATGAGCTTGGTTCTTGCTTCTCCGACAGCAGCTGGATCTCCTCCGCCCGTAACAAACTGAAAGGCGGCTAGGATGATAAAGATAATCGCAACTACGACCAAAACCACGAAGACCCAATCAGTGATGATCTTCACGAGATCAACAAGGCCTTGAGCCGTGGTGACTCCGGTGGGGATTTTATCTGGTGGGGGTGCTTGAGCGAACACGCTTTCACCTCCCAAGGTGAATACGATGACCAAACACAGAGAAAAGAGAATAAAAAGTTGCTTCATGGAATTACTAGGGGTGGTTATGTATGTATTAAACGGATAATGATTGATGATTTACGACTTTAATTTATTGTGTCACACGCAAGCCGCTGACGCAACCTTGTCTTGATCCTCGAGCCTCATAATCCGAACTCCCTGGGTGGAACGGCTAATCGTAGGAATCGAATTGATGGGCGTTCTGATAATCTGGCCTCTGCGAGAAATGACAATAAGATCTTCCTCATCTCCCAGAAGAACTTTTGCGTACGCCAATGCTCCCGTCTTTGCCGTAATCTTTACCGTCTTAATCCCCGACCCTCCTCGTCCCTGCAGGCGGTATTCCTTAATGTCCGTACGTTTCCCATACCCATTCTCTGTCAGCACAAACAAATAAGGAATTTGAGATTTTTGATCTTTTATTTTTGATTTTTGATTTGCAATCACATCCATCCCCACGAGCTCATCTCCCTTTTTCAAACGGATCGCGCGAATTCCAGCAGCGGTTCTCCCCATAGACCGCACTTCCTTTTCTTTGAAACGAATAGATTGTCCTCTTTTGGTGGTTAAGATAACCTCATCTTCTCTGCTTGTCTTTTGAACTCCGCGCAATACATCGTCTTTTTTAAGGGAAATCGCAATAAGTCCTGAACGTCGCACATGAACAAACTCTTCTAACGCGGTCTTTTTCATAATGCCATTTTTCGTCGCCATGAGAAGGTATTGTACATCAGACTCCGCATCTTTCTTTCCCGTGGCGAACAGAGAAAGTATCCTATCTTGAGGAGTTATCTCAATGAAGTTCAACAGTCCTCGACCCTTGGCCACCCTTGTGCCTTCAGGAATTTCGTACACGGGTGTCTGAAACACTTTTCCAGAATCCGTAAAGAACATCAAAGAATCGTGGGTCTGGGCATAGAGGAAATGTTCCACGATATCATCTGACACTGTTTTCATACCCATGATTCCCTTTCCTCCTCGTCTTTGGAGCCGGTACGTCGCAGGATTGATGCGTTTGATGTATCCTCCTTGAGTGAGGGTAATAATAGTTTCTTCTTGGGGGACCAGATCTTCTTCTGCGATTTCTCCAACTCCTTGAACCTGTACCCTTGTTTTTCGTTCATCGCCAAAAGCGGTATGTACTTGGCGAAGTTCATTTTTGAGAACTTGATCGATTCTCTTTGGACTCGCAAGGATCATGGAGAGTTCTTGGATTTTTGCTCGAATTTCCTTGAGTTCATCTTCGATTTTCTCGCGTTCTAATCGAGCAAGTTGAGAGAGGCGAGTATCCAAGATCGCGTTTGCCTGAATTTCCGTAAGCCGGAATCTCCGTATCAAGTTCTCTTTGGCATCTTCTCTGCTTTCGGAATGTCGAATAATCCGAATAACTTCATCGATATTCGCCAAGCACTTATGGAGTCCTTCGAGGATATGTTCACGCTCCCTTGCTCTCGTCAAATCATATGTTGTTCTTCGGGTGATCACAACCCTGCGGTGCTCCACAAACAGCGTAAGCATTTCCGCGAGCGACAGCGTTTTTGGCTGAATTCCGTCAACCAAGGCAATCGTGTTCAAATGGAAAGACTTTTGGAGATCAGAGAATTTATAGAGTCGATTCAGAACTTTCTGGGGTTGGACATCTTTTTGGAGCTCAAAGACAATTCTCATTCCGTCTTTATCTGACTCGTCTCGGATATCTTTGACGCCTTCAATCTTCTTTTCCTGCACGAGTGTCGCAAACTTCGCCACGAGAGCTGCTTTGGAAACCTGATAAGGAATCTCGCTGATGATTATTTGGGTGCGCTTCTTTTCTCCCCCATCAATAATTTCTGCTTTTCCCCGCACCATAATCGGACCTCTCCCCTGCGAATAGGCTTCGATGATTTGTCTCCTGTCAAAAATAATTCCTCCCGTAGGGAAATCGGGGCCCTTGATAAATTGAAACAGATCCTCTGTGGTAACCCTTGGGTTCTCAACGAGATGGATGATGGCATCGATAATTTCTTTTGCGTTATGCGGCGGAATGCTGGTTGCCATTCCCACGGCTATCCCTACAGTTCCGTTGAGAAGAAGCTGGGGAAGAGGGGAGGGCAATACCATGGGTTCCTTTCTTGTCGCGTCGTAGTTATCCGTAAAGTCAACGGTGTCTTTTGCAATATCTTTGAGTATTTCTTCGCCAAAGCGCGACATCCGACACTCTGTGTAACGCGGCGCTGCCGGAGGATCGTCGTCAACGGAACCAAAATTCCCTTGGCCATCGATCAAGGGATAGCGCATGGAGAAATCCTGCGCCATGCGAACCAATGCCTCATATACCGGCGCGTCTCCATGGGGATGATATCGCCCGAGGGTACTTCCAACCACCGTGGCGCACTTTCGAAGTTTCGCCCCATGACTCAATCCATCCTCATACATGGCATAGAGAATCCTTCGCTGAACGGGCTTGAGTCCGTCTCTCACATCCGGAAGCGCGCGCGCCACAATCACTGACATTGCATAGTCAATGTACGAAACACGCATCTCCTCGGAGATTTCTCGAGGCTTGATGGAACCTACCATCGCGAGTTTTTGCGGCTGATTACTGTTCGTCATCTCTCGATTTGTTGGTTGTTTATCATTTCAAGCGAACGAAGCTCATTTGAAATATCTTTGAACTGTTCTCTCAACTCAATGTCTCCAAAGGGAAGTTGCTCTTGGATATTTTGAGTTTGGATCGCATGAACCCTTTCTCTCAATCCTAAAATCCACAAGCTCAATAAAACTACTCCCAGAAGAATCGTCAAGGACCACACAATCATCTTTTTTGTCGATTCGGGCTGCTCTTGAAGCCGCCTGAGAAGATCTTTCATAATTCGACAACGCAAACTGTTTTCAACTATGGAGCCAACACCACTACCTTTGATTCCTGATCAGTAAAATCTTTCAGCTTCAATGATAATTTATCCTGGGGCTCTGCGTTTTTCACTCCCATGATACGCAAAAACGGCTCAAGCTTTTCTAACTTAAATTTGAGGTTCGCCAGCTCATAGTGCATAGGAACCACAATCTTGGGTTCCAGTTGGCTTACGATATTTGCTGCTTCTTTTGCGCCAATGGTGTAGATGCCCCCTACGGGGATCAATAACACATCAACGGTCCCAATATCCTCTACTTGCTCTGCTCGCAATTCTTTCTGTCCAAGATCTCCGAGGTGACAAATCTTTATTCCCTCAAGTTCGATGGTGTACATCGTGTTGAACCCTCGTTCTTTCCCTCCAGAATCATCGTGAAATGAAGATATCCCTCGAATAAAAATGTCTTTTGCCTCGTACTCTCCGGGGGTCGAAATCACGAGTGGGTCGCCCTTGATCGCCTTCAGGTAGTTATGGTCAGAATGATCGTGGCTCACAAGGACGATATCTGCCTCCATGAGAGGGAGTCGAAGCCCAACAAAAGAAGGATCAAAGGGATCGATCACAAGCCGCGCGTGCTCTTGTTTATTTTGTTGAGCCGTAATATGAAAACATGCTTGTCCTTTCCACAAAAGTTGCATAATAGAATACGATATCACGGATAATCTTCTGTATCAACCCGCGCGTATCTGCTCACCGTGGTCATCTGCTCGGAATATAATCTGAAGGACGCGCTCTGCGCCTCCAGCGAGGCGCAAGCTTAGTTCCTCGCGAATTTTCCCTCGTCAGTCTCGGGAACCATGCAAATTCGCTGCGGGTAGTCCTTCAGATTATATTCCTCGCTTTTTGCGGGGGACAAGTGAGCAGTTAGCGCCCCTTGAAAACTTTGACCTTATGGGGTACAGTAGGAAACATGATCACTAAGAATACTCTTTTTGAAAAAAATAAAATAGATCTCGTGCGACCCTTTAAAGTCGGAGAGATCGTCGAAGGGATCGTGGTAGGCATTGGACGATCTGCGGTATATTTGGATTTGGGGCCGCGAGGAACCGGTATTATCTATGGAAGAGAATATCTGGAAGAAAAAGACGTGCTCAAGGGCGTCAAGCTGGGCGAGAAAATCCTCTCCAAAATAATTGAGTTGGAGAACGAAGAGGGATACATAGAGCTGTCACTGAAAGAAGCCGGGAGAGAACTCACCTGGTCTCAATTAAAAGAACTCCAAGAGAAACAAGAGATTATCAAGGTAAAAATTATTGGAGCAAACAAAGGAGGCTTGCTCGCCGAGTTGCGCGGGGTCCAGGCATTTCTTCCGGTTTCTCAACTTTCCCAGACACATTATCCTCGAGTCGAGAATGGAGACACCTTGAAGATCTTGCGTGAGCTTCAAAAATTTATGGGCAAGGAATTGGATGTTCAGATTTTCGATTTAGATCCCCGCGAAGAAAAGATCATTCTTTCAGAACGCTCCAAAGAACGAAATAAGATCAAAGAGATGCTCGCAAACTATAAAGTAGGAGATGTGGTGGAGGGAGAGATTACCGGGGTGGTAGATTTCGGCGCCTTTATGAAATTCCCGACGAAAGAAAATGGAGACTCCAAAGATGCATTGGAGGCCGGCCAAGGACCACAACAAGTGGAAGGACTTATCCACATATCAGAGATTGATTGGCAGATCATTGAAGATCCTTCCCGATTCCTGAAGGTAGGAGACCGAGTAAAAGCAAAAATCATAGACCTAGCCCAAGGAAGAGCGTCGCTTTCTCTGAAAGTGTTGAAAGAAGACCCGTGGAAAGAAGCGGAGAAAAAATACAAGAAATTCGACGAAATTCAAGGAAAAGTCACCAAGCTCAACCCCTTTGGAGCTTTTGTGGAAATAGAATCCAAGATTCAAGGACTTTGTCACATCTCGGAATTTGGCCTGAAAAAGAACATGGAGGAACACCTGAACATTGGCACGACCTACGCTTTTCAAATTATTGAATTCAACCCAACCGAACACCGCATGAGCCTCCGATTGACTCCCCAAAAGAGTTCAGCAGAATCTCCATCTTTGCCTCCAGAGAAAGAGGAACAAACTCCACCTGCAAAAGAAGAGTGAACTATCCTCTTGCCACCACGATCCCGAACACCTGCTTTGCTTGTGCCTGCCGTAAGACTTTTGCTGCCTCCTCCATCGTAGACCCGGTAGTGAAGACATCGTCCACAAGGAGAATCTTTCTGTTTCTGACTCGCTCACGGCCTTTCACTTCGAAAACCCCTCTCATATTCTCTCGTCTCTCCTCTTGGGGAAGTTCTGCTTGAGGAGGCGTATGCTTTATTTTAACTAAAACGTCATTGCACACAGGTATGCCCAGAAAACGGGAAAGCTCTTTTGCAAACGCTTCTGAATGATTGAATCCTCGCCATTTGAGGCGTCTCTTTGAAAGGGGAACTGGAACAATGAGATACGGTGGTTGGCTGCCAGCATTCTGGGTCACGGCAGATCGAGCAAACGATGGTTTGTCGATCAACGAAAAGTGAGCTATCATGAGAGAAGCGAGAGGAAACGCAAGATCTCGGAGAAACGGAGGATACTTAAACATATGAATTGTTTTTTTGATAAGGCCATCCTGCCATGAGGTTGCGCAAAAAAGTCCCGAGAGAGGAGAATCGGAGAAAAGAAAAGAGGGGGTCTGCGCCACCGAAATGAGCGAAAGGCAGTCTTCACAAAGATGGGTTCCCTCTCTGGAGCACGAAATACAATACTTGGGAAAGAGAAGATTGACGAGTAATCGAATCATAGAATTCTATTCGTATTTTTAGTATAATCCAAAATGAGTCTTTTTTCTGCTGATGTCGTCCCGAAAAGTTTTGTGGGAATTGATGTGGGAAGTTCAGCTCTGAAAGTCGTGGAGATTTCCGGTTGGGCTGATCGTCGAGTGCTCAAGAACTATGGAGAACTCAAGGTACGCACGCTCTACGAGAAGCCATTTCGAACATTTGAGAAAAATGCGCTCTTACTTTCTACTCAAGATATCGCGAAAGCTTTACGAGCGCTTCTCCAAGAAACAAATATCCTGCAAAAGAAAGCCATTTTTTCAATTTCAGATTTTTCCACCTTTTTTACCAATTTTGAACTTCCTACCTTTATTGAAAAAAAGGAGCTCAAAGACGCCGTGGGTTTTGAGGCGCGAAAACACGTTCCGCTTCCTCTCTCTGAAGTAACAATTGATTGGCAAGTGCTTGCCAATGGAAATAGAGAAAAAAATAAACCTTATCGAATTCTTCTGATCGCGGTTCCCAATGAGGTGATCAATCAATATCAAGAAATCGCAAGACTTTCCCGATTGGAATTAATGGCCCTTGAGGCAGAAGTGTTCGGGTGCATACGCTCCTCGCTGAAAGAAGAGAAAGGAACGGTCCTCCTTCTTGATATCGGAGCACAGACCACTACGGTAAGCATCGTGAAAAATGGAAATCTGTGGAATTCTCACACGGTAGACATCGGAGGGAATCATTTTGCCCAACGAATTGCAAAAGCACTTTCTCTCGATTACACAACCGCAGAACAAGAGAAGAGGACAAAGGGACTTGAAGTAATGTCAGCGAATATACTGATCCTCGTACCTCTGGTTGACATGATTGTTCTCGAAATGCAAAAATCAATGGAAAATTTTTTTCAAAAAGAAAAAGGGGAGATTGCAAAAATTGTCTTAGCCGGCGGGGCAGCAAGACTCCCTGGACTGCAAGAATATTTTGAGAAAACTCTCCAAAAGAAGACAGAACTTTTACATCCCTTTCGAAATATCCTGTACTCCCCCATTCTGGAAGAAACGCTCAATGAAATCGGGCCGTCGTTTGCAGTAGCGGTAGGAATGGCATTACGAGGATTCGAATAATCGTATGATAGAACTCATTCCAAAACACACCCCTCGATTCCCTTTGAGCTCGTCGCTCCTGTTATTTCTTGCCGGCGCGCTTCTGCTTGGAGTGCTTGGAGGGTTTTTTATCTTAGAACAGTTCCAGTCAAATTTGAAAACAAAACTTCAAACACTCGATAAAACCTTGAGGGGTGAAACCGTCATTCGCCAACAAAAACTGCAAGACGAGATTTCTGGATTGAAGCAAAGACTCGAGGACTTTAACCTTCTGGTCGAAAGGAGAAAAGATTTTCTCTTGTTTTTCCAATTTCTCGAGAACACCACCCATCCTGATATCTTCTTTACCGAATTTCAGGGAACACGAGATACCAACCATATCTTGCTTTCTGGAAAAGCTGCGACTTTCGAGTTATTAGAGCAACAAAAACGTGCGTGGGAACAAAGAGAAGAAATAGAAAAAGTGGCGCTTTCGAATGTAAAATTCTCAAAAGATGGAGGCGCGGAGTTTACCATGGAGTTCGTTTTCTCGCCCACACCTATCGCGTCAACCCTACCCCCAAACGCTAAAGAAAATAATGTGAAAGAAGAATGAAGATTCCTTTGTTTATTTTCCTTATTCTTATACTTCTCTCCATCGCTCTTGGAGTTTTCTTGGTGTGGCCGAGCTACAAAGAATTTTCAAGCCTTCGGCAACAAGTCCAAGAACAAGAAGGAACCCTCCGGAACAAAGAAAACATCATTGCCCATCTCAACGAATTGCGCAAGGAATTCGATGGATATGAAAAGGAGCTTGCGAAAATCCATGCTTCTCTTCCAGCCGATACTCAACTTCCTCTCCTGTATGACTCCATGCAACACCTTGCTAGTTCCTCTGGATTGGGAATACGATCGCTCGACTCTTCGACAAGAATAAACAGTGAGGAGGAAAAGAAACGGGTAAAAAATCCAATGAAAATTACGTCGCTCTCTCTCGAATTGGAAGGCTCTTATGAGGGATTCAAACAATTTCTCTCTCGAGTGAAAACAACCGCAAGGATGCTCAACGCGCAATCAATGAAGATTAGTTCCAAGAAAGCAGAAGAACTTCAGATTGATCTTACTCTCGAAGCGTATTCATATTAGAAAGTCTCTTACGTCTCCAAAAACTCCTCTTAAGAATCCGCCATTGTCCAATGAACTTGAAAACTCTTTTTATCTTTCTTGCAGGGATTACACTTCTCGTTGCAGTTGAAGCCCAAGCGAGTCCTTTTATTACTTTCGCAAACCCTCTCAAGACAAAGAGTTTAATCGAACTCATAGACAATCTCTTGAACTTCCTCTTCACCCTAGCTCTTATCGGAGCTCCGATCTTGCTTGTCATAGCTGGCGTCATGTTCATGACTGCTGCTGGTAATCCATCCAGAATCTCTACTGCGCGGAACATGCTCATGTGGACGATCATAGGATTTGGCGTTATCCTCTTATCTCGAGGCCTCATCATTCTTTTGCAGGGGATTCTGGGAGTGACGTCATGAACGCATCGCCCCAGAGGCTTTCCCGCTTTTTCTGTCTCACAATTCTTGCTCAAGCAAGAATTGTGAGACAGGGTAAACTGATACCATTTCCACGGCTGTTCGTGTTGAGTACCTTCCTTGGAAGGTGTGGAAAAGTGTAACTTGCTTAGCAAGAGTATTTCCAACTATACTGATCTTACAGGAAGTTTTTAATCTTTAATCTATGAAACGTCTCGTCTTTCTTCTTCTTTTCGTAAGCATTATACTTACTGGCGTATGGCTATTTCAGAAGCAATCAACAGCTGCTGTACCAGCCGGTAAAATTATCATAAGTTCTACAACGCCGCTCGCTGAATATAGAACCTCGACAAGTTATTTCACGGCAGATGTTGTAGCCGGGAAGAACATTCCTCGGCATAACTGTTCGCTGGAAATGCAAGATGAAAGCGGGAATACAATAAACCGGAAAGGACCCCCAGGAACTCCTCCGGTCTTCGGTATGGAGGTTGCCCCAATCAATCAATCTTGCGTTGCTGGTACCATCTGCCAAGCAAAAACGGTTCTCAATATTTCAGAGATTTTTGGAGAACTTGTCACAAATGGGCCGCAAGGCGAATACCTAACAAAAGTTACGTGCAAAGACGTAGATACCAACGAAAATTCCAGAGTAACGGTTGTAAATATCCACGGTGCACAAGCAACGCTTACCCCATTAGTCCCTGTCATAGATCCAATCTCTCCTCTTACTGCTGTCGCCGGAGTGCAAACAACATTCAGTGCGAACGTAAAAGATAATATAGAGGTGACGAGATGTACTCTTAGGGTCGATGATGGTCTCGTCCCTGGGGGAATGACTCTTAGCAAACATCCTCCTTGCGATAACTGTACTGCATCTCAAAGCACTACTTTTAATACAGCAGGAGAGTACATTATATATGCGGAGTGCAAAGACAGTGATCGCCTTTTGTTTAGCACGACGGGGCCTTTCAAAAAACTCACAGTAACCCCTAAGACTACTTGTAACGGCAGGGAGGCAAGTTCAGATAAGGATACTCTTTCCCCGGGTGCAAGCTGGCAGACTACCGGTGGAACCATAGGTATCGCAGAGGGGATGACCCAAAGATACAAAGTGAATGTCACAAGCACAGGTAATCATCAATTCTCGTTCTGCCCTGCAGATGGAGGAAAAGATAACTTCGAATCTCATCTCTGTCTTTTTGATAGCAAGGGAGTAAAGATTATATCTCAAAGTAGAAATTGCAACACTACGAGCGCTAAAATCGATAGAAATATCAGTCCAATCGGCACCTATTATATTCAGGTTGCAGCAAAGACTGGAGATCTCGGCGATTATACTCTAGCCTATAAAGGACCTTCTGTCGCAACCCCAACTATCACCGTCACCGCGCCTAATGGAGGAGAGAGCTGGGCAATTGGTGCATCCAATAACATTACGTGGACTTCGCAGGGTGTAACTGGCAACGTGAACATATATATTTCTCGAAATGCGGATGCTGCAGCGCCCACGTGGACTCTTTTGTTTGGTGGTAATACAACCAATGATGAGACTGAAGCGTGGACAGTAACAGGTCCTGCTACTGCGCAAGCAAGAATAAAGATCGTGAGTGTCGCAGACGGTGACGTCAATGATCAAAGCGATGCAAACTTCACAATTTCTGCCGCAGCAGCTGCCGATCCTTTTGTGTGCTACACCTATCCATGGAATAACCAAAACTGTCCTGGAGACCCAGGCAGCGTTACAAAGAAATGTAGTAGCACTAATGACACAAAGCTTGACTGTGTCAATATAGATGGTACTTCACAGCGAGTTGAGTGCTTTCAATGCACACAGAACTGCGATCAAACTGATAAGGCTTGTAATGTGCCCACTTCCTGTAACTCTACCAATTATACCACTACCGCAACGGCAAAAGATTTCGGCGCCGGACCAAAGGAAGAAACACTTCAGAATATGTGCAGAGTAAATGAGGATGAAGGTCAATATTACAAAGTGGCAGTACCCGCAGGAAACTTGTGTAATATCCGATGGTCAATTGCGCCAGACAGAACAGCGGATTATGACCTCAGTGCAAACAAGAGCGCTGTGTGGCCTCAAGAAGATTTCGCCGACTGCAAATCAAAAAGAACGCAAGGTTTCGTAGATGACTGCAAGTTCATCGGTGTTCCTGCGGGCACCTACACTGCGTATGTCATCAATAAGAAGGCTACTGCTGGAGGTTCGTACACCATTGCGGTAAGAGTAGATACTTGTACCACCGACCCTCCACCCGTCAGAAGCAATGGGGCACCAACGGGAACACTCGCTGCAGGAACCACAACCGCAACGCTAAGTCTAACAACCCATGAAAATGCAACGTGCAAGTATGCTACAACGGCAGGCACATCTTACGACGACATGTCTTCCACGTTTACTACAACCGGAGGCAAATCCCATTCGACTAATGTTACTGGTCTTGCTAATGGTAATTCCTACAACTATTATGTACGGTGCAAAGACACTGCAAACAATAAAAACCCAGATGACTTCACAATTTCATTTTCTGTAGCAGCAGCTGGAGCTCCCTCCTTCACCATCGACAGTGTTACAGCAAACCCCAATGAAGGTGTAGCTCCTCTGAACAATGTTGAGGTTACAGCTAACGTTGGAGGTACTGCAACAGGTAATATCGATTATAAGTTAGATTGTACAAGTGACGACAGATGGGATCAGCAGATCACAAATACTTCAGATCCCTATACTTTTACTGTGAAATGCAGCTATGCAACCGCAGGCGACTATACGGTCAAGGTGCAAGCAACTCGTCAGACAATTACCGCATCCCAAACAACCGCCGTAAAAGTGAACACTGACGGAGGAGGCGGAGGAGGTGGCGGGGGCGGAGGAGGCGGAGGAGGTGGCGGGGGCGGAGGACAAATCATCAAGTTTGAGAATCCGCTCAAGGCAAAGAACCTTACCGAACTCGTAGACAATCTTTTGAACTTCCTTTTCACTCTTGCCATCATTGGAGCTCCGATCTTGCTCGTGATAGCTGGCGTCATGTTCATGACTGCTGCTGGTAATCCAGCAAGAATCTCTACTGCGCGGAACATGCTCATGTGGACAATTATCGGATTTGGCGTTATCCTGCTTGCCAAAGGCTTGGTCGCGCTCTTGCAAGGAGTTTTGGGGATTTAGCTAGCCCCCTTTCATACTGAAATTTCTACTTCCTAAGATAAAATGAGTACAAAAGCTCTCATCGTACTGATTGTAAGCATTTTCGTTTTTCTCGCGGGGACTGATTCTACGAAAGCAGGAGGCCATAATGCCTGCACTGATCCTACTCCTACTGCTTACGACTCTTGTGAGAAAGCTCGTGATTTCGGCGCGTTTGAAGGAACCAGGGGACTCGTTCCGATGTGTGGGGATGATCAATACTACAAAGCGAGTGTACCTTCGGGGAAAAAATGTACGATCCGCTGGAGGGTCGCTCCAGACGTAACCGCAGACTACGATCTCCGCGCAAATAAGCCTCAAAAAAGTTGCCCGGCAGGATTTGTTGCTGACTGTGCGTCAATGACTGATGGCAACGCAATCGAAGAATGCGAATTCGAGAATGCAGAACCTGGGATTTATACTGCATGGGTATATTACGCAGGTGGAGGCACTACGGGAAATTATGCAATCACTGTAACTATCGAGAAGTGCACTGATTTATTTCCTCTTCCCACCGTCACTGGCGTGCTCGCAATACTCGAGAATATCGGAAATTGGATTTTTATCATTGGACTCTTGATCGCAGTGGTAATGGTTATCCTTGGAGCCTACATGTTTATCGATCCTTTCAGCGGAGGAGCAGGCAATCCGGCTCAAGTTGAAAAAGGGAGAAGCATCTTTTTGTGGGCGGCAGTCGGCCTCGCGGTGATTTTGCTGGCAAAAGGAATCTTCACGGTGTTACGGAGTATATTTGGAGTCTAGTAAAAAGGTGTGGAAAACTCCTCTATACAGAAAACATTGAATAGGTATAATAAATTATTCAGTGCGAAAGGTCGAGAAATCCTTTTCATAGAGAAAGACTCGAGAGGACAAAAGCGAAGGAATCATAATCGCGAAAATTTATGCAAAAAATGTTAAAAGTAATCGTGGTTTCTTTGGTACTGGCGCTTGTTGGTGTAAGTATGGCGTTAGCTCAAGCACAGCCACCGGAAAAAATCCCCACAGGCATCACCACAGCTAAAGGATTGATCGATTTGGTGAAGCTTATAACCGATTGGGTGTTTGTGGTGCTTCTGGTGATGGCAGTTATCTTCATCATTTTAGCTGCTTTCCAGTTTATTACAGGCGGAGGAGATCCAGCAGCAGTTGCTATGGCGCGTACAAAACTCATCTGGGCCGCAGTAGGAGTTGGCGTTGCGCTGCTCGCAAGAGGACTGCCGGAAGCAGTGAAAGACATTGTGGGACAAGGAGCATAGTTAGTGTAACTAACAAAAACTACCTCTCCCCTTCTCTTTTGAAGAGGAGGGGTTTGTTTTTGGGAGAAAATTCGATATACTATTGGGTAATGGCAGTGTTACCTACAGGCGTTCGATCATTTTCGGAATTGATTGAACTCATTGAGGTTCTCATCAACTGGGTTTTTGTTAGCTTCCTGCTGATCGCGGTTATTTTTATCATCCTCGCGGCTTTTCAGTTTCTCACCCAAGGAGGAGATCCCGCGCAGGTAGCTACGGCGAGAAAGAAATTCCTATTTGCTGGAATCGCAATCGCGGCCGCACTCCTCGCAAAAGGATCTGTAACAGTGATTCGAGCGATTTTTGGATTATGACATTCCAAATGTAAGAGGTATGATGGAAGAATTATGAAGTTGTTTTGTATCATCTGCACCACAGGAACGCTCTTGTTTTTACTGCTGCACGGAACTGTAGTAGATAGCGCTGCAGTTGAGATTGGGAGACCATGTAAAAACTCCGGTGACTGTGCTGTTCAGGGCAAAAAATATCCATGTCATGGAGCAGATCCTGATCAGAAGAAAGATGGTGCTTGTCTTGGACCATGCGAAACAAAGGGTCAATGCAGTGATCTGCTCAAAATCTTTAAGCCCCCGGGAATAGAATGGAAGAATGTAGCTTGTACAGGCACTGAAGGAAAGCCAGGAGTCTGCGTGGAGGCGCCTCTGGGGAAAATTCCCACTGGTCCTCAATCGGGAGCTGCATTGATGAACCTCGTGAAAGCTCTTACTGATTGGCTTTTCGCGATCTTTCTCATGCTCGCAGTTATTTTCATCATCATTGCCGCGTTCCAGTTCCTCACCGGAGGCGGAGATCCAGCTCAAGTTTCCACGGCTCGAATGAAACTTGTATGGGCTGGCACTGCAATTGCTGGAGCCTTGATAGCGCGAGGCATTCCCGTGGTTGTACGTGCCATCGTAGGTTCATAAACATGAAATCAATTTATACACGCTTTCTACGTATCACGATGCTTCTCTTGCTTGTTGGAGGATTCTTTGCGACCTTATGGATTGCTCCGGTCTTTGCTATCCATGGGGGAGCACATCCAGAAGAAAATTTACCAGAAGGACCAAAAACAGGCGCAGAACTCCTGAAAATTATTGACAATATTACCGATTGGATTTTTGTAATATTTCTTGCTGTGGCGGTAATTATCATTCTGTTTGTTGCATTTCAGTTCCTCACCGGAGGAGGAGATCCGGGGAAAGTAACTGAAGCAAGAACCAAGCTCATCTATGCTGCGGTTGCCATTGCAGTCGCTCTGCTCGCAGGTGGATTTGGCCTTGTGATTCAGAACATCATCATAGGGGAAACTCAACTCGTAGAGGTACAGATAGTCATTGAAAAGAAGCTTAACCATAAACTTATCTCTTTACCAGTTACCCCACCCGATCCAAAAATTGCCACGATAATTTCTTCAATTCAAGATAAAATAAAAGCAATATTCCACTATGGCAGTCCAGGTCCACAGTGGTATAGTTACATCCCTGGAGGACCTTCAGACTTAACTACCATGGAGCCCGGAAAAGCCTATCTCTTTAATATGAAAGAGACTGCAACCTTGATTGTTTCTGGCGTCCCTTATGCATTTAAACCCATCAATCTTACGGCCAATCTGTACTATATGATAGGAGCTCCCTTTGGTGGTGTAAAGCTTCAGGATGTAATTGGAACGTGTAGTTTATCTGATATAACCGCCTTCGGAGATGAAGATGGTGCTATCCCAGTGAATCCAGGGACAAGGCTGGAACAAGGAGAAGGATACTGGATTCGATCCCAAAGAACTTGTACCCTTCAATGAGAAATTATGGAGCGGAAAAACCTGCTACTGTGGAAAACTATCTTGTATGATGTCTCATCTGATATATAATAGATGTAAGGTCTTTTTTTATGTTTCTTAGCCGCAGATCAACACATCTAAAAAAATTATGCAAAAAAACATTTTCTCCATTGGAATCTATCTTGTGCTCGTATTCATGACAACTGTCTCTCTAACGAACTTTGCTTTCGCTGGTCACGGTACTGGTGAACACGTCCCTCCAGGTCAAGAACTCCCCGAAGGCCCCCAAACTGGAAGGCAATTGCTCGAACTCGTGAAAGCAATCACTGATTGGATATTCGTGGTATTCCTCCTTACCGCAGTGATCTTCATCATTTTAGCTGCATTTCAGTTCCTCACCGGAGGAGGAGATCCGGGGAAACTCGCTGAAGCGCGCAACAAGCTCATCTATGCCGCGGTTGCCATAGCAGTAGCGCTCATGGCAAGAGGAATCCCTGTGGTCGTAAAGAATATTGTGGGAGTATGAGAAATTTTTTATTTCTTATTTTCTTTGCCTTTCTGTTTGTATTCGCTGGAGGACTGCTCGACAACGTGCAAGCAGCTCTCAATGACAACTGTGATACAAATAGCGATTGTGCCGGGTATGCGTGTCGAGGGGATCTAAAGCCTGGGGATCTAGAAAAAAAAGGGAGATGTGTTGGTCCTTGCACAAAGAATGACGATTGCAACGCCTTTATCAACCAAGCACCGGTCAACTGGGAAGCGGCAAAATGTCTTGGTGACGCAGGGAAACCAGCAAATTGTATAGAACTACCTGCCAAGCAACTCCCCAAAGGCCCCCAAACTGGAAAAGAATTGCTCGAACTCGTGAAGGCAATCACTGACTGGATTTTTGCCATCTTCCTTCTTACAGCAGTCATCTTCATTATCTTGGCTGCATTTCAGTTCCTCACCGGAGGAGGAGATCCGGGGAAACTCGCCGAAGCGCGCAACAAGCTCATCTATGCTGCGGTTGCCATAGCAGTAGCGCTCCTGGCAAGAGGAATCCCTGTGGTCGTAAAGAATATTGTGGGGGTGTAGCGTCTAAACTCTAATGATCTCATGCTCAAAATTCTGTTACGGCCAGAAGCTTTTATCTATATTGCATTCGTGGTATTCACTGGCGCTTTTTTTGTTTTGAGTATCTTTACAAAAGATATCCCGAGCCAAGGTCTTTTGAAGTATTACATTCAGTTGAGTAAAGATAAAATTATCTGGTCTTTTGTTCTTCTTTCTCTTGTAGTGTGCGTACGGATTCTATTTTTTGGGATCACTGCTGCGCTCAAAGGAACTAATCCTTCCCTCGTATTCTCACACAAAAATCTTGCTCGCTTTCCTTTGGAGTTCTCAAAATTTTTGAAAAATTTGCTTCTTGTGGGACTCCCTTTTCTTTTCTCGTTTTATAGCCTCACACTCGCACTTGGACAGTTGAACCTCTTCAATAAAGATCGCCTCCAAGACGAACTTTTAGCTCAATGGGATATTGCTCTTACCCACACCTTTCCTTCCTTTACACTCGCATCGTTGCAATATCCCGGCTGGTTTATAAAATCGGTTGATTTTTCATTTATGTACCTTGTGCCCTTTCTTGGGCTCCTGGGAGCTTACTTATTTCAAGCGCGACAAAAGCTCTTTCGAGAGGCTGCTGGGACTTTCTCGGTCGGAATGATTTTCATGTTTACAGGCTGGATTCTTTTTCCAGTCCTTAGCCCCCATGATCGCTTCGTCGATAACGTGTATAATCTTCCTCCCTCCCCATCAATCCAGGAGTATCTCGTCAGGTATCATCCTCAAGAGGAGATTTCTTTGTTCTTACAACGTATAAGAGAAAGCAAAGAGGATCTGGGCGTGTTTCCAACAAGCGCATTCCCAAGCGCCCATGTAGCTTGGGCAGTACTGTTCGTATACTACGCATATCGCACCTCTCGCTGGCTGCTTCTTTTTTCGATTCCCCTTGCCTTTCTTTCGACATTGGGTACGGTCTTATTCGCCCAGCATTACTTTGTTGACATTCCAGCGGGCATAGGAACAGGTTTGCTGGCAATAGCAATTACACGGTATGTTGCGCAACGCAGAACGGTGTACCTCCAATACTCCTCACGTTAAGTGCTCCATGGCAATACACACAAAATTCCTGTTTCATAACAGTCTGTTTAGAAAAATTGCCTATCGAGGGAGTAGGTCTCGAGCCGATTATATTCTTATGGTGATAGAACCATATCTCAAAGAATCAGACCGAATACTGGATATTGGGGCCGGGTCTTGCGCCATAGCCGAAGTACTCCGCAACAAGAAATTTTCCGTAACTCCGCTTGACATCGAAAATTTGAGCTTGGTGAGCGATATAAAACCCCTTTTGTACGATGGAAAGGTATTACCGTTTCAGAATAATGCGTTTGATGTCTCACTGCTCATATCAACTCTCCATCACTTACCAAAACCAGAGGAGATTGTCTTGGAGGCGAGGCGTATTTCTCGAACAATAATCATTGTTGAAGACATTTTCGATAACCGCATGGAGGAATATATCACCTACTTTTTCGACAGCCTTTTAAATCAAGAATTTAAGGGGCACCCGCACTCCAATAAAACAGATTCCGGATGGAGGTCGCTATTCAAACAGCTCGATCTCACATTGAGAGATGCGCAATATAAAAAATGGTTCTTCGTCATGAGGCACTCCTTCTACTATCTCGAAAAATAAGAATGCCCACAAGTAGCCGGGTAACTGATCTCACAATCTACGCATATGCTGAATTTGTCAGACCTTCAAGGCTCGTTGCGACTGTTCGCGCCGAGCCATTTGATTTTCCGTGCAATCTATTTCATAATTTCTGTAAGCTCCTCTGTCGGGGTGGTGAAATTGGTAAACACGCTGGGTTTAGAACCCAGTGGGGAAACCCTTGAGGGTTCGAATCCCTCCCTCGGCACTAAATGTAACTTTGCCCGCCCTGAGCGAGGCCGAAGGGTCGGAATTGACTGCTCTCCCGCTCGGGGTGCCCATATGAATCCCCTCTCATCACTTTTTCACCTGGAGCCTCTTTACGCTTTGGCGTTCACTCTTGGGAATTCTCACGGTAAGAACTCCATCTTTTAAGAGAGCTTCTGCGTTTTTGATATCTCCTTCTCCAGGGAGAAACACCTGTTTGGAGAAAGGCCCCCAAAAACATTCTTCGTGAAAGTATTGTCTGTCGCCATCCTCATTTGGATTTTTTCGAACACCTCGAATAGTGACTGCGTCGTTTTCGATTGAGATGTCTAACTGTTCCGGTCTCACGCCCGCGATCGCGGCTTGAATCACCATTTCTTTATCTGTCTGATAGAGGTCAATTGCCAATTCCCCTTCAGGCTCAAACCAATCTTCCTCACGAGCCCCTCCACCAACCTCCTCCCCTTCAGGAGAGATTTCTTCTTTTACCATAATTTTCTCTGAATGCATTGGGGGGAGACCGTTGATCTTCCCACGAGCCTCTTTCCCCTTTTCTTCCTTCTCAACATCTCCCTGTTGCCCTTCATCCTCACTAAAATTTTGCACTCGCATATTGGTGTTCTTTCTCAAGGAAAACATCTTCATAGAAATTCAAATTCCATTATGGTGAGTATTCTTTTAATCGCCTGAATGCGATTGAAACGAAAGCCGCCAAAATCAACAAGGGTGCAACCGGGAAAAGAAGATAGAAAATACCTTTGGCGCCTATGGTAAATATATAAAAATTAAAGAGCCCATGCAAGAGAGTTGCTATCCCCAAACCAGCCATGAACAACCATTTTCCCGCGCGTTTTCTAAGCAAAGAAAGCGCGATGAAATATCCAAATAAGCCCGAAACCAATGCGTGTAAGAAAATTGCTTGAATAAATCGAACTCCGTTGACAAGAAACACATCAGAGATGGAGTATATTTGAACGAGCTTAAAAAGCAACAGGACATTTTCCAAAGCCGCGAATCCGAGAGCGGAAATAACCATGTAGAGCATGACATCAAGCGGTTCATCTAACGCAGGTGTTCGGAGGACGCCGATCCTAACCACAATATATTTCAAAAATTCCTCAATCAATGCGATTACAAAAAGAAAATAGAGAAGCAAAAAGATTGTTGGGGGGAGAAAAACCTGTCCGGTCAGAAAGACAGATAAAAATCTTTCGAGGAGGTGCTCGATATATATGGCTGGAATTGCAACGAACATTCCTGCAAAAAAGATTCTCAAGATCATACGGTTGGGTTCCGGGTGCGCGTCTCTTCGAAGATAAAACGCAAGCCAGATAAGGCTTGGGGCAAGGGCGAAGATAAAAAGAAGGGCGTACTCCATAGGAAAATAAAAAAGTTTAGAAGAGTTTGTTTTCTCTATTTATTTTGTCTTTGGCCATTGTTCGGCCATCAAGGTTTTCTTTTTCTTCCGAGACTGTCCAGTCAGGACGGGCAGTTTTTGGTAGATCTCTTCAGTCACAAATGGAATAAAAGGGTGGAGAAGCTTCAGGGCGTCTCTCAACACTCCAAGGAGTACCTGTTGTCGGGAAGCTCGCCGTTTCTGACTGGACAGGTTTTTATCTTGAAGAACAGGCTTGGATTCTTCTAATACTTTATCTGCAAATGTGTGCCACATATAGTGATAGAGCGTCTCTGCTGCTTGGGAGAACTGGAAGTCTTCGATACATCTGGTAACTTTTTTTACGATTTGCGAAAATCCCTTCAAAATCCTTTGTTCCTCACGAGACAGACGTTGAGGCCGTCGAGAACCTTTGTAGTCTCGAGTATTCAGAAGAATAAACCTTGCGATATTCCAGAGTTTGTTGCTGAAGTTTCGATAGCCGCGTACCTTCTCTTCCGATAATTTCATATCGTTTCCGGGAGCAGCTCCAATAATAAGAGAAAGGCGCGTAGCATCTGCTCCATACTTTTGAATCATATCGAGGGGATCTACGATGTTACCCAGAGATTTGGACATTTTTCTGCCTTGCTCATCGCGCACGAGCCCATGAAGATATACAGTCTTAAAAGGAACCTCGCCAAGCAAATATCCTGACATTAAAATCATGCGTGCAACCCAGAAGAATAAAATGTCGTATCCTGTCTCCAGGATGCTGGTTGGATGATAAGTTGCCAAATCACTGCCTTTTTTAGGCTTCCCATTAATCTCTGCTTGGGGCCAGCCGAGCGTGGAGAATGTCCAGAGGCCAGATGAAAACCAAGTGTCGAG
>JBBTXG010000008.1:41961-62909 GCA_038062375.1 Patescibacteria group bacterium
GATGGCCAAACCAGATTTGTCGAGAGATACACCAATCGCGAAGATTTTTGATCCAGTGATAGTAAACTTTTTCAAATCGTCGAGGGAAAATCTTAATCTGGCCACTCTTGACTGCGTGAAACATAATCTCCTTGAGGGTAGTTTCTTTCTTTGCTGGAATTTTTTTGCTCTTTGAGTGGATACCCTGTCTAGCCAAGAGACGAAATGGCTTCTCTACATTCACAAACCATTGTCGCATAATCTGGGGTTCGATGATCCCGGCCCCACGGCTATTTGTCGCGATTCGATGAGTATATTGATCGTCAACCTTTTCCAGTAACCCCTTTGTTTTTAGCTTTTCTACGATCAGCGGTCGCGCTTTCGCAATATGCATACCAGCAAATTCGCCTGCGACCGGGAGAAGAAGCCCCCTTTCGTTGATGATTTGTTCCTTATCAAGCCCGTGGCGCTCAGCGATTTCAAAGTCTGTTGCGTCGTGCCATGGGGTTATCGTCATTACCCCTGTCCCGAACTCCATGTCAACCACTTCATCCTTGATCACCGTGGCAAGCACCGAACCATTGATCCATTCCACTTTGATTTTCTCTCCGTGTTTGTACGGTTCATAGCGCTTATCTTTCGGGTGCATCACCACATACTTGTCTCCGAACTTGGTTTCGGGTCTCGCGGTTCCAATAACGAAAGGTCCGTACTTGAGATAATAGAAATTTGCTTTTTCCTCTCTCCACTCGATCTCATCATCTGATACCGTAGTCTGCATTCTCGGATCCCAATTGACGATGCGATCTCCCCGATAGATCAACCCTTGCTCGTACATGAGCTTAAAGGCTGTGCGCACTGCAAGGCTTCTTTGCTCATCGAGCGTGTAGGCCTCGCGAGACCAATCCAGGGACGATCCCATTTTTTTGATCTGATGAACAATCCTATTGTGGCTCTCTCCTGCAAACTGCTCAACACGTTTCAAAAACTCTGTACGCCCAAGATCGCGGCGCGTTTTGCCTTCTTTTTTGTAGATAATTTCTGCTACTTTCGATTCGGTGGCGATTGCCGCGTGGTCAGTTCCGGGAATCCAAAGGGTTCTTTCGCCTTTCATGCGATGATAACGAATAAGAATGTCTTCGATCGCAAGCATCATCGCGTGACCCATGTGCAGAGTGCCAGTTACGTTGGGAGGAGGGAGCACAATGCAAAAAGGTTTTGCGGTTTTTTTGGTCACACCTTTTTTGACGCACACATCCGGATTAAAAAAACCACTCTCCTCCCAGAGTTTGTAGATATCATCCTCCACCTTTTGAGGCTCGTACGCTTTTGGAATTTCTCTCATAGATCATTTTATTTTATCATAACTTATCCGATTCTTACATTTGGGTGAGCTTGGAGGGTATCGAAGTCCTTTGTAATGTTACCTCGTAACCAATTGAAATATCCCACAAGGGCGATCATGACGCCGTTATCGGTAGCGAGTTTTTGGGGTGGGATGACAGGTGCGAGGCTTAGCCTCGCACATTCTTTCTCGATCGCGGCGCGGAGCTCGACATTGGCGGCAACTCCACCGCCAAGGATAATGCTCTTTACCTGAAACTCTTTTGCGGCTCTGACTGTTTTATGAACAAGAACGTCAATAATTGCCTGCTGGATTTCTGCTGCCATTGCTTGAATGTACTCCTTTGAGGCACGCACCTTTTCTGGCCGCGATTGATACTCATAGAGTACCGCTGTTTTGAGACCAGAGAAGCTGAAATCGTAGTCTTTAGTATGAATCATTGGCCGCGGGAGTTGTATCTTGTATTTCGTATTTCGTATGTTGTATTTGGGAATTGTTTGACCATTGGTCATTGGGGTTTGGGATTTGCATTGCGCGGCTTCCCGCGCAATGGCAGGGCCTCCCGGAAACTCCAATCCAAGAACTCGAGCTGTTTTATCAAACGCTTCTCCGGCTGCGTCATCTCTGGTTTCGCCAATAATTTTGTACCCACCGATGTCTTTTACAAAAACAAGTTGTGTATGCCCTCCAGAAACAATGAGTGCAGTCGCGGGAAATAGTTTTTGAAAATTGGAAATTGAAAATTGGAAATTCTCATTGCCTGCTAAGGCAATGAGCAGGTGCCCCTCAATATGGTCAACGGGCACGAGCGGAACATCCCATGTTTTTGCAAGATTTTTCGCAAAATTCAAACCAGCCCACAAGCAGGGTGAAAGACCTGGACCGTATGTTACAGCGATTGAGTCGGTTTTTTCTATCTTGGCCTCTTTGAGCGCTTTCTTGAGAACAATGGGAAGATTTTTTTCATGCGCTCTTTTTGCGAGCATAGGATAAACTCCTCCATACTTCTGGTGTATTTTTATCTGCGAAGAAATAATGTCCGAGAGTATCTCAAACTCTGGATTTTTGCTCCCCTTGATTTCAATAATTGCAATTCCTGTATCATCGCAGGATGTTTCAATGCCAAGGATTTTCATACCTTGAGCATAATGGAACCCTTGATTTTTTGCAATTTTTGAGCTACGATGCGCATAAGAACTCGGCCCCATCGTCTAGAGGCCTAGGACAGCGGGTTTTCAATCCGTTAACACCGGTCCGAATCCGGTTGGGGCCGCCAGCGATGTTATAAAAAGAGCATTTCTCTTATAAAAAATATTGCCATGAAATCGCCCCCAAAGTCATTGTTTAACGCAGGGAGCGCTACGCCTATAATGATTTTCGTCATTATTATCATTGTTGGTGTGGGCGTGAGCAGTTTTGTTATAGTATCAAGACAAGGACGCGAGATGCCGCCTCCAATTCAAAAAGTTGAAGAATCCGCTCCAGAGAGCGTTGAAAAATCTACTCCTGCTACCATCGAAAAGCCTCAAGAGCAAACCAAGGAACCGTCGCCGCCCAAACCATCAAAGGTAAAAATAGCGCCACCGGAAAGTAGAACAGCTTCCCCTGCACCGCCAACACCTCCTTCGGCCGATCTCCTAGAAGGCATATGGCAACCCAAAATTCAAATCATTTGGGATTCTGTCAGTGGCGAATTTCGAGAGGTGCCGTTCTCTCACGAAAATTACCATTCGTACCTCGAATTTAAAAGAAGCGAATTGTGTATAGGCGGAACTTTTGATGCCGCCGGTATGCCCGCGCCATGCCAAGTAAATATCCCCATCACTATACAGGGAGACATCATAAATCTTTCGAAGGGGAGTGAGAGTTCATCGGTACGCTGGCAAATTAAAAATGGCAACCTTGAATTGAGAGAAGCAGACAGTCTCAATAAACAACTTTTTATAAGACCATCGCTTCCGCTCGGACCCGATGCTCCCTTTTCTTCTACTGTAAAACCCGCCCAGGACCCGCAACTTTTGCAAGGCATTTGGAAAGTAGATCAGGCATTTGATAAAGGATCGCGGGGTTTTACAGAATCAAAGCCCCTGGCAAGAAAGCTGGGATATCAGGAATTCAAAGACAACAGCGCTATGTGCCAGGGATGGGATCAAAACTTTACCAAGTGCGACAACTATCACCCATACAGCATAGTGGATGGCAGCAAAATCAAGACCTCAAGAGCGAGCCCCAACGCCTATGACTGGTATATCTGGAAGATTGTTAATGGTAAGCTCGAGTTAACTGCTGAATATTGGAGAGCTGTTTACAAAAAAGTTGCCGCTCTCCAAGGGCCTATTATTAACTATGATCCCGCATCTATTCCAAAAATTAATTCCATAACCGTAAGTCACCTCTCGGTCAGAGCCGGAGATAATATTACTATCACCTGCAAGGCATCGGATAATGTTGAAGTCCAATGGATCGATGTCTATATTGACGGGGGAGGAAGAGGTTATGCCGAGAGATATAATCCTGAAACCGGACCAAACAAAACACTAACAGCAAGCTTTACCCATACTCTTTCTGCCCAAGATACCTATAAAATTTCCTGCAAGGCCACGGACAATGAAGAGCTTGAAGCGCGATCCGAAACTTTATCGGTATCATCCAATTAAACGCAAAAAAATACAAAAAAAATATGGCGAATAAGTTTTTTGCTAAAATGGCTGGGATTGCTGCCCTTCTTTTGTGGTCTGTTTTCGCCCATGCCCAAACTGGCTACCATACAATTCTTTTGAATGCCAATCAGGATGCGGACTTTGTAGTTACCGTTGGCTCTAAAACGTATACAAAAGCTGATGCAAAAGAGGTCGAACCGAATATAAAATCCGGTAGACCGGGCGATCCATTTAAGGGTTGGGAGATAAAATCCGCTGAACCAGCAAAACAATATATTGTAGAATTCAAACCCCTCCAGGGATTTTTTGTACAGTCTGGCGGCTACAATAAAACGTATGAGATACCTCCGGGCTATGACTATTTCACCTACCAGACAAATATCATCTACGACCCAACAGAAATCTCCGTGTGGGCTTCCTTTGCTGGCGCCGCCTGGGAAGAAGAGAAAACATTGAGAGCCCCCTTTACCATCAAAGGACCAAGAAATTATAGCGGCGAGGTCGGAGTCGGAGGAGTGTTTGATCAGTGGAAGGGAGAAAAAGTACCTTGGGGTGAATACACCATCACGTGGGGCGCTATCCCAGGGTACGAGACTCCACCGCCCAAAACTTTGATGTTAAGCTCCGAGACGCTGACTAAAGAGGCGGGGCGTACACCACAGGGCGCTTTCTTCGATGTCGTGAGTACTGGGAAGATAACGTTCAATGCGATCTACCAAAGGAAGACTGCGACACCACCTACGTCTATACCACCGCCGCAAGCACCTTCGGTACCCAAACAGGTTGCCCCCCAACCACCCCCAATACCAGCCCCGAAGACAGCTGCACCAATACGTGCGACTCAAGCCCCGAGACCAACAGAAGAGCAAAACAGCATTAGCCCTTCGTCTCCGCCGGACGTGTTGGAAAAACCCCAAGGATTTTTCTCGCGTATTTGGCGGGCAATTATTTCGTTTTTCGGGAGATTGTTTTAATGCTCTTTATAGGTCTTGGAGGTCTTCCCATCCGTATCTGCGGCGCGGCCACTTCTCTTTTTCAAGAATTTGCGATAAAATAAGTTCTAACTAAATCGTAAAGACGCACCTCTTTGTGAATGACCTCCATGAACAACATGGCTCTCTTTATACCTGTTTTAGGCATTCTCCTGCTCGAAAGCCTTCTCCTGGCTTCTTTTGTTATTCCTCCCCACGTTGTGGTAGTTCAAAATCGGGCAAGTTCTCTTACGCAAACCAATCCTCAACCCCTTTCCATCCTTCCCTCTCCGAGGAACGAAAAAGGAGTGTATTTAGATAAACTTCAAAACGTAAAAAGCAATTTGATCTCCCGTAACGCTAGCTTTTTAGAAATAAATTTCTCCAAAGAAAAAGCAATAAGATACGAAGAAGGAAAGATGATCAATGAGGTTCCGATTTTGGCAAAAGGCGACCCTCAAGGATGGGGAGGCACTCCCGCAGGACTCTACGCAATCCTTACAAAACATAAAGTCGCATTCTCGGGGATATCTCAAGTCTATATGCCCTATGCGATCAAATTCTATGGCAAGTATTATCTCCACGGAGAACCCTACTACGCAGGAGGCAAGAAGCTTTCTTCCGATGTCTCTGGCGGTTGTATTCGACTCAAAGATGGCGATGCTGAAGTTCTCTACAATGGCGTTGACGAGCATCTTCCTGTTCTCGTTATTGATAAAGAAAATGACGGCTATGTCTATAATTTCTCTTCCATGCAAGATCCTCCTCAAATTTCTGCGCAAGGTTATCTCATCGCAGATCTTGACTCGGGATTTGTATTTGCAGAGAAAAATTCTCAAATGGCACTGCCCATAGCTTCTCTCACTAAATTGATGACTGCTCTTATCCTTGCAGAAAATGTTGACTTGAGAAAATCGGTCGAAATCACGCCTCACATACTCCAGGCCTATGGAGAAAATCCCGTACTCAAAGCAGGAGAAAAATTACGAGTAGTTGAGTTACTCTATCCTCTCTTAATCTCATCCTCCAACGATGCAGCGGAAGCTCTCGGCGAATTCCTTGGCCGCGAGAACACCATTCGCTTCATGAACGAAAAAGCAGATGCAATGTTTATGGAAGATGCTTCGTTTGCAGATCTGTCGGGACTTCACGAGGACAACGTTGCAACCCCCCAGGATCTCTTCTTCCTCGGAAGATATCTCTTGAATAACCGGCCTCCAATCCTCGAGATCACGAAAGGAAAAGAGGTTTTAAGTTTTGGCCCATTACACTTTGCAAAAGAGGACTTATGGAACAAAAATATCTTCCATGGAGATCCAAGCTTTCTCGGCGGGAAAACAGGATATACAAATCTTTCCAAGCATACCGCGCTTTTCCTCTTTCGTTTTCTCACGCAAGACGCACAATCCCGCAATGTTGCGTTTATTCTCCTTGGCTCTGAAGATATAGAAGCTGAAGTTCAAAAACTCTATCAGTGGCTCACAAAGAGTTATGCGATTCGTCCTGATTATACAAGACAACCTCTCGAGCAATAAAAATTGATTTATGAACTCCTATCTCACTGCTGCTCGAGCTCAAGATATTGAAAATCCTCGCGAGAGGCTTGTCTATCGCCTCTTTGAAATGCTCCCTGGATTTCTTGCCTGGAGCACGCTTGGAGCTGCGGTTTTTGGTGCATGGCGTTTTCCTGTTGCCACCGCATTCTTCATTTTGGGCTTTACCGTCTTTTGGCTCTTGCGAGTTTTATACTTTGCTTTTCATCTCCGGGCTGGGTATCAGAAAATGCAAGAGCACGAAAAGATCAACTGGTTACAAAAACTTACGGAGTTGTCGCCAAAGAATTATTCCCTTCCCCTCTCTGGCTGGCAGGATATATATCATCTCATCCTTGTACCCACCTACAAAGAACCGTGGGAAATTCTAAGAGAAACGCTTGGAGCACTCAAGAATTCTACGTATCCCAAAAAGACAATGATCGTTGTGCTCGGGATAGAAGAAAAAGAGGGCAATCGGGCTCAACAAAAAGCTGCGCTGCTCGCAGAAGAATTCCAGAAAGAATTCTTTCGATTTGTCGTCACCCTGCACCCTATCCATATTCCAGGAGAAATCGCAGGCAAAGGAGCAAACGAGACATGGGCGGCAAAGCGCGCGAAGGAACAGGTCGTAGACCCTCTTCATATTCCTCACGAGCGAATTATTGTCACTTCGTTAGACGCAGATACCGTCGTATCCCCACAGTATTTAAGCTGTCTGACCTACCATTATCTCACTTCTAAAGCGCCTCTGCGACACTCTTATCAACCCGTTCCCTTGTTCATCAATAATGTCTGGCAGGCATCTGGACTTTCTCGCATCTTTGCTTTCTCAACTACGTTCTGGTATCTCCTCAATCAAGAGAGACCAGAAACATTAAGCACGTTTTCCTCTCATTCCATGAGCTTTCGGACATTGGTGGAGGTGGGATTCAAACAAACAAATTTTGTTTCTGACGACTCGCGCATTTTTTGGCAATGCTTTTTGCGATACGACGGCGAGTATGCGGTACAGCCTCTCTACTACCCTGTTTCTATGGATGCAAATGCGGCGCCAACCTTCTGGGGTACCGTGAAGAATATCTACCTCCAACAACGGCGCTGGGCATATGGAGTAGCTGACATTCCCTATTTTCTCTTTGGATTTCTTAAAAGAAAAATTCCTTTAAGGAAAAAACTTTCTTTAGGATTCGATCGCATCGAAGCTTTTTGGTCGTGGGCAACTGCTTCTCCTCTCATGTTTGTTTTGGGCTGGCTGCCAATCGTACTCGGAGGAACAGAATTTTCCCAAACACTGCTTTCTTATAATCTCCCTCGTTACACCTCGTGGATTCTTACCGTTACCCTCCTGGGATTGGTGTGGTCGGTCTATCTCACGCTTCTCTTTCTCCCTCCCCGGCCTCCTGAATATAAAAAATGGAAGCTCTTTTGGTTTGTGGTCCAATGGATTTTCCTTCCCCCTATCATGATCTTTTTCTCCCTTCCTGCCATCGATGCCCAAACGCGTTTGATGCTCGGAAAGTATCTTGGGTTCTGGTCCACGCCAAAATTCAGAAAGAAATAATCATTCAAGTGGAGATCATTCATTACTCGAGATGAAGTTTTGTCCTCAAATCTTGCACCTTTGCCTTGAGTTGAGGGTATTTCGTGAGCGTAATATCTTCTTCCAAAATACTTTTTGCAGATTCGCGGACTTCTTCGACGAGCTGGAGATTGGTGAGCTGCTGCATTGCAAAATCGGGAATGCCCCATTGTTTGGTGCCCGTAAAGTCGCCGGGGCCTCGTATCTTGAGATCATGCTCTGCGAGTTCAAATCCGCTCTCTGCCTCTTTGAGCGCCTTGAGTCTTTTCCGTGTGTTTCGAGAAGGAGATTCGGTAAAAAGAAAACAATAGGACTGATGTTCAGATCTTCCTACCCTTCCTCGAAGCTGATGAAGCTGGGCTAAGCCAAAATGTTCAGCTCCTTCGATCATCATGACGGTGGCATTGGGCACATCAACTCCCACCTCCACCACCGATGTCGAAACGAGAATATCAATTTTTCCATACTTCAATTTCCTCATCACCTGCTCTTTCTCTTTTGCAGGCATTTTGCCATGAAGCATTGCGAGTCGAAGATCAGGAAAAACCTGCGTTGATAATTTCTCGTACTCTTCTTTCACTGCCTTCGCTTCGCTCCATCGCCTGGCAGACGATGGACGACTCCAGATCGACGAGTTGCCGCTTACAAAAACATTCCTCTTTGCCGTTTGCTCTAGATCGTTCGTCATTTCTTGATTTTCTGCTGATTCAATCCTTGGACAAATCACAAATACCTGTCTTCCTTTTTTTACTTCTCCTCGAACTGCTTGGTACGCAAGGTTCCGTTCTGCCGGCGGAACAATCTCAGTGAATACTTTCTTTCTTCCTTTCGGAAGTTCCTTGATAATGGTGAGGTCCAAATCTCCGTAGATGGTAAGCGCAAGGGTGCGCGGAATGGGCGTTGCGCTCATGGAAAGCAGGTGGGGAATCAATGTACTTCGATGGAGAAGCTGGGCTCGTTGTTTTACTCCAAATCGATGTTGTTCATCCACCACGACCAACGCGAGATTTCCAAACCTCACCTGATCTTGAATTAAACTGTGCGTGCCCACAAGAACATCAATCTTTTGATTCTTTGCCCTCTCTAAAAGTTTTGCTCTCGAGATTTCAATAAAATCGTTTGGAAGCTTCGGAGAGATCAACCGGTCTAGAGTACCGGTGAGTAACCCGATCGTCATTCGAAAAGGAGTGAGAAGTTGAGCAATCGTTTTGAAATGTTGCTGCGCCAAAATTTCTGTCGGAGCTAAAAATGCTGCCTGATATCCTGCTTTTACCACCGAGAGGGCTGCCATGGCTGCTACGACGGTTTTCCCCGATCCCACATCTCCTTGAAGAAGTCTGTTCATGGGCCTTGGTTTTTCCATATCTTTGAGAATATGCCAAGCAGCCTTTTTCTGGTCATTGGTAAGCTGGAAGGGAAGCGACTTGGTGAACTTCTGCATGCGTTCGGGATCAAAGGGAATGACTGGCGCCTTTACAGAAGCTATCTTCTTTCGTTCAGAAAGGATGAAGAGGAGGATATAAAAGAGCTCTTCAAACGAGAATCGTCTCTGTGCCTGTTTTGCAAGCTCGAGAGAATCAGGAAAATGCACTTGCCATAATGCTCTTGCCAAAGGAAGAAATCCTTGTTCTCGCAAGATCGTATCAGGGAGCGTTTCTCCCGTCTCTTTCCCATGCATTGCTAGCGCCATTTTTATGATCGAGCGCAGCCAACGCGAAGATACGCCTGCAGTTTCAGGATACAAAGGTATGATTCTGCCCGTATGCGTGAGTTTGACCTCTTCTCCGGAACATTTCTCATACGAAGGGTTCGAAAAATAGAATCCGTATTTATCTCGCACAATCTTCCCTGCGAGATATGCCAAATCCCCTCTTTTCAAAACATTCTTAAGATATGGCTGGTTGAACCATATTGCCTTGATCGTCCCAGTGGCATCTTCGATAAGAGCTTCGGTAATATGAAGGTGTTTGCGAAATGTGCGGCTCTCTTGAATTGCAAGGATCTTTCCCATGACGCAAGACGTAATTCCCTCCTTCACATCTCGAATCGCGATTACTCGAGACAGATCCTCGTATGCTCTTGGAAAATGAAAAAGAAGATCACGAACCGTTGTGATCCCCATTTGCTTGAGTTTTTTTTCGTACGCAGGCCCTATGCGCGGAATGGAACCTATCGCGGTTAAAAGATTCATGCAGGATGTGTCCCCAGGAGGAGTTGAACCTCCAATCTTTGGCTCCGCAGGCCAACGCTTTATCCATTAAGCTATGGGGACGTCTCTCTTCTCTTGTAGCACAAATGACCAACGGTTTCCATAGACGAAAAGAGTACCCTATGGTACGCTAAAAAATCCCAAAGCGATGAAATTTCAGGGAGACGTGGCTGAGTGGTTGAAAGCGGCTCCGTGCTAAGGAGTTAGGGGTCAAAAGCCTCTCGGAGGTTCGAATCCTCCCGTCTCCGCCTTCGCTCGCCGAAGCGGCGAGCTACGGCGGACACAGTCCGCTGTAGCGAATCGCGAAGGAGAGCTTTTTAATTAAACATGCATTACGTTTATATGCTGCTATGTGGAGACAATCATCCGTACGTCGGTTGCACTAATAATCTTCAAGATAGGGTCGCGAGTCATAAAAAGGGGCAAGTTCCTGCAACCAAAGAACGGTTACTAGTTAAGTTAGTTTGTTATATAGCTTTCCGTAATAAATACTCTGCATACAATTTTGAGAAATATCTAAAATCTGGTTCTGGCAGAGCTTTCTTAAAAAAGCATTTAATTTAACGAGGGTCGCCAACAGGCGATTTTTCGGCAAAAATCGCGAAAGCCCTCGGCGTTTCGGTAGGTTTGCCAATCCGAAGTATCAATGTCTCTAGTGCTCTCATATTTACCAACGCAACGATTATTTTCGCAGGCGATAAAATCGGGAAAGAAAAAGGTTTACTTAATACTCTATACGTATGTATAACCTATTAAGTAAGACTCTATAAGTGATGCAGCACAACTTACGCAGTTCTTACTCGACAAACCCAAACCTCATCCACTTTACCATCAATGCTATAGCATTCTAAAAACTGGCTCGAGAAACTTCTCAGGGTTTCGCAAAAGGATCTTGCTCATACGTCTTGCTGTAATCACTTTCCTCCTTATGTTTTTTGAAAAAGTCTCGCAGAAACTCAAAAAGGATACCCGCAAGAGGAATCGCCAATACTGCGCCCATGATTCCCCAGAATCGTGCGCCAATTGCCAAAGAGATAATAACCAAAGCCGGAGGCAACCCGATTAACTTTCTCGACAAGAGCGGCATAATTGCGTTCTCTTCGATCTGCTGAATAAGGATGAAGGCGAGCACGACGAAAATGGCCTGCAAGAAAGAATCGAGAACTACCATGAGGGCAATCAAAAATCCTGAAATCAGGGGTCCTACGACAGGAACAAAATTGAATACGCCCGCAAGAATGCTTAAAGAAACGGGATACCGAACATCAAAAAGTAACAAGGCAATATAGGTTGCCACCATCACAAAGAGAGAACTTATGATCCGCGAGAAAAACCATCGCGAAACTTTCCGTTGAGATCGCGACCACAAATCGAGAGCAAGTTCCTCATACTTCCTTGGAAAAAGAATATGAATGGTACGCTCGATTGGTTTATTTTCGATCGAAAGAAAAATTCCCACACTCAAAACAAAAATAGTCGCAAAGATACTTCCAAAAATCGTAAACAACACGTTCATTGCATTGGAAGCAGTCTTTTCTAAACCCTTGCCGATTGCATCCAAAAAACTCTGGGCGTTCGCAAAAGCGGCAACTCCTAATCCTCTCAATGGAGGAGAAATAAGCTCTTGGAAGTAGCTTGGAAATGATTGAGAAAATCGATTGAGCTCTCCGACAAAGAGAGGAATGGTGGCGTACACCAGAAAGGTGAGTACCCCAAAAATGATGAGATATACTCCGATGGTAGATACGAGTCTAGGGATTAGTCGTTTTTGCAAAAAATCAATGAGGGGATCGAAAAGAACTGAAAGAATAATTCCAAAAAGCACCCATACCAAGATATCTCTGATCAAAAAGACGACGTACACAAGGAAGCCTGCCACTGCAAGTTTCACAATCGTACCCCACGAAATATCGAGAACTCTTTCACCATTGTTATTCATAACATGAGAAGTCTGGTGAACTTCATTTTCTCCTTATAAGGACCCAGGACCACCAAATTGAGTTTTTCTTGCCGAAAAATATCTTGTGCAACTTGCTTGATATGGGCTCCCCTTACCTTATCTATTGTATCATAGATATCTCCTACGGTTAAAATCTTTCCTTCCAAAAGCTCTTGCATGCCATAAAAGTATGTCCTGGCATCGGAAGACTCAAGCGTAAGGGCAAGCCTTCCTTTTTCGTGGTCTTTTGCTTTTTGTAATTCCCGAGAAGAAATTGGCTTTGTTTTCATTGCCTTATACTCTCGCAAGATCGTCTGAATTGCCTTCTCTGTCCCATCGTTTTTAATGCCGGCAGTGGTAACAATGTACCCCGTTTCAGGATTACTCTCGCTCCCCGTTGAAATGGAATACGCCAATGCGAGTCGTTCTCGAACTTCAATCATGAGTCGAGAGCTCATCATCCCTCCCAACATGGTTGCCAAGAGCTCTTGCGCATATCGCAAAGGATGAAAGAGATTGTAGCCTCTCACTCCAAGCGCAATATGGGTCTGGTCTGTTTCTCGCCACTCCACGGTAGCTTCCGGCATTGTCTGGCGTTCAATCACTTCGGGTTTTGCTTGAAAACTTCTCTTCTCCATCCCTCCAAATACCCGTTGAATCTTTTCCTCCACATACCTCACCCTCACGTTGCCTGCCACGCACACGATCGTATTTGTGGGCGCATATTGACTCTTCATATACTCGCTCAAATCTCTCCGAGAAAGTCTGAGCACGCTCTCTTTTGTTCCTGCAATATCCCAACCTGCGGGCTGATCTCCGTACAGCAGACGACTCCACAACACATCCACTCGAGACATGGGAATATCTCGATGCATATTGATTTCTTCCATAACCACACTTTTTTCTTTCTGAATTTCTTTCTGGCTAAGCAAAGAGTGTAAAAAAATATCTGAAACCCAATCGAGCGCTAGCCCGAGATGATCAACCTCCACTTTTGCAAAATAGCCGGTATAATCCCCTCCGGTAAATGCGTTGTATATACCTCCTATTCGATCAAGGGGTTCCAAGACATCCCGCACCGTAGGACGCTTTTTCGTGCCCTTAAAGTACATGTGCTCTAAAAAGTGTGATACTCCGCTGATCCTTTTGGTCTCGTATTTCGATCCTGTACCCACCAGTAGTAAAACAGTCACCGCTCTGGTGCCGCGCTGCGGAATCGTTATAATTCTCAACCCATTTGTGAGTGTCGTTTTCTTAATCATAATCTCAAGATATTTCGAGAATTCTTCTGAAGTTCCATGAATCTCCCGAAGAATTTGACGATTTTTAAAAAACAGGGGCAAGCCCTTTTGTCACACTATGCTATGAAGAAAACAATAGCATACGTAATCCAACAATAAAAGTACTTAGAACAAACTTTCTATTTTGTCAACAGGTATCCTTTTTTGCAGCATGGTGTCGCGATTCCGTATGGTAACATCGTTCTTCTTCAAGCTCTCGAAGTCTATGGTCGCACAAAATGGCGTCCCTATTTCGTCCTGCCTCCGGTATCTTCGGCCGATTGCGCCAACTTCATCGTATTGGCACATCAAATGATTTTTAAGTGTGCGGTAAACTTCCTTTGCTTTTGCAACGAGCTCTGGCTTATTCTTCAAAAGAGGAAATACTGCTACCTGAATCGGGGCCATTTTCGGCGCGAGCTTCAAGACAATCTCCTTTTCTTTTGTAGATTTGGTTGTGATCGTCCGACCACCTTCGACTTCTTCATATGCGTCAATCAGCAAGGCGAGCATAAGCCGTTCTATCCCCAGGGTGGGCTCAATCACATAGGGGACATACCGACTGTCCTTCTCCTCGTCAAAATAGCTTAAATCTTTGCCCGAGAACTTGGAATGCTGCTTCAAATCAAAATCAGTGCGGCTCGCGACGCCTGCCAACTCTGACCATCCAAAAGGAAATCGATACTCAATATCAACCGTTCTCTTTGAGTAATGAGCCAAACTCCCTTTGGGATGCTCATAGCGCCGAAGATTCTCTTTTTTTAATCCGAGATCAAGGAAGAATCGCTCCCATGCGTCAAGCCAAAAATTGAACCATTGTTCATCTTGGCCTGGTTTCACAAAAAATTCAATTTCTGCAATCTCAAACTCTCGCGAACGAAACGTGAAGTCTCCCGTGGTAATTTCGTTTCGAAACGCCTTTCCTACTTGAGCAATCCCAAAAGGCAGTTTCAGGCGCATCGCTTCTTGCACGAGCTTGAAGTTTGTAAACATAGACTGCGCGGTCTCCGGGCGCAGATAGGTACCATGAGCCTGCTCTTCTGTTGGCCCAAGAAAAGTCTTAAACATCAGATTGAAGTGCTTTGCAGGAGTGAAGTCTCGGTCTCCGCAGCTCGGGCATTGATTCGGGTCCGTTGCTTCGCCTTGCCCCACAAAGCGGCCGTCAATCATATGATCTGCTCGAAACCTGCCATGACACGTTCTGCACTCAATCAAGGGATCGGTAAAATTCTCCACGTGCCCTGATGCTTTCCAAACATCCGGATGCATCAACACCGTAGCATCGATGAGCACCACGTTGTCTGCCTGCCGGACGAATCGTCCGATCCACTCCCCCTTGATATTGTTTTTCATCAAGGAGCCTAACGGCCCATAATCCCATAACGCCTCCACGCCCCCATAAATTTCAGAGGAGGGAAATAGAAACCCCCTGCGCTTGCAGAGAGACACGATCTTTTGCATTTTATCTTCCATACCGCTATTCTAACCATAATCTTCCCAAAAGGGAAAGGTCTGGAACCTTCTCTGAAAGGGCGCCAATACCTGCTCAAAAAATATTACTGCACCACACCCATCTCGTCCGTAACGCCCTCATCATCAGGGAGGGTGGTGTCAATTGGTATATCCGTGGAAGAAACAACTTGTTCGGTGAATGTGTCTTCTCCGGTAATGGTTGCTTCTTTTATGATTTCTGGTTTGCTCCCCCGAGAAGAGTCTACGGGAGTAAATCCAATCTGAAATGACAGGGAAGGCGAAAGAAGAGTCTCGAACGCTCCAGTTCCAGCCGGCAAATCTCCGATCTCCCATACAAGTTCTCTCGAAACCGAATCGAACGTAAGGGCGGCATTTTCTGGAAATATGTTGCTCGTGAGCTCGACATTCTGCGGAAGGATTGCCTTCACTTTTGCATTCCGCACGTCATTATACAAATTCTTTGCCTGCCAAGTGATCGTATAGGTAGTTTTCTCGCCAACTTTCGGAGGTACAGGCCCTTGGTTGCCAAATACTTCATCTCTAAAGAATCCTTTCTGGTCGATCCCTATACGCGCATGTATCTTTACTTCGAATTCTTCTTTCACGTCTGAAAGCAACACTCGGTCCCTCAACACAAAATTTTTATCTTGGGGACTAAATGTCTGAATGTCTTCTTTCGCATCAACCCAAAACTCAACTTTTCCCTCTTCTCCTCTTCCCAAAAATCGAAGTTTAGGGACATCTCTCGCTTCCCAAATAATCGAATTATCTCCTCTTTGGAATTTTCCTTTCTCAACTTTCACACTTTCTAAATCAAATCCTCTTCCTTCGAGCGCTACCACCAAAAAGAGATTTTCCAAAACCTTTTCACTGAGATTCCGAAATGATATCTCATAATGCAAGGTATCTCCGGGGGAAGCGGTGTATTGCGCCGAGGAGTTTATGGTTTGAGCAATGGACAATTTCGGCTCGGTAATCTGCACTGCTTTTCTCACCTCTTTCAAAAGTGTAAATTTTCCTTCATTCCAGCTTCCTAAGATCGCGTGGAAAAGTTTTGCCTCTTGGACACCTCCTTCTAACACTCCCGTGATTGTAATTCTTCCTCCCTCTGCCCGATTGAGGGCTCCAATATCCCATTCGCTTTCTCCAATAGGAGATGGGGTTGCTTTTTTAAATTTGAAGCCCTCGGGATACTTGAGCTGAATTCTTAAGTTGGAAAGGGGATACTCTGAATTCGAAAAATAATTAAGCACGAAGTCAAACTCCTGTCCGCTTTCCATGCGTGAAGGAGTATCAAGTTCAAAGTTCAATGGGACAAAAAAGATAACGGTAGTCCTTGTGGTTTCTGCTCGAAAGGTAGCACTAAGGTTTTTGAGCGTGTAGGTAACTAACACTTTTGCTTCTTTTGTCTCTCTTTCTTTCCCAAAGAGCCGCGTGGGAAAGCGAAGAGATCCTTCCTGCCCTGGATAAATATCTTCGACAGATTTGGTAACGCGCAAACTCGGATCTTGAGAGGATAAAGAGCCTTCGGGATACTCAAAAATCAACCTCACATTCTCTAATGTCATATCTCCATTGTTCTTCCACTTCACGAGATACGTTATCTCATCCGCCATCGTTACTTCTTCAGGAGCTAATATCTCTAATTTCAGCACTTCTCTCGAGATGCTATTTTTCTGCCAAAACCAAAATCCCACAGCTCCTACTCCTGCTGCCAATAGGATAAAGAAGATAAAGAGTTTTCCGTGCATTCTTCTAGTTTAACAGTTTTCAGTCACTCGCGAAAGATGTTCTTGAGCGAGCTTTCGGAGAATACCCCAGGATGCTCGAGAATAGGAACGGAGTTTGCCTTCCGCATGTTCGATATCTTTTTCTAAGAAAAGTTTTATCATTTCCGCCCTTTCAGGAAATCTTCTTTGAATCTCATGAACCTCTGGCTTATATCCCGCCAGCGAGAGAAGGTTCCAGATAAAGTAGTGCCCGACAAATCGCAGATGATCTTCATCGCATTCTTCACGATTCAAGGAATCAAATACCTCTTGTAACAACCTCCAAAGCTTCTCATCGCGCTCTTGGCCTTTTACAATTCCCTCAAAAACTTCTGAAATACGATGGACGACTTTCAACTTCCTCAAATCTTGCCTTATATGTATATACGGATTCAACACAAGAGCATCTACTAAAGTTTTTTGCGTTTTCCCTTGAATAAACTCAAGGGCTGAAAGATAAAATAATCCCAAACCTCCCCGGAGCTTCGAAGTAATCTTGCGCACCGAGACTGCTCGAAGTTGCAGTTTGCCGAAATCTTTTGTAAAGACCGTAAAAATTCTGTCTGCTTCTCTGCTGTCTTGCTTTTGCAGTATGATACCTTCTGTTCGGTAATGAATAGCCATGAAAGATCACTTCCTCATTCCAATCCAAAGCTTCTGACCCTCAAGGGTGAATTCCTGCTTCCTGTCAAACACCTCCTTGATCTCTTCGCCCTCTCTCAATTCTTTCAAGCCGGCAACTCCTCGAATTATATCTCCGTATTCTCGCATAACTGTCAAAATCTCCTCGGACCCCCCATAGTGCAAGGTAATCCTCTGGCGCGGCTTATACCCTGCTTCTTTTCTCATCTCTTGAATATACCTCATGATTTCTCGCGCCATTCCCTCTTTTTTAAGCAAAGGAGTGATGGAAGTATCAAGAACAACTTCTTGAGAAATTTCTTTATCAAACACAATCTCTTTGACATTAAGTTCCTCCTTGATGAGTTCATGGAATTCTGGAGCGATTTTTAATTTTTGATTTTTTATTTTTAATGTTGCGAGGGGTTGGCGTACCTTGATGCCGGCTTTCGCTCTCTCGGCCAATGCCTTTGCCACAATTTCTCGAACTTTTGCCATCTCTTCTTCTAAACGCTCATTTTTTATTGAAAAATCTTCTTTTGGCCAATCTTCCCAGTGCACGCTTTTCAAAACAGAATCAGCGACTCTCCCATAGATAAACTCACTCAAAAAAGGAATAAAAGGAGCGGCAAGTTTACTCGTAGTTAAAAGAATGTGCGCGAGCAAAAAAGAAGCTTCATCCTTCTCCCTTGGTCTGGAGGGATTTTGAAAACGCTGTCTCGACCTTCGGATATACCACAAAGAGACATCATCAACCACAAAACTTTCGAGAGTTCGTGCGGCACCGGTAATATCGTATGCATCAAGCTTATTTGTCATTTCTCGAATAGTACCGCTAAGTCTTGAGAGAATCCACCTATCTAAAATATTGCTGCTCGGCAATTTTAGATTTTTGATTTTGGCTTTTCCCGCTCTGTATGTTTCGTAAAACACAAAACAATTCCAGAGCGTAAGAATAAATTTCCTCGTGGTCTGCTGGATATCCCTTTCGGAAAAAAGTTTTGGGTCGCCTGGCTGGTTGATCGAAAAGAAATACCATCGAATCGCTTCGACGCCGTATCTTTCGATCATATTCCATGGATTGACGACGTTTCCTTTTGACTTGGACATTTTTTCTCCTTTCTCGTCTAACAAATGGCCGAGCGAAATCACGTTTTTGTAAGGACTTTTGAAGCCGAGCAATGTGGAAACCGCCAACAACGTATAAAACCATCCTCGCGTTTGATCAATTGCTTCCACGATGTAGTCGGCCGGAAACAACTCGGGCTGGGATAATTTCTGATCTCGAATGTCGGATTTCGAGTTTTTCTTAAATGGCCAGTGGGCTTGTGCAAATGGCATCGCACCTGAATCAAACCACACATCTCCAACTTCTTTCACGCGCATCATTTCTCCTTTTTTACATCTGGAACACTGAAACTTTACCTCATCAATGTAAGGCCGGTGGAAATCAAGCTCCATATCCTCGTTATAGGGAAATCGTACAAGTGAAAGCTTTCTGAACTCTCCCGTTTTTATTGCTTTTCTCTTCCGATAGCCTACAAATTCTTCTCGAGAAAACCCCTTTGCAACCATCTCTAGCAACAGAAGGGTAATTTCGTGGCTCACGATGAGTATTGTTTTATTTTGATGCGTTCTTTCAAGTTCATACATGAAATCTGCAACTCTCTTTTGCACATCGATCCAGTTTTCTCCGTGAGGAGGGCGCACGGAAAATCGCCTCCGATAGTGTTCCGCTGAAGTCTCGCCTTCTTTTCGAAAAAATGATCCAAATTCTTCAACATGCTTTCCGTTAAAGATTCCTACATCAAGCTCTCTTATTCGTTTGTCGTAGATTGGTTGTAATCCAAGTTCTTTTCCGATAATCTCTGCGGTCTGTTTTGTGCGCAACAATTCAGAAGAAAAAATAAGATCAATCTTTTTCTTCTTTAAATGTTTTGCAAGGATCTGTATCTCTCGAACTCCTTTGGAAGTAAGAGGAAAGGGAGTTTTCTCGGGAAGCGAGCTTAGCACGTTGGTAATCTGTCTCACGGAATGACCGTGGCGCAATAGATAGTAGGTGTTTGAAGAGTAACGCTGTTTTCGCAGGTCTTCTTTCGATCCAATCACTTCTTGATTGGCACATGTATTACACTTCCATACAGGCAAAGGAGTACCCCAATATCTTTCTCTCGAAAACGCCCAGTCTTTCACCTCTGCCAACCATTCTCCCATTCTTCCTTCTCTCATATGCGAAGGAATCCAGTTGATCTTCCGGTTGTTCGAGATCAGTGTTTTCTTCACCTTCTGCATGTTCAAAAACCAACTTTCCTTTGCATAGTAGAGCAATGGTGTACTGCATCTCCAACAAAAAGGATACTCGTGTTCATACAGCTCTTCTTTTAAGAGCAGATTTCTCTTTTTGAGATCTTCGATGACCAGAGTATCTGTGTCTTTTACAAACATTCCCTGCCATTGAGGAACAAGCTCATTAAATTTTCCTTCTTCGTCAACCGTATGACGCTTGGGCAATCCCAATCGTTGCCCGAGTTGATAGTCGTCCTCTCCATACATCACGGCGGTATGCACGATACCAGTGCCTTCTTGAGTAGAAACAAAATCGCCAAGTGCAACATAATGCTTTTTCTCGGGTTGATTTTTTAAAGAATCGAAAAGGGGTTCATACTCCAAACCCACAAGTTTTTCTCCTTGGACCTCTCCCATAGTTCTCCAATTTCTCTCTCCTGTATCTCCACCAAAAACTTTCTTTAGAAGATTTTGGGCTACAATATAGATCTCATCTCCTTGTTTCACGTATTCATACGTAATATCTTTCCCTACGGCGAGTGCAACGTTTCCGGGCAGGGTCCATGGGGTTGTGGTCCATGCAAGAAGATACGTTTGTACGCCTTTCCAATGACCTCCTTGCGCACCCGAGATCCGAGAAGGGATCACTCGAAATTTCACATAGACCGATGGCTCTTTCACCGTTTTATACCCCTGTGCCATCTCATGGGAAGAAAGAGGAGTTCCGCACCGAGGACAATACGGCACCACTTTGTAATCTTTGTAGAGCAATCCCTTGTTCCAAAACTGTTTGATGATCCCCCATAAACTTTCAATGTAGTCTTCCTCATAGGTGATATAAGGATGCTCCATATCCAGCCAAAACCCAATGCGCCTTGTGAAATCTTCCCATTCTTTCTTGAACTCCCATACCGATCTCTTACATTCCTTGTTGAACTTCGCTATGCCGTACTTTTCAATATCTTTTTTCGACTTCAATCCCAATTTCTTCTCAATTTGCAGTTCGACGGGGAGTCCATGGGTATCCCAGCCGGCTTTTCTCTCCACCAAAAAACCGCGCATAGTCTTGTAGCGGCATATCACATCCTTGAACACACGAGATAGCATATGATGGAGCCCGGGGCCTGCATTAGCGGTTGGCGGCCCCTCATAAAACACAAAACGCGGCGATTTCTTGCGCAGCTTCAAGGAAACCTCAAACGCCCCCTGCTTTGTCCATCGTCTTAAAATCTCCTCTTCCATTTTTGGAAAATTGATCTCATTCATACCATCTCCATAACACTGATCTCATCCTTTTTCAAT
>JBBTXG010000008.1:63009-64506 GCA_038062375.1 Patescibacteria group bacterium
GCCTCCCACCCCACTCACCTCCAGTTATGGGAGAGTGTTACTCGGGCCAGCGGAGAACGATGTTCTGGATCATTTCATAGGCTCAAGCTACATTTTCTCTAGGGTTTGAATGCCGAGAAGAGATAGGCTATTGGAGATGACTTGGGCAACGGCCGCGGTGAGCAAAAGGCGAAATTCTTGCTTCTCTTTTGTTTCTGCCTGCAAGACAGAATGACTGTGGTAGAACGTATTGTATGTCTGCGCCAAATCAAACGCAAAGCCACAGATAAGGTTTGGCTCAAACTTCTCTGCTGCTTCTCGAACAATCTCTTCAAACCGATACGCCAGCCTCAAAATATCAAGCTCTTCTTTTGAGAAATGCTCTTTATGGCTTCGAAATCCAACATTCGAAATTCGAAATTTTGCTTTGCGAAGAATACTCTTGCACCTCGCATAGGTATAAAGAAGATAGGGACCCGAGTCGCCCTCCAAGCTCACCGAACTCTTCAAATCGAACATAACATCTGCCTTGGGATCTACTCGAAGCATTGAATACTTGACCGCCGCAATGGCACCTATCTCCTGTATCCGTTTTTGCTCTGCCGGAGTCAAACCTTCGTTTTTGATCAAACGCGAAAGAAGGGTTTTTATTTCGGAAAGCAAATGATCTATCGTAATGACAACTCCGGTTCTTGAAGACATCTTTTTCCCCACCAACTGCACCATGCCCATCGAAAGATGACATTCCCGCCCCTTGAATTTCTCATCGATGAGTTCCAAGGCCTTAAAGACCACCTGAAAATACGCGCTCTGCTCACTTGCAACCACGTGGATATTGAGATCAAACGGAAAATCTTTATACTGCATGGGCGCCAATCCCATTTCTTTTCCCTCATAGGTGGGGTGGCCGTCTTGCGTGATAAAAACACGTGTATGAAGTCCGTATTTTTCGCCCTCAAAGATAACCGCACCATTGCTTTCTTGAAAAATGTTTCCTCTATTTTTGAGAACAATTTTTTTGCCGCGATCCGCTACTTCGCTTTCAAAATAGAGTTTATCAAACCTTGTGCCGAACCGTTTGTAAATGGAATCAAAATAATCAAGACTCCACGTACGCGTCTTCTTGTAGATGGACATTGTATCTTTCGCACGCTCATAGAGTTTCCTGTTGAGCTCGTCAATTCGATCTTTCTGTTGTTCGTATTCTTGATTGCCTCTCACATATCCTTCCCCAAGCAAGCGAGCTTTCTCTTGCACATTAAGCTTCTGGGCCTGTTTCCAAGGGATGGCGCGCTCTTGAAAAATTTTCTCGATGCCCCAAATCGCTTTTGCAACATGCGGCCCGACATCTCCCTGATAGTTCGCCCGAAACACCCTTGCCCCGCACGCTTCAAAAATACGCGCCAATGCCTCGCCCGTGATCAATGTCCGCATGTGTCCAACGTGCATCTCCTTGTGCGTATTGGGATGCGCATATTCCACCATTATCTTTTTTCCCTTGAGGGATGTATTCTGGCC
>JBBTXG010000008.1:64606-73150 GCA_038062375.1 Patescibacteria group bacterium
ATTCTCGGGATGCTCGAAAGAGATCTCTTGCATGTCAAAATCACCAACCCCTTTTTCTTTTTTGAGCTCCAAAAGTGCTTGCCGGAGCACTTTTCGAATTTCTTCTTTTGCCATTTCTCTTTCAGTGTAACGTATTTTTAGTTAGAATGAAAAGGCATGAAGATACTTGCAGAAAATAGAAAAGCATACTTTCATTACGAGATACTGGAAACGTACCTGGCAGGTATCGTATTACAGGGACAAGAGGTAAAGTCTATCAAATCAGGGAGGATTCAGTTGGCAAGTTCATACGCAGTGTTCCGAGGCGAAGAACTCTTTTTGATCGGAGCTCATATCCCGCCTTATCAGCCCGCAAATGCTCCAGCAGATTATAATCCCGAGCGCCATCGAAAACTCCTCTTGCATAAAAACGAACTCCAGTACCTCGTAGGAAAAACCAAAGAACGGGGCTTGACGTTGGTACCCTTACGGGTGTATATTCAAAAGGGCAAGATAAAGCTTGACTTGGGACTCGCAAGAGGAAAAACACAACGGGACAAAAGAGAACATATCAAACAGAGGGAGGCTGAACGAGAAATGAGGAGCGCACTGCATGGGGGTGACTTGATTTGACGAAAAGAAAAGGTTTCGTGAGCAGGCAAAGAGGCAAAAATAACTGCCAACATATTTAGCCCTCAAAGGGCTCTTGCTTACGCATAAAGAAACGTAAGCCGTTCTCTCCTTGATTCTCGATAGAGGGGAAGAGCGTCAACAATCGAGAAAAGATGGCGTTCTTTGGATCCGAAACGCTATCAACAACCAAAAAGGATCATAAAGGGAAGAAGGGTTTGGCCCGGTTCTCACTTTCTTCTCTTCGCTGAACCGGGATAAGCCTGTAGCGCACGATTCTGGATCTTTTCGGACGGGACTTCGCCGTCCCCACCTCCACCCTAAAGCCAATCATTACTTTGCGAAAAAGAATTTTTCTCAACAATCAAATACGAGCGCGCGACATCAGACTCATTGATGAGACAGGAAAGCAAGTTGGTGTAATCCCTTTGCCGGAAGCTCTCCGCATTGCAAGAGAACGAAACTTTGACCTTATCCAAGTAACCGAGCGCGTAGAACCGCCGGTATGTAAACTAGGAGATTACGGGAAGTATCTCTACCAACAAGAAAAAAAAGAAAAAGCAACTAAAAAACATGTGGGTGGAGAACTCAAAGAGGTCAGACTTACGTATATGATTTCAGACCATGATTTAGGAATAAGAGTAATGCAAGCTGAAAAATTTTTGCAGAGAGGAGACCGCGTAAGAATAACTCTTCCTTTGAGAGGAAGGGAGAAAGCGCTCGCGGAATTTGCGCGACAAAAGGTGGAAAGGTTTTTAGAGATGCTGAAACCTTCGGTTTCCCTCAAGGTAGAACGAGAGCTCAAGAGAGAACCGAGGGGATTATCAATGATTGTGGCAAAACAGTAAGTATGCCAAAACCGAAAACAAGAAAATCAATCATCAAACGATTTAAAACCACAAGGTCGGGAAAAATCCTTCGAAGGGCAACGGGACAAGACCACTATCTTGCAAAGCGTTCCGGAAAACAGAGAAGAAAAAGTCGAAAGTGGGTTGCGCTTTCAAAACCAGAAGCAAAAGCAATTAAGAAATTCCTATGGCACGCGTAAAACGAGGGACGATTGCCCATAAACGCCGGAAACATATCTTCCGGTATACGAAGGGATTTCGTTGGGGAAGAAAATCAAAATATCGCTATGCAAAAAATGCGCTTTGGCATGCGTGGAGGCATGCATGGCGTGATCGAAAGAGAAAAAAGAGGGTTTTCCGGGCGCTCTGGCAGATCACCATAAACGCAGCCTTGAGAGAAAATGGGCTGAATTATAGCAGGTTTATCCCATTGCTCAAGAAACAGAGTGTTGCTATCGATCGAAAAATCCTCTCCAGCCTCGCGAAAGAACATCGTCAGATATTCGACGCGATCATCGAAAAGGTTACCTCACAAACTCCATAACTCAAGCTTTCTTCTTGAGAAATGCTTGGGCTTTTTTAAGAAGTTCCTTTGCGTTTTCGTACGTGAGCTGCAAAAGAGCCTCCTCATAAAGAAGCCACTGATAGCCGATGTGCTCGGAAGAAAGGGTAACCTCTTGAGTTTTCGCACGAGCCAAGTAAAAGATGACTGTTTTTGAAACTGTCTTTCCTTGAAACCTGAACCAATACGAAATCACCTCCCGAAAACCTTTGAGAAGCTCAATATCCTCTAACCCCGTTTCTTCTCTTACCTCTCTTCTGACCGTGTCTTCTTCTGCCTCTCCCTTCTCCATATGACCTTTGGGAAAATCCCAGTACCCTTTCTTTGCTTTTGGAGAAGAAGGGCAGTGGAGAAGTATGTACTCGAGTCCTTTGTCCGTAACGCGAAAAATAATAGCGCCTGCGGATTTTTCTTTTGGCATGTTATGTATGCTTGTCTTTCAGAAATGATAACATCTTTTCGAGAGGCCACGCATTGATAATATCCCCCTGTGTTGCCCAGCCGCGTCTCGCTTGGGCAATGCCGTACGCGAGGTATCGAATATGCTCTCTGCTGTGAGCATCAGAGTCGATTGCCAATTTTACTCTGGCTTCCACTGCTTTCCGGATGTCTGTATCTTTCAAATCCAAACGTTCAGGATACGCATTGATTTCTAAAATCGTGCCGGTCCTCTTTGCGGTTTGAATAATCACATCCATATCAACTTCATACGGTTGGCGTTTTTGGATGAGACGACCCGTAGGATGAAAAAGAATATCTACATGCGGATTTTCCATGGCGCGCCTGATTCTTTCGGTCATATCTTTCTTGCTCATTTTGAAGTTCGAGTGCACTGCTGCTCCTACGACCGTAAGCTTTGCAAGTACTTCGTCCTTGATATCGAGCGTGCCATCCTTTCGAATGTTCACCTCTGCTCCTTTCAAGATTCGAAATTTTGACTTTTGAATTTTGAATTTTAAATTTATCCTATCAATCTCTCGCATCTGACGCAAAAGCTTCTTCTCGTCTGATCCTTTCGTCATTGCAAGATCTCTTGTATGGTCGGTAATAGCAATATATTCGAGCCCCTGCCCTTTTGCCTCTTTTGCCATTTCTTCAATAGAATTACTCCCATCAGTCCAATTTGTTTGAATCTGGAGGTCTCCCTTCAAGGATCCATAAGGAATAAGGTGGGGAAGTTTTCCTTGAAGCCCCATCTCAATTTCACCTTGATCCTCACGAAGTTCAGCTTCAATATAGGGCATCCCCAACACACGATATACCTCTTCTTCAGTCCTGCAGGCGATACGCTTTTTCCCCCGAAACACTCCGTACTCGCTCACCTTGTATCCTTTCTCTGCTGCCAAGGTGCGCAGCTTTACATTGTGCTCTTTGGATCCCGTAAAATACTGGAGTCCTGCGCCAAAAATTTCTTCCGGGAGCACCCTCACGTCAATATCAAATCCTTGAAGGGTATGCACCGATACCTTCGTGGGACCCTTTCCCCATATCTTGTTATACTTTACTTGAGAGAGAAAATAATCAATTGCTCCTTCGGGGTCTTTCGTGGTGATTAAAATATCTACATCCCCAACTGTTTCTTTCATGCGACGGAAAGAACCAGCGGCAACCGCTTCTCTCACAAGCCGAGAACCTTTCAGTAAGGAAATAAGCTCTTCCACGTAAGGGGAGATGGTGCCCAGAAGCCATCGCCCCCTTGATCTCTTTGCGAACGCAATGCCTTGGAGAATATTCTGCTCGGTTTTCCTGCCAAAATGGGGAAGCGTTCGTATCTTGCCTGCCTTCGCGGCTTTTTCCAAATCTCCAAGATTCTTGATTTTCAGATGCTTCCACAAATCGCGGATCATTTTCGGGCCTATGCCTTCCACAGAACTTAATTCATCAAGATCGACCGGCATTTTCTTCTGGTACTCCTCATAATATCGAATTTTCCCTGTTTTGAGATATTCTTCGATCTTCCCTGCAATACTCTTTCCCATTCCGGGGATTTTCTCTAAGCCCCCCAAACCTTCTCTCGCATACACGTCTTCGACAGCCTCTGAAAGCGACTCTAAAACTATTGCCGCCCTTTCGTACGCTTGAGGCTTGAATGGCACATCCTCCATGTGAAGATAAAAAGCGGTATGGTATAGAATTTTTGCAATCTCTTGGTTTTTCATGCAGAGAAGAATTTTTTACCCTTTCTCAACATCACACTTAATTATTGTATCAAAACTAAGACGAAAAAGAATTCCGCTCAATTGAGATTACAAAAGTTCGTGGGCAAATTCTTATTGAATTCGCCCACAAAAGAAAATCGGCGTGGAGATTCCCTATTCTCTGCCCTAAAGACGCAGTACCCAATAGGTTCGATCTGGGTACTCCCTATCCCGTATCGGTAGCTCCTCGAAGCCGAGCTTTCCAAGGAGACCCCTAGGGGCATTAGCCTGGCTATGGGTCCGCCCTATGTAATAAGTGAACCCTTGCCTTCGAAGTTCTTCGATGAGCGCACCAGCAAGGGTTTCTCCAATACTCTGCCTTCGGAACGCGTGATGTACACAGAGGGTATCTCCATAAAATACCCTTTGGCCATCCTCGAATAAGTAATTGAGATCCTCGGTACCAGAGATTGTATGGAGAGTAAGATCTCGCGGATCTTCTTGGACCTCGAGTAGCACTTCATATCCAAGGATGTACCCTACCAACAATCCCGACTCCGTCTTCGCGAGATACGCTCTGGCATTGCGGCACATAAGGTCTACTCCAAGCCCGAAGTGAAGACGCGGCAACCCAAACTTATCGTCCCATGGGGGTTCTCGGAAGGCGGCGTAAGCGATAAGGGCGAGCTTACGAATCAAATCCCCCAGGATATCCTTGCTTAATGTCTCCTGGCTGAAAGGTTGAATCTCTATCCCGTCGGTCATTTCATCCTCCATCAAACTCGAAACTACTTTCAATATACCACAAGAAGAAAGAGGGTAAAAAGCCATCACCCCCCTCTTGATTTTCCCGAGACCTTGCGCACCTGAAAGGTAAATCTCTCGAGCATCTCCTCTGGACGGAACCTTCCAATAAATTCCTTTGCCTCGTCTCGAGTTGCCGATGAGAGGTAATACTCAAAGATATGAGTAAATCGATCGACGATGATAAATGTTCGCCGAAAATCGAGGTGAAAACCCTTCTCATCTTTCTCAAGGGCCTTTTCGTCAAACAGAAAATCGAAAAACGCCGCGTACCCAGTTGCAAAGGAATGAAGGTGAGGCCGTTCTTTTGCAAACGCTAAATAGTAAACTCCCTGACAAATTTCCACAAGAGTAATTGCTTCAAGTTCTCGTTCGTTCAAGGCTCCCTTAAGAAAAAGAAGTTCAGAAACCTTTATGCCGAAAATTTCCGTGTAGGCCTCGTCAAAATAGGGAAAGAAATCTTGAAGTCGTGAAGCTGCATCATAGTAGCGCAGCAGCGAGTGACAGATTTCGACAAATGTACTCACCAGGAGAAAAGCCTTCGCCAGCTCTTCTCTGGGGTAACGTTTTTGAAAATCTTGCGGAAAGAGTTTCTCAAAAATAGGGAAAATCCAGTCTGAAAATCTCTGTTCAATAACTGGCTTAAAAACCGTAGAAATCATTCCGTGTTTTTTAATTAAATACAAGTCAGCCGAAGAGGGAAGGTTATCACTCACAAACAGAGAATCCGCATCAGAACCCGCGAGAACAGCAGTGTCTTCCACGCGTATTTTAACTTGAGAGATGGGCGCTTTCTTTACTCCTGGGAAATATTTCCTTTGGCTCGCAAGAATCATTGTTCGAAATCCCTCCATCTTTTGTGTTTGCCGTTCATCCAATACTCCCACGTATGCTTTATAGGAACGTTTTTGAAAGAAAAGCGGATCGAGGTCTCTATCGAAAGGGCCAATGACACAGCCTATTTTTGAATGCGAGGCTTGAAGCCACAAGGCATTGCTCCTGTCAAAATTATCTTTAAGTAAATCTTCTGCCCTTGCCTGCAGATAGTCTTTGAATGCTTGATCATGACTTTCTGCTGCTGCTTCTTTTACGAGCACGGCAATTTTTTTCAGTTCTTTTTTGAACTTCTGACTATAGGGGACTACCGCCAGCTTTCCTGCGTGATTTCTTTTAACGAATGTATAAGGACTCAGAATTGCAGGATTCTTCTTTGCGGCTTGCTCAAGCTCTTGGCGAGACGCATCTGAAGGATAAAAGCTTGCGCCATCTATCTGATTTTTCTGTGCCTCATATAAAGGAGATACCAGTTGCGCGGCAGCAATCAACTTTTTGAGCACCTTTTGTTCACCAAGAGAGAGTTTTGACTGATCGACAGGGTATGTTTTTATAAAAGGAGAGTTCATAAGCTCTGCGGGTTAGGGTTGATAATGAATCTTCAGCACTCTACATTCCTTGCGTACCATGGATGTTTGAGGTATGACCGTATCGCCAACTTTCGCTCCCATGAGTGCTTTCCCAATGGGAGATTCATTGGAAATTCGCTTGTGCATGGGGTCTGCTTCCAGGGTTCCTACAATGGTAAACTCATCAATCTCCCCGTCTAAGTCCACTGTAACCCTTGCTCCGAAATGTACGATATGACACTTTTCTTTCTCTGGGGGTTTAATGATTTCAATATTATTGAGGATATTTTCATATTCTGCAATACGAGTTTCCAATAAGCTCATATCCTCTTGAAACAAAAGGTATTCGGGATTGATCTCTTCGGAATGCAAAAGAGACGGCATCTCGTCTTTTGTTTTGAGTTGCCGAAACTCAAGGAGTTTCGTATATTCCTTTTGAATCTTATCCGCTCCTTCTTTTGTCAAATAAAATTTATTCTCCATCTTTGACAAGCGGTGTTTCTTCTCTGGTTCTGTTCACAAGAGACACCACGAAGATAAAAGCTGGCCCTCTCTGTGGCCAGATTTACATTATTGATGTTGATAACCTTGGTTGAATCGTATCAAATCAATAAATACCGGCCGCACTTTTGCCTGTGCATGAATTTCCAAATAAGAATCTTGGGGGGAATCCTTCTATGCTGCAAAAAAAATTCCGCTCTTTCTTATGCATATACATCTTTACTTTATCACTCGGTATTTAACCTTGTCAAGGATACTTTAGTTTTTAAAGCTTTTCCATCCATTTGCTGTAAAATCTAAAGGGGAGAGGCCTCACGAACGGGTGAAAAACGAACTTCTCTCGCAACTAATTAAATTGAGGGAGAAAACCTTTCGGCACAATGGGAATTTCTCCGATATGTACATCGAGCTGACGGAGTTCCGGAAGGGTGCGGATTTCATTGGTGATAAACTGTTCGATATCTTCAAGGCTTGAAGCAAGAAACCCAATCATAAGATTGGAGCGGCCTGCGGTCTTTACCAAATGATAAACCTCTTGACGTTTCGCGAGGCTCTCGACGAGCTTCTCTACGATTTCTCTCTTTGCTCCGATATAAATTTGAGCTGAAAGGGTATAGAATTGATCAATCTGCAACGTCCCCTGAACTTTGAGGATTTTATCTCTCGTGAGCTTATCTACTCTATTTTTTACCGTCACTGCGCTCAAGTTAATCTTTTTGCCGATCTTCGCAAACGATTCTCTCCCGTTGTGCGAGAGGTAAGATAGAATTTCCAAATCCAACACATTCATCTTATCGAAACGCTTTCGGATTGGCTTGAAGTCTGAAACGTCTTTCATAAATTCTCTAAAACAAGCTTTTTTGACGAACAAGGCTTCTCTGATCATTCTCTTGAAATATCTTGATTTTGCCGTATTCTCCATCATATCCTGGCTCAATTGCCACTTTCCCTTCTCGGACCAGGCCAATACCCTCTGCAATTTCTGGAAGAGTCGCCGCTCCAAGATCCTCAAGAGATGCCTCAAGCAAAATCTGAAACTCATTGCCAAATTGCTTCACGAGGTTTTCATATTCTTCCCTTACTTGTTTTGCTCCCACCCCAACGCCAAGAGCATCTCCAATGATCTCTTCTAAAGGAATAAGGCTTCGGAAAGGAATGGCATTCATTGGTTGAAAATCTTCCGGTCTATCTGCTAACTCTTCTACTCGATTGAGAACCCCAATCGTCAATACTCTTCCACACTTGGGGCATATGTTTTTCTGAAGCTTGCTCTCTTGGGGCTTCATGCGCACCCCGCAAAGACGATGACCATCATAATGATACTTCCCCTCTTCAGGGAAAAACTCTACAGTGAAGAGAAACTTTGTTGGATCCTTTGTTTTGATTGCATCGGCAATCGCAAAATAGCTTACCTCAACATCAAACACATTTGCCTCCCTTCCAATCTTAGCTAACGAATGGCTATCGCTATTTGAGATCAAGGCTACGGTATCGAGCTTTGAAAGCCGCCAGTTCATCGGGGGGTCCGAGCTTAATCCTGTTTCAACTGCATAAATATATTTGGTGTATTCATCAAAACATTCTTCCAAAGAATTAAATCCGGATTTAGACCCGAACACAGAAAACCACGGCGTCCACGCGTGAGCCGGCACCACCATGCAATCAGGAGACGCATCGAG
>JBBTXG010000009.1:0-41765 GCA_038062375.1 Patescibacteria group bacterium
TATTTTGTAGTTCGACAAGAGTTTTTACAATCCGATAAGGAGATTCGTAGAAAATTACAGGGTGTTTTGCTTGGACAAGATCGCCGAAAAATTTCTTTCTCCCTTTTTTGGAAGGCGGGTATCCCAAGAACGTAAACCTCTCCATTGGGAACCCAGCGATGCTCGCCGCTGCGCTCACTGCCGAAGCCCCAGGTACCGGAACAATCGAAATATCTTGCAAACGCACATTATTTATATTCTTGCTTTCCCGCAAAAGAAAGGCAATCAGCTCATTGCCCGGATCTGAAACTCCTGGAGTTCCGGCGTCGCAAACCAAAGCAAGATTTTTCCCTTCTTGGAGGAGTCTGAAGATATATTCCATCTTTTCTGGTTTGCTGTGTTGGTGATAGCTCAAAGTGGGCTTTGAAATTCCATAATGCGACAGGAGTTTGTACGTTACCCTCGTATCCTCGCACAAAATCAAATCAACCTCTCCAAGGACACGGAGGGCTCGCAAGGTAATATCTTCAAGATTTCCAATCGGCGTTGCAACGACGTAAAGAGTGCTCATAGATGAGAAGGTTAAAGTTCTTGAGACTCCTTTGAGGAAAGTCTGTACTTGAGAAAGAGAATAGCAAAAACAGATCCAAATGCGAGAATCAGAGCCTTGAGGAAAAGAAAACTGGGCCAGAACAAACCAGTAGAGAACGGCTGAAACGGATTTCTGTCTACCCTCTTTCTCGCTCCGTCTGGCAATGCAGTATCGAAGTTCTCGAGCGCTTCCAATTTCGCCATACCAAAAATGCTGTTCTGGGCTTTTGGCGTGCCGCCGACATTTTTGCTCGTTGCCCAGTTTTTCGGATCATTTCCCGAATCTGCCGGTTTCCACCGTTCCATAGTTCGCTTCTCTTCATTATCCCCTGCAAACCAGCCATCGCGCGCATCAATCTCTTCTCCAATCTTTCCAGAAGCATCTTTAAGGATAAGTCGTTGTCCGGAGTTCACGAGCTTTCCTGTAAGATTGGAGTAATTCACATCTCCCTTTGAAATTTTTTCGGATGAACCAGCAAGAAAATAACCTTTTGATGGGATCGATCCTACCAAAGGAATCTGGAAATCGAGCTTGTCTCGCCATAGCTCAAGCACCCATCCCTCGAGGCCGACTGCCTGATCTGTAGGATTGTACAGCTCAATCCACTCATATCTCCACCACTGGTTTTGATCCACGCCTTCCACTGGTACTCCCATCCACGCGATTTCGTTCATTACGACCTGTCCTGCCGCAAACGAGGGAAGCAAAATCAACGCGAAAACAAAGGCCCTCTTCATGAATTCACTATACGCCAACCTCTTTTCTTCCTCAACTCAACCAAGACTTTGGTGCTCCGTAGCAGCAGAGTTGTGCACTACCAGTGTAGCCCAGGAAGACCATAATTTGACAAATTTAATAGTAGGTGCATAATATGAAAAGTAGGAGGGCTTTGAGTTCCTAATCTACAAGGAGGCCTGAGATGAAGGCATTGAGAGTTATAGTCCAGACCAAGGACAACCAAGGGGATCTCAAGATGGCACCGGGTTGCGCCATAACCGAACTTTTCGTGGAGGGCCGGCCAGACCATATCCAACTTCGGATTAAGTCCGAAGTGCGGGATGGGATCACCCCCATGGTGATCTTCGGGGGCCAACCGCATGAATATGCGGGAGAAGCCGATTTCACCCTCACCATCCCAGTTCGCTGGGAGGAGATCCGGGGTCGTTGGATCCCCCAGACCCGCCAGCGCGGTGTGGACAACGCCGACTGCATCATGATGGATCCCGCCTTACACTTCCGAGATATCCAGGTGGCCCTGGTGACCAGGCAAGAACGGTTCTTTATCACCGCTCAGCACGTATTCCAGGGTTGGGTGCGAATGGTAGAGGGGAAGGTCCGGTTTATCCCCTCCCTCCCTGAGTACGCCTATCCCGGCATGGACTATGCCGCAACCTGGAAAGGTATGGGCGAATTCCTTGCGGTCATGGGGCGAATCGTCGAACAGACGGTATCGGCCCTAGGGGTTACCTTGGAAACCCCTAAACCGGCCCAGTGGAGTCCCCCAGAGATCCCCGAGCTCAACGGCTGGCAGCGAGGGGTTGTGGAGTTTTTCAATCCCATCACCAACACCGGTAGGCTCATCAGTGAGGACGGGGCCGAGTACCACATCGGCTCCAACGCCCTCAGCGAGGTGCAAGGACCAGTCAAACTCCTCGCCCCAATGAAGGGGGTTTACTTCCGCCCTGGACAGCCGCCCCAAGAAAACCAACGGTATGTCTCTGTAAAGGCCATAAAGTGGCCTAAACAGAACGCATCGCAAGGGCCATAGGCCCAAGACCCGGAGGAATGACAATGCAACTGCAAAGTCGTTCTCTCCGGGTTTTATATTTCATTGAATCTCCTCCTCTGATATAGTAAAACAACCCCATGGACCAAAACCTGTTTCAAGCCTGGAGACGATCAGTCCCGAACCTTGCCAAGGTATTGGAACGCATGCAAGAAAAAACGATTATTGCTGTTGGTGTTGCCCCTTACCCACGGATTATTCCCTCGCTTTTCCTGCAAAACTATACGATCTATTCCGTGAAAGATACTGCTGATTTAGACGTCTTGCGCAATTACGCAAAGATTTTTTGTCTCGAAGAAAAATTCCCAAAGTTAGCAGCAAAAGTCCATTCTACCGGATATCTTCTTAGGAACTATGCGTTCCATGCATTTTTACAGTCGCGACGCACTCCGTATCGTTTGATGTTCTACCAAACAACCCCCCCAATTGTTCAGGCACTCGAGGCACAACATATTGATTGGATTGGCAATCAACCCGAAAGCTTTGACGATGTACTCCTGAAAGCAAACTTCCGAGCCTTAATCAAATCACTTGGACTTCCTCATCTTCCAGACTTGCATCTCGCGCGCGAAGAATTTCTTGCCAAGACCTTCCAGAATCTCTATCAATGTTGGCAACGACCCTTTGTAGTCCAAAGAGGGGACTATGACGTGAGTGGTGAACAAGGAACTTTTTTCATACGGAATGAGGACGACTGGCATGTTGCCCACGAAATCCTGTCTGCTGACCAACGATACAAAAAAATCCAGATTTCTCCTTTTATCGAGGGGCCATCAGTCTCGATGCTCGGGTGTATTACCCATCTGGGCGTTCTCACCTCAACGCTCCAGTTGCAGTTAATTGACGTGCCCGAAGCCTTACATGGACAGCTACCAACCGGCGTTTTCTTGGGTCATGACTGGGGGTTTCGCTCTTGGGGTGAAAAAGCAGAAAAAAATACGCAAAAAATCGTAGAGTCGGTCGGAGAACATCTTGCAAAAAAGGGATTTAAGGGTATCTTTGGAATTGATCTTATCTACGACCAAAAGTCAGATGAGATCTTCCCCCTCGAATGCAATCCACGCTTTACGGGGGCGCTCCCCGTATACTCACTTATGATCATGCTGGCAAATGAGATACCTCCCTTGGAATTTTTCCATATTATGACGCATCTTGGCATCACCGAAGATTTTGACTTTGCTTTCGTAAATGAAAAGCTCAAAGAGCGACGGGCTGTCTCTCACATTTCACTTACCCCAAAAGGCGCATACGAGATGAAGATTGCTTTCGCCTCTGGGGTGTATTCATACTCCGCGGCAAACAACGCTCTTCGATACGAACGGCCTGGCGCTTTCTTGTGGGACATAAAAGAGGAATCAGAGTTTATTATGATCGATTCAATGCCCCGTCTTGGGGGACCGATCATCCAAAATGTTCCGCGCCTCTTCAAACTCATCTTTCCCCGCTCCATCGCCACATCTTCTTTCTCTGTTGATCCTGAAGTGGGAGAACTCATTACAAAACTTTCAACATTACTAAGAAAAGATCAAAGTGCTCCCCAGAGCGAAGACAAACAAACAGGAGTTCAGAGTGCAGAGATATAAATAAACTATCCCTCCCTCACTTATGTCTCGACAAACATATATTTTCGGATTCGGGAGTCTCATGAACGAGGAAAGTCTCCAAAAAACTCTTCCGAACAAGAAAATTACATCATGGGCTATTCTCAAGGGATATAGACGTGCATTTAACAAAGCGGGAAGAAAGAAGCACCGATACTTAAACCTCAAACCAGCTCCTACAGCGCAAGTAAAGGGTGTACTTATTCGCGTTACTCAAGATGAGCTAGAGGAGCTTAAACACCGAGAAGAAGGCTATGATCTGGTTGATGTGACGGGCCAAGTTGAAACGAAGCCGTCAGATGATGCAGTAATTTATGCATTTATTGCACCTCCTTTTAGTGAACTGAAAGTAAGCGGAAAGTATTTACAAACCATGCTCGCAGCCCTACCACTAGGGGAACGAGAGCAGTGGCTCCGTGAAACCGATTTTGATGGAGCAGAAGTAGACGAAGAGAATTAGAAGAAAAACTTGAAGTTTCTCGATTTTTTGATATAATTTGTTTGATGAAAAACTTATCGAAAAATTTTGTGATTGTGGTGCTTATTTTGCTGGCGATCTCGGCGGTTTTTGCGCTGTTCTCAAAACCCTTTGAACGAATCGAGCGGGTTTCTCTAACGCAAGTGGTTCAGGATGTAAACGAAGAAAAGATAGAAAAAATCATTGTTACCGGAAACAAGCTCGTGATCTCATATAAAGAGGGGGGCACCACAAAAGAATCAACAAAAGAACCCCAGGAAGCACTTCCTCAATTGCTCCTTGATCTTGGAGTTTTGCAAGAAAAATTGAGCAAGGTCAACGTGGAACCGAGAGAACCAACCGGACTTAACGCGTGGATCGGACCTCTCTCTTTCCTCATTCTTCCCGCGCTGTTCCTCTTTCTTTTTCTGTGGATGATCTTCCGCCAAGCAAAAGCTGGAATTGGCCAAGCGTTTGACTTCACCAAAGCAAAGGCGCGTCTCTTTGGAGCGGAAGGACAGCCAAAAGAAAAAGTTACTTTCAACGATGTCGCAGGTCTCAAAGAAGCAAAAGAAGAACTCCAGGAAGTCGTAGATTTTTTGAAGTATCCAAAGAAGTATCTCCAGATGGGAGCGAAGATTCCTCGAGGAGTTCTGCTTGTAGGGCCACCGGGAACCGGCAAAACGCTCTTGGCAAGAGCAGTGGCAAACGAAGCCGGAGTTCCATTCTTTTCTGCTTCAGGATCAGAATTCATCGAACTCTTCGTAGGTGTCGGCTCAAGTCGAGTTCGGGATCTCTTCTCAACTGCGAAAAAAGCGGTGAAAAGCATCGTCTTTATTGATGAACTTGATGCCATTGGCCGTACGCGCGGTTTTGGATTTGGAGGCGGACATGACGAAAGAGAACAGACGCTGAACCAAATTTTAGTGGAGATGGACGGATTTGAACGAGACTCCGGAGTTATTGTGTGCGCAGCAACCAATAGACCGGATGTCTTGGACCCTGCATTGCTTCGTCCGGGACGTTTCGACCGAAGGATCGTACTAGATTTCCCAGACGTGAACGATCGCGAGGAAATTCTGAAAATTCACACGAAAAACAAACCTCTCGGCCCTGATACAAATCTTCGAGAAGTCGCAGAGCGTACTCCTGGTTTCGCTGGAGCAGATTTAGCGAATCTTGCAAACGAGGCTGCGATTTTTGCCGCAAGGCGCAATAAAACTCAAATTTTCCAAACCGAACTCCTTGAATCTATCGATAAGGTGCTCTTGGGGCCTGAACGCAAAAGCCATGTGCTTTCAAAAAAAGAGAAAGAAATTACTGCGTACCATGAAGCTGGACATGCCTTGATAGCCGCATCCCTCAAACACGTGGATCCGGTGCGGAAAGTATCCATTATTTCCCGAGGCAGAGCAGGCGGATATACACTCAAACTTCCTTCAGAAGATCGTCATCTCAAGTCTCGCGCTGAATTTATAGACGAGCTTGCAGTGTTGCTCGGAGGATACACCGCAGAGCAATTGGTGTTTGGAGATACCACCACGGGACCAAGTAATGATCTGGAGAAAGCGTCGGAGATCGCGCGGGCTATAGTGAAAGAATTCGGCATGTCAGAGAAGTTGGGGCCCATAACGTTTGGTGAAAGAGAGTGGATGCCATTTTTGGGAAGAGATCTCGAAAGCGGCAAAAACTACTCTGAAACCACGGCAGTGGAAATCGATCGAGAGGTAGCCCGGTTTATTGAGGAGGCAAAAAAGACAGCGGGAAAAATCCTCACCCAAAGAAAAAAGACTCTCGACAAAATCGCCCAAGTTCTGATAGAAAAGGAAACCATAGAGAAAGAGGAGTTTGAGCGGCTAATTGGGAAGAAATAACTGCTGATCGATGAGGAGCGACCGGAGGTTGAAAGATAGATCGAATCGCGCGTGTAGCTCAATGGCGGAGCAAGGCTCTTATAAAGCCGAGGTTGATGGTTCGAATCCATCCACGCGCACCAAACAGGATTTGTCAAGGATTCTGACTAATCATTTAAGATACATTTGGTTTAATAATTGTTGAATATACGGTAAAGTAGTTTAGGGATAGTCTATCAATCTAAAACTACCCCCTTGGAAGTTAGATGAAAAAACCATTCTTTTTTATGAAGATGCTTAAAAAAAACATAGTTTTGATTCTTTTTTTACTTTCTGTAGTCGTACTTTTTGCTATTTCTCTGTATAGAAATCTAAATGTAGGAAAAAGCGATGTCTCGTTTGAAGAAGAGGAAAAAACGTTATGTGAGAAGGAAGGACGGTATTACGAACTACAAAAAGCTTTAAGAGAACCAGAAAAAGTTTGTTTTCTCCAATTAGCTAATCAATCGGAGTTGCCGCCGCAAATCGGCACATTAAAGAATCTCCGAGAGCTACATGTTACCGCTACTAATCATGTTAATAATATTCCGTCTCAGATTGGAGAATTGCGCAATTTAGCAGTTTTGGATCTGATGTTCAATGAAAACCTTGAGGAGATTCCCAAAGAAGTATATCGGTTGAAAAATCTAGAAAAACTATTGTTGACCAATAATAAACTAAGGGAATTACCTAGTGGAATTTCTGGATTAAAGAAACTCAAAGTTTTAAGACTAGATAATAATCATCTTAAATGCCTTCCGTCTGATATTGTGGAGCTTTATAATTTAAAAGACCTTCGACTTGGGGGGAATAATCTAGAAATGTTACCGCCTGGAATAGAAAAGCTCAAAAATTTAGAAATTCTATCTACATATCACAATCCACTTGTTCTCGATCAAACCCCACAAAATTTTCTTAGTGCAAGATATCATAGTGACGATGCGAAAGTCTGGAAAGAAGAAATTGCAGTTTTTAAAGAAAGTGCCGAAAAAGGAGAAGGAATTACTCACTTGGCGAGAAAAATTATTAACGAGTATCTAAGTAAAATTGGTTTTTTCGAAACAAATCCCTTGACAGATCAAGAAAAAATATGTCTTGAGGATCATCTTCAAAATAGAACAGGTTACGAATGGTTATTGCCTGGTGAAACAAGAACCTTTTCCGCCTTTTTATTAAAAGAGGCTTTTGGTGTTTGTAATATTAATATAAAAAATATCTGTCAGTAAAGTTATATTTGATAAAATAATCTTATGAAAAGACTTTTAATTTTTGGATTGATGGTGTTGGCTGCAATTCTACTTTATTCGATAGCCTTCTCGGGTAGACAATGTGGTGGAATTGCGACTAATATAAATACTTGTCCGGTTGGATACCAATGCGTCTCAAGTTCAAAATATCCAGATGCGTCAGGGAATTGCGGTTTCTCTCCAGTTTTTACTTTGATTGAATTACGAAATAAGTATCTTAAATAGGGCAATTTATTAGTGAAAATCGCGCGCGAAAAAAAATAACGGAAGCGCGGCGGGCTAACACTTTAACAATTTTCTTTGAAATACGTTCGAATTTTTCCAAAAACGAGCACCAAAAATATGGTTGGGCATCAAGAAAAAATAAAACCAATGCTCCATAAGATTCTAGGTTTCTTTTGGCTTGCAGCAATTTCATTATCAATTATCTGGATTGCCAGTGCGGCGGCGCCAAATCCCGGGCATACAATCTCTGAAATCGGCAATGTGGTGCAAGGCGATATTTTGTATGGTTCGGCAACGGATGTAATTTCGGCATTGGCAAAAAATATAACCACGACAAGATACCTTTCCAACACCGGCGCGTCCAATAATCCGGCCTGGGCGCAGGTTGATCTTTCAAATGGCGTAAGCGGCAACCTGCCGGTAACCAACCTAAATAGCGGCACCGGCGCAGGTGCCACAACCTTCTGGCGCGGGGACGGAACATGGGCAACGCCTTCAGCGGCATCGAAGATCATCTGGAGCGGTCAATCGAGCGCCTCACTCACAGCTGACGCCGTATGCCATGGGCTCGGCTACAACGTCTGCAGTACAACAGTAACCTCCCTCTTTGGTATGTTAGTTCCCATTAATGTCACCATAAAAAATCTGCGAGGCCAAGTCGCCACAGCACCCGCGAGCGGCAGCAGCTGCAAGTTTACTGTAAGGAAATCCGCCGATTGTTCCGCTGCCTATTCTGCTACAGCCCTCACCTGCACGGTGGTAGGGAACGGATCTTTAAAAACCTGTTCTGATACCACGAACAGTGTCAGCATAGTGGCCGGAGAGTGCCTGCAAATTCATTATGACGAAACCGGCACTTGTTCTGGAAGTATCTCCTGGGGTTTTGAACTTGATCCTTAATCCCATGGCGCCAATTAAAAAATTTACAGTGCTTGTGCTCTTGTCTTTTCTCTTCGGCGCGGCACTCTTACTCTTCAACGAAAGCGTATTAGCCTTTTCATTCTTTGGGCAAGAGCCCTTGGTAGGCAGCAGTTCTCCTTTTGAAGTTCAGCTCGGCGGTTCGGTCGTTATCCAAAATATAGATGAAAAGCGCCTGTATGTCGTCTTTGCGCCACAAGATGTTGCCGAGGATGGTTCAGGATGGTACTGCTCGCGTGTTTCAGGACAAGAGCTATTAGAAGACAGCGACCTTCAACACTATGGCACCTGCTTTGTCAATGATCCGGGCGAATTTCTGATTCTTGAATTATCTGACCTCGACATAAACGCGGATTATCAAAGTATGAAAAATTCTCCATATTTTCTTGAGGAAAGGAAGATTGAAGTCAGTTCCATTTTTCCCCTCTAAAAGAAGTTCATGAGCTATGAGATATGACCCCCGCTCTTTTCGTATACAAATATCGGTAATCGTATGTTGCCTCGCGCTTATTTCTACGCCAGAGATACTCTATGCCGGCACGCTTTCCTGTTCAGTTACTACCGCCGCCGGCTGTTCAGGCACGGTGATTTGGCGGATGTCGGGCTCAACCAACGCGCACGCCGAACTGCCGAGCCAAGCAACCGCCGCATATGACAGCAATGTTGTCTGCTGCAGCGGAGTGACCGGTTTGGGAAATTCTTGCACCGGCACTTTTGCTACCGCACTAAAGTTGTCTGGCATCACCAATGCCCATGCTGAACAGAATAGCCAAACAAACTATGGCAACAACGTTTGTATTTCGGTTCCTTCAGGCGGCAGCGTCTCTATTGGCTACCAATCAACAAACTGCACCGGCTTTGATACTACGTTGGGTTCTATGACAGGAACTACCAATGCCCATGTGGGCGATGGCACTGCCTACACCACCAAAATCTGCGCTACGGGCGCGGGTGCGACCACGCCCACCCTGACTTTCAGCATCTCTGACAACTCTGTTGGCTTCGGTACGCTCTCGGCATCTGCAGTAAGGTACGCCACTGGCGACGGGGCTGGTTCCAGCACCGAGGTTCAAGCGCACACCCTTACCGCCTCTACAAACGCTACCAATGGATACATGATAACAGTAGAAGGCAATACTCTGACTTCTGGCGCTCATACAATAACGGCAGTCGGTTCAACAAATACCGCTTCCTCCCCTGGGACAGAACAGTTCGGTCTTCGAATGACTGCTACAGGCGGCAATGGAACAGTAAGCGCGCCGTATGCTGCTGCGGGTTTTGCTCTCGATACCGCCGCATTTCCTGACGTGGTCGCTTCTGATCCAGATGGAGACGATGTGAGCACTGCTTATTCTCTCCGTTACATTGCGAACATTACAAATGCCACCGAAGCTGGAAGCTATACTGCCACCTTCACGTATGTTGCTACCGCTACTTTTTGAAAGGCAAGGCCTGTGAATAACTTTTCTTTACATTTTTGCTATACTTTCCTACAAGGTTATTGCTTTTCATGAAAGCAAAAAGTCAGATGAAATACGAACATTACTCCATGAGGCACATTACAAGAAAAACAAGGACAATAATAAGTTTGGGAGTAATTCTGTCGCTCATTGCCATATTGTTTGGACCGCCATTGCAGGTTGCGTTTGCCGCCGATCTTCTGAATAAATCAGATACCATGAGCAGTCTGAAAGATAATACCGCGTCAGACCATACGATTGTATTTCGTACGCCCACCGGAGCAGGTGACTCAACTGATACAATCACTGTTGAGTTCGATAAGGGTGCAGGTACTGCTTTTACGGTTCCTGGCGCTTTAGATTTCACCGATCTTGACCTTGCTCATTCAGCAGGTGGCCAAACAAGCTGCAGCGGCGTAACCTTTAGCAATGACGAAACGCTTGCCGCCACTGCCTCTGCTACGGCTTGGGGTGTTTCTGTAAACACCACAACCGACACAATCACGCTTACTGCTCCTACGGACGGCGTTGGCGTAGCCGCAATTGCAGGGAATGCCTGCGTGCGAATGAGGATCGGTACCAATGCAACTACCGGGGCTACGGGCGATCAACAGATTACCAACCCCGATATCACAGGCGCCACCAATTATACCATTGCGATTGCGGGTACGTTTGGCGACGTCGGCGATATTGTTGTTCAAATTATTCTTGATGACCAGGTTGCGGTGAGTGCTACCGTTGCTGAAGCCCTCACGTTTTCTTTAAGCACTAATTCCGTGGCTTTTGGAACCTTGTCGAGCGCGGCAGTCACCACTGGTTCTCATACCGTCACTCTCGCCACGAATGCCGCGAGCGGATTAACTCTTACTGTATCCGGGTCCACTCTAACCTCTGGCTCGAACACCATTACCGCCATGTCAACGGCCGCCGCGAGTTCTGTGGGAACAGAACAGTTCGGCATTAACGCCAAGGACAACGCGACGCCAAATGTGGGCGCGGAATGTTCAGGGACATCGCCAATTGCAGCAGCCGCAACTGGTTATAGTACCGTTGATAACTTCAAATTCGTATCGGGCGAGACCGTCATAAGCTCATCCTCGGGAATTAACAGCACGACCTGTACGATCTCTTACATTGCCAACATTAGCGCGGCTACCGAAGCAGGGAGTTACACCACAACGCTGACCTACAACGCGACTTCGAATTTCTAACACAACGGCGCAGTGACCGAGTGTACTGTTATGAGGTATTTTTTGCTTGCCATAAGTTTAGTTTTGGGAGGCGCTGTCATATTTACCTTCCCTGTACATGCACTTACCATATCCCCCGTAAAGATGGAGATTTCGGGCGATCCTGGCCAAACCCTGCTCGGCGAAATTGAACTCTTCAACGAACAGGACGAAATCAAGACTTTTTATTCTTCTTCCCAGAATTTCGAAGCCAGAGGTGAATCTGGCGCGCCTCATTTTCTTCCTGATACGAATGAAGGACTTGCCTCGTGGATTGAAATTCAAGAGAATGTTACTTTAAAAGCGCAAGGGCTCAAAAAGATCCCATTCTCCATTCAGATACCTGAAAGCGCTCAAGCCGGGGGATATTTTGCTGCTATCTTATGGGGCAGTTCTCCCGCGCCCCAACAAGAAGGAGGACAGGTGGCAATTGGCGGCAAACTGGGCATGCTCATTCTTTTGAGTGTTCATGGGGAGTCAAAAGAAGGAGGCGGGCTTCTGGATTTTAAGATTGATGAAGGGGGCCGCGTCGTGAACTCTTTACCCATAACTTTTACTTACCGCTTTTCTAATAAAGGAACTGAACGAATAAAGCCAACTGGAGAACTTAAGGTTAAAAATTTGTTTGGGTTTACTGTGGTGACCCTGGACGCGAATCGCCCAGATGGCAATGTTTTGCCAGGAAGCGTCCGCAAGTTCCAAATGGTCTGGGCAGAAAAAAATCAAGAGAAATCCGATGTTGTATCAGTAGAGAAAGAGGAAGATGGAGGATTTTTCTCGGCCGTGGGAAACCAATGGAGTAATTTTGCCTTGGGGCCGTATAACGCAAAACTTAGCATTGCTTATGGAAAGGATAACAAAACTGCAGAGGCGAGTTATCGTTTCTTCGTGATCCCGTGGCAATTATTGAGCATTGTTATTTTCATCTTAGCTCTTCTGGGATTTGGCGGATGGTTCGGACTTAAAAAATACAACCACTGGATTATTTCAAAAGCATCATCCCGTTTCCAAGTCCCCCTTGCCAAAGACACGGCAAGAGCTGCGAAGGAAGGTTCAGCCCCAAGGAGACAACGCAAAATAAAGAAACGATGAATGAATGTTTTATCTATTTTATTTTTGGTTTTTTCCATAGGTATAAGAATTGTTTACCCGCAGCCGATTTTTGCTGTAAGCGGTGCAATAAGCATTACGGCGCTTGTTCCTGAAGTTGCAACAAGCACCACTTTTTCTTCTCCAAGTGGCGGAAGCGCTACCCTGACGAAGGCAGACGGCACAACGGTTGTTTTTCATTTCCCTCCACATTTTTATACTGAAGATTTAAAGCTTCAAGCGAACTCATATTCCAAAGATTTTTTCTCGTCAGATAAGCCCTCTTCATCTGGCAAAAGTGCTGTCGGGAAAACGTACGATTTTAATCTCTATACAAGTGCTTCAGGCATCCAAGTTTCCACTACCTCACTTGCGATGTCTATTACTATAAGTTACACTGACGCTGATATAAGTGGCTTAGACGAGAGCAGCATCGCTCCCTATCGCTGGGGATCAACAGATTCTTCTTGGCAATTAATTCCTGGTGCTACGATTGATGCTCCCAACAACAAGATTACCTTTTCTACGAACTCATTCAGCTCTTTCGTGCTTTTTGCTTTGGCGTCGCAACAACAGGGTGGTGAAAGTGCAGGTGGTGGAGGCGGTGGAGGTATCGTCGCTCAACCCCAAACAGCTGCTGTCTTCTCTGGTCGCGCGTATCCTAAAAGCACGGTAACGCTTCTGAAAGACGCACAAATCGCGGCAACTACCATTGCCGGAAGCGATGCCAGTTTTTCAATAAAGCTTTCTGGTCTTTCTACTGGAAATTATATCTTTGCCCTTTATAGCAAAGATTCGAAAGGCAATAGATCATCTCTGGTAACTTTTCCTGCGAGCGTTGCGAGCGGCGCTACAACCTCTCGGAGCGGTATTTTTATTACACCCACCATTGCAGTGGATAAAAGTGAAGTTAAGCGCGGCGAGAACATTGCCATTTTTGGGCAATCAGTTCCCAAAGCAGATGTTACTGTTGCCATAAGCTCGGAGGAAGAATTTCTTGGAAAAACTGTTGCCGACCAAAATGGCGCGTATCTTTACAATTTCGATACTGCCGAGCTTTCGATGGGTCAGCATTTTGCAAAATCTAAAGCGGCGAGAAATGGGACAGCCAGCTCATTTAGTCACACCATAAGCTTTTTGGTTGGCGCGAAAACTGTCGTTTCTCAACCAACAAATAAATGTCAAACAAAGGGAGATTTTACTAACGACTGCCGAGTGAATTTGGTCGATTTTTCTATTGCCGCGTATTGGTACAAAAGACCATCGCCACCAAATTCAACTGATTTAAATAACGATGGCAAGGTGGATTTGGTTGATTTGAGCATTATGACGTTTCACTGGACGGGGTGACAAGAAACGAGTAGTATGGCAGAAAGCTGACGAGTAAGAATCATATGACAAACCAAAGCGGAATACTGATTGTTTCTTGTTTTTTGTCACTCCTTTCTCTTTCGGTTCAGGCGGCAGAAATTACGATTGACTCAAAAAACAAAGAAATGAAAGTTGGCCAGCGCTTTGAGATTACAGCCTTTCTCGATACTCAAAAGGAGAATATCAATGCGATCGAAGGAAACCTCTTATATCCGCCAGACCTTTTCGAGTTCAAAGAAATAAAAGACGCGAATTCCATCATCAACTTCTGGGTTGAACAGCCACACCAGGAACAACAAACAGGAGACAAACAACAAGGAAGAATTGTTTTTTCCGGTATTACTCCCGGCGGCTATGTAGGAAAGAATGGTTTGATTTTTTCAATTCTTTTTGAGGCAAAAAAAGAAGGAAGGGGCGCGGCTGAAATTCACGAGGCAAGAGCATTGCTCAACGACGGCAAGGGTACGGAAGCCCAACTCTCATTGTTGCCATTTCAATTCACCATCTCCAAAGAAGCCCCTCCAGTTACGGTGAATGCCGTAATCGATAATGAGCGGCCAGAATCATTTGTGCCGGAAGTTGCGCGCGATTCTACCCTTTTTAATAATAAATGGTTTCTCGTTTTTGCGACCCAAGATAAGGAATCGGGGGTTGATCACTACGATCTGAAAGAGACGCGACAAAGATTTTTTGGGATACTCTCAAGATGGATTACGGCCGAGAGCCCCTATTTGCTGAACGACCAAAAACTGCAAAGCTATATTTTTGTAAAAGCCGTCGACAAAAAGGGCAATGCGAGGACTGAAAAGATTTCACCGCAAAATCCGCTTCCCTGGTACGAAAATTACGAGAATTGGTTTGTAATTGTATTGGCGCTTGTTATTGTTTATGCAATGAAAAAATTTCTATGGAGGAGATACATAAAAATATAAAAAGTTTATTGGTCGGCACTTTGCTATGTGCAGTTTTTAGTATTCTGCCGATAGTCGCTCAAGCGGCAACGTTGTATTTTTCTCCTTCTTCCGGGTCGCATGCGGTTGGCACCACATTTTCGATAAGCGTTTATGTTTCAAGCGCCGATCAAGCGATGAATGCCGCTTCCGGCGCCATTTCGTTTCCAAGCGACAAATTAGAAGTCGCTTCCCTTTCAAAAATCGGCTCCATTTTTAGCCTATGGGTGCAAGAGCCGACTTTTTCAAATACATTGGGTACTGTAAATTTTGAAGGCATTGTTCTGAATCCGGGATTTACGGGCTCAAGCGGCAAAATTATCAGCATTACCTTCAAAACAAAAACTGCGGGTAACGCCCCTTTAACTTTTTCTTCCGGCTCGGTGCTCGCTCATGATGGCAAGGGAACAAACACTTTAACTGATCTGGGTGATGCCAATTTTTCAATAGGTGTAGTTGGGCCGGCCACGCCAGAAATTGTTCCTCTCGTTCAAGAAGCCGGCACTCCACCGGCGCCAGAGATTCGTTCGCCGACTCATCCTGATCCAAACAGGTGGTATGCGGTAAAAGACGCGAAATTTACTTGGGATTTGCCAAAAGACGCGACTGCGGTTCGCTTACTTGTAGGAAAAATTCCGCAGGCTCTTCCTACAGTAACTTATACTACGCCAATGAACTCCAAAGAGATTACGGATTTAGATGATGGCACGTGGTATTTCCATGTCCAAGTACGGAATGCAAAAGGATGGGGTGGCGTTTCTCATTTTCGACTTCAAATTGATACAGAAAAACCTGCTCATTTTGACATTCGCGAGATTCCTCGAGAAGATTTTACAGAACCAAAAGTTCCATTTGTTTTTGACGCGCGCGATAAAACATCGGGTATTGATTACTACGAAATCAAAATTGACGGCAAGAGTACAGACACATGGAAAGATGACGGAAGCCACACCTACACGACTCCAACTTTGAACCCAGGCAAGCATATACTCATTGCCAAAGTAGTAGATAAAGCTGGCAACTCTTTGGTAAACTCCGCGGAATTTATTATTCAGGCATTAACACCGCCAGAAATCATGGAGTATCCGCGTATGTTGCGAAGTGGGGACGTTCTCTTCGTAAAAGGGAAAACCGCATATCTTGCTGGAAAAGTAAATGGCTGGCTTCAAAAAGAGAATGAAGAAGCAAAAAGCGCGGCAATAGAAATTGACGATAAGGGAAGGTTCATCCTTACACCCAATGAAAAATTAAAAGAAGGCATTTACAAATTGTGGGCAGAAGCAGTTGACGAACGTGGTGCAAAAAGCGAACCAGGGGAAAAGATTACTGTTGTGGTAGAGCGGCCGGCACTGCTCCGAATCGGCTCGCAGGCCGTAGAATTGCTTGCGATAGTGACTCCGCTTGTCGCGCTCATTATCCTCCTCGGAGCCCTTCTCTGGTACGGCTGGCACAAATTTGCCGCCTTGAGAAAACAATTAAAAAAAGAGGTTCGTGGAGCGGAGTCTGCTCTTCACGAAGCATTTGATTTATTGAAAGAAGATATCCGCGAACAAATGAAAATGCTGGAGAAAACCAAGACAAAACGCGAACTTACCCAAGAGGAAGAAAAAGTTATGAAGCACTTTAGGAAACATTTAGATGACGCAGAAAAGTTTGTAAGAAAAGAGATTCAGGATATTGAAAAAGGAGTAAAGCAATAAGTATCTTCAATAAATTTCAAATCCTTGCTATACATAGAGCTGTACCTATGACTCGGGCGCGTAGCTCAGTTTGGTTAGAGCGTTTCGTTGACATCGAAAAGGTCAGCCGTTCAAGTCGGCTCGCGCCCACCGCTACGCGAAAAGGTGAAAGTTCAGCATTGATCTATGGCCTTGAAAATTCTTTATGAAGATGATACCTTATTGGTGATAGACAAACCAGCAGATATTCCCGTATGGAAAGAGGGCGCGCGGCAAGACGATACGATTGCGACACTCCTTCTCGGCCAATTTCCTGAATTGGAAATGCTTGGAGAACAACGGCGGTATGGAATTGTGCATCGGTTAGATAAAGACACGTCTGGAATTCTTCTTGTGGCGAAAACAAAAAATTTGTTCGATTTTCTCCAAGAACAGTTTCAGAAAAGAAATATCGAAAAGCGCTATATCTGTCTTGTGGAAGGGAGGGTAAAAAAAGATTCAGGAGTTATTCATACCCTTTTGGGGAGATCGCCCGCAGATCGAAGAAAACAAAAAGCGTATTCACTGACCGAACAAAAGCAGGGACGGCGAGAAGCAAAGACCGAGTATCGTGTTTTGCAAAGATTGACAGACCCCTCAAGAAGATTTTATACTCTTGTGGAGGTACAGCCCAAAACCGGAAGAAAGCACCAAATTAGAGCGCACATGGTGTACCTCGACAGTCCTATTGCAGGCGACAAGCTCTATGGATTTAAGAACCAATCGATTCCGGAAGGGCTCGCGAGACAATTTCTCCATGCGAGTTTCCTCAAAATACCTCTGCCAAATGGATCCACAAAAGAATTTCATTCCCCATTGCCTGAAGATTTAAAGAGAGTATTGATACAGATGAAAAATGACGAAATATGACTACCCAACTCGATACATTTCCCAAACCGCATCTGAAAACAAATCTTCCTGATATTCGTCCCGGATACACGGTGAAGGTTTACCAAAAAATCAAAGAAGGAGATAAAGAACGACTTCAAGTATTCCAAGGAATCGTCATTGCGCGAAAACACGGAAAAGGCGTGAATGCGACGATCACGGTGAGAAAGATAAGCCAAGGGATTGGGGTAGAACGCATCTTTCCAATTCACTCTCCTACCATCGAAAAAATCGAGATTGAAAAGCACGCAAAAGTGAGAAGGGCAAAGCTGTATTATCTAAGGGAGGCGAAAGGAAAGAAAGCTCGACTTCGGGCTAAAGAAATTGGCATTGTGATCGAAGAACCTGAAGCTCAAACCCCCGAAGAAAATCACCAGAAAGAAGAACCCCCGAAAGAAAGCCAAGCACCTTAACCATTTGCCCAGGTGGCGGAATTGGTATACGCAACTGTTTGAGGGGCAGTGCCAGCAATGGCGTGCGGGTTCAAATCCCGCCCTGGGCACTTGTATGATACAAGTGAGAAAATTTTCCCTCGGTGATTTGCACGCAATAAGAAAAATAGAAAAGGAATCTCTCTTTGATGGAAGTCCTCGACCTCTCGAACGATATTTCCAAAAATATCCCGACGAGTTTATGGTTGCCCAACAAGATGAAAAAATCTTGGGGTATATCATAGGTCGTACCAAAGATAATGGTTCTGCGCGTATTGCATGGCTTGCAGTCCTCCCCTCCTGTCGAGGAAAGGGGGTTGGAAGAAAGCTCCTGGAGTACCTTCTCAACCATTTTGAAGATCGAGGCATCAAAAAAGTATTTCTTTTTGTCCGTACGCACAATACTCCCGCGATTTCCTTGTATGAAAAAGTTGGTTTTACGATTTTGAGGAAAGTCGAGAAATACTATCGAAATGGCAACGACGCATTTGTGATGAGAAAATTCATGGACGCGTAGCTCAGTGGCTAGAGCGTCTCGTTTACACCGAGAAAGTCCCTGGTTCGAGTCCAGGCGCGTCCACCAAACGCAACTTTGCAAATTTTTCGGAGCCAACGGATTGGTTGCCTCGCGGCTTCGCTGCTCAGGCGGCCTTATTTTTCCCAAACAATGTGACCGTTAATATTGTGCTTCTCATAAGTCTCTAAAACATCAGCACAAAACTTCATTAGCCCTTGATTCTTTTCTGCTTTGGCTAATTCATAAAGGCGGATAAACATTTTCTTGCCGGTTTCAGTCTGGTTGAGCATTTTCTTTTGATAATTATGCTGACCGCATAAAATTTGTCCGTTCTCTATCGTGGCTTCGCCACCCCTGTCTTTTGGCTTGATGTGATCAACATGTAATTCAACACCATCTTTAATTCCTCTGCCACATACAACACACTTATACCCGTCTCTTTCCAAAATTGCTTTCTTTTGTGCGGCAGTGAAATCATAAAGTTCCCGTTGCTTCACTTTTTTGGGATCGTAACGATAAACTCCTTTAGAAATTTTGATAAGAAATCCACTTTGGGCTAAATGGCGAATAGCACGGTCGGGATCGCGGAAAACATTCCCCGTTCGTTTTTTGTATGTTGTCACCACCCAATCAACAACTTCGGGGTGTTTAATATCGCGATTTGGATTCTTCCTAAAAAACTCGACGATGAGATCCTTTTGAATGTGATTATTTTTCTTGTTGTTCTTTTTCATATATTTATTTTAGCAGTGTTGATTGATTAACTTTAGCTTCTTGCTGTAAACGATCTATCGCGATGTTGCAATACTTTTCGTCAATATCAACCCCAATTCCTTTTCTGCCATGCAGATAAGAAGCTATAAGTGTTGACCCACTACCCAAAAATGGATCTAAAACCGTATCACCAACAAAGCTGAATAATTTTATACATCGGCGCGGTAATTCAATTGGAAATGGTGCAGGATGTCCGCCCGCTCCTTTTTTGCTTTGACCATTGAATGTCCAAACACCATTTGTCCAATCCATGAATTCTTTTTTTGTTATATCATTTTTTCTAGTGCCACCAGTTTTTTTCCAACTATCTTTATACAAAACTAATATCAATTCTACCGGTGCTATAACGTAAGGAGCGGAGGCGGACATAAATGAACCCCAAGCGGTACGGCGGGAAATGTTGCCTTCGTTCCAAATAATTGTTGAGTGATATTTCCAACCAATATCTTTCGCAATTCTCGTAAAATCCGCGCCTACTGATTTTTGCCCCCCTTTGTTTTTATCAAGCGGAATGTTTAGTAAAAATCGCCCTTCACTTTTTGTTAACTCAAAACATTTTTTCATCCATTTTTGGGTGAATTCTAAATAATCTTCATAGGATAGATTGTCAGCATGAGAATTATAGTGAATATCTACATTGTAGGGCGGTGATGTGACTATTAAATCAACCGAATTGTTTGGAATTGAATTGATTTTCAGAATGTCATCTTTGTAGATTAAAAGATTCTCTGCTTCAAAAAATGGTTTGCTTGATCCTACAGTTTGCTTAATCGGTGTATATGGCAGAATATCATCAGGAATAGAAATATCTCGAATTACATCTAGAACTATTCCTTGTATGGAAATATCTCGTCCGTTTCTAAAAATGAGGGGTTCCATATTTTTATTTGCCGGTTGCAAGCGAATATGTCGCCCCTCTTTATAAAATTTCTTAAGTGTCGCTTCATGGTTGTCAATTAACGCTACTACTTTTTGTCCATTATCGGCGGTTGTTTGCTGTTTAACTAAAATAATGTCGCCGTCATTGATATTCTCGTCAATCATACTACTACCAAGCACACGAAGAGCATAGACTTCTGATGAAGAAGGGATTTTGCTTTTTGGAACTGCGATTGTCTCTTTGTTCTCGATAGCTTCGATAGGTTGCCCTGCGGCAATAGTTCCTAAGAGGGAAATTTTAACCATCCCTCCACGACTCACAACATCAATAGATCGAGGTTTGTTTTCTTCTTTTGATAAGTATCCTAAATCGCGAAGTTTGGAAACGTGAAAATGAGCCGTTGAAACTGACGAGAGTTTTAATTTCTTGCGTATCTCATCAAGAGAGGGAGCATATCCTCTTTGTTTCTGATAATCGGTTATAAAATCGAGAACTTGTTTTTGCCGTTTGGTAAGCATAAATGTTGACTTTATTTCTCTGCTTTTAGTATAATAGAAACAAAATAGAAAGTCCAAGTTAAAGTTATCCACATTCCCATGGAACTACTATCGGAATTCATTAATACGGAGCGGGAAAGATTTTCCGTAAGACACAACAATCTTTTTGCTTTTTCATTTTCTCAAATTTCTCGTTATTACGAATTTCTGAAAATTATTCAGGAAAGATACCATAAAGTATCCGCTTCATTTATTGAAAACACAAAAGCCCAACAAGCAACTTTTCAGTCAGGAACTCATACCATGACAGATGAGCAAATGGCGATACTAAATAAAGGGCGGGGGATAACAACTATTTTACATTTGGAAATAGAGTCGTATTTCCTCTTTGCAAAAATTCTTTTGGATAAAGTAGCGAGAGCTATTGAGTTTTACTTTGGCCAAGCTAGGAACTTATCTTTAGATTCGTATGATGATTTAACAAAGAAATTTGGAAATTATATTTCCACGAAGCAATTAACGGTTCTATCATCCGATTTAAATGAATTAATGAAGTCTTTGAAAGAATGTGTGTCAGATTATCGTGATAAGGAAATTACTCATGAGAAAAGCTCAAGAACAATGAAAGCCACAATGTTTAGCTACGGTGCCAATAGTACAGTTTGGGTCGCTAGTACAAAAATCTATCCCACAGAAAAAGACAAACAAGTTGAGAGTAAGGAAATAGACGAGGTTATGAATTTGATTGATAAGTATATTAGCGAAATTGTAAAGTACATTCAGAAAAACAAAGAAAAGACAAATTTAGAAATAGCGAATATTACAAGTTAAGTAACACCGCCAAAAATTTCGTCCGTCCAAGCGAGGGCGCGGCGGAAGTAGGGTGTGGGGGGAATTCCGCCGCACCCGAGCGTCCCGCCGGAGCGAAGCGGAGGTGATCAATCAGAGTTTTCCGCAAAATGGGTTCTGACTTTTTTAAACAAACACCATAATTCAAAAACTTTGATGGGGGATATTCTAATAGAACAAACTAATACGACCTCTTGTATCTTAACTAAAAGCATCTTAAAGTAAGAAGTGTTTTGGGCAAAGACAAAAGTTCGGTTTGGTATCTCTCCAAAGACCAAGACACGCCGCGGTAGCTCACTGGTAGAGCAGGGCCCTGAAGAGGCTCGTGTGGGGGGTTCGATTCCCTCCCGCGGCACCACGGAATAAAAAGGGGTGCAAGGAGCACACAAACTGCTTTGTGTGCGCGAGGGAATCGAAAGCCGCAGCGATATACGAGTTTGCCCAAAGGGCAAGGCGAGTATCGCGAGGCGGGGTCGCGAGAAATTTCCGTCAGGAAATTTACTTGTGACCGATTCCCTCCCGCGGCACTAAGATTTCTTTTCAAAGTTCGAGATGCTTTCTGCGGTTTTCTGGTAGAGGCCGAGGGAGCTGGAGTCGAGAGTGATACTATCGATTCCTGATTCCACAAGAAACCTTGTGAAATCCATGAGATATGAAGGCGCCTGACCACAGATGCCAACCTTAATGCCTTTTGCGTGCGCAACATCAATGACATGCTTTATTGCGCGCCTCACTCCTTCGTGATCTTCATTTACCATATGAGCAAGTTCTCCGGAATCGCGATCAACGCCATATACCAATTGAGTCAAATCATTGCTCCCGATGCTGAATCCATCAAAGAGTTCCGCAAATTGATCTGCTAAAAACACATTCGAGGGTATTTCGATCATCACATACACTCGCAATCCGTTGGTTCCTCGTTTCAATCCGCACTGCTCCATAAGTTTCAATACCCTCTTTCCTTCTTCAGGCGTACGGCAAAATGGAATCATGGGAATAATATTCTTGAAGCCAAACACTTCTCTGGCTTTTTTAACCGCAGCGCATTCAAGCTCAAAAGCAGGAAGATAGCTTGGGTGGAGATATCGAGCAGCCCCTCGGAGTCCCATCATGGGATTGCTTTCTTGGCGCGGTTCAAATTCCTTGCCGCCGATCAGATCCGCGTATTCGTTTGACTTAAAGTCCGAGAATCGCACAATCACTGGTTTTGGATAAAATGTTGCTGCGATCTTTCCCCATGATTGAGCAAGTCTATCGACGAAGTACTGGCGCTTGTCTCGATAGGATGCGCTGCACTCATCAATCGCTTTTTTTACCAATCGAGGAAGTTTGGGATATTTGAGCCACGCCATCGGATGAATATTCCGCAAAGTTTCGGTAATGATGAATTCGGTGCGAGCCAATCCTACTCCATCGTTTGGAATCGCATGTTTTGCGAATACGCCGCTCGGCCGATTTACAAAGAGCATGAGATGAAGTTTTGGTTTGGAAAATTGTTTCAAAGAAATTCGTTCTCTGCGAAACGCCGCAATTCCTTTGTATATAAAGCCCGCGTCCCCCCGGGAACAATCAATAGTGACGAGCTGACCTTCTTTCAGAATTTTTGTTGCACGCAAAGTACCTACCACGCAAGGAATACCGGCCTCCCCTGCAACAATTGCTGCATGGCACTTACGACCTCCTTCATCGGTAATGATCGCAGCAGCTTTGCGCATCGCAGGCTCCCAAGAAGGAACGGTCATGCGCGTAACAAGCACTTCCCCTTCTTTGAACGTGCTGATATCTTTAAAATTTTCTATAATTCGCACTTTTCCGTGCACGATTTTGTCGCCCACGCTCACTCCTTCCAGAAGTTTTGTAAGTTTCTTTTTTGTGTCAATCGCATATTCGACAATCTTCATCTCTTGCTTTTTTATCCCGGTGACAGGCCGCGCCTGAACAATAAACATTTCACCCGATATTCCATCTCTCGCCCATTCAATATCCATGGGCTTTTTGTAGTGATCCTCAATGGCAATCGCGGCGCGAGCAATCTCGAGAACTTCGTCTTCTGTCAATACGGGCTTCCATTGCTCTTCGGAAGACACTGGAGCAATGGTCGTCGGATCTCTCTGCCAAGAAGAATAGATCATTTTTCGCTCCTTTCTCACAAGAGAAGTTTCGATCACTGCTCTATATCCCTCTTTGAGCAGCGTCTTTGAAACAATGTATTCATCGAGATTCACCTTTCCTCCGACATTCAATTCTCCAAGACCGAATCCCGCGTTGACGATTACCACATCAAGAAAACCTGTGTTCGTATCAATGGTAAAAGCTACCCCAGAAGAACCTTTATCCGATCGAACCATTTTTTGAACTCCAACTCCCACCAATGCGTTCAGGTGATCGTACCCTAGTCTTTCTCGATAGTCGATCGCTCGCGGAGTAAAGTTTGATGCAAAACAACGATGTGTTGCTTTGATCACCTCTTCTCCTCCCCTGATATGCAAAAAGGTTTCAAGCTGGCCCGCAAACGAGGCCTTGTCCAGATCTTCTGCGTTCGCAGAGGACCGAACTGCAACATCCAAAAGAGCCCCTTCTTGTTTTTTGTGAGATTTTCCATTCAAGGCTCCATATGCTTCACCAATCGCTTCGCATAAATCCTTTGGGAACGGATGAGCTAAAATCAAACGTCTCGCCGCATTGGCAATTTGATCAAGATTGGAAAAATCTTTTTTGAGGGTCCTTAAAATTTGACCGAGGCGTTTTTCAATTCCTCCTTGAGACAAAAAATATCTATAGGCAGAGGTGGTTATCGCAAACCCATTGGGCACCTTCACTCCAAGGTGCGCTAAAGCGTTGTACATTTCACCGAGTGAGGCATTCTTTCCGCCCACGAGCTCCACATCTTTCTTCCCTACTTCCCGGAACCAAAGAGTAAAGCGTTCGCTTCTTTTTTCCTCTGTTCTCATGGGTGTACTATAGCTCATTGTCCGAAAGCCAACAATGAATCTTCCCAGAGAGGAAATTTGATGATATGATAAAAAAATTAAAGTCGCGGGTGTAGTACAACGGCCAGTACACGACCTTGCCAAGGTTGAGAAGGGGGTTCGATTCCCCTCACCCGCTCAAAGATTTCGCTCGAACTCACTTCATAAATGAAATGAAAACTTCTACTTAATACTTTATACGTATGTATGATTTATTAAGTAAAACTATAGGATAGGAAGAGTAGTGAGGAAGTATTACCTCTGTATCTCATTTCTCCGTAACTCAACTGCTAGCGGTTGAACAGTGTCTTTGTTTATATTACAATCGAGGAATTCACCTCTTATGTATGATGCAGAAAATCCCTCTTGGACTCACGTTTGACGATGTGCTGCTTATTCCACAGAAGTCAGACATTCTCCCGTCTGAAGTTGATTTGATCACGCGCCTCACGAGACGCATCAAGGTTAGAGTGCCGCTCCTTTCGGCTGCCATGGATACGGTTAGTGAAACTGCTATGGCTATCGCTTTGGCGAGACAGGGAGGTATTGGCGTGTTACATCGCAACTGCACTATTGAGCAAGAAGTCAACATGGTAAAAGAGGTGAAGGGACGTGAGAAAAATTTGATGGTGGGGGCCGCGGTTGGCCCTCATGATATTGAGAGAGCAAAAGCATTGGATCTTGCCAGCGCAGACGTAATCGTCATTGATTGCGCTCATGCGCATAAGTCCCAAGTTATTTCAGACGCAAAAAAAATCAAAAGGGCAATCAAGGCACAGCTTATAGTGGGCAATATCGCAACTGCAAAAGCCGCAAGAGCATTTTTGCCTATCGCAGATGCGCTCAAGGTAGGCATTGGGCCAGGATCTATCTGCACCACAAGAGTTGTTGCAGGAGTGGGGGTTCCCCAGCTTCGTGCAATCATGGATGTGGCAAAAATTGCCAAAAAAGCTGGGGTTCCGGTGATCGCAGATGGTGGCATCCGATATTCGGGAGATATCGTAAAAGCGCTTGCAGCCGGTGCGGATACGGTGATGATTGGCTCTTTGTTTGCCGGTACCGACGAGACGCCAGGAGCTCTCATCACACTTGAAGGAAAGAAATACAAAGCATATCGAGGCATGGGATCTTTGGGAGCGATGAATGCCGGACAAAGCGCTGATCGCTATGGCCAAAAGGGATCTCGCAAGTACGTGCCCGAAGGCGTAGAAGCGTTGGTAGCTTTTAAGGGACCCTTGAATGAGGTGATATTCCAGCTGCTTGGGGGCGTGAAAGCTGGCATGGGCTATGTGGGAGCAAAGACCATTGGACAGCTCCAGCGAAAAGCAAAATTCATGCAAATAACCGACGCGGGAAGAAAAGAAAGCCATCCCCATTCTGTATTGATCTCAAGGAAAGCGCCAAATTACGAGCAGATTTAATCCAACACCTCTATGGATTCTCGATCTCTTCATATCCACCACCATCATAAAGAAGTGCCACTCGCCGAGTTGCACACGCACCTTGGAGGCGCGGTTGACGCCGCGATCCTATGGACTATTGCGCACGAGCAAGGCATTCGGCTTCCAACAAAAGATTACTGGGAATTCGAAAAAATGGTCACGGTGAATACCCATGGTGGGCTTCATGGAGTACGACAACTCGATCAGGAAAAATATCATTGGACCGAGCTCATTCAATCTTCTCCTCTGGCCATGGAGTCTGCGGTGCATGGAACAATCGGAGGCGCATACCGCGCAAATCATATTGTCTTGCACGAGATTCGCTACAATCCCATGAAACGAAATCGCGGAGGCGAGCAAGATCTTGATCACATCATTATGGCAACCATACGCGGTATGGAAAGAGCATTTTTAGAATACGAAGAAGTGAGGGCTGGAATTATTTTATGTTTAGATCGAACCTTCCCTTTTCGCCTCAATGAAATTATTTACCAAAAGGCGCTCAAGTACCAAAAACGAGGAATTATAGGCATTGATCTTGCCGGACCCCCTCGGAAAGAATTTCACATGAAAGACTATGTCGATCTCTTCAGAGAGGCAAAACAACGAGGGTTTGGTATCACCATGCACACGGGTGAAGAAGGCGCCCTCCAAGAAATGCGCCTCGTCATTGAGAAAATCGAGCCCCAGCGCATCGGCCATGGAATCCTTGCCTCCAGAGACAGAAAACTTATGAGGCAATTGCTCGAAAAACATATTGTTCTCGAACTCTGCCCTACCTCGAATCTCAACATCGGAATCGTCAAGAATCTTCGAGAAATGAAAAGAATCTATCGCACTCTCTATGAAGCGGGCGTGCTCTTAACCATCAATACCGATGGACCAGAAATGCACGGCACAAACCTCTGGAAAGAAATTAACTTTCTTTGCGATCATGATATTTTTTCTCGGAAGGAACTTGATGAAATGATCCAAAATGCTTTCCATGCCACATTCATCTCCCAATCTTAAAAACGATGTGTTCGTTCTCGATTTTGGCTCGCAATACTCTCCATTGATTGCTCGCCGAATCCGCAGCTTTGGGGTGACTGTTTTACTTGTGCCTTATACATACCCCCTAACCCGCATGAGACATGCAAAGGGGATTATCCTCTCGGGGGGGCCCGATTCGGTGTATGAAAAGGGGGCGGCTCGCGTGGGACACGAGCTTTTTTCTATGGGTGTGCCTATCTTGGGTATCTGCTATGGCATGCAGCTTATGGCGTACCTTTTGAAAGGAAAGGTTGTGCGTTCAAAAAAGCGAGAATATGGACCCGCTCTCTTGACAATCCACCGAGAGAACCCTCTTTTCTACGGAATTCCCAAACAATTTTCAGTGTGGATGTCGCACGGCGATCGCGTAGAAGAACTTCCTCAAGGATTTCAAGAAATCGGATCCACCCCAAATTCTCCAGTTGCCGCTATGGAAAACTCCAAAGACAGACTTTTGGGCATCCAGTTTCACCCCGAAGTCGAACATACGCACCACGGTGGAGAGATCCTCAAAAACTTTGTTTTTCGTATTTGCGAATGCAAACCGACTGTAAGGATTAGGGATTTTATTCAGGCAAAAATTGATGAGATTCGCACAACAGTTGGTAAGGAACACGTCATTTGCGCAACCTCCGGTGGTGTTGACTCTTCGGCTGTGGCTGCTCTGATGAGGAGAGCAGTTGGAAAACAGTTGAGCTGCATTTTTGTGAATTCTGGAACGCTTCGGAAGGGAGAACCATCCCAAGTACTTCATCTTTTGCGTTCTCGCCTCAAGCTACGAGTGCGCTCTATCAATGCAGAACAAAGATTTCTCCGCGCGCTCAAAGGAGTAACATACGGGGAGCAGAAGAGAAAAATTATCGGGAGAGAGTTTATTTACGCATTCAAAAAGGCGGCTGCCTCTCTTTCTCCGCGACCAATCTATCTTGCCCAGGGTACCATTCATTCTGATGTCATAGAATCTGCAGGAACAAAAACCGGCAAGAAAACACATATCATCAAAACGCACCATAACGTAGGGGGCCTGCCCAACAAACTGAAGTGGAAGCTTATCGAACCCCTTCGCGATCTTTTCAAGGATGAGGTACGCGCACTAGGAAAAGAGCTTGGCTTGCCAGAAGAACTTCTTTGGCGTCAGCCATTTCCTGGGCCAGGATTAGCAATTCGAGCTGTTGGAGAAGTTACGAAACAGAAGCTCGAGATCTTGCGCAATGCTGACTTCATTGTGAGACAAGAAATAGAAAAAAAGGGGCTGGCTCGAAACTTCTATCAATACTTTGCTATTCTCCTGAATGATAAAACTGTTGGCGTGAGAGGGGACCAGCGAGCTTATGCCTATCCTCTTGTGGTGAAAGTAGTTGTGAGCTCTGATATTATGACGTCTGACTGGGCGCGCCTCTCTCATGACTTTCTTGCACATCTCTCCTGGCGGATCACCAATGAGGTACCTCAAATCACGCGCGTGCTATACGATATTACCTCCAAACCCCCTGCCACGACGGAATGGGAGTAACAAATTCGGAAACACGAGAATGCTCTCGTATAATCCAAAAAACAACCCCGTATAAAAGAGATCTCCCAGGATTGTGTTGCGAAAGAAAGGAAGAGCCATGGCGTATGATGTAAGGAGCCCTGCGGGAGTCAAAGGGTACATCCCAGAAAAGGCCCAGACGGCAAAGTTGGTGGTAAGATAGAAAAGAAGTGCTCCGCCGAGGCTTCCGAGAATGACGGTGCAGAGATTTCTCTTTCTTGCCACAAGAAAACCAATCAATCCGGTCGCAAGAAAGCTCATATAAACAACTGCCATTATTTTCCAATCGTACAAACCCAAAAACATATCAGATACTACCATCACGACCAATGGGATAAGTAAGTACCACCTGGAGACCTTGACAGCGTAGACGCCAACAAAAAACGAAAGCGCTCCAATGGAAACGAAGTTGGGAGGATGGGGGAGAAAGCGCGTGGCAATGCTCAATCCCATTCCCAGAAACAGAAACATGAAAAGAAAACGGGTATTCATGTTGGGTTGTTTGTTAAAACTCCACCCCCTTGAGCGCAAGCTCTCCCATTTCATAGGGATGTTTGATCTCTCGCATTTCGGTTGCCAAATCTGCTCTTCCAATAAACGATTTTGGCGCATTTCTGCCGGTCAATATCACAAATTTATGCATTGGAAGACCGTCAAGCGCGTCAAGCACATTTTTTGCCCCAATGAGTTTAAGACTTACTGCCACATTCACTTCATCTAATACGACAAGGTCCCACGCCGAAGACCTAATCGCTTTCTTTGCAAGCTCCAGCGTTTTTTCAGCAGCTTTCTTATGCACCTCAAAAGGAAGTTTGTCTCCCCATATTCCCACAAACCCTTTCCCGCCCTTCACGATCTCAAACCTGCCCTTGAGCGTAGGAAACTTTTTGAGAAATTTGTCTTCCCCTGAAATCCAAGGACCCTTGATGAACTGGAACATAATGGCATTGCGATCCTGGCCTACCACACGAATCATCTGGCCGAGAACAGCAGTCGTTTTCCCCTTCCCGTTGCCGGTAAAAACAATAACCATGCTTAAGAGCATCTATTAAACCCGCACGCTTTGCAATTGATGCATCCTTCTGCCATTATCAAGGGAGATCCACACTCCGGGCACCCTGGCATAAATCCAAAATCTGCGATTGAAGTACCCTGTTCTTTCGCAAAGGGCAACACCTCTTGATTTTCTGGCCGATTGATAAGGTCTTGGATTTCTTTTGTGCTCGTAACGTGTTCTTCCAGAATACGTCCGATCGCATCAGGAAGAGAAAGAACTGTACCTTTCTCGGTGAACACAGGCATAGGACCACGAATGCCCCTTAAGTCTTTGATCACCTCATCGGCTCGAATACTCGATCTCAAAGCCAAAGAAATCAATCTGCAGATTGCTTCTGACTGCTCCTGGAAAAACCCTCCCGATTTTCCAATGGTCGCGAACACCTCAAAGGGCTTCCCCTGTTCGTCATCATTCACGGTAACATAGAGCTTCCCATAGCCCGTCTTGATTCGATAGGTTTTTCCGCTCATCACTTCTGGTCTTTTGCGCGGAATCACCCCTTGAGACATTCCCTCTTTTTTTGCTGATAGAGCCTCGGTTGGAGCAACAATATTTTCTCCAGTGCCGATATTCAAAATCTGAATTACTCTGCTTCCTTCTCGATACGCCGTGCAAGACTTACACCCTAATTTCCATCCCGCGATAAAGCTTTCTCCTATCTCTTCTTTGGTAGCCGAATTCGGAAAGTTGATCGTCTTTGAAATAGAGTTATCCACGTGCTTTTGGAAAGCAGCCTGCATGTGCATATGACTTCTCCCTGCAATATCCATGGCAACGACAAAGGTGTCGCGGATTTCTCTTGGCAACGTTGTAATTCCTTGAATGCTCCCTTTCTCAATGACGACATCCATCACTTCCTTCTGTTCCTTCTCGCTTAGCCCGAGCCCACCTAACGCCTTCTGAAAATGCTGATTAAAATAGCGATATTGATGCCCATCTTTATCCTGCTTGATGTACGAGAGCGCGAAGTTTGGCTCAACTCCAGAAGAACAATCAAACATCATAGAAATAGAACCAGTGGGAGCAACAGTGGTCAAAGCAGCGTTTCTCATCTTCTTTCCCATACCCAACTCTTGAGCTCGAGAGTGAGGAGCATCTTTCTTGGCAAAAACACTCTTTTCATAGTTAGGAAACACTCCTTTTTCCTCTCCTAACTCTTGGGACATTTGATAGGCCTCCTCATTGATAAAACCCATCGCTCTCTCTGTGGTTGCGAATCCTTCTTCCGAATCGTAGCGAATTCCGAGCTGATAGAGCATGTCTGCAAATCCCATGATCCCCAGACCAATTCTCCGATTTTTTCTTGCGAGTTCGGTAACTTGAGGGACGGGGAAATCGAAGAGATCAATCACATTATCCATGAGCCGCACGGCAGTCCTTGTCACAAACCGCAGCCTTTCCCAATCAATGTTTTTATCTTTCACGAATGCGGCAAGATTGATAGATCCTAAATTGCAGTTATCGTAGGGATGGAGAAATTGTTCTCCGCATGGATTCGAAGAAGCAATCGGACCTAAATCAGGAAGAGGATTTGAACGATTGATTGTGTCAATAAATGCAATACCCGGTTCTCCATTTTGCCACGCACCCTCAATGATTTCGTCGAAAAGCTGCTTTACGGTAATATCTACTTCTTCTGCGCCGTACACAGCTCCATTGGGATGTCGAAGCACTTTTCTTGGCTTGTATTTCTTCCCTTGAAACGTGCAGTACCACGGGGTGTCTGGTTTATTTTCCAGCAACTCCATAAATTCATCAGTTACAGTGACCGAGACATTAAAATTTCGAATCTCTCCTTCCATCTCTTTGCAATGAATAAAATCGAGTACGTCGGGATGGTCCACTCTCATCATACTCATGTTTGCACCGTGACGGGACTGTTGTTTAATCGTGCCAAAGGCTTTGTCATAGACAGTCAGAAAGGTGACAGGGCCCGACGCCCTCCCTCTTGATTTTTTGGTAGGAAAATCTGCTGGTCTCATCTCCGAGAGATCGAAACCAAGTCCACATCCTGCCTGCTGGAGAAGGGAAGCATCCTTCAGCGTTTGGAAGATGCTTTCCATGGAATCGTGGATGGGGAGCACCACACAATTTGCAATAAGAGGAGTAACGCCTCCAGTATTTGTAAGCGTACGGCCAGCTGGCGTATATTCCTTGTTTGCCATGATTTCAAAGAAGTCTCTCGCCACCTGCTCTACAAACTTCTCATCATGGCCGTAGTTTCGTTCTCCGTCAGCTAAAGCAGCTGCCACTCTTGCAAACATATCAGCCGGAGTCTCCTGACTGCCGTCGTCAGAGGTCAAAAGATAGCGCTTCTTCATCATTGTGAACGCATTTTCCGAGAACCGACCATTGGTCAGCGTCTTCTCTTTTACAGAAGGTGTAATCATAATGACACAGCTTTATAAGATAGTTTTAATGCAAAGGGAGAGTTCGACGGAAATTCACCCTACAAAAAGAATAATTGTTATTCTCAAATCTCCAAACACTCATGCTTGCGGCTGATCTTCCTCTTTAAGTTTTTGGATCTCTCTCTCAAATGCTTTTGGACTTCGGAAATTCCGATACACGGAAGCAAACCGAAGGTAAGCTACTTTGTCTGCGTCTTTCAGATAAGAGAGCACAATGTCGCCAATCTCTGCGGAAGACATAAAATCTTTATCTCGGTTAAAAATCTCGTTTTCGATACTCGAAACTAACTTTTGTATCTCTTGTTCAGTAAAAGGTCTTTTTTCAAGGGCTTTTCGAATCCCCAACTCCAACTTACGACGATAATAAGGTTCTCTTGACCCATCTCGCTTTAATACCTCAAAGCCTAAAAGCTCAAGACGCTCATACGTGGTTAAACGCCGGCCACATCCCGAGCACAATCTCCTTCTTTTCACTGCCTTTCCGTGATCTGCAGCTCTTGAATTCGTCACCTTTGTCGCACCATGGCAAATGGGGCATTTCATGAGAAATAGTCAATAAATTGTATACTAGTTTATACCTACTATACAAATATCAATTTTACGTGCATCTCAAATTTTATCATCCCTACCATCAGTGTCAAATGAGCCTTTCTGTGGATAAATTTCGGCTTCCCATACCACCTCTTGACTTTCTTTTGAGGATAGGATATACTACGGATAATCTCCTTATAAGGGGATTTTTATATGAAAAACACTATATTCACAATCACGGCACTGACGTTCTTTCTTCCGATTCTGGGGGTCGTGCCTATCTTGGAGGCAAAAGAAGAAGGAAAAAGAGAAAGAATCCTTACGGAAGCCTCAAATGTTTCAGCTCCGATTGTATCTACGCAAGGCAATTCTCTTCTTCCCCTCTCCTCCCATAACGCCCCGGCAAGAGTAGTAGGCAAGCTTCATGTGATCGTTACTGCTTACTCTTCTACCCCAGAACAGACGGATAACACCCCTTTTATTACCGCTTCAGGCAAACACGTGAGAAACGGGATTGTAGCCACCAATCTCCTTCCCTTGGGCACAAAAATCAAAATCCCAACCCTGTACGAAGATCGCGTCTTTGTGGTGGAAGATCGAATGCATCCTCGAAATTCCCAGAATGTGGATATTTGGTTTCCAACCTATTGGGACGCAAAGACTTTCGGAGTAAAATATACTCACATTGAGATCCTCGGTGGGTAGGACAGAGCTTCTCAAGGAAGAAACAAGATAGGACAACACAAGTGCGGCACACAAAAACTCGCCTTCTTTGAGACGAGTTTTTGTTTTCGCTTCTCGCGCTTTTTGATACTCAATACTAGTAGTCTCTTGTGCGATTGCGCTCGAAGCTCTTTGGACGGCCAAAACCCCTGCCCTTTTGACTCCAATCATCATTGGTTCTTTTTTGGGGGAGTGCCTCATTGACTCGAAGCGTTCTTCCATCTACTTCTGCTCCATTGAGCTTCTCAATAGCTGCCTGTGCTTCCTCATCCGTGGACATCTCCACAAAACCAAACCCTCGAGATCTCCCAGAAATTCGATCCATAACAATCGTTGCTGACTCTACTGTTCCCGCTTGAGAGAACGTATTTCGTAAAGTCTCTTCTGTTGTATCGTAAGAAAGACCGCCAACGTAAAGTCTTTTTGCCATGTGTGCGTTGGATTATATGATCTTATTCACCGTTGTAGGACGACCTCTTTCTAACTAACCCCTCGCCGCTTTTTGCGAATTTTCTCTCAAGCCATGAGGTGTCTTTGACTATCAATCAAATATCCCCGTGGTATTCGTAAAAAAGTGGTGAGGGGTTTCAGAAAACCTACACACTTTTATGTATATACGATATGGAATAAAAGTCAACTGTCAGAACGCATAGCAAAGAGGCTTGTTCATTCTTTGCATTTCTGGCAGAGCCGAGCTTCCGGAGAAACCTTGAGGCGTTCGGGACCAATCGTTTCCCCGCATTTCTCACAGATTCCATAGGTGCCTTTTTCTATTTTCTGCAAAGCCTCCTGTACATCTTTGAGTTGAGTCTCCAGATTAAATTCAATGGGCAGGCACGTCGAGTATTCTTCTACTTCGTCGGCCGCTTCTTCGAGATTGCCTTGAGGGGTTCGCGGGTATCGAGAGTCCCAATCACCTTTTACTTGAGGATCTTTAGTCGCAAATGCGCTTAATTCAGTCTCAAGCTGTTTCTTCTTCTGCTCAAGGTCATTGGTAAGTTCTGCTAAAAGTTTTGGATCAGGTGAATTGTTCATTGGCTAAACTTATTTATTATCTATGGTCAGTGCGACGTAGCTTTCTGATGGCGCAAAAAACTGCTCTTTTAACGAAAGAAGTCTCGCAACAGAACCTTCAACCATGCCTCTTAACTCGGAATTTTTCTGGATTTCCTTTAAAAGTATCTCTTGAGCCTTTTGAGCCTCTTTTGCTTGGGAGAAAAGAAGCATATTCACCCCTGCCTCTAAAGGAGAAAGAACAATGTCCTTTCTCGAATAGTTTTTCAAGAGCGCGGGTTGCGAGAGATCATCTGAAAGGAGAATGCCCTCAAAGCCAAGTTCAGAACGAATCAATGCAATTCCCTCCTCGGAAAAAGAGAAGGGCTTTCCGGGATGCAAGAGAGGATAAATGACGTTGGAGAGAAGAAGGAATTCCGGGTAGGCCGAGAGTGCCACCCTGAAGGGATCAAGATCTGGTAATTCGGCTACCACTGCCAGTTTCTTTTCCGGATCAAAAGCAATACTCCCGTATCCTGGAAAATGCTTCACCGCAGAAAGAATACCGGCGTCTTTCTGACCAGCCACGACGTATCTGGCAAGATACCCTGCCCTTGGGTGCTCCTTCTGGAATGTACGCGCAAATACAAAGTCTGAAGATTGAGCACTATCGAGTACTGGAGCAAGGTTGAGATTAATCCCAAGCTCCTTGAGCTCTTGTCCGCGTTCTTTCCCAATTTGATAAGCCTGTCCATCGGTCGCAATAAAGGCTTGGGGTGTTCTCTCTTGGCCAAATTGAACCCTTGAAATACTTCCTCCTTCTTGATCAACTGCTATGAAAAGGGGGCTAGAGGAATGCCAAAGAGAGGCAGTTTGAAGCTCTTCAATGAGCAAACGCAGTTGTGGGGCATCTTTGATATTGTGAGACAAAAGCAATACGCCTCCCGGTAAAAGACGCTCAATGAGTTGTTCGACGTCTGGAGTAAGAGTTGTTCCCTCAAAACCGATGAGAAAAAGCTGGCCAATCTTCTGCCGGAGCATTTTTTCTTCAGGCGTCTCTATCTGGAGATTGAAACTTGGAGCAACAAACCTATCAATTGCCGCCTTTGCCGCTTCAAAAGATGAGGCAAAAATGAGATGGTCTCCAACTACGGCATACACAATACCGATATCTTGCAGAGAGAACGTTTGAAAATAAATGTCAACATTTTTATAAGGTTTAGACCGAAAAGAATGGGTGTACCAGGTTCCTGTGGTGCCCCAGAGAGGAGACAGCGAAACAAGATCTTGTTCCAGACTCGCTTCCCAGGACTTGAACATCTCTTGAACTGCTTTTGCGTCTTTTATTTGCACCACAACTCCCGGACGATTCTTCCCCGCGTACGAGTAAAAGAAAAAGAGTGATTCTTCTTTGAATTGAGAAGAAATCGAGGAAGGAATAGATACCCCAAAAAGTTCCAAAATGCTGACTCCTTCATGGGCGTATAATTCTGGTTTTTTTCGTAAGACAATCTCGGTGAATCCTTGGAATTCCCGAGGAAAAGATCGTGAAAGAAATCGCGGAATCTCCTCTCTGTTCGTAAAGTGAATGACCGTCTTATGCGCAGGATCAATAAGATTTTGAAGCTGTGATGGGAGAATTGGTAGAGGAGGGGGTTGAGGAGGTTCTGGGCTTAGAGGAGGCTCAACAGCAGGGGGTTGGATAGGAGATCCTGTTGGGGTTTCCCCAGGAGTTTGCTGGGCCACAGGAGCAGGGGAGGGAACTTCAGATTTTTGAAAGAAATACCAATATCCAAAAAGCGCGACATTGAAGGCGATAAATCCCAATAGAACAACAATAAGAAATCGGATAGCGATTTTTTGGAATGCCGAGGGAGGGGAAGGAAGATTTTGAAAAGGCGATTCCTCACTCGAAGGCAGAATAGACTCTCTGATTTTTTGGAAGACCTTTTGTTGTTCTTCCTCGCCTCTTCTTTTTCTTTCAAGAGCCATCTCTCTGATTTTCTGAACAGTTTCTTTTTCTCTTGCCGTCTCCTTTTCAGATTCCAGTTGAGCAATCTTCCTTTGTTCTTTCCTTGCCTCTTCTTCTCGCAACTGCGCAAGATCCTTTGCCATGGTGTGGACTTCTTCTCGCTTTAAGTATTCAGCCTTTTCTTGGGGCGAGTGCTCGTGTTGCTGGCGTTCTTTCGAAATCACGCCCGAGTCTGGTGCTTCAACACGCGATGGCTGGGGCCCTGAAGATTGAGATGACGAAGGGGCTCGAGAGGATTCTTCAAAATCCTTGCTTTCTTTCACTTGGGCTTCTGGCGCCGGAACGTGCTCTTGAGTCTGGGGAAGTTTCTCTGGAGGAGGATAGGAACTTTGTGGTTGTGGTTCTACCATAGAAGTATTTTCTCATGCTTTCTGAACCTTAGCAACTTGAGTTGGTTGCTTTGCTTCCTTGAGAGAAAGGTTGATCCTCCCTTGTTCATCGATTCCAATCACCTTCACTGAAATAACATCGCCGACCTTAACGACATCCTGTACTCTTTGCACTCGAAAGGAAGCGAGCTGCGAAATATGAACGAGCCCTTCCTGTCCCCCTCCAATATCCACAAATGCTCCAAAGTCCATGATTCTCTTTACCTTTCCCGAGTAGATCTCTCCTACTTGCACTTCTCGGGTAAGCTCTTTGATAATAGAGATTGCTTTCTGCCCGTGCTCTTCCGTTGTCGCGGTCACAAATACTTGCCCTGATTCTTCAATGTCAATTTCTACGCCACATTCCTCAATGATCTTATTGATGGTCTTGCCTCCAGTTCCGATCAACAACCCAATTTTCTCCGGATTGATCTGCAAGAGAAATATACGAGGAGCCCACGAAGAAAGTTGTGCCCGCGGTTCGGGGAGTACCTTCTTTAAAATCTCATCGATGAGCAAACCTCGAGCCTTCTTTGCCTCTCGGAGCGCTTCTCTGAAGATTTGTTCGGTGATTCCTTCGATTTTTACATCCAGTTGGATTGCGGTAATTCCTTGTTTCGTGCCTGCTACCTTAAAATCCATGTCGCCGTGATGATCTTCTGGGCCTTGGATATCAGTGAGCAGTTTGTAATTCCCCGACTGGCCGCACATTAAGCCAATGGAAATGCCTGCAACCGGCTCTTTAATCGGCACCCCCGCGTCCATAAGAGCAAGCGAAGAAGAACACACGGAAGCCATAGAGGTAGATCCATTGGAAGAAAGAACTTCAGTGACAATTCGGATGGTATAAGGAAATTCATCTGACGTGGGAATCACGGCAAGAAGCGCTTTTTCTGCCAAAATCCCATGACCTATTTCTCTCCTCCCTGGACCTCGAAGCTGCTTTACTTCTCCTGGGGCGTAGGGAGGAAAGTTATAGTGGTGCATAAAGCGTTTTTTACCAATGAACTCCATTCCCTCTAAAAGTCGCTGATCGCCTGGGGCGCCGAGCGTAAGAATAGAAAGGGTTCTTGTCTGGCCTCGCTCGAACAATCCTGAACCATGAGTTCTCGGAAGAACTCCTGCTTGAGCTCTCATTGATCTAATCTCACCGAGTTTACGGTCATCTACCCTTTGTTCTTTCTCTAAAGCTGCCTTATGAACAAGGCGGTCAATTTCTTCTTCAAAAATATCTCTTCCGAGGTTGATCTTTTCGGCGCCATGGGACATGTCTTCCATAAAGGCTTCTAATTGGAGCTTGAGATTATTCGTCGCAATCATTCTCTCTTGCTTTTCCCCCTGGAACAAAGCTTTTTGGAGTTTATCGCCGAGCCATTTTTTTATTTCTTTTTGGAGTTCTTCTCTTGCCGAGAAATCTTCTTTCCAAGAGATTTTCTCTCGCCCCATTTCTTTGATGATCTCGGATTGAAAATCGATCAGCTCGAGAAGAAAGGGTTTGGCAAAACTCAATGCCTGCTCATATCCATCCTCTGGAACGCTTTCACTTTCAGCCTCAATCATATTGACGAGGATGTCATTGCCGCTTTTGACTCCGGCAACGATAAAGTCCATGTCGCTTTGAGATCTTTCTTCATACGTAGGATTGAGTACGTATCTTCCCTGTATTCTTCCCACGCGCACAACCCCCAATGGCCCTTGCCATGGGATCTCCGAAAGAGAAAGCGCAAGAGAAGCAGCTAACAACCCGGGCACATCAGGATCATTTTCAGCATCCCACGAGAGGCATGTGATGATAACCTGCACTTCCCGTTTGAAGTTCTTGGGAAAGAGGGGACGGATTGCTCGATCGATGAGTCTCGCTGTAATAATTGCCTCATCAGATGGCTTTCCTTCTCTCCTCACAAAGCGAGATCCAAGAATCTTCCCTGCTGCATAAAATTTCTCTTCATAATCTACGGTCAAAGGAAAAAATCCTTGATTCAGGATTTCTGATGGTGACATTACGCAGGTCACAAGACTGACCGTATCTCCCGCTTGGACAAGCACATTTCCATTTGCTTGCTCTGCCCAATTCGTAAGTATAAATGAGATTTTTTTATCTCCAATCGATTTCGTGAACGTTGGATGTTCCATGGTGTACTAGTGAACAATTCGCAGGGGCCATCTGGATTTTCGCAACAAGTATCTTTCCGCTGACTCTTCCAGATCAATAAATTCATCTGCGGCTTCCCTTAATTTCGAAGAAGTTGATTTTCCAAAAGCCATTACTTCAACCCTTTTCCCTTGGTTTTGCAAATACTCCACGAGGGGCACGTAGTCTCCATCTCCTGATGCCAAGACCACCGTGTCCACGCTCTGGGAGGTTTTGATCGCATCCACCGCAATTCCCACATCCCAGTCTGCTTTTTTGAGGCCTCCGAAGTATTCCTGAAGATCTTTTATTCTTGTTTCAATCCCCAGACTTGTAAGCGCTTCAAAAAAAGGTTTTTCTTCGCCTGTTTTCGTGCGCACCACGTATGCAAACGCGCGAATGAGCCTTCTTCCCGCAATCGCAGTTTTTAAGATTTCTCGGAAGTTTACGCGAGCTTCATAAATGTTCTTGGCAGAGTGATAAAGATTCTGTACATCAATGAAGACTGACACTCGCTGATCTTTGCTTTTGAGAATCATTTTATTTCTTTAACCCCATCTTTTTTACCAAGCTCTTATACCTTTTCTCGTCTTCCCGTTTAAGGTATTGGAGGAGCGTTCTGCGCTTGGCAACCATTCGTAAAAGTCCTCTTTTGGAGTGAGAATCCTTCGCATGCTTTTTGAGATGCAAAAGCAGTCTTCTAATCTCTTCCGTGAGAAGCACAATCTGCACCTCTGGAGATCCCGTATCAGAAGAGTGGACTTTGTACTGTTCGATGACTTTAACCTTTTCTTTTTGAGTAAGCATAGTCTTATACTACCAAAAACAAAAAAAAGTTCAAGCGGTGTTCTGAATTGTGCAATTATACGATCAAAACGGAAATTTTTGCGAGGCGAATTTAAATGCCGCAGCCCGCCCCGTCTTGCTGTCGCGGCACAAGTCCGAGCCGTTTTATTTCCGCATCAACATTTTCATACCAGCCGCTAATGCTGGAATACTTTTCCCCCATAACGAGTTTTGGATCAACTTTATCCCAATCAAGGTTTTCAATGGCCTTAAAATAAAGCGCTGTCTGAATGTAGTTATGCGGAAACCAAAACGAATTGAATGCGACTGCTTCACGATACAGTTCGTCCTCGGTAAGTCCTTGTGCCGCACCGAGTTGAACTAGGCCAAGCAAGGCGGAACCATGGTTGCAATCCTGATAGAACGTTGAGTTGTTGCAACACGGCCGGTAGGCGTTTTGCGCGATTTTTGTAACTAACGCCTCTTGCTCCGGTGTCAGCTCAACGATTTTGAATTTGTTGAAGTACGCGCCGCCGTTTTCCTCCCTGCCCAAATTCCAGCCGCCGGTGGAAGCGAAATTGAACAGCGATTTGCCGTTAATCGGACTCGTCTTGTTTGACTCCATGTAGTTGGCAAGGCCGAGCGGCCACAAGAGATTTACGTAGTAGTTGGCGTTCTCTCGCGTAAGAAGAATCGGCTTTGATGTTGATTTATCAAGTACATCTCCCAATTCGTCGGGGAGGCCGCCGCGATCTTGGTAAATCGCCAAAAACTTTTCGCGGTCAATCACTCCATTTTCAGCTAACTTAATCACGCCGTCGCCAAGCGCGATTTTACTCTGAAACCCTTTCTCCGGCAGGACTTTTGCCGTTACTTCGTCAATGAGTGCGTTGCCGGTTTGAGAAACATTTGCGTTGTAAAGAGTATTATCGTTTGGGTTGAAAATCCCTTGACTCAAGGCGCGGGCAATAATCGGCTCGGTTTTAAGCATATTCCAACCGACGAGAGAAAGGACAATAACCGCGGCAAAAATTCCAAGAAGCCATGGCCTGTCAGTCTCTTTGAATGAATGGTCTTTTGGCGCAGGGCACACGCCGCTTGCGCAGTCCGCCTCAAGTTTCTTTAGGTCTTTTCTAATGAGCCACAAGGGCAATGCCAAGAACCCGAAAGACAGCGCTTTGAGTTCAAGCCCGCCTAACGGAAAGACCGCAAGACCTCCGGCAATGCCGATTGCGGAAAGAAGCGTTGAGCCGCACACAGGACAGGCAGAGGCGGCGATGCCGAACAAGGAGCCAAGTCCGGTTCCGCTTTCCATTTTGAGTCTTGGCGGACCAAATTTTCTCCAGCGATAGACAAGAAAGGAGACATTGACGCCAAAGAGCATTATCGCGCCCAAAGTAAGAATCACATACGGCCAGAAGTAAAGCGGCGTAGCGTAAGTGTTTGTGATGACGTTGGTAATGGCGGAATCAAGCCGAAGCACCCAGTAGAGGACGAGAAAGAACGCCAGAGACGAGGCAATCCCGATCAAGCCATAGAACAGCTTGGTGAGAAATTTACAGTCTTCTTTAAACTCTTTATTCTGTTGTTGACCCGTTCGACCTTGCTCAGGGTCAATCCTGAGCCTGTCGAAGGATTGAATTATTTTAACCATAGAGCGTTTTAGTGATGATGTTCGCTATCGCCGCCGCAGCCGTCCGAGAGATCCCATACTTCGGTAATCTGCTCACCAGTGAAGCTGTGATTTCGAATAAGATATTTGCCGAGTCCGCCATAGACATACCACCGCCAGCACTTGCAACAACAGGGTCCCTTTTCGCTTGAATTCTGCATAGCATAGTCATACGCTTGTTGTTCTTCGCGTGTAAGCTCCATGTCGTAATAAGACATAAGCTCTTCGGCGAGTCCGGACTCAATGTCATACGGATCATCAGGAATTTTATCAATGTTTTGGTCGGCGACAGCCTTGAATTTCTCAAGTCCTTCTACTTGTTCGCTGTAACGGTGCACGCTCATAGGGCTGCAACAAGAACCGCGCAGACGCTCGTCGTCGGGCATTGAGGAAATCGAGGCTCTGAACGACGCTGAACAGGATGAGTTACCATTCTTGGACAGGTAATCGAATCTTGCCGCGAGAGCTTCATTCACGACATGGGAAGAAGATTTATCTCCTGAAGAGCGGTTCGAGAAATCAAATGCTGGCCGCGAGGAGAGATAGAAGTATCCTCCAACAAGGATTGCGATAACGACAATCGTAATTTGTAAGTTTTTATTCATGGTAGATTTCTAAGGAGTCAACAAATAAAAAGACCTGCGGGCGTGCTTTGCCAAACGACTCCTTCGACAAGCTCAAGACGAGCAAAATTAAGTTGGCAAAACCCGCAGGTATTAAATGCGAGCCGGTTCGTA
>JBBTXG010000010.1:0-7337 GCA_038062375.1 Patescibacteria group bacterium
TGGTGCCCCCAGCAGGACTCGAACCTGCGACCAATTGCTTAAGAGGCAACTGCTCTTCCAACTGAGCTATGGGGGCCCTACTTCGCTCTGTCTTACGACAGAGCTTCGCAGGGCAAGCAATGCGTAGAACTAAGATGCTTGTCCTTCCGAAGCTCGACCGCAGGGAGAGCGAAGGAGGAAGCTATGGGGGCGTACATTGGTATTACACCTCGCATTTAATCTGCCACCAGTTCTCCAATCCAGTCCATGGAGCTACTCCAACAAACATGAGAAAGAGATTGAGGAAAAGCCAAGCACCGTAGATGAGGAAGAATCCAACGATGACTGCGGTGAAGATGTTCTTGCCTGCTCCCAGGCGTTGGGGGCTTCCCGCAGAAGTAAGAAAGTAGATCCCTCCGATGACAAGCAATAATATACCAATAAGCGGAACAATAGCAAATCCGTTGTTAAAGGAAGAGGGAACGAGGAGGAACGTGATGATGTTGTGGGGAATCTTGAAAAGATGACAGAGGTTGCAAGAGATGGTTTCGTCATTCTCGGTGAGCGGGTTATCAGAGGTTCTTCCGCAGGGAACCAGCCCTCCAGCCTTGGGACACTTGAGATCCGCATCATCTTCTTGACCATCCATGTCATTGTCCACTCCGTCTTTGCATTGAGCAGCTACCGCAAGGAGCTTCTTGCCTTGGAAGGGATTGGGAGGTGTAGAGGCATTGATATCGGCATCTGGGCCAGGATAGACAATCTTCAATCCTAGGTCTTCGTAGTATGCTTCCAACTGGCACACATCCTTGGGATTCGTCTCTGAAGGATTTACTTTGGTAGGAGGCACTCTTCCCGTAGCAGGATCTGGGACATGGGCAGTACAGTCAGAGCATGTTTCTTCGAGAGCTCCTGGGAATACGCATCCTCCTCTGTTCTTGCCATCTTGCGCGCTGATTGCAACGTCTGCGATGGCTGGTTCTACTCTATCTCCTTCTCCAAAGCGATCTCGCCAGCTCTGGGTGATATACGTATCAAGATCGAGGTCATTGAGGGTATGACTTAACTGGGTAATGGCTGGCTTGAAAGATCCGAGGTCTCCTGTGAAGGGGTTGTCATACCAATCTTTGCCCCCAGAGAGAGGGAAACCTTGAGGAAGACGGCCATCAGCAACATCCGTACCATCCCCATCAAGATCTTTTCCAAGAGAACCACGAAATGCATCGAGCCACGTCGCATCGTCTGCACCAAAGTCTGAAGGTTTGTCATAGTAATCCGTACACTCTGGCCAATTTCCTCCATCTGGTTTTAGCTTCCCACAGATATTCCCTGGCACATCCTTGCAGTATACTGGCCACTTTCCATCTTCGTCAAAATCGAAATCTTCAGGAGGATCTCTTTTTATAACTTCTGCGATTATCCCTTTTAATATAGTTTCGAGTTCTTCTTTTGTCGGAGCATTTTTTGCAAATTTAGCTGGGTCACTTACCAATGATTTTACATAGTCGAAATATGGATTCACACGTGGGTGGGGGGGAGTATGTATTCCGAAATATAAATTGTGGTCACCAAGATAGGCCGGAAGCTTCTCGGTTTCTGATAATTGAAATCCTACTCCAGCTCGTGTTATTTTATCCCTCTGATTAGCAGTAAGCATGGGTGTTGCGCCGGGAGGAGTTGGAAGAGGACCAATGAGAATCTGTCCTGCTTCCGCCGGGGTTGTAAAATGGCAGTGTTCGCAAGCTCCGTCGGTGAAAAACAGAATCACATCCTTGCGAGTATCAGTGATATTCAATTGATCTGCCGCATCTCTGATTGTTTCGAGTGTAGGAGTGGCGCCTGTGCGTTCAACCCTGCAGTCAAGATCGTCGACGGGGTCCTCACAATCATCAAGTTTGTTGATTGCATTCTTGATGTCAACGATTTTGGTCTTATCTAACAAAGAGATCTCAACAGTCTCGACAGGGGGTGGTGGTCCAGGATCGCCACGCCCGACCTTATTCATAAAGAACACCCCCATTTTACTCTCTGGAGACTTTTCAAAAAGAAAATCTACAGCAGCAAGCGCAGCGTCCCTCGCCCCTTTATATCTATGCTCTGTCCGCATACTGCCAGAATCATCCACTACAAGCATTATATCTACTGGCTGTACTATTTCTTGTTCAATTGGACATTCTCGGATAGCAGCTTGTGCAAGAGAAGAATTCTCGAGCACCAATAGAAAGAATAACGAGAGCAAAAGCATCCCCACGGCCCCAAGAGCATAAAGGATGATCATTCTGTTTTTGATAAGAGTTTTCTGCATGGGAACTTTCGCAAAGAGGGTTTTATCGCCCTTCTGTATCCATCATAACATAGGTACGCTTTTACGTTATCCCCCCATTTACCTCTACGATCAACCCACTCTGCTACTCCAATGAACATGGAGAATATGATCTAAATCGTATAATTCATACACCTTAAATTGCGTGTGTCCCTGCCAGGATTTGAACCTGGACCACGGGGTCCGAAGCCCCGGATGATATCCGTTTCACCACAGGGACAATACTTCTTTATATCATATCGAAATCCATTGAAAAATTCAATGATGTAAGATACGATAGAAGCACTTATGAAGATACCAAGAGAGGCGCAATTCATTGTCTCGGAGCTCGAACGCAGAGGATTTGAAGCGTATGTGGTAGGAGGATGCGTACGGGATTTGCTGCTTGAAAGAGAACCGGAAGATTGGGACGTTACCACGAACGCCAAACCAGAAGAGATTCAGCAAGTATTCCCCCACAATTTCTATGAGAACAGGTTTTTCACGGTGACAGTTCTTACCGGAAGCGAAAACCCAAAATTAAAAGAGATTGAAGTTACCACCTATCGAGCTGAATTTCGCTACACCGATCGAAGAAGGCCTGAAGAGGTGCGATATGCAAAGACAATCCAAGAGGATCTCTCGCGACGTGATTTCACGGTAAACGCGATGGCCCTCAAGCTGAAGTCTCAAGCCTCAAATTCCAAACCCCAAAGAAAGTCCAAATCCGTGTTGATTGATCCCTTTGGTGGACAAGAAGACCTGAAAGGCAAGGTGATTAGAGCGGTTGGCGATCCGCAAGAACGTTTCAGTGAAGATGCCCTGCGCATGATGAGAGCTGCCAGAATTGCCACGGCACTCGAATTCCAGATCGAACAAAAAACAAAACAAGCGATCCAAGAAAATGCTTCCTTATTGAAAGAAATTTCTCGAGAGCGTATTCGAGATGAATTCATCAAGATCATCATGTCCAAAAATGCTTCGGCCGGTATCGCAGTTCTTCGCGAGCTAGGACTTTTGCGATTCATTCTTCCAGAACTCGAGGAAGGATACGGGGTTGCTCAAAATAAGCACCACATCTATACCGTCTGGGAACACAATCTTCGCACGCTTCAGTATGCCGCAGACAAAAGCTGGAATCTCGAAATACGACTGGCTTCGTTGCTCCACGACGTTGCAAAACCAAGAGTAAAACAGGGAGACGGGCCAGACTCGACATTCTACAATCATGAAATTGTGGGAGCGAATATGGCAGGAAACATTTTGGCGAGCTTGAAGTTTCCCAAGAAAGAGATCGAGAAAATATCAAAGCTCATTCGATACCACATGTTTTACTACAATGTAGACGAGGTTACGGAATCCTCGGTGAGAAGACTCATAAGAAAGATGGGCTTAGGCGACATGAAAGATTTGCTCTGCGTGCGCATGGCAGATAGAATAGGCTCTGGGGTACCCAAGGCCGAGCCTTACAAGTTACGTCACTGGCAGTACCTTATTGAAAAAGTATCTCAAGACCCTCTTTCCCCCAAGATGCTCAAGGCGAATGGCAAAGACATTATGGAGATTCTCCAGATCACTCCGGGCCCGAAAGTAGGATGGATCCTTGAAATTTTATTGGGCGAGGTGTTAGATGACCCAAAGAGGAATGAACAAGACTTCCTCGTCGCACGAATAAAGGAATTGGGAATCATGGGAGATGAAAGGCTTCGTGAGCTGGCAAAAGGGTCAAAGCAAGAAGTCGAAAAACTTGAAACCCAAAGGGATGAAATCACCAAACAAAAATACTGGGTTCGATAAAAATAGTATGGAATATAATTCAAGGAGGTACGCGTTTCTTGTGCGTTTTGATGCTCCGATGTTTGAGACCGTGAAAAAGTATCTCGCACCCAAAACGAAAGAGCGTATTTTAGAGGTTGGATGCAATCGAGGATTTCTGGTAAAAAGAATGCAAGAGGAGGAAATAGATGCGTGGGGAGTCGATATAAATCCCCAAGCTATCAAACATGGGGTCACCGAAAACCTCCAGATAGCTGACGCAACCGACCTTCCTTTTCCTGATGCGTCCTTTGACAAAATCTACAGCCTCCATACGATAGAGCATATTCCAAATACAAAGAAAGTATTCCAAGAGATGGAGCGAGTATTGAAGCCCGAAGGAAAAATTGTAATCGTATATCCCGCAGAACTCATCCGCGGAATGTTCGCACTACGTTCGGCAATCTTTGTGTATCGAAAACCATTTCTCTGCAGAAAGATTCATGTTCACAACTTTTCCCCAAAAGACATTAAACAATTGACGAAGGGTTCTCGGCTTGAATACGTAAAAAGTCATTTTCCTGTTTTGTTTCTTCCGCAGTATCTTACAATTCTGAAAAAATGTGATGCGCCGACGATTCGAGTAATGGCAACCTCCAGGCAGAACACTTTGCATTCGCTACAGAACATCGCACGCATGCCTGCCCCGTACCACATTATCGGAGCGTAGTGTTAACGGCAGCACGAGTCCTTCGGGAGGATTTAGTCTGGGTTCGAATCCCAGCGCTCCGAATGCTTGCCGAAACCCTGAAAAAATTTGGCTACCCCGAGACGCTGGCGCACGAATACCGGCAGTGGTTGGTGTTGGTTCACCCCAAACAGGCGACACTCGGCTCACTCCTTCTCATCAGGAAGGGCAACGAGACGCGCTTCTCGGAAATTCCTGTCGCGGCATTCGAGGAATTGGCAGTCGTCATTCCGCAGATTGAACGCACCCTCCAAGCCCTTTTCCAATATGATAAAATCAATTACTTCATGCTCATGATGGTCAACCCTGAACCGCACTTCCACGTTGTGCCGCGCTATGCGACGGACCGGCAATTCGCCCAAGTGTCATTCCGGGATATCTACTGGCCGAAAGCACCTGATCTCCTCAAAATGAATGAACAGCATCAGCTCTCCAACGAAGTTTTTGGAGCATTGGTCGAACACATACGAAACGGATTCATGGTGAACGCTTAACCAGCACACCAATTGTTCGCCTTGATAATTCTGATGGGCCTATGGTCTAGTGGTACGACGCCACATTCGCATTGTGGAGACGGGAGTCCGATTCTCCCTAGGTCCACCAAACTTTCCAGAAGATTTTTATTTGCCAAAATTGTTAGAAATTGTTATTATTGGCAATAGATTAGGATAATACTATGACTAGAGCCGAACTAATTAAAAAACTTGAAGGTGAACGTAAATCACGCGTTATTTCCTACGCTACCGGCGATAGGCCGCCTTTTGCTACAAAAATTGCGGGCGACGTCATTCCGCTTCTTGGTAATCTGCTTGACAGTATCGGCAAAGTCAAGAAAATCAGTTTGCTTTTATACACAAGCGGCGGCGATATGCTTGCGCCAATTCGTATTGTAAAACTAATCCGCAACCATTGTGATGAATTTGAGGTACTAGTTCCGTATAAAGCGCATAGCGCGGGAACGCTTATTTGTCTTGGCGCTGATACTATTGTAATGGGCAAACTGGGCGAACTTACGCCGGTTGACCCGACCACTGGCCACCCATTTAATCCGCAGAACCCCGCTAACCCCCAGCAGAAACTTGAAGTGAGCGTGGAAGACCTTAATTCATACTTACTTTTTGCAAAAGAAAAAGCGGAAGTGAAAAGTGAACAGATGATTGACGCTTATAAGCTTCTCGTGGACAAATTACACCCGCTATCTATTGGTAATGCTTATCGAGCATATCGCATGACTCGTTTACTCACCGAGCGATTACTTTGGCTACATATGGACAAGAAAAAAGACGACGAATTAATTAAAAAAATAATCAAAGAAATAACAGGTGATATTACGATTCATGCTTACCCCATTGATCGGGATGAAGCCGCCGATCTTGGTTTGAAAATAGAAAAAGCGCAGGACGGACTTGATAAGATTATGCGAGAGTTATACGAGGCATACGCTACGGAAATGAAGCTCGGTCAGCCGTTCCACCCGAACGAATTACTAGCAGGAAAAGATATGGCCGACATTGACAGGGCCGGAGCGTATCTCGAAACAGCGGATTCATCGTATCAGTTCACTTTTTCAGGGAAAGTAAAAAAAGATATTAGAAATAATCAGCCCGCGATTGATATCAATTTTGAATCGCAGTCGTGGGTAAAGAAAAACTAATATGAGCGGTATAACTCTAACACTTGGAACATATACAACAACAATGCCCGCAGATATATTGCCGGGGGATTTATTATTTCCATCTGGCATTTATCTGGAGCCTGAAAATACTTCGAGCGCAAACATTTGGTCGTTTTTGCGGGTAAAATATCCCCGCCCCGCTTTGCCCGATTACCCAGAAACTTATCGGGAAAGTTTTATTGGTGTATTAACTGAGGATGAAGCGAGAGAAATGAGAGAAAAACTTAATTTATTTAAGAAACGCTTCAATGATGACTTTGCGAGAAAACACCAAATATTGTTTGGACACTAATTTTATTATAAACCTATTAAATGGCATGGGAAATGCCATTTTGGTTTATGAAGAAATCAAAAATGCTCCTCTCGCTATAACGGCTATTGCTTCAGTAGCTCTTTTTGAGATTTTGAGAGGTAAGGAACAAAACCAAAATAAGATACAGAGTTTTAACGAATTAAGGCAAAAACTAGAAGTATTGCCATTCGGCGAGAGAGAAGCCGAAGAAGCAAGCGAGATAGAGAAAATAATTGATCAAAAGGGATTATCCAAGCTTGATATCGATGATTTGCTCATTGGGGCGACTGCAAAAACCAACGGCGCTATTCTTGTCTCTAATGATAGTGATTATCAAAGAATTGATGGGTTGCAATTGCGGAATTATTGAATAGAATTAAAACTTAACCCATCGGCCACCCTTTTGTTTTAAAAATTTCCTCTGAAAAAAATCTGGGCGAAGCCCAAGCAGACGGAGAGAAAGGAAAGGACTTGGTGGGAAATACATTCCCGCGCCGCCAGACCTGCGCCCCGAAGCCTCGGCACAGGCGGGAAGCGGAGGCGGGCTAGTTTCCCTCAAAATGGTTTCGCGCAAAGTTTAGAATAT
>JBBTXG010000011.1:0-32135 GCA_038062375.1 Patescibacteria group bacterium
CCTATGGTCAAGGTCGAACCTTGACCATTCATTCGTCGGCCGATCTCTTCCATCGTCCAATGGTTGGAATGCGGAAGACTGGCAATCGTAGGTAAACACTCACTCCCGCGAAGTAAATGAGCAAAATGAGCTTAAAATTTGCGATATAAAAGTTTCAGGAACGGGCTTTTAAGCTTAAAACTTCGCTACAGTGAGTGTTTACTGTACACAATATCATGCGGCAATGAGGAGGAATCCTATTTCAGGTGATGACGTTGGAGGAGCAAGCTTTGCCATGTGTAAAATTGATAAAGATGTAATTACCATCGTGCTTGGCGGAGACTGCTTTGTTCTCTTCAAGAACGAAAAAGGGTTATCTTTCTTAACTGGTTTTGACGAAGCTTCCGCAGTAGAGCTAAGGTTCTGCTGATGATAAAAAACAGTGCAGTGGGTCTCGCATTACGGCTAGGCGAGACCCCTTTTCTTTCGAGAAACTAAAATCCGGCTTGTGCATCATATTTTCTTGGTGAGAGAGTTGAGAAGATCGTTCAGGTTGCAGGTGGCAAGGCAGCACGTGGTGTCTGCGGCTCCATAATAGACAAAAAGCTTATCCTCCACGATGGCTGCGCCTGAAGGAAAGGTTACATTCGGAACCATGCCTTGCCGTTCGTATTCTTCTTCTGGCCAAAGGAGAGGGTCTTTTGAGTACGCAATTATTTTGGCTAGATTTTTTTTATCGAGGAGTGCAGCGTGGATAAACCACTCGTCAGTTGAGCCACAGTAAATGAGGAGCCAACCTCTTTTTGTTTTGAGTGGAGCCGCTCCTACTTGAGAATCTCTCAAACCGCTTTGAGGTAGTGGAAGAAGAATACGTTGTTGCACAAAGGGGAGAAATTCTTTCTTCCAGTAATCTTGAGATGCATGGATGAATTGGTCAGTGGATGTGAACTTGGCATACGCAATCGAAGCGTCGAGCTTGTCGGGATGCCAGGTAAGGAGCATCCAGTATTTTTCATTGATCTTGAGCGGGAAAAGAACACCATCTTTTGAGTTGATATTCGGTCCTATAATGCCGTATTTGCGTACGGTTTTGAAATCCTTCGTTGCGCTTAAAGCGATTCGGAGAGGCACTCCTTGAAGGTATACTTGTTTTGAGACTGCAGTATAGAAAATATAGTAGGTATTTGCGATTTTGGTGATTCTTGGGTCCTCACATCCAAACCGCTCCCATTTGTATTCTGGTTTGATAAGGGGGTAAGGAGATTTGATAAAGTGAATTCCATCGGTACTTTGCGCATATCCAACGGACGAAATATAATTTTTAAACCCGCCGCCTTCAAGAATCTGGAGATTTCCGCCGACGGCTCGGTACACCATGTGGAAGATACCTTTGTCAAAAACAACAGACGGGTTGAAAACAGCTCCCGCTTCCCACGCACGACTTTTATCTGGCACGAGGATAGGATTTCCTTTATATCGTTGAAGTTTTATACCCATTCGTCAAAGAACGGCACTCTTTTTTGCTCGACAGACTCTTTCGCAAAAAGATACATGGCCGCAGACCATGCTTGATAAGGAGCACCTTTTGGCTCACCAGTCTTGCCATGGAGCCACTCGTTGAATTCCCACTTTTGTGTTTTGCCTTTTTGATTTGCTTGGGTAAGTACTTCAAGCTCGTTTTGCGCTTTTCTGTGCTGCTTTGCTTTCACAAGCGCAGCAACGTAAAACCCGCCGATAAAAGGCCAAATACCTGCATTGAGATAGTGATAAGGGGTGCGAGCCTCGCAGGTGACAAAATAAGAGTGCCATTCTTTGTCGTCTGGCTTGATTGGCGGATAGATTGCTTTGCAAGGATAAGGTTTGTTGATCTTTTCTTTTTCGATGTGGTGGAGAATGCGATTTGCGATTGTCGGAGTTGCAAGTCCTGTGACGATCGCGAGAAGATTCCCGAGGGTGTCGAACCATTCTCCTTGTTCTCGATAGCCATCGTGGGGTTTCCATGCCCAAGGGAGGTAGTAACCGAGCTTTGAATCGTACAACGAGAGATATTTTTCGATGTCTCCATTTATTACTCTTTTTATATGTTGGGCTGCTTGGTGCTTGCCGTACATTCCAAGCACCGCATAGTAAAGTGCGTGTGTGTTAATGGTCCTGCCGTATTTATGGGGAAACGCGTCTTGCCAGTCCATGGTAGGCTGTTGGGCTAAGAGCTTGTCTTCGTTGGGACTTTGGTATTGTAGCCATACAAGAGCTTTGGCAATATGCGTTTTGTGCTTCTCTACCAGTGTTTTGTCGTTATACGTCTTGGCATACACGTGGTGGCCAATGAGGTACCACAAATTCGAGTCAATGGTGTTAAACGTGACGCGCGATCTTCGATCTCTGTTGTAATCTCCTACTGCATTGGGAATCTGTCCGAGTTCTGATTGATGGGTGGAGAGCGTTTCGATGCTTTGGCTAATAACTTTTCTGAACTTTTCTCTTGCAAGAGCAGCTCCCAAAGAACTTATCATGCTGTCTCTTGCCCAAAGTCCTCGGTAGCCGCCCGGAAGCCCTGAAGCAGAAAAACCTCTTGATCCTGCGCAATGTGCAAGAACTGCCATTGCCTTTTCTTTTGCGTCTTGGTCAAACGACATAGGAAGATTTCTTACGTTTCTCCTTTTCTTCATCGACCATAGCTCCAATGGATAAACGCGAAAGAAGATAGGAAATGGTAGATTCAGCTCCTTGATTGAGGTTTAAGCTGTATTGACCAATTCCATCATGGCAGCCGCCAGTTGTTTCGTCGTACACCATGAGCTGTAAATGATTCTTTCCCAAAAACCATTGGAACGCGCAGAGTGCATCTTCCAAGTATGATGCGTTTTTTGTGATGGCGTACGCCAAGACTTGTGTTTCAACCATGGAAGCCGCGTCTTCTGGCTGTTGATCGAAATACGCTCTTTTTTCGTTTCGAACATACCATCCATTTTGACCAATCGGAATATAATACTCATTTTCAAAGGTGATCGATCGAAGAAACCGAAGAGCTGTTTGGGCGACTCGAAGATACTTTTCTGTCCGCGTGAGATCATAAGCGTACAAAAGCGCTTCCGGGAGTTTGCTGTTTGAATACGTAAGCTGATCTTCAAACCACTCCCAGTCAGGCAAAGAATTTTTGTCATAGAGTTCGACAAGATAATCTGCAAATTTTTTCAACAAGTCCATCACTTGTTTTTCACGGGGGAAGCGTTTGAAGTAAAAAGAAAGTCCAAGCATTGCAAAGGCGATTGATCTTGGCGCTCGGAGCTCTTTGATTCTTGGGAATGCCTTTTTGAACAGTTTGAGAGCCTTCGCTGAAATTTCAGTTGGGAGAAATTGTTGAGAGGCTGCATATCCCAATGCCCATATCGTTCTTCCCTGTACGTCTTCCTCGAAGGTATCATCTTTCTGTCTTCGGGAGGAAACAAAACTGGCGAAACTTCCATTGGGTCCTTGAGTGAACTGGAGGAAGTTGAGATAGATATTCATAAGCTCGACCAATTGCGCGCTTTGATTTTTTTTGTAATTCATCGCGCACACAAGGAGCGCTCTTGCATTGTCATCCACGGCGTACCCATATTTCTTTTGGGGTTTGGTATATTTTGCAAACTGGAGGACGCCGAAATTATCGGTCAGGCGCAAGAGGTGATCGAGTTTGATTTCTGGGAATTTATTTTTTTCCGACTTGATGTCGGCGAACTTCTGATACATCCGAAAATATGCCTGGGCGACATTTGGCCATGTCATTGGTCTGGTGGCTGCGTATGCGTTCTTAGCCATTGTTTTCATTGTTTTTTCGCTGGAAAGGAGTTTGTCGAGCGCCTTGGAAATATCAGAAGAGTTTCCGCATCGAACGAGAATGCCATTTCCCTTATCCACAATATATTTGCCGTACTGGGTGGCAGTACTTATCACAGGCCTTCCACACCCTAACGCGTACGAGAGGGTTCCACTCACCGATTGAGTCTTTGCCACCGAAGGGGAGATATAGATATCCGTGGCGCGGAGAAAATGAGTAAGCTCTTGGAATGTGAGGTATTTATTGTAAAACCTTACATGATCTTTCAAGTGTAACCGTTCCACTTCTCTCATGAGGAAGTTTCGATATTGCTCTCCTTCTTTTCTGCGCACGACCGGATGGGTGATTCCAAGGATAAGATAGAGTACGTTTGGGAACCGTTTTGTAATTTGAGGAAGAGCTCGAATTGCATATTCAATGCCTTTGTTCTTGCTTAAGAGCCCAAAGGTAGAAAGGACCATGTGTTTATCGAGATGCAATTCCTTTTTGTAGTTTTTGCTTGGCTCAAAGGGTACTTGGGGAATGCCGTGGGGAATAAACGCGATTTTTGTTCGAGGAACGGCATAGCGCGTCGCAAGGATTTCTTGGGAAAGCTTATTCATCACCACGACTGCGCGAGCCTTCTTTGCGATGAGTTGGATAATTTTTTTTGCATGGATACTCGGTTTTGGGAGGATGGTGTGAAAGGTCGAAACGAGAGGTTTTTCTAATACCTGGAGGAAAGGAATGAGATAGTTGCCCCACCTTCCTCCGAAAAGGCCGAATTCGTGCTGGAGATCCACCAGTTTGATTTTTTCGTCGTTATTTACGTCTCTTGCGAGGGCTACGTATTGCTCAAGTTCGGAAGCTGCGATCTCTCTGATTACCTTGGCATCATAATGGTAGTTCGTTGCAGGGTTTTCCTTGAGGGCACAGATTTTCGGCTTGACGATTGGATTGTATTGTTTTTCAAAAGCCGTGGTAAGGTCTTGAGTAAATGTAGCAATGCCGCATTCGCGCGGAGGGTAGGAGCTGATATAGAGAATATACGAGGAGTGGCTAGGAGTTAATTTCATGAGTATTAGCTCAAGTGCTTTGATTTGAGTTCAGAAAGGAGGCGCGAGAGGTCAACGCGAGCTGCCGCAATTCGCATATCAGCCGCTCCATAGTAGATATAAAGATATTTTCCGAAGATTGCAGTGCCCGTGGGAAATACGACGTTGCTCACAAAACCTTGCTTTTCCCATTTTTGATCCGGGGAAAAGAGCGGATAATCGAGCCGTCCGATAACCTTCAGGGGATTTTTTTTGTCTAACAGGGCCGCGCTTGCGTGGTAAATACGCGCCTTATTTAATTCTTCCACGGTGTGGAAAATCAAAAGCCACCCCAGTTTGGTTTCTATGGGAGGCGCGCCGCCGCCGACCTGTCTCGATTCGAACCAGTATTTATTTTCTAATACGACGTAGTGCGCAAGTTTTCTGAAATACTGTTTCCAAAAGTTTTTTTGTTTGAGTTGCGCGAAAGTTTTGAAATACACGATATGAACATCCGGAAGAATCCGGTGGATCATGGCAAATTTACCTTTGATTTTTTTGGGAAACAGGAAACCATCTTTTTCCCAAAGGAGCACTTGTTTGCCGGCGTATTCTTCGTAGAACGACTCAAACATAAAATAGCGATCCTTGAGTTTTTCTTTTCGGAACATGCGAGCCGCGTCGTCATAGAGAATTTTTGGACTTATGATGCCTTTTTTTTGCAAGTGCTTGAGATCGCGGCCCTCTGCGTATGCAATAAGGGCATTTTTTCCATCGTGTGCGATGTACGTGAGGTAAAAGGTCTTATCTATTTTTACGATGCGAGGGTCTTCTAATCCCTTACTTTCGTGTTCGTATTCAGGCCACAGAATTGGTTGGTTCCATCTTTCAATCACCTCGGTTGGTCCTTTGAGCTTCGCATATCCGATGCTCGATATGTTGTTTGCATCAATGGCCCGGTAGAATAGGTGCACAAATTCTCCTTCTTGATAGGCTGCCGGATTGAGGACTGCCGCGCTTTCAAAACTTTTTTTCGTTGGTTCGATTATCACTCCGAGCTTTTCAACTTTGAGAGGCTTGCCCATACGATGAGCGTATACTACCATACCCTTGGAGGAGGGACAATAGTCTTTTGAATGAGAACAAAGAACAGATATGAGAAAGGTTCTTGTCATTTCTTTCATTGCAGGGATGGCTGGGATTGTGGTGTTGTTTGCCTGGCAAGGAATCTATGTGCCAAAAGAAGCTCGCGTTGATGAGCAAAGGTTATTTTCGATTGAAAGGGGAGAGAGCGTGTTTGAAGTTGGAAAACATCTCAAAAAGCAGGGGTTTATTCGGAGTTGGGCGTTCTTTGTGCTTTATGTGATTGGAACCGGAGGTCAAGCGGATTTGAAAGCAGGCGAGTATCTCTTGAGTTCCGGGATGAGCACAAAAGAGATTATTGAAAGGCTTGTTCGGGGAGAAAAGGCTTTTGCGACTATCCGGATTCGGGAGGGATGGAATATCGGGGATATAGCCGAGTACCTGGAAGAACAAAAGGTTATAAACGCAGATGAGTTTTTCAAAGCGGTTGGTTTTCCTCCTTTTTCTCAAAAAGAGAATAGATCCTTCACATCCCAAAAGGATTGGGCTTTTCAATTTGATTTTCTTGGAGAACTTCCGGAAGGCAGTACGTTAGAAGGCTATCTCTTTCCCGATACCTACAAGGCGGAACTTGAGACCAGCAGAGAAGATACTGTCGAGATGATGCTTCAAAATTTCGCAAAGAAGCTTGCTCCTGAAATAAGAGAAGAAATAAAGAAGCAGGGAAAGACAATCTTTGAAGTTGTTACGATGGCTTCATTGCTCGAGAAAGAAGTAAAGAGGAAAGAAGAAAAAGAACTCGTAGCCGGTATTTTATGGAAACGGCTCGAGCATGGAATTCCGCTCCAAGTAGACGCCACCATTTTGTATATTACAGGCAATCAAGACGGGGAGATTTTCAAACAAGATCTTCAGATAGACTCTCCTTATAACACTCGCCGCTATCGAGGATTGCCTCCGGGTCCCATTTCCAATCCGGGGCTCGAGAGCATTCTCGCGGCTGTGCACCCCAAACAGAGTAAGTACTGGTATTATCTCTCAACTCCTGAAGGGGAGACTCTCTTTAGTAAAACCCTTGCTGAACATAACCAGAAAAAAGCAAAATATCTAAGCGATTAAGACTTTCTTTGACTCTGTGGGAGAGTGTGGTATTCTTGAAGAAAGGGAGCATACACATAATAAGTTAAAGGCAAAACATATGAACAATACGATCAAAACTGCACTTGGAGTCGCGATCATCATGGGAATTTTTCTGTTCGGATATGCGGCGTTACAATACGTGGATTCTTACTCAAAATCGATTCAACCTTCTTCGTTTCGAAGTTTTTCGGTCACCGGGGAGGGAAAAGTAGTCGCAATTCCAGATGTCGCTCAATTTACCTTGAGCGTGATCACGCAGGGAGGGCTTAATATCGAGAAATTGCAACGAGAAAACGTTGAGAAGGCAAACGGCGCGATTGAGTTTGTTAAATCAAAAGGGGTTGATCCCAAAGATGTCAAAACGATCACTTTTCAGCTCGAACCTCGCTATCAACATTTTAGCTGCCCTGAACGGGGAGGTCCTTGCCCGCCCCCGGAAATCGTAGGATATACCATTATGCAGACCGTCTCCGTGAAAATAAGAGATTTTACAAAGATTGGAGAGATCTTTTCTGGCGTAGTTACCAAAGGCGCAAATTCAGTTTCGCAGCTTTCCTTTACGATTGACGATCCGGAGGAAATCCAGAGCGAAGCTCGAACTCAAGCGATTCAAAAAGCGCAAGAGAAGGCAAAATCAATTGCAAAAGCAGGGGACTTTCGTATAGGAAGACTGCTCTCTATCCAAGAAGGCGGATATTATCCACCTCCATTCTATGAGTACGCTCGAGGCGCGGATCTTGCTCCGTCTCTCCCCCAAGCCACCAAAGCTCCTACGATTGAACCCGGCTCTCAAGAAATCAAGGTGAACGTAACTCTCGTATACGAGATTGAATAACATCATAATTTCATGGAAGAACAAGGTAATCCATCGATTTTGAACCAACGTCAGATTTTTGGAGAGGGGACGAAAATGCTCGGTCCTCCGGAGATACGCCTCGAAAAACAGCAAGAGATAAAGCAGCCTAAAAAAGTTGGGATGATCTTTCTTGCTGCTGCATTATTGTTTGGCGCTGGAATCTATGCATGGCAGAGTTCGATTTCGAAAGTCTCTATTGAACAGTTAACCGAAGAGCCCTTTTTGTCAGAAGCGAGCATTTCGGAAATTCTGAACAGTCAGAATATCAATTCGACAGAGAGCGGCGCGCAGAATATCGAAAAGAAGTTTGCTCAAGGTACACCTACAGAGATTCAAACGGGTATGCTTGCTGCAGCGGATCGTTTCCTCAAGGTAGTTGTTCCTAATGGAGGTGAGATCTTTTGTATCGGAGATCATCTGAGTATTCAATGGGAGCAGAAAGGCATTCAAAACATCCGGTTTTACCTCCACCAAGACGCAGGGATGAGATATGATCTCGGCGTGTTCTCCGCGGGGTTCGAGAAGGATCAGTCAGGGGATTTGGTCCATATCCAAAAAGCGAATGACAACGTCGCGGTCTTACCCTCCGAAGGGTCAAATTACAGAGTTACCATTGGAGACGCAGAAAATCCCGCGATCACTGACATGAGTGACGCAGTATTTACGATTAAGCGTTGCGGACAATAATATCAAGCCCACATGCGTATACGTAGTTTCCTCATTTTTGTTTTTGTACCTTTCGTTTTTCTTTGGGGGTTCGATGTGACGGCTAAAGAACCCGAATTTATTGAAGGGGACTATGCGAGGATAGGGGAGGTGGTACAGATTTCAGGTATTGTGGAGGGAGATGTCTATGCTGTTGGAAGCCAAATTTTGGTTGATGGAGAGATTCGCGGAGATTTGTTAGCAGTAGGCGCTGCGGTGAGTATTTCGGGGAAAGTAGTACAGGATGTGAGAGTGGTGGGCAGCCAAATCGTTGTGAAAGGAGAGGTAGGGAGGAATATAACAGTGGCTGGCATGAATGTTGAGGTGACCGATTCTGCCAAGATTCATGGAGGGCTTACAGGGACAGGGGTGAATGTTGTGGTTTTAGGACCGATTGGAAGAAATGTGAAGGTGAGTGGGAGAAATTTGACGATCGGAAGCTCGATTGGAGGAAATGTAAAAGCAGCAGTTGAGAATGTGCGATTGAATTCAAACGCGAACATCCAAGGAAATTTGACCTACTGGAGCAACAAGAAGGCTGTAGTTGATCCCGACGCGATACTCAAAGGAACGCTTGTGCAGAAATCTTCTCAAGAACTTTTCTCACCGTTCGAAAAATTCTTGGGACCCTTCTTTCGATTTGTGAAAACAGTTCTTTGGGTTGGAGATCTTCTTGCCACGCTGGTGATTGGCCTTCTTCTCATTTCGTTTGCTCGCAACTATAGCGCACACACCCTTGGGCTTTTGCGAAGACAACCTTTTCGGTGTATAAAAGTTGGTATTCTTGTTGGTCTTGCGGCGCCCCTGTTGAGTGGTTTCTTGATTCTTACCATTGTGGGCATCCCCATCGGAATTCTTCTCTTAACAATTTCGTGGCTGTTCTTCTTTGCCGCTCGAGTTTTTGTGATCTGGTGGATGGGAGTATTCCTTTTGGAGCGTTTGGGAAAGAAGGCGCGAGAATTGGTTGTATTCGGAGCAGGGTTGATTCTCTATGTCCTGATTGGTTTGATTCCAATTCTCGGAGTATTTATTTCTTTCTTCGCTATGATTTGGGGCGCAGGAGCGGCAGCCATTGCGTTCAAAGAAATGAGGAAGAATATATGACAAAAAATCTTTTATTGGGAGCAATTGGCCTCGGCGCGTTTATGGTGGGTATAGGAGTAGGGAATAGAATAGTCCAAGAGAGCATGGAAGATGTTCTTTTTTCTGATACCCTTGCGCAGACACAAATTCCTCCCGGATCTTTGGGGAAGCCAGGGGATAAAGAAAAAAATGCTTTGTCAGAAGATTCTCAAAATATGGTAGAAAATTCGCAGGGAGAGAAGGTTTCTGCGCAACGGGCGCGTTTGGATTGCAGCAACTTTCGCTGCTACGAAGAGTATTACGTACATCTGCTAAGGACAAAAGATGTTGCTGCTGCATTTACGGATTTGAAGGAGCGATACCAAACAGATTCCTATGTGAAATCTATGTGTCATCCGTTGGTTCATGTGTTTGGCCGCACGGCTGTCGAGAAATACCCCAAGGTCTCGGAGGCATTTTCACACGGAGATCCTTTTTGTTGGTCGGGATACTTTCATGGAGTGATGGAGGGGATTCTTCGAAAGACGAATGACAAAGACTTGCCGCAAGTGATCAAGGCAGTTTGTGATGATATACCAGGGAAAGAGAAGTACACGTTTGACTACTATAACTGCGTGCATGGATTGGGTCACGGAGTAATGTATGTAACCAACAACGAACTTTTTGATGCGTTGCAAATGTGTAATAATCTGGAAGGGAGCTGGGAGCAGCAATCCTGTTGGGGAGGGGTGTTTATGGAAAACGTGATTGCAGATTTTGAAAATCATTTCACCAAATACTTAAAACCAGAAGACCCTTTATATCCTTGCAATGCCGTAGATGAGATGTATCGTCCCACGTGCTATCTGATGCAAACTTCCTACATGTTAAAAGTAACGAATTACGATTTTCAGAAAGTGTTTGAGTTGTGCACCCAAGCAGGGAGCGACACGTTGGCCGGTCTTTGTTATCAAAGCTTGGGTCGAGACGCTTCCGGCTCGACCATCAGCGACCCCCTGAAGACAAAAAATTATTGTTTGCTTGGAAAGGATTTCCGCCAGCAATCCAGTTGTGTGATTGGAGCCGTAAAGGATTTTATTTCCTATTTCCATTCAGATATTCAGGCAAAAGAGTTCTGTGGAGCACTGCGGCAGGACCTCGGCCAGATTTGTTTTGATACCGCCGAGACTTACTATCGAACGTTTTGATGAGGCAAAATGAAAAAAGAAATCAAATTTAAGGAACCTCGGATTGAAGAACTTGTTGCTGCGCACCCTGATGGCGTTCAAAGAGAACGCCTTACGCGAATCATGAAGGAACTTATCGCAGGATTCCGCTTTTTGAGGAATTATGGGCTGTCGGCAACTTTTTTTGGCAGTAGCAGGGTTGGACCTCGAAACCCGAGCTATCAGGAGGCTTATAAGTTAGCATATCAGCTTTCCAAACAAGGTTTCGCGGTTATTACCGGTGGAGGGCCAGGCATTATGGAGGCTGCAAACAAAGGAGCATATGATGCAGGCGGGCAGTCAGCAGGATTGAACATTATGTTGCCCAAGGGTCAGCGAATCAACAAGTATGTGAAGGAATCGGAAGCTTTTGATTATTTCTTTATTCGCAAAATGATGTTGGCCTTCGCTTCAGAGGTTTACATCTTTTTCCCCGGAGGGTTTGGCACGTTAGATGAGTTTTTTGAAATCATCACTTTGGTGCAGACAAAAAAGATGAAACCGATTCCTATTCTTCTTGTGGGAAAATCATACTGGCAGCCCCTGGTCCATTGGATTGAAGAAGAGCTTTGCCAAAAGAGGAGAACAATTGATAAGGAAGATATGAAGATTTACCATCTGGCGGCCAGCGCAAAGGAAGCTTTTCTGATGATTCAAAAGATGGTAAAAAGATAAAATGGAAGGAGCAAATTTTAGAAAAGAATTTCGCGAAAGAACGTTAGGATACATCGTAGGGGCATTTGGGTTGGTTGCAGGCTTGGCATGGAATGATGCAATCACAGGATTGATTGAAGCATTGGCTCCAGTGGAGCGAGACACCGTTATCGTAAGATTCGGATACGCGATTTTGATGACCGTCCTTTTGGTAGTGATTACGATATATTTGATACGATTATTTAAAAAAGCATAAAAGGTCCCCTCTCATTACTAAAAACCTAACCCCCTCTCACCTTCTATGTGTTACAACTGTGGTTGCGGAATGCCTTCAGATTCCATGGGCAATGAGAAAAATATTACCGAGAAAACTTTCCAAGAAGCAGCGGAGGCAGCCGGTACTTCCGTTGAGGAGACAAAACGCAACGTTCTCCGGCAGTTAGAGAAAGAACTCGGCGAGTAGATCATCTGAATGGAGAGGAAGAAGAAAGAAGTCCCACTCATGCCGAGTGGGGTTTCTTGTCTTGACAGTTGAAGAATTTCATGGTAAGTAGCCGTTACAGGAGAATAAGAGATATGGAGAGGCGAATTAAAGAAAATCTTTTGTATGTGTTCCAAGAAGTGCTTGGACGATTTTGGAAGCCAATCGGAGCTTTGTATTTGGCGGCAGTGCTTTTCATGGGAGCTCTCATGGCATTTCGCAGCATCGATAGGTACTTGAGCTCTTATGAGGTGCGTTTTGAAAAGGAGATAGACGCTCATACGGGAGTTGTGCAAGCACTGGATTCTCAAGAGATTCGGGAAGCTCACATTGAAATTCAAAAGCTTAGAGTACAGGCTCCCATTATCTTTGTGGAGAGCACCAAACCAGAAGATTTCCGAGAACCTCTCAAGAGGGGAGTGACCCATTATCCTTCGGCGTTGCCCGGAGACAAGGGAGTAGCAATTATTCTCGGCCATAGCGCGCCCGTGGGTTGGCTTGGTGGCCCCTTTGATGGAGTGTTTAGCAATTTGCACAAATTAGAACAAGGAGATGAGATTATGGTAGTGGTTGATGGAAGCTCGCATCTCTATAGGATGAAAGAGAAAACATTCCTTCGTTCCGGACAAGATCTTCCGGAAGAATTAGGTACGGGCAGCGTTTCGCGATTGGTTTTATTGAGTTGTTGGCCTCCCGGGATTGATAACAAAAGGATTATGATAGAAGCAGAGCATGTTCAACAAAATTAAAAATGAAAAGTAAAACATTAAAAACTCTTACCTTTTTTTGGTCTTTGGTGTTTGCTTCCTTGATCGTTTCTCAAGTGTTTGCACAGACAGATTCACAAGGCGGATTTATCGTCGAGCAGAAGGTGCGGAATTTAACCCAAAAGAAGTTTTCATGGCTAGATTCGGTGGAAGCTGCGAGAAACGATCGAATCGAATTTCAGATCACCATTACTTGGCGAGGATTTCAGACTACCAAAAGTGTTTTGTTAAGCGAGGTGCTTGGTGATATGTTAGCTTACGAAGGGAATCTCAAGTTAGATGGAGCTCCTGTTGCCGGCAATCTTTCCAAAGAGCAGCTTTCTCTTGGGGATGGAGAGCCCAACAAACCCAAGATGGTGACGTTTGAAGCTACGGTCGCAGTCCCTGAATCGTTTACTGAAAGCAGAGATCTCGTGAACACAAGCACGGCGTTCAATGCCGAAGGGAGCGCATCTTCAAAAGCGATTGTGAGGGTTGGGAAAAATACGAGTCCTACCGAAGTTTCCACTGGAGCCTTTAGCATATGGATGGCTGCGTTTCTTGCCACCCTAGGATTGGTGTTTTTGGGGAGCTATCTCTTTTTGATAAAATACTATGTGAGCAAGGAAATTCTCCGAAGCTCCTATGAGACCCGCGCAGAGCGAAAACTTGCCTCGATGATCGAGCGCATAAAAGCAAAGAAAAGAAAGGGCGGCGAATAGGTCAGGGCCAATCGTAGCCTGGGAAGTAGTCTTCTTTGATGCGAGCGGAGGGGATATGGAGTTGAGATACCATTTGTTCAACTGCATCTACCATGGGTGGGGGCCCCGAGATATAGAAAATTGATCGTGAGAGACTTGGGACAAATTTTTGAATGCTCTCGCTCGTGATGCGTGTTGGCTCCACAAGATAGTGGATTTGAAAACTTTGATGTTTTTTCTGGAGGGACTCAAGCTCTTTTTGGTACACGAACTCCGCAGTTGTGTTCGCGTAGAGAAGCGTTCCGCCAGTAGGCAATTTTCGATGGTCAACATCGAGGAGAATCGCGCGATACGGAGTGATTCCAATTCCTCCTGCGATGAATACCTGTTCTTTGGTTGGGTCCTCGACCACAAAACTTCCCTTGGGCCCCTCGACTTCTACTGATTCTCCTTGAGCGAGATTGTACAGAGCTTTCTTGAAAGTGCTTGCAATAGGAAGATTGATGCGCGTGGTCAGCATTATCTCTTCCTCAAAAGGCGCTGAAGCAATGGTAAAGTAGCGTTTGATTCCTCGATTGTCGGGGTTGGGGTGGGGGAGTGTACATATGAAATACTGGCCCGCTTTCCAGAGAAGCGGTTTTGGATATCGAAAAAAGAATGAGAGTGCGTCACCCGCCTCTTTTTGTTTGTGAGAAAAAATGAGTTTCATCTTTTTTCCTTTATATTATAGAAAAGATGAAGGGACTTTGCAAGATTTTTCTGTTATCCTACAATAGAGGTATGGACATTTTACTGCAGGCAGACATCTTTTTCTTTGTGAGTACAATTGCGGTGATTGCGATTGCGATTTTCCTCGTAGCCATGTGTATGTATGTACTCAAGATACTTGGAGATATCCGTTATATCATTGGGCGCCTGCGCAAGGAGGGCGACTTCATCATTGAAGATATCGAAGGCCTTCGGGAGTTTTTAAAGAAAGAAGGGAAGAAGGTAACGCCCCTTGGTCAATTTATTAGTCTTATCGTAAGCAAAATTTTTGCGAAACGAGAAAGGTCGTCGAGAAGATAGTGAGAAGATCGAAATATGACAACACGTTCTTCAAAGAAACATTCGGAATTTCCTCTCAATGTGTTAGCTGGAGTAGGAGCCGCAGCGCTTGCCGTCGCAGCAGCGGGAACCTACTTTTTATATGGTACGAAAGCTGGAGTGAAGGGGCGAAAAAGGGTGAAAGGGTGGATGCTCAAAGCAAAAGGTGAGGTACTAGAAAAGATAGAAAGTCTCAAGGAGTTAAATGAGAAAATCTACCACGAAGCGATTGATGCCGTAGCAGATCAGTATCGGAAGCTTCAGCATATTGACGGAGAAGAAGTTGAGGCTTTGGTAAAAGAATTGAAGGGTTACTGGAAGCATATCCGCAGATCTCTTCAGTCGGGAAAGAAGGCGGCGCAGAGTTTTTCGAAGCGTTCTGGAAAGGCTCGTAAGTGAAAGGAGGGAATAAAAACTGCGGCGAAGATCTTCTATCGCCGCAGATTTGAAAATGGAACTGTAGTTGGAGCAATGAGCCATTGTTCGGGTACTCGCCGAATCATCTTTTCTAGCGCAGAAGCTACTTGCTGGGCACCTTCTGTTATTCGTTCTTCTCTGGTAGGGGCTTGAGGGATTGAGAGAGGAGGCGAGATGACGATCCGATGGCCATTTTTTTCAAAGTACACTGCTACGGGGAGAAGTGGCGCATTGGACGTGAGTGCGAGCGTGGCCGGCCCTCTGGGCATTTCGATCTCTTGTCCAAAAAAGGACGTAGAAATCCCTTTGATGCTTGGGAAGATTCTGTCGTTGAGGAGTACGACAACCCCTTCCTTGCGTAGATGTTCGCGAATTTGTCGTGGGGTATTTTGAGTGCCTGCAACAAGAACCTCGATATTCATTGCGCGTCTTCGCTTTGTACTCCATTTGAGAATCCGCGGGTTCTCAAGATTTTCAGTCACAACGAGAAGCTTCTTTCCATACCGAGCGGCATACCAAGCTCCTGCAACCTCCACATTTCCGATATGCGCCGATATCACAATGATACCTTTCTTTGTATTTTGAGCGGAGAGGAGATTTTCGATTCCTTCGACTTGGATGCGAGCGAGCATTTTTTCTAAGCGCTGCGATCGAATCCAAAAGATTTCTGCCCAGTAGCGACCCCAGAACCCAAGCATTCGACGCGTTGCTTTTCGAACTTGTTTTTGGGGAACGTCGCGCCCAAGAACCTCTTGCATGCGTTGTTTTGCGATATGAAATTTTTCGCGAGCGACAAATGATAAGAGATAGCCAATGGAGTAACCGGCATGCACCGCCGCACTTTCAGGAAGAATCCCAACAAGCAGCGCGAGAACTCGGTACCGTAGATATTGCCACATTTTTCACCCTCCTTCTTTTTCGTCGAAAGGACACCTATGCCCCATCAAGGGTCATATGCAATCCTAATGCCGCGCCAGCAGCATTGCAAGTTTTTGGAGAACTTGAGAAATTTGATAGTTAGGGCTACAATACGATACTTATGGAGGGGGATGCGATTAAAATCCGAGGTGCGCGCGTTCACAACCTCAAGAACATTGATGTTGATATCCCAAAGAACAAACTTGTGGTGATCACGGGCCTTTCCGGATCGGGCAAGAGTTCTTTGGCATTCGATACTTTGTATGCAGAAGGCCAGCGACGATATGTCGAGAGTCTGTCGGCATACGCACGCCAGTTTTTAGGGGTGATGGACAAACCCGACGTGGAGAGTATCGAAGGGATCAGTCCTGCAATTGCGATCGATCAAAGAAAGGGTGCACATAATCCGCGATCTACCGTTGGCACGATCACGGAGATTTACGACTACCTTCGTCTTTTATTTGCAAGAATCGGCATTCCCCATTGCCCCAAATGCGCGAACCCAGTAAAACGCCAAACCGTAGATCAAATTGCAGATCATATTGGAAAACTTTCCCAAGGGACAGAAATTGCGATTTTGGGCCCTTTGGTGAGAGATCGAAAGGGAGAACATCGAGGGATTTTAGAAGAGGCACAGCGAGCGGGTTTTGTGCGAGCTCGCGTGGATGGAATTGTGTATCGTATCGAGGAAGCGTTAGAGCATGAATTGGATCGGAAAAGAAAACATGTAATTGAGGTACTCGTAGATCGACTGGTGGTAGGAGAGGAGATGGATCGAATGCGGTTGACCGATTCCTTAGAGACAGCGCTGAAGGTGGGGAAAGGAGTAGTAATCGTGAATTCCAAATCCCAACTCCCAAGCTCCAAACAAGTCCCAAGCGGCAAACTCAAAGCTCAAAACGATCTCATTTTCAGTGAGCGGTTTGCTTGTGAAGGGTGTAATATAAGTTTGCCAGAGATTGAACCACGACTTTTTTCTTTCAATTCTCCGTTCGGAGCTTGCCTTTCGTGCCAAGGACTGGGAGAGAAGCTCGAGGTTGATCGGAAGCTTGTGATTCCCAATCCCAATTTGTCGATTGCGGAAGGCGCAATTTTCCCCTGGGCGCACGCTTCTCATAAAATCGGAAGGCAGGGTTTCTTTTGGTGGAAGTTAGAAGAGTTGGCAGATCAACACGGATTTTCTTTACGAGCTCCGGTGAAGGATTTGGATAAAAAAATAATCGATTTGGTGATCCAGGGGAATGGTGATTTTGAAGGAGTGATTCCGTGGTTAGAACGCCGGTATCACGAGACCGATTCGGAATATGCAAGAGAGGAAATAGAGAAATATATGGTCGAGAAACAGTGCGAGGTGTGCAAGGGCAAGCGTTTGAAACCCGAGGTTCTTGCCGTAACCGTAGGGAAAAAATCAATTGATGCGGTGGTGCAGGAAAGCGTGGAGAGGATTAAAGAATTTTTTGAAGAGCTTGCAGAGATTCAACCAAATCGTCAAGAAGGATTATCAGAAGCTGAACACAAGATTGCCCATCCGATTCTGAAAGAAATTATTAATCGACTCAAGTTTCTTGTAGAAGTGGGATTGGAGTACTTGACTCTCGCAAGAAAGGCAGAGACCTTGTCTGGAGGAGAAGAGCAGCGCATTCGATTGGCAACGCAGATTGGGTCAAAACTCACGGGCGTACTCTACATTTTAGACGAGCCCTCTGTTGGCTTGCACGCGCGAGATCAACACCGGTTGATCGCGACGTTAAAACAGCTTCGAGATCTGGGCAATAGCGTGATTGTGGTGGAGCACGACCCCCAGACAATCAGAGAGGCTGACTGGGTGATTGATATTGGGCCTGGCGCGGGAAAACATGGAGGCCGAGTCATCTTTACGGGAAGTCCAAAACAACTTTTGAAAAGCAATACGTTAACAGGAGAGTATTTGGTTGGAAAAAGAAGGGTTGAGGCACCCCGACGGCAGATGACGGGGCGGATTCAACATTACCTCACGATCAAAGGGGCAAGTGAACACAATCTGAAAAACGTTAACGCAAAAATTCCTTTAGGGAAATTGGTGTGCATTACCGGGGTATCGGGGTCGGGAAAGAGTACCCTCGTGAATGATATTTTGGCGAAAGCATTGTTTAAAAGATTCTATCGAGCGAAAGAGGAACCGGGAAAATATAAAGAGATTGCGGGTGCCGAATTTTTAGACAAAGTGGTGTTTGTTGATCAATCTCCGATTGGAAGAACTCCACGATCCAATCCGGTAACCTATACCGGAGCTTTCTCTTATATTCGAGATTTGTTTGCAAAGACGAAAGAGGCGAGGATTCGGGGATACGATCCAGGGCGATTTTCATTTAACGTGAAAGGGGGAAGGTGTGAAGCATGTGAAGGGCAAGGGTTAAAAAAAGTGGAAATGTATTTTCTCCCGGATGTGTATGTGGAGTGCGAGGAATGTCATGGGCAAAGATACAATAGAGAAGCGTTGGAGATTGAGTATAAAGCAAAGAACATCGCCCAGGTTTTACGAATGACGGTGGAAGAGGCATCGGATTTTTTTAAACATATCCCCCCGATTGCCGCAAAATTGCAGACGCTCCATGAGGTGGGATTAGGGTACATGGAACTTGGGCAACCCGCTCCTTCGCTCTCTGGCGGAGAAGCCCAGCGGGTAAAACTTGCAACCGAGCTTTCTAAAAAAGCAACGGGAAAAACACTCTATATGTTCGATGAGCCAACAACGGGACTCCATTTTGACGATGTGAATAAATTATTGCATGTGTTAGTCGAGTTAGTCGTAAAAGGAAATACCGTACTGGTGATTGAGCATCAACTCGACTTTATTCGAAATGCGGATTGGATCATTGACCTGGGTCCTGAAGGAGGAGAGGGAGGAGGCAAAATCGTCGCCCAGGGAACTCCTCTTCAAGTCGCAGCCAGCAACAACAGTTACACGGGGAAGTATTTAAAACAATCACGCCAGTCTCTAGGGGCTGGCGTGAGATAAGAACGAAAAATCCAACTATCCTACGGATCGCATACGTACGTGACATCTTTTGTCGCTCGACAGGTTGCCGTGACTCTCCATTTACTCGATTTTCCTTGAATCGGGTTAAGCCCTTTGAACTCGCACGAGCATGTAATATCTGGGCCGTGGAGGTTCCCTCGTATTGCTTTGCATTCCTTTTTACCTTCAGGGGCTTTTCCTTCTTGCATGCAGAGTTTATCTCCTGCTTCCCAGAGTTTCTTGGGGAGTTCTTTTCTTGCTTCTGCTTTTGCAGCAGCACACGCAGCCTTTCCTTCCGCGGAACCAGCCACCTCATCTTCTGTCATCCTACTGTCGGTATTAAAGGTATCTTGAGACTGTGTTTTTGAATCTTCAGTTCCACTTTTCACGGTTACGGTATCAACCAAACAAGCATTCTTTACATCAACACCCCACGCGTCACTTTGAGCGATAAGAAGGGGTTCTACTGGTGGATGATCTTGTGCGCGCCCTGCTTGGGTTATCATAAAGATTGCCCCGAGCATAAGAGCGCCTAGGCTGAACAATAGGAAAGATGTACGGAATTTCATTGTCTTACAAGAATAAAGGATTGATGATCTCGACCTTTCTTTTTCATTCTATCATTTTTGCGCGAGCTTTGCACGGTGCCTACAAATGGCTTTGACCAAAAGATTGTAATAGCTTATGATCCAAGTATATGGCGATGGTTGAGGAAATTCGGAAACAACGGTTAAAAAAGCTTGAGCGGATTCAGAAAAATGGAGAGGTGACGTATCCGGGGAAGGTGAGAAGGACGCATCAGGCGGCAGAGGCGGTGAAGGATTTTGCAAAGCTTTCGAAAGCCGCAAAAGAGATTATTCTTGCAGGCAGAGTTCGCGCGATCAGGGGGCACGGCGGCTCCACCTTTTTTAACATCGAAGATGGAAGCGGCCAAATCCAAGCATATCTTAAAAAAGATCGCGTAGGAGAAAAATTCTATCAGTTTTTCTTGGATAATTTTGATATTGGCGATTTTGTGCAGTTGCGCGGCATATTGTTTGCAACAAAAAAAGGAGAAAAAACGCTTGAGGTGGCAGATTATAAAATACTGACAAAGTCCCTGTTGCCTCTGCCTGAAAAGTGGCATGGGCTCCAAGACGAAGAAGAGCGGTATCGCAAGCGCTATCTCGACTTGATTTTTAATCCCCAAGTGCGAAAGAAGTTTGAAACGCGAGCTGCTCTCATCAGAGCAATTCGCGAATTTCTTGAAAAAGAGGGATTCTTGGAGGTAGAAACTCCGGTGTTGCAATCCATATACGGAGGAGCAGAAGCAAAACCCTTCCTAACGCACATCAACGCCTTTGACCTCAATGTATACTTGCGTATTTCTCTTGAACTTCCTTTGAAACGTCTGATTGTTGGAGGGATTGAAAAAGTGTACGAGATCGGACGGGTATTTCGCAACGAAGGCGTGGATCGCATGCACAATCCCGATTTCACGATGCTCGAATTCTACTGGGCGTACGCGGATTACAAGGACATGATGAAGCTGACCGAGCGCCTTTTTACGTTTGTACTCAAACAGGTGTTCGGGAACACAAAGATTGTGTACGGAGGCAAGGAAGTAGATTTTAAGACCCCTTGGCCGCGAGTGGAGTATGCAGAATTATTTAGAAAATATGCAAGAATCGATATTGAGTCTCTCAACCGCGATACATTGTTCAAAAAGGGAAAAGCGCTCGGCGTAGAAGTCGAAGATGCGTTCAGCAAAGCAAGAATAGAGGATGCGATCTACAAAAAGTTGATTCGTCCCAAACTGTGGGAGCCGCAGTTTGTGATTCATCATCCCGCGGGAAGCATTCCGTTGGCAAAGGCATTAGATAAAGATCCAAAAAAATTGGGCACGTTCCAGGTGCTTGTGGCTGGAGGATGGGAGCTCGTGAAGGCATATACAGAACAAAACAGTCCTATTGCGCAGCGAAAAGCATTTGAGGAACAAGAAAGGTTTTTTCATCAAGGTTTGCAAGACGCCCAGCGCATGGATACCGATTTCATCGAGGCGCTGGAGTATGGGATGCCCCCAACCGCTGGTTTTGGCATGGGCATTGACCGTCTCGCCGCATTGCTTACGGATTCCCATTCTCTGCGTGAAGTGATTTTGTTTCCAACAATGAGACCGAGAGAGCATGATCATTGATTCCAATCTCTCCAGATTCTGGTTTCTATGGTATATAAAATGTAGAGTTTTTGAGGGGAGGGGATAAAGTGCCTACAGCTCAACAGATAGAAGCATTAGAAGAGAATCCGGGGCTCGCCAGAGCCCGTTTGGAGCAAGGATGTTGTCCCTGGTGTGGAATTCGAAAAAGGGGAGTTGACTTTTGCTCATCCTGCAAGGGGCCGTGGAATATTGTCATCGCACGCCAACGATTCTCCATGCAAGAAAATGGGGTTCGTCAGTGTCCCTTGTGTGGGAAACCTGCTCATTACGGTCTTGATTTTACGGATGAGGGGAAGAGGGTATGGGGTTCCTTTTGTGAAACGTGTGGTTATACCTATTGGATGAAGGGACAAAAGCTCATGGCGCACCTCCAAGAGAAATTCCCATTCCTCGAGCAGAAATCTCGCGTAGAACGAAAGAGGAGTATTCTTTTCCCTTTTTTGACTTTCCACTGAAGGCTGGGGCATTGAGTTCCCCAGCTTTTTATTCTCCTTAGACGGTGGAAGTACTATACTATAAATGCTATAGCAGCTATAGGGAAGTAAGGTCTTCGGATTCCCCCAATCCTTTTTATTCCTGATATTGCGAGAGAAGTTTTGCAAACTGATAGGCAACGCGGGGAGGTACTTTCTGTTCTGTGATTGTGAAGTAGTATATGTACTGTTGAATTTCGAATGTGTTGGTGAGAAGATCAACCTCCTTTTCGCATTCAAAAGGATGAATAAAAACACTGTCTTGAAGTCGATAAAATGTAAGATATTTGAGGAGTCCCCGCAGTGCTTCGCGAGCCCTTTTCTTCTTTTCCGGGATGTCGAATACGACGAGCCGCCATTTTCGATCCCACTTTTTGGGAAAAGGAATTCGCAGCCCTTCCATCATTTCTTGGAGTTCGTATTCTTTTTGTTGTTTTTTCCCTTCTTCCGTTGTCTCCAAAATATATTTTCCATCCACTTCTTTTACGGTTACCAATTTTCTTCGAGCAAGAATTTTATAGGTTTTCCAAAGAGAGGATTGCGAAACTTGCCTCTTTTTCAAAAAGGGCTTCAAGGCAATGAGTAATCCTGGCATGGTAATCGCGCTCCCAATGAGTAATCCCGCTCCAATAGCGATTACTACCTTCTTCATAAGTTCACCTTTTGTAAACTTTTCGGTAGTGGTACTCGATCTCATACATTCTGTTCCATTTCCACTCTATTACCTATATTTACTATACTATAGTTGCTATAGCAATTATAGTATAGTCATCTTGGTGAAGAATGTACTCGAGAACTCCAGAACTTCTGTGCCAACTCCTACCTTACCTCTATCATGGAAATCCTTGAATTCTTGAGCAAGAATACTCCTCTCGATGGTATGTGGAGAGCATTATTCACCAAACTCCACTACATAATTTTTACAATAAATTATTTCTATGTTAAGGTTTATTTTGTCATAATGGCAAAATTGGAGGAGGATCGCGACATTGTATATGGCTGTCCTTTAATTTAAGGGGGTATCAGACATTTACTGACTTTTGTAAGGTAACCTTAGCAATTTTTATGGGAATAGGGTTGATTTTTGGGGAATCCGGAAAGGGTATACGCGACGGGTATGTACGACATCAGACGTCTAACGGGATGTAGACAAGGCGAGAGAAATTACATAAGATGGACTATGCTTGATATAAAGTTTATAAGAGAAAATCCAGAGAAGGTGATGGAGGTCTGTAAAGCAAAGCAGGTGAAGTGTGAAGTGGAGCGAATTTTGGAGCTCAGTGATGAGCTCAAGAAGTATAAAACGATACAACAACAAATTGATACTATTAAGAATAAGGGTAGCGAAAGGATTGGCACGATTCAGGACCCGCGATTGAGGGAACGAGCGATTAACGATACCACATCAGAAGTCAATGGCTATCTTGTCCGGGAGAAGGTTGACGTTGAAGATGAACGCGAGATCCAAACACGGATTCAAGGACTAGAAGCAGAGATCACAAAACTTCAGTATGAGATCCCCAATATTCCCCTAGAGGGGGTCCCTGTAGGAGGAAAGGAAAATAATCAGGTGTTGCGGCATGTCGGAAAGATTCCCTCTTTTGATTTTGAGAAAAAAGACCACCTGGAGTTGGGGGAAGCGATGGATGTTATTGATATGAAAAGAGCAGCCAAAGTTTCAGGAGCAAGGTTTGCGTATCTGAAAGGGGATGCTGTATTACTCGAGTTTGCATTAGTGCAGCTTGTACTGAAAGAAGCTATGGATAAGGGTTTTAACCCTATTATCCCACCGGTTCTTATCAAACAGGGATTGACAGAGGGCTTAGGGTATTGGCAACACGATGGGAATGAAGACTACTATCTAGTTTTTGATCCCCGCTGTTGGAATTGCAACCACGAGATTAATCGTGAACCAAAAGAGATTGTATGTCGTGAGTGTACCAGCAACGATGGAAGGAGGGGTAGGACAGTGAAGCAGGTTATTACAGAAGATGGATACATAGTATGTCATAATTGTAACCAAGAAATTCGTTTAATATCTCCGTATCTTGTTGGTACTGCAGAACACACGCTCGTTCCCATGCATCAAAACGAGACGTTTGAAGAAAGGGACCTACCCAAGAGATATGTGGGATTCTCCACTGCATTCCGGAGGGAAGCAGGTTCCTACGGTAAAGATACTAGGGGTATATTACGCGTCCATCAATTTGATAAGGTAGAATTCGTGAGTTTTACAACTCCTGAACAATCGCGGGAAGAGCACAAGTTTTTGATAAGCTTAGAAGAGAAGTTGTGGCAAGCATTGGGAATTCCTTATCAAGTAGTGCAGCTGGCCACAGGCGATAGCTCTTTGCCTTCCGCATCTACTATAGATATTGAGGCGTGGATGCCAGGGCAAAATAAGTATCGTGAGGTTTCTTCGGCTTCTAACACAACGGATTTTCAAGCTAGGCGTTTGAATATCCGATATCATAGAAGGAAAGGACTAGGCTTTGTGCATATTCTCAATGCCACAGGCTTTGCTATTGGTCGCACCCTCATTGCCATTTTGGAAAACTACCAGCAAAAAGATGGAGGCGTGGAGATTCCAAAAGTATTGCAAGGGTATATGGGCAAAACAAAAATAGAAAGATCGGCCTAGCGGCCGACCTTCGAACGATTCCTCTTGAGGAGAATCTTCACTCCTCCTAGAAACAAGGAAACTCCACAGAAGACCACCCCCGCTTTTTCTCCTCATTTTAACCTCCTTTCAGGATAGCTACCATAACTGCAGTAATTGTTATAACCCCTACCATCAGAAAGAGTAATCCAGCTATAACTTTGAAACAGAACTTGCGATACGCCCACTCCGTCTCACTTTCGCCTTCCCGTCTCAATGTTTTCTTTTGTTGATGGTCGGTCAATTTCGTTCTCATGTATTGAAGGAGAATCATAGGAAGAACGAAAGAAAGAAAAGAAACAAGCGACGTGAATGCAGAAAACTGGAGAGCTAGTCCCGTACATCTCACCTTGAGCCGATGGAACATCTCTGTCCTCCTCTTTTAACTCTTTAAGGCCACACTCTTTATGCTAGAAGAAAAACGAGTTTTCATCAATGGTTTCAAGGCTTTGCAAGTGAACTATAAAGTTGTTGGAAGTGGGAAGCAAATTTTGATTTTGCATGGATGGGGAAGTTCTTCGGATTCGTGGGTAAAGATTCAGCAAATGATCGCAGAAAAAGGATTTCAGGCTATTGCTCTTGATTTACCAGGGTTTGGGAAGACAGAGGCGCCTAGAGAAATATGGGGAGTGGAGGAGTATGCGAATTTTGTGAATCAATTTGCAGAGCAGTTGGGGCTTGCGAAATTTGTTTTAACTGGGCATTCTTTTGGTGGGCAGACCGCGATTCAATTCGCGGTTCAGCATCCAGAGAAAGTAGAAAAGCTCGTGTTGATTGCTGCGGCCGGAGTGCGCCGTACTCCCGGCGTAGCAAAAAAACTGGTAATGGCTGTGGCAAAACTTGTAAGTTTTCTTTTATATCTCGTGCCATTCGAAGATTTGCGCAACAATATTCGTAATGCAATGTACATGCTGATTCGCAGGCGCGACTATGTCAGAACGCAGGGCATCATGCGCGAGATATTCAAAAAAGTCATTATGCACGATCTTACAGCAAAATTTTCCAAGATCCAAGCGCCCACTCTTATTGTCTGGGGTGATCGCGATGAACTCACACCCGTACAAGACGCTTATTTAATGCACGAGCTTATCCCAAATTCAAAGCTCGAAATTATTTCTGGTGGCAAACATGCCCTGAATTTTCAAATGCCAGAGAAGTTATCAAATATTATTGCACAATTTTTATCATGACTTCTTTTCTTGCTGATCTATCAGCACCTCTGATTCTTGCTTGCTTCTATCTTGTGGTGATATTCTGGTTCTTCCGGACTGCAAAAGCTGCTTTATTTTACCTTTATCTTTGGCAGCTAAAAGAATACCATATAGGGCGTTTCTTAGATCACTTTCGTACTGCGCAAGGGGAAAAGCTCCTTGTAAACAGAGTCTCTGTTGCGAAGATTTTTATCCTTTTGGCTCTCATTTTTTCCTTGTGGGTGGCAACTGTTGATTTTGAGATTTTAGATTTTACAGCAATCTTTTTGCTGTTCGTGAGTGTGGTTCCGCTTCTCGCTCTGACTGTTTTGTATGGTATGGAAGCTTTAAGACTGCGTGGTTCGAGAAGGCCTATCTTTACGAAAAAAGTCATTCTACTTTTTGCAATAGTCTTTTTCGGTGAGCTCCTTTCGATTCTTTTCGTCCATCGATTGTCTGTTTTTGTTTATATGGCAACCGGATGGAACCTTTTTGCTTCCATTTTTTTCTTTCCAGTTGGATTATTAGTAATCGACTTGTTCATGCCCATATTTGTTTCTGCAGTAGTGCTTGCATTTCAGCCGTTTGCGGTGCTGGCGAGGAATCGGATTATTCGACAGGCAAAAGAGAGGCGGCAGGAATTCAAAAGTCTGAAAGTTATTGGTATTACCGGGAGTTATGGGAAGACGAGCACCAAAGAATTTTTGGCGCATATCTTGGGTCAGAAATATCATGTTCTCAAAACACCGGAACATCAAAATTCGGAAGTAGGAATTTCAAACACCATTTTGCAGAGCTTAACAAGCAAGCACGAGATTTTTGTGTGCGAGATGGGAGCGTATAACAAGGGAGGGATCAAACTTTTGGCCCAGATCGTAAAGCCAAGGATAGCGATTGTTACGGGAGTAAACGAGCAGCATTTGGCAACATTTGGTTCTATGGAAAATCTCTTGAGCGCAGAGGGAGGGGAAGAGCTGTTGAACATATTGCCGGCGGACGGAGTCGCGATTTTGAACGGCAATAATACGTTTGCATATGGGCTTTATGAAGAGACTTCGATGGTTAGAAAAATCCTCTGTCTCGTAATTCCTGCTCGAGCAGGAATTATGCGACAGCCTGACGTTTGGGCAGAAAATGTGCGAACGGAGCAAGAACACGTCGCTTTTACAGTCTTTTTGAGAGACGGAGAAAAGGCAGATTTGAAGGTAAATCTTGTCGGAGGGCACAACGTGGAAAATGTATTACTCGCAATAGCGGCTGCAAGAGAACTGGGAATAAGTTTGCAAGAGATCGCAAGGAGTTGTGGAAGTATTACTCAAGAACTGGGCGCAATGAAGCTACGCAAAGGGATCAATGGTTTGAACATTATTGACTCCACGTATTCTGCGAATCCAGATGGTGTAATCGCGGCGTTAGAATATTTAAAAGTATGGGAAGGGAAAAGGATCATTGTAATGCCCTGTTTGATTGAATTGGGCCCAGCCTCAAAACATGCGCATAGAAGAATAGGGGAGAAGATAGGAGAAGTGTGCGACCTCGCGATTATTACTACAAGAGATAAGTTTGAGACAATAAAAGAAGGAGCAATGACAAGAGGGATGAAGGGAGACGATGTTCTTTCTATGGAGAATCCCCAAGCGATTTTTGGCAAAATAAAATCTTTTTGCAACGAAGGAGATGTCGTACTCCTTGAAGGAAGGGTATCGAGCGATTTACTCCATTTGCTTGGTCGAGTGCGATAGTATGATCTCAAAAACTTTTCAACGCTGGAGACCGATTTCAATCTCACTTTCTCCCAATACCGAACAAGACGACGTCTGGCTTGCTTTCCAATTACTTTTTCAGCCGTGGCGATGGAGAGAATCTGTTCCTCATGAGCAATCGGCAGCGAACATCTTGGAAGAGGAATGTAAGAAGTATTTCGGGGCAAGACATGCCATTTCATTTAACAGCGCAAGATCAGCGTTGATGGCGATTTTATACGCGCTTGGATTAGAAAAGGGAAGTGAAGTTCTTCTGCAGGCATTTACGTGTAATGCAGTACCCAACCCCGTTATCTGGAGTGGACTAAAGCCCGTATACGTGGATTGCAGAGAGGATGATTTCAACATTGATGGCGAGGATCTAGAGAGCAAGATTACCCCTTCAGGTAGAGCGGTGATTGTCCAGCATACATTTGGATTGCCCGCAGATCTGGATAAAATCAGGGAGATTTGTCGGAAGCATAACTTGCTTTTAATTGAAGATTGCGCACACGCTCTAGGAGCCAAGTACCGAGGGAGGGTCGTTGGCACCTGGGGAAAGGCTGCATTTTTGAGTTTCTCAAGAGATAAGGTTATTTCTTCGGTCTATGGGGGAATGGCAGTCACCAATGATGATGCATTGGCAGAGAAGATAAAAGAGTTTCAGGAAAAAGCGGGGTATCCTTCGCTGTTTTGGATCTTCCAGCAGCTCTTGCACCCGGTACTCATGAACTGGAAGATTTTGCCCACCTATCGAATCTTAGGGAAATATCTTTTGGTTGTTGCCCAGCAGCTTCATTTGCTCTCGAAGGCAGTTCACTGGAAAGAAAAAAGAGGGATGAAACCCGCGTATTTTCCCAGGCGCATGCCAAACGCTTTGGCTCTCTTAGCTCTCAAGCAGTTTCAGAAGCTCGATCGATTGAACGAACATCGAAAAGAAGTTGCACGTTACTATACCCAAGCACTTCAAGCAACCTCCTTTGAGCTTCCCAAACACTTTGAAGAACGGGAGCATATTTTTTTACGGTTTCCCCTCAAACACCCAAGGGCGCACGCCATCATTAAAAATGCTTGGTCAAATAATGTATTGATAGGCGATTGGTACACGAGCCCCATAGCCCCAGCAGACACCCAAATGGAAAAAATAGGCTATGTAGGGGGGAGCTGTCCTACGGCGGAAAGATTATCAAAGGTAGTTCTTAATCTGCCCACTCACATTAACATCTCAAAAAAAGAAATGGAACAAATTCTCGCTACCATGGTAGAGTTTGCGCGCGAGAAAGAAAACGGCAAAGCGAGCAGAGCGAGTTAAATGGCATGTTTGGCTGGAGAAGCCGCGCGCTTCTTTATTTTTGACGGTGAACCTCGTATAGTGATTTTATGGCACTTGGAGTAAGAGAGATCGAGGATAAGGTTTTGTGGGAAGAGTTTTTGGCAAGATGCACCGAGAGAACTTTTCTTCAGTCTTGGAGCTGGGGGGAGTTTCAGGGAAGAATGGGAAATAAAATTTGGAGGTTAGGCGTGTTCCAAGGAACAGAATTAGTTGCGTTAGCGCTCGTGATAAAAGTAATCGCAAGGAGGGGGATTTTTTTGATGATTCCCCACGGACCAGTTCTTAAGGTTCTCGAGGCGCAACTTCAAACTTCCAAAGAGGAGATAGTAAGACTCCTCGTTGAAGAGCTCAAGCAGGTTGCGGCAAGGGAGGGAGCAAGCTTTCTTCGCGTGGCACCGCTTTGGCAGAGAACGGAGGAATATCGGAAGGTTTTGCAAGAGATAGGATTCAGGCAAGCCTCCATGCACGGAAACGCTTATGAGGCGACATGGAAATTAGATATCAGGGACTCGGAAGAAGAGTTATTCAAGAACATGCGCAAGACCACTCGATACCTTATCCGTCAGGGTTTGAACAATCCAGAGATTACAATCGAAAAAAGTGAGAATGCAAAAGAGGCGGAGATTTTTTCAAAGCTTTCTCAAGAAATCGCCAGACACCAGCATTTTACTCCTTTTTCTTTTGAGTTCATCAAAAATGAATTTGAGGTGTTTTACAAAGAGAAAGGTGCTTTATGGATTTGGGGTCTCTACAGAGGAGAAATTGTTGCCGGCGCCCTCATCATCTTCTGGTCGCAGATAGGATTTTATCATCAAGCAGTATCAAAAGTTGCGTACGCGAAATTCTCGCTCCCTTATTTGGTTCAATGGGAGGCGATCAGAGAAGCGAAACGTCGAGGATGCACCCTTTATGATTTTTGGGGATACGTGAATCCAAAAACACATCCTTCTCATCCTTGGGCAGGCCCCGCTCTTTTTAAGATGGGGTTTGGAGGGAAAGCGTGTGAGTATATCAGAACCCAGGATTTACCTCTTTCATGGCGATATTTGCCAACAGCGATTTTCGAGAGGATACGCAGAATACGCCGTCATCTGTAGTATGATAAGGAAGTATAAACAGCCAAGGAGAATAAAGCAGAAAAGATCAATCGTAAGAAAGATCGCAAAGAATGGAGTATTCTGGGTCGGCGTTTTAGTTTTTCTTTTGATGGGAGGAATGACATACGGCATCTTCCTTTCGCCTCTGTTGCGCATTGAACGAATTGAAGTAAGGGGGAATCAAAAAATCGCTGCCGATATACTCTCTCAATTTATCAAAGAGCGTCTGTCGCGAAATATTCTGTTTTTTCGGGTAAGCAATCTTTTGCTAGCAGATTTTGCGAAAATCAAAGAAGATGTGGAAAGGGCTTTTTCCCCCATCGAGTCAGTCTCCATCAAAAGGCAGTTTCTTCACTCCATTGTTCTTGAGGTGCACGAGAGAAAAGAAGAGGCGTTGTGGTGCCAGAAGAAAAACTATACGGTGGAAATTTCAGATTCGAATGAGAAAAAAGCAAGAAACATCCAACAGTGTTTTGCGCTCGATCGGAATGGAATAATTTTTGAAGAAAAAGAAGGAGAATCGCGGCTCGTTGCCTTGTTTAGGGAAGGGGAGAAAAGCGTTCACATAGGGGCAAAGGTAATTGCTCAAGAGTTGCTTGAAGTCCTGTTGCGATTTCAGCAAAAGATAGATGATTTCCCTTTATTTGAAGACATTGGGTTGAGAGTTTCTTCGATTCTGCTTGTTTCTCCAGATCGGGCAAATGCCCGAATTTCCGAAGGTTGGGAGGTATACTTGGATCCAAAACAAGATATAAACTGGCAGATTACGAAACTTACATTAGTATTAGAAAGAGAAATCCCTTTTGAGAAAAGAGCAAAACTTGAATATATTGATCTGCGCTTTGGCGACCAAGCATATATTAAGTATCGTTCGCCTTGAGTTGGCCTATCGAAGTGTTAGATCCACTTCTTTTTCTTGAAATACCAGATCATGGAGGCCACTCCGCTTCCCATGAGACCAACGATAAGCCAGAAATCTCCTCGGATGCCCACCAGAGGGATATAGCCTACATTCATACTAAAGATTCCGGTAATGAGTACTGCCGGAAGAAAGATCACGGAGAAAAGGGTAAGCAACTTTACGATCTCATTTGTTTTATCGGTAAGAAGCGCATTATTTGTTTGCTCTAAAGACTCGATTGTTTCTTTCGAAGTGACGAGATCATTTTTTGCCTTACTCCATTCTCCCAAAAGCCGGGTAAAGTAAGGCTCGAATTCTCGACCAAAAAATGCACCCCCTTCTCTGGTAAGCGACTCGAGCACTTCTCCTTGGGGATTTACAATTCGCCAAAAGTTAATAATGTCTGTTTTTACAAAGGAAATTTCTTTGAGCATTTCTCTTTCTTTCCCCTGGAAGATTTGCTCTTCAACCTGATGGAGTTTTTTGTTGATTCGGTCGAGTTTTATAAAAATGCTGTCTTGCATTCTCTTGAAAAGTTGAAAAAGAAGGTAGGCTCCAGCTCCATTCATGTATTCGTTTCGACTCTCTTCGTAGAGGTTACATGAATCAAAGAGCGCCTTGAGGGGAATGATTGAATTATAATGGCTTGTGACGAGAACATCTTTTCCCACAATAACATCGAGTTCTCGCGGAGTAGTGTGCCGGTGTGTTTTGTTAAATACCGGAAAGTAATAAACGAAAAAGAGGTGATCAGAGAAGCTTTCTACCTTGGTCCGAGAAGCAGGAGGAATGAGCTCATCGAGTATTAAAGGATGAAATTGATAGGTTTTCCGTAAATACTCGACATCTTCCTGAGCAGAATTTTGAATATCAACCCACGTAACTGTTGGTCCTTTGATAATATTGCGCATGAAGATAGTATAGCAAATCCTGGACGATTTCCAATTGTTTTTTTCTTGAAGCAATAGTACATTGGACTTGGAACCATATATAAAAGAAAGGAGCAGAGAAGGTGGGTTTCGTTGGCGCTTCGGTTTTGGTGCTTGTAATCCTTGGGGGTATTGCGAGTTTAGATGTGGTAGGAAGCATTCTGTCCGGGAGCAGGGCTATTATTTCCGATCTTGGGCATGTAGGCATGGATTTGAGCGCGCAAGCTCTGGTATTTTTGGCAGTGTGGAATCCATTTCGGTGGAGCCGCGCAGCAGGAGCGAAGATCGCGCTGATCAACGGGATCCTTCTCTTTGGCGCAGGATGTTATTTCTTGTTCGCGGGATTCAAGCGACTTCTCGAACCTCAAGAGGTCGAGTCCCTTTTGATGATCGCTTTTGCGACTGGCGGACTCGCAGGAAACATCTTGGTGGTCTGGCTTCGACGTCAGGGGAGGAAACAAAATATTGCTGTTGAAAGCGGTTATCTGCATGCCCTTTTTGATACGATCGGGTCTATTGGATTGGTGGGAGGGGGAGCGCTCATTGCGTTCACCAATCAGTTTTGGCTCGATGGAGTGCTGATGCTCGGGATTTCCTTGATGATCTTTTGGGGAGCAACTCGACTTCTCAACGACTCGTGGCATACCCTCCATTGTTCAACATATCTTTTTGGCGTAGGTGGGCCTACGGGCTGTCAAAGGGTTTACTGCTTAAGGTCATGGACAACGG
>JBBTXG010000011.1:32235-39226 GCA_038062375.1 Patescibacteria group bacterium
TATGTATGAAGTAGAGGCAGCAAAGACGGAGTTCGAGGGAGAGTCCATTCTGGCTTTTGAGATCTATCAGAAGGTTGAGCCGGGATGGAAATGGGGGCGAGTAGAACCAGACCCTCCTTTGAGCCCATACTACCAGCTAGAGGTACAGAAGGGAGGAGTGGTTGTAAAAAATAGTTACAACTCAGCCAGGATCTATGGATTCGGGGGTGGAGGAGGACAGATTACACTTGAGGAAGGAACGAAGATAAGAGATAAATGATAAGGCAATCTAAGGGCATCCATGCCAGCCAGGCATGCGATGTCCTCCTATCAAAATTCAGGACTTCGACGAACTCAGTCTAAAGAAACAGGTGCATAGTTAAAACACGACCGCAAAATAACGATGTACCTTTCGTGAATTTTGATGGGGGAAAGCAAATTAAAAACTCAAACTCGCTCGGAGGAGTGGAATGATAGAATGGATCAACGAACGAGAGCTCGACAGGGATGACTACGTGTTAATCGAAGTAGACCCTGTTAAGCTAATCGAGAGAACTGTTCTTTCGGAAAATGGGCGACCATTGATATGGAGCCCCAAGAGGTTTCAGGAAATGCTCATACGGTTGTTGCTTGGTGGTGAGATAGATGCGCCCGTGGTAAGCCATTCCACGAACAAAATTTTCTTTGTGGATGGGCGCCACCGCACAGCTGCAGCCCTGGTCTTGGGTCTTTCGACTATTAAGGTTATGGCTCACAAAGAGGAAGCAGAAGCGATTCGCTTGCTGCTTCTTGAATGAAGGTACATACCAGCCAGGTATGCCCCTTTCCCGAGTCCATCACATGATAAGGCGGATTCAGGAAAGGGGATTGAAGTGTATCAGCACCTTTCAACACAACCCTCCATAGCGGCGAAACGAACACGAGTTAGACACACTTGAAGAAATGGATGATAGGAGTGCAAAACAAGATTCGTGTTTGTCTCGCCGCTATAGAAAGGAGGTAAAGCATATGGCGGGGTTAGAACGCGTTATGCTGGAGGGAGTAGTTCGATCGGTCCTCGCAAGCAGCAAAGCTGATGAATTTATCGGAGACCCGATGACGGTCCAGCAGATTGTCGCTTCTCTAAAAAGTATGGGAATCGCTTGCGACCCTCAAGATCTATCTCCGATCCTTTCCAAGCTCGTAAGGGAAGGAGGCGTTGAGGTCATTGTAGACGGAGAAGGAAATGTTTCTTTTCTCAGTCTGCGGTTTCTCTCAGGGGAAAGGCGAATTGAATAGTTCGCCACCCATCAAAGTTCAGGAAGTAGCTACTACGAAATTATGCATATGCATAAAATCGTAGTACCAGGAAACTGTTTGTGAATTTTGATGGGTAGAGTTCGTGGTTGCTTAGCCGGGCTAAGCAACCACTCAGAAAGGTGGGAGAAGTTAGCAATCAACAGTCCTTGACTGCTAATTTTGGAGGAATATAATAAAAAAATGCTTCTTTCCGATCGGCAGAAAGATATTCTTACCAAAACTGTTTCCGAGTACATTTATCGAGCGGCGCCGGTAAGTTCCCGGTTGCTTGAAGAACAATGCGATCTGCGAATTTCCTCCGCGACGATTCGAAATGAATTGCAGGTTCTGAAAGAGAAAGGATTCCTAACGCAGCCTCATTTCTCGGCAGGCTCCATTCCAACCGACAGAGGATACCGTTTTTTCGTGGATGAAATTTCTAAACAAAATGGGGAGCTCCCGAGGAATGCGATGGAAGAAGAGCATAGGGGATTGCAAGAGATTCGAGATTATGTGGGATTTTTACAGTTGCTTTCTCGAAACCTGGCTTCTTGTTCTTCAGACTTGGTGGTTGCATATCTGCCCCGGCAGAATATTGTTTGGAAAGAGGGATGGGAAATGGTTTTGAGAGAGCCGGAATTCGAGAGGAAAGAGTATACCCTTCACTTCACAAAGTTTATTTCTGATGTTGCAGCAAGGATCAGAAATTTTAAGACAGAGAAGCTCATCCATATCTACATTGGGAAAGAAAACCCTTTTTCAGATATGAAAGAGTTTAGTATCATACTCGCAGAATATTCTTTTCTTCAAGAAAAGGGAGTGATTTCCATTACGGGGCCAAAGCGTATGGCCTATCAAACAAACATCAGACTTATAAAATCATTGGTTTACCCCCACGCCAAACGAAGACAAGTCGCTGAAGGGAACTAACAGACAAAAAGTCCTGGTTATGGTCTAGGGGTACATTGGAACATGGACGAACAGACGAATCAATCTTATCCGCAGGGAGAGGAACAAGGAGAACAGGGTGGTCCAGAAGAGGATTTGAAAAAGAAATTGGAGATATGTGAAAAAGAGAAAGCAGAGTATCTTTTAGGCTGGCAGCGCTCAAGAGCTGACCTTCTGAACTATAAAAAAGAAGAACTCGAGAGAATGAGAGAATTGATCGAGGCCGCTTGCGAAACCCTCCTTCTCAAAATATTGCCGATTTTGGATAATTTGGAAATTGGAGAAAAAAATTTGCCAGAGGAGTTAAAACAGAACGAAAATGTGAAGGGACTTTTGCAGATGAAATCTCAACTTCAGAATTTTTTGAAAAGCCAAAACGTTGAGGGCTTCGAATCGGTGGGAAAGAAGCATGATCCCTTTTTGCAGGAAGCCATTGAAGTCGTAGAAGGAACAGGTGTGGAGTCAGGAACTGTACTTGAAGAAACACAAAAAGGTTATAAAATTCAAGATAGGCTTTTGAGGCCGGCTAAAGTAAAAGTCGCAAAATAACTGACGACTTCCAACGAACAACGAACGAAGGATCACCAAAGTCATCAGTCGTACGTTGTCAGTCGTAAGTCGGGTATCAATCATGGCTAAAATCTTAGGTATTGATTTGGGCACATCGATTTCAAAGATGGCCGCTATTATTGCTGGGGAGCCCAAGTGCTTGGAGGGGAGAGAAGGTTCCATTTTAATTCCTTCCGTGGTTACACTGACAAAAACAGGGGAGAGACTCGTGGGAGTTTTGGCAAAACGCCAAGCAATTACCAATCCGAAAAACACAATTCATTCGGTCAAGAGGTTTATCGGAAGAAGATTCGCAGACCCTGAAGTGCAAAAGGAATTAAAGATTCTCCCGTACGAGACGCGAGAGAGATCAGATGGCCACCAAGAAAGCGGACCTCTCGGAGGGACGGGAGGAGTGGAGGTGAAAATGGGAGAGAAATGGCACACTCCCATTGAGATTTCTGCGATGATTTTGCAAAAGATCAAGTTAGATGCAGAAGAGAAATTGGGAGAGAAAATTGTCAACGCAGTCATTACGTGCCCCGCAAACTTTGATGACTCGCAAAGAAAAGCCACAAAGACCGCAGGAGAAATTGCGGGATTTAACGTGTTGAGGATTATCAACGAGCCCACTGCTGCCGCGCTCGCTTATGGCTTTGGAAAGAAACAGCAAGAGCAGGTTGTGGTGTATGATTTTGGAGGAGGAACATTCGATGTGACGGTATTAGATATTTCTCCTGATACGGTGGAGGTTTTAGCCACTGGCGGAGAAGCGCACTTGGGGGGGGACGATTTTGATCAGAGAATCATCAATTGGATTGCAGAGGAGTTTAAGAAAGAACAGGGGATTGATTTGTCAAAAGATCCTTTGGCTTTGCAAAGGTTAAAGGAAGCCGCGGAGAGAGCAAAGATCGAATTGTCGAGCGCTCAAGAAACCGAGATCAATCTTCCTTTTATCACGTCTGATGCCGCAGGCCCCAAACACCTTGTGTACAAACTCTCACGAGCTCAATTTGAGAATATGATGAGAGATCTGATTGAGAGATCTATCGAGAGAACAGGAAAGACGTTGCAAGAGGCAAAGCTTACCAAAGACGATATCGAGCAAGTTATCTTGGTTGGAGGGATTACGTTGATTCCCGCAATACGCGATGCGGTACGAAATTTCTTCGGGAAGGAGCCCAATAAAACGATTAATCCAGAAGAAGTCGTAGCAATGGGCGCAGCGATTGAAGCTGAAATTCTTACGGCAAAAGAAGAGGGGAGAACTCCCGAAGGAGAGATCAAGAGCGTACTGCTCCTCGATGTGTTGCCGCTTTCCCTTGGGATTGAGACGCTCGGAGGAGTGAATACGGTGATGATTTCGAAGAATACGACCATTCCAACCTCGAAAACCCAAATCTTTTCAACTGCCGGCGATAGTCAAACTTCTGTAGAGGTCAATGTGTTGCAGGGAGAAAGATCTATTGCAACAGATAATCGATCGCTCGGACGATTTATTTTAGACGGAATTCCTCCTGCGCCTCGGGGTCTTCCGCAGATTGAAGTCACTTTTGATATTGACGCGAACGGGATTTTAAGCGTGACTGCAAAAGATAAGGCGACAGGGAAAGCGCAATCGATTCGTATCGAAGGCTCCACGGGTCTTTCCAAGGAAGAGGTTGAGCGAATGAAAAAAGAGGCAGAGCTCCACGAAGAAGAAGATCGGAAGAAAAGAGAATTCGTTGAAGTTAGGAATAATGCAGATTCTCTTCTCTATACCGCAGAGAAAACCCTTCGAGATCTTGGAGATAAGATTTCCGAGGGAGTAAAGAAGGAGATTCAAGAGAAGATCGATGCTTTGAAAAAAGCAAAGGAAGGTGATAGCATAGAAGATATCCGTCGAGCGGTAGAGCACTTGTCTCAAACAGTTCAGAAAGTAGGAGCCGAGATGTATCGAGGCGGAGAGACGCAGCAGAATCCGGGGAAGGATGATAAAAACGACAAAGGACCCGAAGCGCAGGAAGGGGAGTATAAGGAAAAACAATAGTACTTCGTATGAAAGATTACTATCAGATTCTTGGGATTTCCAAGAGCGCGTCTCAAGAAGAGATCAAAAAAGCATATCGGAGGCTTGCTCACCGACATCATCCCGATAAGGGCGGGGACGAGAAACAGTTTAAAGAGATTAGCGAAGCTTACCAGGTACTTTCAGATCAAGACAAGCGAGCCCAATACGATAAGTTTGGGCGGGTGTTTGAAGGAGCAGGAGAGCCGGGCTTCGGAGGGTTTAGATGGGGATGGCACGCGCCGCCCTCTGACGTCGACTCCGACGAAGAAGGATTTGGATTCGATTTCCAAGATATTGGCGACATCTTTGATGACTTTTTTGGAGGCACTGGGGCAAGACGCCAGGAAGTAAAACGGGGAAGGGATATCGAACTGGAAATCGAAATTCCTTTAGAAGCAGCCTTGAAAGGAACAGAAGAAAAGATTTCTCTTCTGAAATTTATTACTTGTTCCCGATGTCAAGGAGTTGGAGCCGAGCCCGGAACTCCAGTGAAAGAATGTTTTTCTTGTCGGGGGACTGGTCAGGTACAGCAGATTAAACGTACCATCTTTGGCTCTTTTACGCGCATGGGAATGTGTCCTGAATGCGGAGGCGAAGGACTGAAGCCAGAAAAATTGTGTAATGTGTGCAAGGGAGAGGGAAGGATTAATGGCCAAGAGGAGATTCATGTATCCATTCCTCCTGGAATAGACACGAATCAAGTTTTGAAGATCGAAAGGAAGGGAGATGTAGGAAGGAGAAAAGGGAAGGGCGGCGATTTTTATGTAAGGGTTATCGTAAAGCCGCACAAACTCTTTCGTAGGAAAGGAGATGATGTGAGCATCAGCATTCCTATCCAATTTTCTCAAGCAGCATTGGGAGATGAGGTGGAGGTGCCTACCCTTGAGGGGACTGCGATTTTACTGATCGTACCCCCAGGGAGTGAGTCTGGAAAAATAGTAAGAATTGCGGGAAAGGGGATTCCGCACTTTGCGGGTCTAGGGAGAGGAAATATGTATGTGGAGTTGAAAATCCAAACTCCCAAAAAACTCACGAAAGAGCAGAAAGAATTGCTCGAAAAATTGAGACAGCAGGGGATATAAGTTTTAAATCTTCAGCGTAAGAAACCGTGGGTTTCTTACGCGGAGGGCAGGGTAATTTGTTTGCCCCCGTAGCTCAACCCGGTAGAGCAGCTCCCTTTTAAGGAGTTGGTTCCGCGTTCGAATCGCGGCGGGGGCACCATCGTTTTACACCTCGCAGACAAGTGTGATCTTTTGTTACAGCAAGAGGAGGTAGAGGCGTTTGAGAAAGGTTGAACCGGAGGGTTTCAAAGTGGAAAGAGACAGCACTGTATGATTTCAGTGCAAGACAAAGGAGACGTGAGTAGTCGCAGTAATTTCCTTTTCTTTCGTGGATAGATCATAAGCTCCGTAATCTTCAATATTGGTAGAATGGGGGCTTAAAATTTGAATAACTCCAGTTCTTGCAGAGTGCAGTTTCCCTATTTTTACTCCGGTGCCTCTTGCGATTGCTTGCGCGCGGATCAATGCATCTTTCGTTGCCTCTGCATAAAGTTCTGGCCGTAGTTCATTGAGTTTCGTGTAATGATATTCGGAGGAATTATATTGAAAAAGTATCCCGTCTTTTGCAAGTGCATTTACATTCTGTGAGAGCTGTTCGATTTTTTCGATATCTTCGCTTTCCACTCGCAGTCCCCTGGTTACGAAGTATCCTGCGATCCTTGGTTGGGAATATCCAAATTTGGCTCCGAATTCTTCGAGAGATTGATAGAACGGTTCTGTTTGAATAGGAAGAAAAGTAATTGATCTTTCTTGGAGTCCAAATGAAATGAGAAATCTCTTTATATTTTCTGAATCGGTTTTTATGGCTTGGATGGCTGCGGGGAGGTTGGCGAGATTAGCTTCTCTCTGGAAACTCGAACTCCATTTTGCAAGATCTGCCATAACAATCTTCTTTGCCGATCCCGTCACCGTAATGATGTTCGTGGCGCGTGTACTTGCAATCTGCATGCCATGGAGCCACAAGCCCAGGACCAGAGAGAAGCCTAGGATTGTAGGTAGCCATAAAATAAATTTCAATTTTTGTGGATCCATATAAGCTTATGCCTTTATAATATAATGATGATATGTCTTTGTTGGTCGGGGTGCCGGGAATTGAACCCGGGTTACTACCACCCCAAGGTAGCGT
>JBBTXG010000012.1:0-36435 GCA_038062375.1 Patescibacteria group bacterium
TTGGTGCGCGCAGTAGGACTCGAACCTACGACCTCTTCGATGTGAACGAAGCGCTCTGCCATTGAGCTATGCGCGCAAACATTCGGAGCGATACAAAAGGGAACATCCCAGCCTACCAATTACCTTAACCCGGACACTCTTTTGAACACTATTGTACCAATGACCACAGTGGAAATCAATCATTTGTTCTTTCTTCGAAAAATTTTTATAATAGAGCTAGCCATGAATAGCTTTGAATTCCAATTTAACCCAAAGGTAAAGACGGATCGCTTTTTTGAAGTGTTCTCCTTTGAGACTGATCGGAAACTCCCCGAACAAGGAAATCTTTACATGGTAGGAGAACTTATCAATGCGCTCCCTTCGAACGCGCAATTTCTCAAGCGTTTGGCTTTTGCCATTAAAGACGCGTATGATGCTCAACGAAAACAGAAAAACGTATTACCAGGAATCGCTCTCAAGACTGCACTCAAGAAGGCAAATGAATTCTTGGATGGTCAAACCAAAAACGGAAATGTTGATTGGCTAGGAAATCTTCATTTCGCGCTCCTCGGATTTTTTCCAGGCACAACGGGATATCTTTTGTATCTTGCAAAAGTAGGCCAAATACATGTGTGGATGGCAAGAAATGGGACACTTATTGACGTGGGAAAAAATCTCGAAGATGTAAATAAACATCATTTCCAATCCGCGAAAGTATTTGGGAATGTAATGTCAGGGAAGGCTACCTGGGGGGATCGAATTTTTGTATGCACAAAAGAATTATTTGAATTTTTCTCTCAAGAAAATATCTTTCCAGATCTCGCATGGATCCAAGAACAAAAGCAATTTCAAAAACTCTTCAAAAGTAAAGAAAAGGAGCTCCGCCATGTATCAGGAATTCTGTTTGGCGCACAGATAGAATCGAACAATCAAGCTCCTCTGCGAACTGATGAAAAACTCCCTGTCACGCAAAGGCTTTTTCCTTTACGCATCCCCGCTCTTAAACTCAAGGGCACGCGCTATTTCGCTTCACTCCCCAAACTCATCCCCCGCACCCTTCTTCCCTCCGCAATCTCTCGAAAAACAATTGGAAACCTTTTTCGTTTTCCATTTCTCAAAAGAAATGCTCTTTTGCTTTTCTTTTTTCTCCTTTTACTTTTGGGAGGATTTCTGGTTTTCCAAGCAAAAAATCAACAACTACCAAAAAAGACTCAACCTGTTCTGGCGGAGGTTCGGAATCTTCGAACTCAAGCTGAAAATGCCATAAATCTCGGAAACAAAGAGGAGGCTACTCTCTTATTCCAGAAAGCGTTAGAGATGCTCTTGTCTTATACCAAAAAAGAGGGTTTTGCCAACGACGCGAAACGCGCAGAGGTGCAGCTGCAACGAGAGCAAATCGAAGAACAACTTTTTACTCTCCACAACGTACAAACCATCGAAAATCCAAAGGCGCTTGTAGAAATTCCACAAGATCAACAAACATCTTCTGATCGTCTTATCTTCCATAGAGAGAACCTCTACCTCTTCCAATCCTCAACCTCTCGAGTCTCCGTATTTCATCTCAAGACAAATTCTTGGGAGGCCTTATCTGCTGGAAAAAACATCAAAGATGGAATACCTTTTCTCGATACGATTCTGTTTCTTGGAGAATCTCCTCTGCTCCTTTTTCTTGAGAGAAATCACAACTTCACGCAAGCCCTCATGGTACCTCCTCATCCTGATTTCCGTTTTAACCTTATAGGAAGTTATACCAAAAACCTCTATCTCCTAGACTCCAATACGGGAGAAATCACGAAATATCCAAATCCCCTTTCAGGGAATGCCCTCCCTACGTCATGGATTGATCCTCTTTCTGAAAAAAGACCTCTGGCGGCAAAAGCCATGACGTTGGATTCCAATATCTGGATCCTCACCAAAGACAACGAAATTCAAAAGTACTTTAAGGGGCGCTATCAAGAAAGTTTCAAACCAGTTATCTTTCCATCGCTCGAGAACCCAACTCGACTGAAAACCAAACCAGACCTTCCTCATCTCTATCTCCTAGACCCGTCAGGAAACCGAGTTATCATCCTTACAAAATCGGGAGAAGTAATCAAGCAGTATCGAAGTTCCGCGTTCGATCATCTTTTGGACTTTGAGATAAGCCCCGATGGAAAAATTATCTACCTTCTCAATGGAGCAAAGATATACGAAGTCTCCGTTATTTGAGTTCAACTGCTGCTCCCGCAGTTTCAAGTTTCTTCTTCAATTCCTCTGCTTCCTCTTTCTTTACCCCTTCCTTGATGATCTGCGGTGAAGACACCGCGGCATCAACAATATCTTTTGCTTCCTTTAATCCTTTGCCGGTCACGTCTCTCACCACTTTGATCACTTCAATTTTCTGGTTTCCCACTGCTTTCAGTTCCACCGTAAATATGCTCTTTTCCTCTTCTTCTCCACCTGCTGCTTGAGGACTAACCGCAACCGCCACGGGCGCTGCCGCCGATACTCCGAATTTCTTTTCAAGCACTTTCACCAACTCTGACAACTCCAATACCGAGAGTTTTTCAATGCTTTCTACCAGGGCTTGAAACTTCTCTGGAACTTTTCCAATTTCCTCTTTTATTTCTTCAGCCATATTTGATTTTTAATTTTTATCTTATGCTTTGGCGTGCTGCGCCAAAACAGAGATCAGACCTTTCATATTTCCTTCAAGGACATTCAAAAATCCAGATAGGGGGGCTTTGATCGTTCCTCCAAGCATTGCCCGCAACTCCTCTTTTGATGGAAGTCTTGCCATTGCAATGATATCTTGAAGAGTTTGCAATGTATCCTCAAAATATCCGCCCAAGATCTTTAAATGCTCGTGCGCCTTTGCAAAAGTTGCAATGGTTTTCATGGAAGGAATCGGCTCTCCAAATGCAAATATGACAGCCATCTGACCCTCCAAACCATTCACATCAATATCCATTCCCTTTTCTTTCAATGCCTTGGAAAGCAACGTCTTTTTGGTAACCATCAATTTTGCTTTATTCTGCTTTAACTGCTTTCGCAATTCTCCGATTTCTTTCACCTTTAATCCTTTGAAATCTACGAAAGTCAACGCCGTGTAGCTGGTGATATGCTCGCCTATTCTCTTGAGAATTTCTTGTTTTTGAGTCTTTGTTTTCGCCATATACGCCTTCAGTAAGTTTTCGAATTTGCAAAATAAAAGTCTGTGTTCCCACAGACAAGAAAAGAGAATTCTCTTTCTCGGCAGGTCTTATCCCCTCGGCTCTTGGACTCCTCCTCGAACCACGGGCTTGGGGCGCCTACTGTCTGCGGAAGAGATATATAATCTCACTTTCTATTCTTATCCATATGAGAAAATATGTCAATAGTGGTCTGTTACAAACGGGACAAAGACAAAGCCGGGAAATTCTTCCTCGGCAAAATCATCCTCGCCTTTTTTGGTGAATACCCAGATAGATTCTCCAACTGGCGTTACGATTTTGCCTCCTGTCTTGAGCTGTTCTTTCCAGGCTTGGGGAAGTTTCTTTTTGGAAAGACTTGCGGAGGCTAGAATTCTATCAAAAGGGGCTTGTTGAGCACATCCCTTAGCTCCATCTGCGCAAATGAATTCCACCACCCCCTTCTCTATAAAATTATACTTTCTCACATTATTTCTTCCGATCTCCGCGAGTCCTGGCACAATTTCAATTGCTAGGACCTTGCCTTTGGGCCCTACAATATGCGCAAGCAGAGCTGTAGTCCAGCCAGACCCTGCTCCTATATCAAGAATTCTTTCTCCCTCTTTTGGCTCTAGATGCTCGAGCATAAAGGCAACCACAAAGGGCTGTGAAATTGTTTGGCCCCATCCAATGGGTAAAGCTGTATCTACGGTTGCAAAATTTTTCATATCGGAAGGCAGAAAATCTTCCCGATGAATTGCAGAAAACGCTTTCATGATTGCCGACGTCTTGAGCACCCCATTTTCAATGAGTGTTTGGACAAATTCCCTCATACTTTTTGCGGTTTTTTAAGTTGCTTGAGCAGTTTTCTTATTTTCAGTCGCCTCATTGGGTTTATCCGGTGAATAATGAGTTTTCCATTGAGGTGGTCAATCTCGTGCTGGAAAATACGCGCAGATAATCCTTGAGTCTCTATTTTCACTTCTCGACCTTCGGGAGTTTGGCAGATAAGCTCCATTTTCTCTGATCTTTTGATCGGCAAAAAAATGCCGGGAAGACTCAAACATCCTTCTTCTTGGACTATTTGTTCTCTGCTCTTCTTTACAATCCTTGGATTTATAAACGCCAATGCATTACTCTTCTCGTCTTGAGGATTTTTTGAGCCCTCCACAATAATAATTCTTTTGGAAATGCCAATTTGAGGAGCAGCAAGGCCTATCCCTTGATTCTCACGCATCGTTTCAGCCATCTGCGGAATGATTCTCTGAATCTCAAGAGTAATCTTGGCAACTTCTTGGGCTCGTCTTTGTAAAATTGGTTGAGGATACCGGACAATAGAGAAAGTAGGCATAAGAAAATGCGGGGGCGGAAGGAGTCGAACCTTCAGTCCGGGATTTGGAGTCCCGTGGTTTGCCAGTTAACCGACGCCCCCAATCTCGTTGACAAGACACAAACCTTCTCATGTCTTACTTCTTTGCTTCTTTGTGCATCGTGTGCTTTCTGCATTGCTTGCAATATCTCTTCAGTTCGAGTTTTTTCTCGCCTGCCTTCTTGGACTTTCGAACAAAGTAATTGTTATTCTTGCAAACGGAGCACTGAAATTTTATAAATGGTTTTTTCTTTGTTGCCATATTCGCTTTTTCCTGAAAATAATTATTATGAGCCGGGAATGGGAATTGAACCCATGACTTCAAACTTACCAAGTTTGCGTTCTGCCACTGAACTATCCCGGCGGGAACGGTGGGCCGGGAGGGATTCGAACCCCCGAAGGCATAAAGCCGCGTGGTTTACAGCCACGTCCGATTGACCGCTCCGGCACCGACCCATTTTCTCCCTTCAAAATAGCATAAAAATTTCATTTTGCAAATCCTCAAACAAAAAATGTTTCCCAAACCGTACTCTCCTCCCCATCAAAATCAAGGGTTTTTCTTCCCAATAAGCTTTCCATGGCTTTTACGCCAGGATTCGATCTCTTTGTGATTTCCGGACAATAAGACTTTTGGCACACGCCATCGAACCCCTTTTTGTGGCTCGAAAACCTCTGGCCGAGTATATTGCGGATATTCAATAAATCCTCTTCCCCCGCGGCCCCGTGCAGAAGGAATATGCTCTTTCAAAAATTCTGATTTTCCGATAACCCCCGGAATAAGTCTCGCTACTGTCTCTATAACCACCATTGCTGGGAGTTCTCCACCCATCAAGTCATAATCCCCTATTGAAATCTGCTCGTCTGCAATATACTTTCCTACCCTTTCATCTACCCCTTCGTATCGTCCACAAATCATAATCAACTGATCTAATTTCGAAAACTGATACGCCATGTTCTGGGTAAATCTTTTCCCTCGCGGAGTAAAGAGGATAATTTTTGCTTTCTTATTTTTCATTTCTGATTTCCTCAAAGCCATAACGGCTTTGTAGATTGGCTCCACCTTCATTACCATTCCCAGTCCCCCTCCAAATAGTTTTTCGTCCACGGATCGATGCTTATCTTCTACCCAATCTCTTACATTAGAGATAAAAATCTTAATCAAACCATTTTCTTGGGCACGTTTTAAGAGCGACTCTTGAAAATAACAGTCAAAGAGATGAGGAAATATGCTCACAATATCAAATCGGATCATAAACGAAAACGGTGTCACCTCTTATGGTAGCACCGCTTTCAACTCTTACAAACCCTGCTAGATGTTCAAGTCACCCACGGATTCTCTCCGGGGACCTCGTCCTCCCTCGGGCTCCTCAATTTTGAGGTTTACCCGCGCGTGGCTCTTGAGTCCAGCAATTCTGATCAATGTTCGAATCGCTCTTGCGGTGGAACCTTCGCGGCCCACAATCTGCCCCATGTCTTGGGCGTTTACTTTCAAAGAAAGTAATACTCCCATTTCATCTACCTTTCTCTCTACCTGAACATCATCTGGATAATCTACCATGCTCTTTACGATATATTCGAGAAGCTCCTGGTAGTTCGGTTTCTGTTCTGCCATAGAGTTTTCGCACGTCTGTCTCCAAGACAGCAATGTCATGCTGCAAAATCACATTCCTATGCCGACCTTTCACATCGCATTCAGCCATGCTCCCATTCAATCGTTCGGGATAAAGGCGTTCTCTGCGATTATCTTTTATTTTACTCTCTTTGGATTCCTTGTCAATGCGGCAAAAGATTTTTCTACGGGATGCCATAAAGAGAGCATCTCATGGGAACGCAGGAGGAAGGCACTGACTCCATAGACGATGCTCCCTCCGGCAACCACTACGAGGAACTGGGTTAAAACTTGCATATACGTCAGAGGGAAAAACATTCCCTCATAGATTTGCAGGAAGGCAGAGATTGCAATGCCCGTGATCAATACAGCTCCGATCGTTTTGGAAAGAGAAAGAAAAAGTGTTCTAGGGAAGAAAGCTCCTATGTGTCGTTTCAATAACATCAATAAGAACAGAAATTGAATAGCTCCCGAAAGTAAAATAGCTAAAGGCAAGCCGACAATGCGAATGTCAGAGAACCCTTCGAGATGTAAAAATGAGGTGATCCCTTGGGAGAAAAGATTCGGAAAGGAAAGCAAACGCATCAAGAAGAAGACGAACGCAACATTCAGCCCAATAGCAAAGATGCTAACGAACGTAGGAGTCTTGGTATTTTGCATCGCAAAGAACGCTCGTACAAAAATCGGAATTAAGGATTGGAAAACAACGCCCAAAGCAAAAACTCCAAGGAGAGCGCCCGCAAGCCGAATTTCTTGGAACCCAAACTTCAATGTAGTCCCGTAAATCAACCACATCAGGTGATCTCGCAAGAAAAAGAAAATGAGGGCGACAGGAAGAACGAGGAAAGTAATTCGAGAGATCGCTCGAGAACAAAGCTCCCATAGCCGTTCTCGATTGTTCTGCACAAAGAAGCGAGAAAATTCTGGAAACGCCGCTGTCGCAAACGAAACCCCAAAAAGAACAATGGGGAAATACTGAAGATCATTGGCAAACGTGAAAATGGTGATGCTTCCGATCGAAATAGTAGAAGCGACAGCGCTCATAAAGATGAGATTAATATAATAACTCGCAGCACCGATTGTTCGAGGAAAAGAAAGCTTGACGACTCTACGTACTGAAGGATGACGGAAATGGAGTACTCTCTGCCACACAAATCCTGATTTGAGAGCGCCAGGGATTTGAATCAAAAGATGAAGAACGGCCCCCACCACAACTCCGAGGGCCAATCCCCATAATCCAAAGAAGGGGGCAAAAAAGAGAATCCCGCCAATAATCCCGAGGTTATACAAAATCGGAGCCAAAGAGTACGCAAAAAACTTATGAAAGTAATGGAGGATGCCAGAGAAAATCGCAGAAATTACAAAAAAGATAGGGCTCAACAGCATAAACCTTGATAGTGCTACGGTGAGCGCCTTTTGTTCAGGAGAAAATCCAGGGGCTACAAGCTCGATCAAAAAAGGCATGAAGAGAAACGCACCAAGCACCAAAAAGAGAATGGCAAGGACTAGGATATTCAAAAGATTGCTTGCAAACTTCCATGCTTCCCGCCCCTCCGGAGTGAGGCTCGTATTTCCGACAGTCTTTCGGTCTTTTTCCATATACTCTGCAAACAATGGAAGAAATACGGCTCCAATGCCGCCCATGATAAGAATTCCATACAAAAAATCTGGAATCCTGAACGCGGCAAGGTATATATCTGTGGTTTCGCTCGCGCCGTACTTTGCAGAAAGCAATCCGTTTCGCACGACACCAAGAATTCTGCTCATGAGAAAAGATACTCCCAAAAGTCCTACTGCTGAAGTTATCGTTTTTGCTTCCGAATTAAAAATTTTTGAAATCGTCATGCTTTTATTCTACTTGAACATTGCCTCTTTCAAAAGTTCACCCCCACACCAACTCTTGGTGTGGGGGTAGAGCCAAAGGAGGCGATAAGCCGAATTCTGTCCTTCTCCGTCCTTTGGAACTTTGGCGAAGAAGGGGCAATCATCTATCTGTCTCGTACATTACTGTACGGATCAAGTCCCTCGACAAGCTCGGGACAATAGCGAGCCACTTCTCACAGAAACTCCACACGAAATGCAGAATCTCTGGTTTGCTCTTGCACTCGGGTAAGGATTTAGCCGTTTCACTTGAGCCTTCGGCAAAACTCCTTATGACTCAAATCGCCCTTCTTCGCTCCTTGCGGAGCTTGGGAAGGGCGGTTTTATCCTTGCGAATAAAACCGTCTCTGTTCGCACCTCGCGGATTGCTCCGTGTGGGGATTACCCACTACCTTTCCTCTCTTTCTCGCGAAAGTAGGTGAGTGTTCGGACTTTCCTCTAGGTATTTTGATACCCAGCGATTGCCGACCTCCTTTGGCAATTCTATTGTACCTCCAATCACTCATTTATGTCAATCCCACTCTTCACGAAGATGCCCACTCTTTCTTCCTCACCAAAAATTTCTTGGTCGAGCCTCTCCATACAATAGTTCTTAGAACATTTTATCTTCCTCTGTTTCCAAAATAATGAAAGTGGTCTTCCCTTACTCTACCTTTTTCAAACCGAATACCTTCCTTCGCAAGAAGTCTTCGTTTTTCTTTCAAGCCGCCGCGGCCGCTGTATCCACCGAGACTCCCATCGTAAGCTACCACTTTGTAGCAAGGGAAATTTTTCGGATCGGGATTTGTTGCCATGATTTTTCCAATCGCGCGTGCGGAGGTGGCGCACACTCTCGCCATTTCTTTATAGGTCGCTACTTTCCCTTTTGGGATTTTCTTGAGCAATAAGACTGCTTCATGCAGTTCTTTCATTCTGTCTTTTCCTCTCTCTGTTTTCGAACAAATTTGATTGCCTGCTGCTTCTCGTGTTCGAGCTCTTGAATTGCAAAGAGGGTTTTACACAGCTCAATCCTTTGTTCACGATTCATATAAGGAAGATCTTCCAAAAGTTCTTTTCGCTGCTCTACTGCCATGGGAGTATCCTTGATAAACTCTGTAAGTGATGGGGTGTTTAAGCTAAGAGTATCCATAGAATAAAATATCTTGGTTATATTCAACCTTTCCCTCTCCTTCCGTGACGCGGTATTGCTTTTCGATGTTCGGCCAACGGAGTCCCGGGACGAAACCCAAGAACAATCTCAAAAAACCACTCTGCAAATCCATTTTTTCTCTCGGCAGCCTTTCGATACTGCTCCATCACTTCCGGATTCTCAACTCTCGACGCAAAATATCTTCCAAACTCACGATTCTTATCTAATCCGCCTATCCCAAGGACCTCTTCGAGAAGTTCTCGATCGTCTGAAAGATTGCCACGCAACTTCCTCTCATCTTCCAACCCCATCAGACTTACTCCCATTCGTCTTATATCAATCACCCCTCCGGTCCCGAAGGCAGCCTCTACCTCTTGTTTCCTTTCCGGAGTTTTCTCGATTTGTTTTTGTACCATATACTTTGCCATCCGTTCCTGCTCAATCCTTACATACATATCATCTATCGCGTCTTCTGCATTATTGAGAGTCCCCTCAATAATCACATCCTTTCTTGCTTCTTTTGCTGACTCCCACTGTCTCGCCCATTCTTCCCCTAACTCTGTTTTGAAAGTTGTCTCTTGCCCTGCCATCTCACTTGAAATCCTCTGGTTCAATTGAGCTCTCAAGAATACATCCATCGCTGGAGAAGTAAGCAATGTCTCTCTCGAAGAAGAACTGAAAGTATGCACCACATTGTTTTCTCCATCGCTCACTTGAACTTCTCCTGTTGGTTTGTCTTTATGAAACCACAAAATCCCTTCTTTTTTCGTAAGAACGTTGAGATTGTATCCAAGTTCCTGCAATGCGCGTTCAGGATCAAATTTTACATATTCATTCTCAAATTTTGTCTGAAAGTATGCACGAAATGCGTTCGACTCCCGCTCCATATGGTCTCGTAATGTTTCCCCTCTCTCTTTCTCTTTTGAGAAACCGGTCTCTGCATAAAATTGTTCTTGTGCTTGAGAATCTTGCTCGAGTTCTCGCCACCAGCTTTCTTCACTCATCAAACCCAAGTTCTTTTCTCGCTTACGCCTGAACTCCTCATTCTTCCCTTGCAACTCCCTTGAAACATATGCATCTTGTGTTTCGAGCTGCACTTCTCCTGCCGCTTTTTCTTCGAGATTCTCCCCGGTGAGAAACTGCCACATTTTTTCTCTTACTGCCGTTTCTTTCGCAGGAATGCGGTCGAGAATCGCAAGTTTCACATGAGGGGGAATCAGTCCTTTTTCATCTTCTAAAAACTCGCGCAAGTTTTTTAACTCAACCCAATCTGCATTCTCCTGCAGGAGTCCAAGTACTTCTTTCTGATACCGACCCGCATATTGCCTTACCTTCTCCTTGGAAAATTCCGCGATATTCTGACCTCGCAATTCGGGAAATCGGCGCGCTGCATTGTCTCTTAACCACTCCTTTTCTTCTTGTGCAAAAACTTCTGCCATCTGATTGTCGAGCATGCTTCCCGTTTTTGTTCTGGTATCTTCGTCAATCTCAAACTTTCTACTATCTGCTGCTTCTCGTTTGTAAATCTCTCCGACCCACTTCTCTGTTTCTTTCCATTGCTGAAACCTCCACTCTTCCAATGATTCGGAAGGAGGCAACTCTCCCTGTTCTTTTCTTTCTTCCGGCACTCCCTCTTCTTCAACTCTTTCTGGTTCCTCGGGAACTTTCTCTTGTCTTCCCAACGGTTCACCCCCTGGTCCTACTAATTCTTCTTCTTTTGCTCTTCCTTCCTCTTCTGCTTTCTTAAGCCGATCTTGAGCAGAAATATCCTCTTCTGTTTGATCTGGTTCTTGTTCTGCCATACGTTGTTTTGTTGATTCGTTTATTGTTTGATTTTTTTGTGGACCTTTTGGTTGTACTTGTTCTTGCTCCAACTCATCTGCAAGGCTTGCGATCCTTTTGCGTTCATCGTCAGGCAACTTGTTAATCTGTTGAGCAAGCTCTCCAAGACGTCGTGGAGTACTCCCGCTCCCCTTTCTCTGCCTTCTGAATTCTGCAAGTTGCTCTGCGAGACTCCTTAATTCCTCCATTCTTTCTTCGGAAATTTTCCCCTCTTGCTCTTCTCCTTCTTCGTCTCTCGGCTGCGGAGTACTCTCTTGAACCTCTTGGGTATCCCCCTCTTCCTGCTCTTTATCATTTCCTGGATTTGAAAATTTACGCCTCAATTCACTCCCCTCATCTGTTTTAAGGAATCTTTCCAATTCTTCTGGAGAAGAGAATTTCTTTGAAAAGTCTTCTGTCATTCTAACTTTGATCTCTCAAATATCTCCATTTCGACTAATTCTTTTGGTCTGCCATATTTTGAACTCGAATTCTTCTTCGCTCCCTCTACTCTCTCAAGGCTCCCAATCTCTGGTTTTACCGTCTGCATCTCAAAAGAAGAAGAGAGCTTCCCTTGTATTAACATTTTAACAAGCAAGTGAAAATTGTCCAGATTCACAAGGTCAAATCGTGAAAATTCTGGTTTGAATTGTGCTTCCAGAAATTCTGCATCTTGCGCGCCGATACGGAACACACCCATCGTTCCCACGTTGCCGAGCACCGCGTGCCTAATCTCTTCGGTTAATTGAGGAATATATTGGTGAGCCATGATGAGATTTAAGCGATACTTCCTTGCTTCAGAGAGAATCGTAACAATGCTATCAGTGCTGAAGTTTTGAAACTCATCAATGTATAAATAAAAGTCTTGCCGGGTTTCTTCGGGAATCCGAGCCCTGCGCATCGCAGCCATTTGCATTTTGGAAACAAGAATCAATCCGAGCAAGGCGCTGTTCACCTCTCCGGTGAGACCCTTGGAAAGATTCGCCAGAAAGATTTTCTTTTTATCCATAATAACTCCAAGATCAAAAGCAGAATGCGTTTGCCCAATAATATTTCGCATCATTTCATTCTCGATGAACCTGCCAATTTTTGAGACCACATACCCTAACATGTCAGATCTTGTAGAACCTGTGGTCTGTTTCCACTCCTTGAGCCAGAAACTTCTTACCATAGAATCCTCCACCTTTTGTAATCTTTGCTCCATAAATTCAGAATCAGTGAACATCCTTGGAATTTCCACCAGCGTCCCGGGATTTGTCTTGTCTGCCATCAAAGCCAACATCGCATTTCTCATGTAATGCTCAAACATGGGTCCTATGATTTCTGGCGGGAAAAGCTTGTGAAAAATGGCGATCATCTCTTGCACCGCGAAATCTTTTTGTTCAGGACTTTCGTATTCGAGCATATTGAGGCCCATGGGTCTTTCCAAGTCAAACGGCTCAAAGAGTACTACATCCTCCATGCGCTCGTTGGGGATATTTGCGAGCGTTGCTTCAATGAGTTCTCCATGCGGATCAATCACTCCCACCCCTTCTCCGTTTTCCACGTCTTGCCGAATCATCTCTCGCAGGAGACTCGACTTTCCCGTTCCGGTTTGGCCGATGATATAAAAATGTCGCCTGCGATCCTCTCTTGCGGCAAAGGCAACTTCTTTCTCTTCTCCTCGAAAAACAACTTTGCCAATCACATTAAGTCCTTTTTCCGGCAACTCTGCTGGGGGAGCTGCTGCAGTTCCAACCTTCGTCATTTTGACATACGGAGTCTCCATAGAAGGCGTTGGAAAGTGGAAAATACTTGTAAGCTCTTCGATGTTCAAAGCAATACTTTGAGCTGAATGAAAATTGCGGAAGCTAAAATCATAGATGAGTTTCTTGAGACGTCTCCCTTTCGCCTCGACAATCTCAAAACCATTAAACGAAGCAACGGAAAACTGGCCAAATGCGCCAATGAGGTGCTGAAAAATTTCCTCTGCTCTCTGTTTGGTTTTCGCAGATACAACCAATCTGATATTCGAATCAAAAATGTGCTTTTGAATTTTATTTTGGATAGCTTCAATACTCCGCTGATCAATCGATGACCCTCTCCATGGAGTTGCCTCTTGCCTTTCTTTTTGCTGTGGCGCTTTGACGAAAATCGTCTTCCGAATCTCCTGGAAAAGCGAGGATGGGACGGCTTCTCGTGCAGCACTTTCCGCTGGTACTCCTTCTTGGATTTTTCGGAGGGCTTCACTTCCTCCTCCTTTCCAGTTTTTTGACTGCAAAAAGGGGCTTATGATGAGCTGCACTGCCGCTCCCTCATCTGGCGCAATCTTGCTAAGCGTATTCGTGAGTGTTGCCAAGGGATCCTTCTCTAAATTCCTATAGGTCGAAATGGGAAACAGGGGTGAGCTTCGCAATCGCAGCCAAGCTCCCATGGTAACATTTTCTGGTTCAAAAATCGTATAATCTTGAGGAACTTTTTGGATTACAGCCTTTGGATATACTCCCTGAATATATTTTTCAAAAGCGGTTTCCAAGTTCTTGGGCACTGCCGCGTAAAACTCAATGTCGCTTCCTCCAACCTGCGACGCGATTTCAAAGGTAATCCTCGGTAATCCCTCCATGATGCGCTTCAAAAATCCTTGCTTGCGTATGGAAAGAAAATCTCCGTAGATTTGTTCCATCTGTGCAATCCATTCTTTCTCGTTCCTCGGAACTTTTCCCTCTTTTTCTTCCTCATATTTTGGCATCAAAACTAAAAAGAGAGCCATGTCAAAACTCCCTAAAATTCTTCCTCGTTCTCTTGATTTCAGATACAAAAAACTCAAAACCGCAAGACCAATGACCAAAAGTGCAACGAAAAACCAAAGAAAGATTGTGAGCACGGATTATGTTTCAAGAAAACGCTTAAAGCGCGCATCTTGAGCTAGGGTATCGTGAAACTTATCAACAATAAACGCGTCTCTTGACTCCATGTTTGCAATGACCTTATTCACAAACACCAATCCCTTCGTTTCCGCTAAGCTTAACAAACGTTCGAGTTTTCCTTCCGGAGCCACTCCTTCCATTTGCTCTGCATAGCTTTTCGCTTCTTTTTCTTCTTCTTGGGGGAGTTGCGGGGTTTGAGGCCGGCTCAATTCTTCTTCTTGGGCAACCCTCGCCTCAACGCGCCGTTCTCTTCGCTCCTGAACTTCTTTCTCTTCTGGCGCAGGCGCCTTTTCTGGAGTCTGCTGCGTCAACCCCTCTTCTCCCTCGGCCTTCTCTCTGTATTGATCTTCCTTATCCTTTGCCATATTCATCTATGATACTACTCTTTTCTAGAAACTCCAAGTAATGTTTCAAGAGCTCGCCTTTGCCTCACTGCGTGCGCGTTACCCTCTACAATAAAGATGCGATCATTCTCCTTTAATGCCTCGCCGATCTGATTCACCATGTGAACGTCTCGGAAAGAGTTTGATTGCCGAGCTATCTCATTGATCGTAGTCTGATTATCTTTGAGGTCCTCTGAAGGTACCGGGGCAACCCTACCTTCGTAAAATTCCCTGTCTTCTAAGTTCAAGTTCGTATTCCACATCTCTTTCCCAATCTGTACCGCATGTTCCACCGAATAATCAAAATCTTCCCAATTGGTAGCACCTTGAAACCCTTCAATATGGGAAGCTATGTATTCTTCAAATGCCTCCATCTTGGGTTCTCTGCCTGTACGATGAAAATCGAGAATCTGCCGATAAAAGTAGAAAGCAAAAAGATGGTCTTTCGAGAATCCTTGTTCAAGAAGGTGTGATATTTCCTCACCCAAATCAGGTTCTGGAGACTCGACATCAATTCCCTGCTCTGCCGCGAGTTTTGCGATAAACCATGGCTCCCCATATTCTCTGATCACTTCTTCTCTGCCCATGCGTTTGAGTTCTGCGAGCGTTTCCGCCTTTTGCTCCTCCGCCTGTAAGTTATGCATCCCTTCCACAAAAACCTTTGTTGGTTGAGCTTTCTGAAACGCGTCTTCAATCTCTTCAAACATGGGGTCTGCGGGATCATTCACGTGTCGTGCTCCAAAATAGACCACCGACTTTCCCTGATATTCTCCGGCTCCCTCAACTGTGTATCTTGCATCCTCGGGAGGCGGCTGCTGATTCGGATATTTCTCGGCAAACTCCTCCCACGACATCAAATCGCTCGCTTCAATCTTTCTTTCAGGATTTTCTTCTTGAGATTCTTTCGGTCCTTCCCCTTCGTGTGAAAATTGTTCTTTCATGATTTTTAAAAAAGTTTGCGGTTTTTGAATTGGGCGTCGAGGGCTTCGTTGACGAGCCGGTCGGCGGGCTTGTTTTGTTCTCGAGGGATTGCCTGGAATTGAACACTGCCAAAATCAATTTTGAGGTTCCAAAGTTCAACGAACAAAGTTTGAAGATTTGGATGCTCAATTTTGTATTCGCCTTTGAGTTGTCTTACAAGTAATTCCGAGTCTGCGAATACGTGAACTGACGATTGCTTTGCTTGTTTCTTTCCAATAAGAGCCTTGAGTTTTTTGAGAGCTGCAGTCACTGCTCGGTATTCTGCCTCATTGTTCGTGGTTTCTCCTATGTACTCTGAAATTTCTTTCATCACTGTTCCATATTCATTGCATATCACAGCTCCGATTGCGGCATGCCCTGGATTGCCCCTTGCGCCTCCATCGGTATGCACCAAAAATTTTCTCTCTGCCATATCCTCTATTCTGCCAGTTCTCGGTATAAGAAACAAGAGATTTCTGAACAATACAAAAAAAGCAAGGCCTGCGATTTCTTAAGTTCTATTCGACGCCTTGCTCTCTTGGGTCGAGAATCTCTGTGACGCATTAGAGCGTATCAGAATTTCTCATGACCCACAACTTGTTCTGGTATGATGGGGTTACGATACAAGGAATCTCTTGGAGGAGACCGCTCTTCTCCTTTGTTCTTATTATAAACTTTTTTATCTCTCCATCAACAACGCCCCTCCAATCTTCTCTTACTATCTCTTATTGTACGATTATTTTTTGCTTGATTTATCTCGTATTATTTGCATATGCAAGAATAAAAAGATAATATAACATTATGCGAACATACGGGGAGATCACCAAGTGTATTCTCTTTGCTCTCGCAGCCGTAGGCGCAATTCCTGTTCTTGCAGTAGCTCCTGGACTTGGATACGCATTGCGGCCTTTTCTCAATGAGCTTAACCTGCCCAATGAGGTTAAGGAAAGAAGAAAAGTCTCACAGGCATTATATCGCCTCAAACAATCTCGGCTTATTATCGTAAACGAACAGATGGACGGAAAATTTCTTGTAGAGCTCACCGAAGCCGGAAAAAGGAAAATGCGCGAATTTGAAATTGAGAAACTCACTGTTCCTATTCCAAAGAAATGGGATGGCCTGTGGAGGATTCTCATCTTCGATATCCCAAACAAAAAATCAGGAATACGAGAAGTATTCCGAATGAAATTAAAAGAACTCGGATTTTATCAACTCCAAAAAAGTGTTTGGGTGCTCCCCTACCCTTGTGATGCACAAGTCGAATTTCTTGTAGAGTTTTATCGAGTACGGCCCTATACGAATATCATTAGAGCCAAAGAAATCAAAAATGATGTATTGCTCAAAAAACATTTCAAACTTTTTTAAGAATCCAAAAAATAGAAAAAGATTATATCTTATCTCGTAAAAAATGCATATGTAAGAATAACGAGATGTACTTTCTGCGCATCCTTTGGGGGGACTTGGGAAACGAATTTCTTGAAACTCGCACACACTCTCCATTTCTTGATCTACAAAACGCAACAGAGCTGTCTCGTAAAAATCGCATATGCGTGAATTACAAGATAAATTGAAGCCGTGTTGTGGATTCTATCGAGTACATCGATAAATAGATAGCACATTATGAAAGCGGACTTGCAAGGAGTGAACAGAAAGCTTAAAAATCCCAAAAATAAGCTCAATTCACCTACTTCAATGTCGTCAGGACATTAGGGCCAAGAGGAGTAATCGCAATGGTGTCTTCAAAATGGCAAGAGAGAGAGCCATCGGCAGTGGCAAAACCAAAGCCATCTTGGGTTTTCCTCAGTTTCCAATCGCCCATGGTAACCATAGGTTCAATGCATATTACCATTCCTTCGGCAAGTTCAGAACCTTCATGGCGTTTTCCAAAGTTTAGAATCTGTGGTTCTTCGTGGAGTTGTTTTCCTATGCCATGACCGCAGAGATCCCGCACCACGTTATATCCTTGACTCTCAATAAATCTTTGAATAGTATTTCCAATATCTCCGCTGGTGTTTCCTGGCCTCGCTTTTTTGATTCCGAGTCTCAGCGCTTTCTTTGTGATACGTATCAAGCGCGCCGCCTCCAGACTGATTTGTCCCACAGGCGCTGTCCTTGCCATATCAAGATAATACCCTTCCCAAATCAAACCTATATCAAGAGTAATAATATCGCCGTCTTGTAAGACTCGTTCTTTTGAAGGGACAGCGTGCACCACCTCTTCATTTATGGAAGTGCAAAGCGTTCGCGGAAATCCTTGATAATTTTTAAAAGCTGGTTTTGCTCTCGCTTTGAGGATTTGAGACTCCGCATACTTATCGAGCTCGTCGGTGGAGATCCCTGGCTGAACCTGCACTTGAAGTTCTCTCATGATCTGCGCCAGTCTCCTCCCCCCCTCTCGCATGATCTCTATTTCTTGTGGTGTTTTCAGGGAAATCATGCCACGTGGAGAGCTTCGAGTATATCTTGAAAAACTTCTGCTGGCGATTGGTCGCCATCCACGGTTTTGACGAGCACGCCGCATTTGCGAAAAAATTCTACCAAAGGATAGGTGTGTTCTTTATATTCTTGCAATCGCACCTTGATAGACTCTGGATCATCTAAGCCCATCCGCCTCTGCAACGGAGAACCGTCAAGTGGACATATCGTAAGGTTCTCTGTTTGACGAGTGTAGAGAATGGGATGACGCGACAAGGCACAAATTCTTCGATGCGAATTGCGTTCGATCGACGCCTCTGCGCTTACGTGGAGCAAGATTACGTGAATGTTTCCCTTCCCATAGAGCTTTTCTAGAAGCGGAAGTTCCTGCTCTCCTTCATAGAGTGATCGCGGGGAACCTGCCAAAAGCAAACTTTTCCCTTCATGGAAAAGTTTTTCCATTCGTTCCTTCAAAATAGCTGTTACAAACGGAAAACTGCACAATTTTCCCGTCTCCCAACGTTTTTTCTCGTCTGCAAGAAAATATTTGGCACCTTCAACCTCCAGATATTCTTCTGTCTTTGCATTTGCAAATCGCTCCTCTAAAATTTTGCTTGTTTCGAGATAATAGAGATTCAATCTCTCCGATAAAAGTTCAGCCTGCGTTCCCTTTCCCGCCCCCGGAGGCCCCAGCAATATGACAACCTGCAAAGGTCGGCTCTCTCTATCCATTTGTGACGAATTTGTTGCGTTCTTATCCATCATGTATTAAGATGCAACAGCACAAAACACCGTTTTAAAAGGTATCGTACTCTCTCATTTGGAGTTGCGAGCGAATCTGGCGAATGGTCTCGAGTATCACATTCACCATAATGAGCAATGCGGTTCCCCCGACAAGAAATTGAAATGCCGTGATGCCGGTTGCTTTCTGCACGAAAAAGGGCATCACCGCAATCACTCCCAAAAATAAAGCCCCGATCAAAAGCACTCGATGCAAAATATACGCGATAAAACTCGCGGTCGAAGGGCCTGGTCGAACGCCCGGGATAAATCCCCCCATCTTTTGGAGGTTCGAGGAAATTGCTTTGGGGTCAAACGTAACTGCCGTGTAGAAAAACGTAAACAATCCCACCAGCAGAAAGTATGCAATAATATACAACCATGAGGTTGGATCAAAAAAGGTCTGGAAAAACTTTGCAACCGCTCCTCCGATTCCTCCTGCTCCCTGGAAAAAGCTTGCGATCATTCCGGGAAACGTCAATATCGAAAGCGCAAAGATAATCGGGATTACCCCTGCGGGATTTACGTTTAATGGCAAATAGGTGGAGGCTCCGCCAAAAATGCGGTTGCCCCTCACGCGCTTTGCGTAGGAAACTGGAATATTTCTCCGAGCTTCCGTGACAAATACCACCGAGGCAATGATTGCAAGGGCAAGCGCAAAAAAAGCAACAAGGTCCATGATGGCTCGGGGATCGGTGCTTATCCTCGCGTAGAGTTGCTGGATATTCAGGGGGAAACCAGCAACAATTCCTGCAAAAATCAAAAGTGAAACTCCGTTTCCAATGCCTTTCTCGGTGATAAGTTCTCCCATCCACATCAAAAGCAAGGTTCCTGCAGTGATAGTAGCTAATGCAGTAATGTATCCTGTAAGAGAAGGTGAATCGATAACGCCTTGACGCACAAGCAATGTGAGAAACCCGTATGCTTGAACGAGGGAAAAAGGAACAGTCAGAATTCTTCCGTACTGATTGAATTTCTGTCGGCCTGTCTCTCCTTCTTCTTTGTACATTTTCTCTAACGCGGGAAAGATCATGGTGAGCAACTGAAGAATGATTACGGCAGTAATATAGGGACCCAATCCAAGCATCACAATCGACAGATTATCTAATGCCCCTCCGGTAAATAAATTCAGAAGACCAAACAATTGATTCTGGCCAAAAAATGTCTGCAACTTTTGCGCATCAATCCCGGGAATCGGGATATTTGCCATTAAGCGAAAGAGAACAAAAATCCCCAGAATAAAAAGGATTTTATTCCGAAGTTCTCCGATTTTGAACAAAGAGATGAGTTTGCGCCACATATTTTTTACCTTTTATTTTACTACGCCTCCCGCCTTTTCAATCTTCTCTCTTGCGCTTTTGGAGATTTCACAAGATTCAATGATAAGGGCTTTCGTAATCCCTCCTCTTGCAAGAATTTTTACCTTTGGGGTTTTCCCTTGTATTCTTCTAATGATACGCTTTTGCATGCAAACTTCAGGATTCACCACTGCTCCGCTTTCAAACACACGCTCGAGAACCTCGAGATTTATGAGTTGAGTTTTGTTTGTTCGAGGGTGAAATCGATATCCCCTGAGTTTTGGATACCGCTTCAATATCTCTCGAATTCGAGGCTGCGACTTGGTAATCCCTTGAACTCCTCGTCCTGAAGAGCTCCCTTTTTTCCCACCACGGCCTATTCTCTTCTTTTTCTTTGGCTTATGAATTGGCTGTAATTCGTGTAATCGCATAATCGTATCCTTTTTACGCAATCGCTGAATTTTCAGAGGAAGTCTCAACTTGCTTTTCTGTGCTCTCGGTCTTGGAAGCTTTCGCTCGAAGCTTGCGTAACGCCTTCATTGCCACCATTGCATTGTTGAGCTTGTTATGGGTGCGCGAGAGAAATTTCCCTGAAATGTTTTTGATTCCTGCAAACTCGCAGATAATTCGCATCGGGCCGCCTGCAATCACTCCCCTTCCTTCGCGTTGAGGCTTCAAAAGAATCCGTGCGGCCCCGAACTTTGCCTGCACTTCGTGAGGAATGGTACCCCGCCACAAAGGCACCAAGATCGCTTGCTTTTGTGCCTTTCTCGTAGCCTTCTCGATTGCTTGTGCAACATCCATCCCTTTTCCTATTCCAACTCCCACACGGCCTTGCCTGTTGCCTGCCACCACAACGACGCGAAACTTAAAGCGGCGGCCCCCGGCACGCACTTTCGCAACTCGAGCAATATCAATGAGTTTCACCTCCAACTCCCCTTTTTGATTTTTCCCTTTTAATCGAGAACTATACTCTCTCATGGTGATTGTGCAACGTTAAAAAATGAGACCACCTTCTCTTGCGCCCTCTGCAACTGCTTTGACGTTCCCATGATATTTATATCCACCTCGATCAAACACCACTTTTGTGATGTTCTTCGCTTTCGCAGTTTTCGCAATTTCTAAACCCAAGGTTTTTGCTATTTCCATCTTCTTATCCCTTTTCATTTTCAAGTCAGAAACTGAAGCTAACGTGGAGCCATTCTCATCATCAACCAGTTGAACCCACAAATGTTTATTGGAACGAAATACCATAAGCCGAGGACGCCCAGACGTTCCAGAAATCTTTGCTCTTATCCTTCGATGTCTTCTTTCTCTTTTTTGTTTGATCTCGATCATATCTCTTGGGAACCTCAACCTCCTGCGCTTGTAACTGCTTTTTTCCCAAGCTTCCGGCGCACGAGTTCTCCCTGATATTTTATTCCCTTGCCCTTATAGGGTTCCGCCTTGCGCACCGCGCGAATCCTCGCGGCAGCCTCGCCTACTTTTTCTTTGTCCAAACCCTCCACCGTAATTATATTTTTATCCACGGAAAATTTGATTTGCTTGGGAGCACGAATGACAACGGAATGGCTGTATCCCACATGTAATACCAACGAATCGCCCTCTACGCCCGCCCGATACCCAATACCTTCGATTTCCAATTTCTTTTCATACCCCTTGGTAACTCCCCCTATCATATTCGCAACCAATGTCCTGGTCAACCCCCATAACGCCTTGGCATCTTCCATCTTTTCTCGAGGGGAAAAAAAGATTTTTCCATCCTTGATTTCAATCTTGATCTCTTTTCGAAACTCCCGGGAAATCTCTCCTTTCGGACCCCGCACCCTCACGTTCTGGCCATCAATCTGTACTTGGACTTCTTTTGGTATTTCAATTGGTTTTTTTCCAATCCTACTCATGGAGTTTTTGTATTTGTTCTTACGAAAAAAATATGAATCACCAAATCTCGCAGAATACCTCCCCTCCGATTTTTTCCTTTCTGGCTTCTTGATCGGTCATGAAACCCTTCGAAGTGGAAAGAATCAAAATCCCCTGTCTTCTTTTGATCGTCTGGATATCTTGCGCCGCTGTATATATGCGTTGACCCGGTTTGGAAATTCTTTTCACCCCGGTAATCCGTGGAAGCTTATCATCGTAGCGCAGCCTGATTTCAATGATCTTTTTTACCTTCCTTCCGCGAAATTCGACATTTTTCACAAATCCTTTTTGTTCTAATATCTTGGCAATCGAGAATTTCATCGCAGAGAACGGAACCTCAACCGTTTCTTTTCCTACGGCTTGAGCATTTCGTATGCGATTGAGCATGTCTGCGATTGGATCTCCCATATACGTGTACTACCAGCTTGATTTTGTAATTCCAGGAAACAATCCTTTATTTGCCATCTCGCGAAAACAAATGCGGCACAAATCAAAATCTCTCATATATCCTCTTTTTCTTCCGCATCGAAAACAACGATGAAGCATGCGACTCTGAAATTTTGGTTTTTTCCTTGTTTTGGCAATTTGTGATTCTCTGGCCATACGATTATCGTTTTTCGTTTTTGATTTTTTCTTTTGGGTTTTCTCTCATCGGAAATCCTAATAACCTCAATAGTCGTAATCCTTCTTCTTTTGTTTTTGCATTTGTTCCGATGGTGATCTCTAATCCAAAGATATGGCGCGTCTTTTCGGGTGAAATTTCTGGGAAAAAAATGTGCTCTTCTATTCCTATCGTAAGATTCCCCTGCGAGTCAAGAGAATCGCTGCGTAATCCTTGAAAATCTCTTGATCGCGGCAATATAACGTGGATCAACCGCTCCAGAAACTCATCCATCCTCTTTCCTCGTAACGTAACCTTCGCTCCAATAGAACTCCCTTTCCTTACCTTAAATCCAGAAATCGATCCCCTCGCTTTTGTCAGCACTGCGCGTTGTCCGCAAATCATCGAAAGATCTTCGAGGATAGCATCTGCCGCCTTTTTCTGTTCATCAATAGATTTTTCTGTCACCAACTTTCCAAAACCTGTGTTTACGACAACCTTTCTAATGCGAGGAACTGCCATTGGATTTTTATATCCAAACCTTTCCCTCATCGCTGGGATTACTTCCTTCTGATACTTGTCTTTTAACTTCATCATACCAGATACCAAAAATCAATTAACGAGTCTATACTTCTGCTCCGCACTTCTTGCATATTCGATATTTCTTATCTTCTCGGATTCGATATCCTACCCTTGTCGCTTTCCCGCATTTTCCACAAATCAACTGTACGTTCCAAATCCAAAAAGGAGCGGGAAGTTGAATAATCTGCCCTTTCTCTCCCGCCTTTTTTGGTCGCACATGTTTCTTTTTGATGTTCATACCTTCCACCATAACCTTTGCCTCTCTTCCAAGGACCTCCAATATCTTCCCTTTCCTTCCCCTATCTTTTCCCGTGATCACCAATACATTGTCGCCTTTCTTAATCTTCATGAATCATGGTTAAAAAGTTATACCAATTCTGAAGCTAACGCTGCAATCTTGGTAAATCCTTTTTCGCGAATTTCTCTCGGAATCGGCCCAAAAACTCTTCCTCCTTTTGGTTCTTTCTCTTTTTCAAGAATAACTGCCGCATTTTCATCAAACCGAATATACGACCCATCTGCTCTGCGATAGAACCTCTTTTGCCTCACCACTACCGCTCGCACGACCTCATGCTTTTTTACCTGACGTCTCGGCTCTGCCTCCTTTACCGCCGCAACAATAATATCTCCAATCTGCGCGTAGCGGCGACGCGTTCCTCCAGCCACATGGAAACACTGAATCATCTTCGCTCCAGTATTGTCTGCTACTCTAAGTTTTGTTCTCGGTTGAATCATAATCGCTTTTCTTTTTTGTACTTTCTCTTTTTCCTATCACCCTCCATCTCTTCTCTCTTGAGAGGGGGGCCGCCTCCTCGATGATAACCTTATCACCCACTTTATATTCGTTCTTCTCATCGTGCGCTTTATATCTCTTGTGTACTCGAAAACGACGCAGGTATTTTTGATGCTGCTTAAATCGTTCAACTTCCACCACAACGGTTTTTTGCATCTTATCGGAAACTACGATTCCAATGAGTTGACGCTTGGGCATAAGTGAAATTCAAATCTCAAAGTCAAGGGTTTTTATTCTCTCTTGCCGCTGTAAGAATCTGGGCAATTCCTTTTCGAATCTTTCGTATTTCTCTTACATTCTTCACCTTTCCTGCAGCTAAGTCAAATCGTAACTGTTGGAGTTTGCCTCGATTCTCCATGAGTAATTTCTGAAATTCTTTGGGTGTTTTCTTATCGAGTTCATTGGGTTTCATATGTTCATTTCTTCAAAAACCTCGTTTTGATTGGGAGCTTCGCTGCTGCCTGCCGAAGGGCTTCTCTCGCTTCTTCCTCTTGTAAGCCCTCGATCTCAAAAATAATCCTCCCTGGCCTAATCGAAAATACATAATGATCTACGTCTCCCTTCCCCCCGCCCATGGGCGTTTCAGCTCCTTTTTTTGTTACCGGCTTATTGGGAAAGATACGTATCCATACCTTTCCTCCTTTCCGGAAGTATCGAAGGATTGCACGTCGTGCAGCTTCAATCTGACGGGCGCTGATCCATTTTGTGCCTTCTGATTTTAATCCATAGCTTCCAAACACCAGCTCCGTGGCGCGATGGTCAATACCCTTTGCCGTCCCTTTCATTGCCTTTCTGTATTTTACTTTTCTTGGTGTTAACATAGAAGTCTTTTATTCGAACTTCTCTCCTTTGTATAACCATACTTTCACTCCAATAACTCCATAGGTCGTGTATGCTTCCTTATGGGCATAATCAATATCAGCTCGAAGCGTCTGGAGAGGAAGACGGCCTTTGCGCATCGTCTCGACCCTGGCAATTTCGGCGCCATCCAACCGCCCTGCCAGCCGAAATTTTACTCCTTGAATCCCTTTATTTGCCATCACTTTCGTTAATGCTTGCTTAAGGACTCTGCGAAAAGGCATTCGTTTCTCTGTTTGCTGCACAATCCACTGGGCGACCAGCGATGAGGACTCCCAAGGGTTTTTGATCTCTTGAATCTCCAGATGAATTTCTTTCTTCTCGCTATCTTTTGTTCTGGCAAGTCTTCGCCCTTTATCCTGCAAAAGTTTTTGTTGGAGGATGCGTTTTAACTCTTCAATCCCAGACCCTCCTCTCCCAATAATGAGGCCGGGTCTCGCAGTTTTAATAATAATGCTGATTTTCCCTGCAAATCTCTCGATTTCAATATTTTCTACTCCACTATCTTTGAGTTTCTTCTCAAGAAAATCGCGAATGCGAAAATCCTCTTGCAAAAATTTGGCGTAGTTTTTTTTCTCAAACCATCGGGAATCCCAATCTTCTGTTTTCCTTATACGAAATATCTTTGGATGGACTTTATGTGTCATAGGCTTTTTATATTGTTTTCCTTTGGAAAATCCTTTTGGCCCATAGTGTTCTTTTTGGCCTTTCAGCCTCTCTTTCGAAAGCAGTTCTCGTTGGTTTCCAGCTTTTTATTTTTTTCTCTCCGATCGCCTGATCTTCAGAAACTTTCTGCCTTTGTACAGGCAGAACTTTCTTGGTTTTGCCAGGTTCGATCTCATCTAACACAATGGTGATGTGGGAAGTTTTCTTTTGAATTTCATATGCCTTCCCGCGGGCTCTTGGGCGAAAACGTTTTAATTTCGGTCCTTCATCAACAAGCATACGGGAGATATACAAGCTGGAAGGATCAAGTTGAAAACGAGTTCTCGCCGAAGCGAGTGCTGATTGAAGAAGTTTGAAAATCGGCTTTGCTCCTCTTTTTGTTATAAAATGCAAAATGGTCTGGGCGTGCGCGGCTCTTTTCCCTCTGATGAGATCAGCTATCAAACGGAGCTTGCGAGGAGCGATTCGAATGTAGCGTAAGGTTGCGCTTGCTTTCATGGATTTTTCTTTTGGATTTGTGGCGGGGGCTGGACACCCTCTTTTTGCTGTTGCTCTAACTCACGTTGTATTCTCCCTCCGTGTCTGACAAACTTTGTTGTTGGGGAAAATTCTCCAAGCCGATGACCCACCATATTCTCTTGAATTGTTACCGGAACAAATTGTTTCCCATTGTGCACCCCAAAGCTAAAACCGACCATTTCTGGAGTTATGGTCGCTGCTCGAGACCAAGTCTTGATAACCGTCCGGTCGCCTAGTCTCAATTCTTTGATCTTCTTTTGCAACCTCTCATCAATATAAGGGCCTTTTTTGAGTGATCGTGCCATATTCCTTTTTCACTTCTTCTTTCTCCTTTGTAGAATAAATACATTGGTCCATCTTCTTCTTCGGGTCTTCACTCCCAACGCATGCTTTCCCCAAGGGGTTTTAGGGTACTTCAATCCCGTCGACGTTTTCCCTTCCCCACCTCCATGAGGATGATCTGCCGCATTCATTGCGGTTCCTCTCACGTGCGGTCTTTGACCTTTCAATCTTGTGCGTCCTGCTTTCCCCAATACTTTATACATGTGTTCGGGATTGGAAACCTGACCAATGGAAGCAAAACATTCCTCGAGAACCTTCCGTACTTCAGAAGAGGGCAACAAGATATGAGTGTATTTGCCCTCGTGGGCCTCCACTCGTGCCCAGCCTCCTGCTGCTTTCACAATTTTCCCACCTCGCGTTGGTTCTAACTCCACATTATACACTAACTGCCCTACGGGCATGTGCTTTAACCTCATCCGATTGCCTCTATTTAATTCTGTTTTTTCATCACAGAAAATCTCATCTCCCACCTTGATTCCATGAGGTGCCAATAAGTATCCGGTCTTGCCGTTCTGATAGCGCATATATGCGATAAATGCGTCTCGATTAGGGTCATACTCAATTGCTTCTACTTTTCCTCGGACTCCCAAATGCTCCTCGCCAAAATCGATAATTCGATAGAGCCTCTTTGCCCCACCACCGCGATGACGCGACGTAATTCTCCCAGCCCGACTCCTGCCGCCGGTTTTCTTGAGAACAACAAGCAAGGATTTTTCAGGCTCTTTTTTTGTTAGTATTCCTTTCATGCTTTCATACGAAATTGATATTTTATTTCTTCTGTTTCATTTTTTATCTCGGCAATACCTCTATTTTTTGACCTGCCTTGAGCTTCACAATTGCTTTTTTATATCCTTTTTTCACCCCTTGCGTTCGTCCAAATCTCATCTGTTTTGGCGGAATGTGAATAACCCTCACGCTCTGTGCATCAACACCGTACAACTGCTTGACTGATTTCTTTATTTCAATTTTTGTTGCGTCTCGGGAAACCACAAAGATGTACTGATCTTTTTTCACTAGGGCAGTAGCTTTTTCAGTGACATGGGGACGCACAATAGATGGAGAAAAACCAGAAATTGTGGGTTTTACGATCTCTCCAGTCTTTTGCTCTTTGGTCGGGATGGATACTTTCGCTGGAACTTCTTTCTTCTCTGATTTTTTCTTTTTGAAAAGTTGGAATACCATAGTCAATCTTTCGATCGTATAAACGTCTTTTCAATTACCTTAATGGAGCTCTTTGGCATCACGAGATAGTGAGTCTGAAGAAGATCAAGCGCGCTCAAATCTTTCGCTTGAACGGTCTGCACTCCTCGAAGGTTTCTTGCTGCTTGGATAATGGATGTATTCATTTGGGGCAATGCTATCAAACTTTTCTGGTCTTTACAAGGTAATTTCTTCAAGATTTCAGCGAGTATTTTTGCCTTCGGCTTATCAAGCGTAAGGTCTTGAAGCACTACCAATGAATTTTTTCTTGCTTTTTCTGCCAGTACCATACACAAGACTTTTCTGCGCATCTTTTTGTTTATCTTCTTCTTATACACCCTCTCTTTCCTTGGCCCAAACGTCACTCCTCCGCCTTTCCAAATAGGCGATCTGATAGACCCGTGTCGAGCGCGACCAGTATGCTTTTGAGGCCAGGGTTTGCGTCCTCCTCCGGAAACCTCTCCTCGTCCTTTCGTATGCGCTCTTATCACCCGTCGGTTCGCCTGCTGGGAAACTACCACCTGATGCACTACATCAGGGTTCAATGGAACTTCAAATATCTCTTTGGGAAATTCTTCCTCTCCGATTTTTTCTCCCTGTTGATTATATACGGGAAGTTTCATAATGAATTAACCTCGAATCTCCAGCAGCGTTCCCCTTCTTCCGGGAATCGCTCCCTTTATTGCCAATAAGTTCTGCTCTTTATCTATTTTCACGATTTTGGCATTTTTCACGGTTACTCTTTCAAATCCCATTCGTCCTGGCATCCTTCGCCCTCTTATCACTCGCTGGGGCCATCTCATCCCTACGGATCCCAAAGTTCGTTCTTCGTGCTTTACTCCGTGCGTGGCATTTCTTCCCGAGAAGCCATGCCTTTTTACAGCTCCTTGAAATCCTTTCCCTTTGGAAATTCCGGAAATCTTCACCTTGTCTCCTTCTTGAAACACCGAAACATCAATCACCTCACCGACCTTCTGTGCTCCTGGAATCTCGGGGATACGAAACTCCTTGATATATCGGAATTCTTTCCCTCGTTGAGTTTTCTTGATTTTCTTTGTATTCAAAATTTGCTCAAAACCAAGTTGAGTGGCTTCGTATTCATCGGTTTCCTTGGTCTTTATCTGGAGAACTCTGCAAGGCCCAGCCTCCACAAGAGTAACTGGCACTACTTTCTCGCCTTGGAAGATCTGCGTCATTCCTATTTTTTTTCCTAAAATTGCTTTCATTTTTTCCAAAAAAACACGGGGTACTAACCCCGTTCTCTTATCAAAGTATTGGTTAGTATTCACTCTTCCTATTTCAATCAGGAGATATCGCTCCCATATAAGCAAAGATACTCTATGTTCATCTCAATGTCAAGGAAACGCATTGCACATGCTAAAATGACACCGAAAGGATAGTAATGGAATGCAACACGCAATCAACTCCGCTTATCTCCCCAGAATCGTGAGGAGTTACCGCTCCTCGAGCAAATGGGCATAACGCTCCTTGAGTTTTTCGATCTTAGGGTTGATGACGAGCTGACAGTAGGGAGCTTCTTTGTTTTTCTCGTAGTACTGGCGGTGATATTCTTCTGCTTCATAAAAATCGGTGAGACGTTTGAGCTCGGTCACAATGGGTTTTTCGTACACACCTTCTTCTTGCAGCTTTTTCATAAATTCTTCTGCAAGATGCTTTTGCTCTTCTGTCGTATAAAAGATGGCTGAACGATATTGGCTCCCGACGTCAGACCCTTGCCGATTCAAGCTGGTAGGATCGTGGGTCGCAAAGAACACTGCAAGGAGTGTCTCGTATGAGATCAGGGCCGGATCGTACACAATCTTTATTGCATCTGCGTGCCCTGTTTGTCCTTCGCATACTTGCTGATAGGTAGGATTTGCTTTGTGCCCGCCTGTGTATCCTGACATAACCGACTCTACTCCTTTGAGACGTTCAAAAACCGCTTCGGTGCACCAAAAGCATCCTCCCGCAAACACCGAAGTTTCCAAATGAGAATTTTTCATTTTTCGTTCTTCGGAACAAATTTCAAAGATATGGAGTTGACGCAGTGGCGCACATTTTTTGGAGTGAAGCCTTCGTCCTCAAATACATGACCAAGATGGCCGCCGCATTGGGCGCACGTAATTTCCGTACGGATTCCATCGACGTCTAGCATTCTTTTTACCGCTCCCGGAATCTCGCTATCGAAACTTGGCCAGCCGCAATGGGCGTTGAACTTATCATCTGACCGGTACAAGGGCGCCTCGCACCTGCGGCATATATACGCTCCCGCCTCCCAATGATCTTCGTACTCACCGCTCCCTGGCGCCTCTGTCCCTTTGCCCACGATAACCTTCTCTTCTTCTGGAGTAAGTTTGTTGAGTTTCATAAGTACTTACATTATAGAATAGCCAATGAATAAAGACTACCTCGTTTCAAAAAAACAGCACCGTTTCGAGGTACGGTGCCAGACCTTTTTGTCGAGCTATTCGTAGATCATCCGGTAGCTCTGAACAAATTCTCTTAGCGCATCGAGCGCCTCGTCGCGATAAGAGACCTTGCCTTCAGACAGCGAGAGGGCAACTTTTATCAGTCCTATAAGATAACGCTCAAGCTCGTTCTCTGAGAGAGACCACCAAGGAAATATTGTCCGGGCATCTCGGAAAGCTTCTCTCGTGTCTTCGCTCGCTAATTGAACGTTGAGAAAAGCAGTGTGGCCCATAAGGGCTGCCTCAAGGAGCTGAACGAGTCTCACCATAAAGGCCCGGTCTTGCTCGTTTACCTCTCGTAGCCGCTTTGCTCGCAAAATAGCCAACTCCCATCGGGTTGCAGTTATGTCCCGGGCAGAAGCCTTCAAGCGATCCGCATCCGGGGAATGCATTAGCAACATTTCATTTCTCCTTTTCCTGTGCTCTTATGCCATCCTTTCCGATCTTACTCTCACTGGGAAACTTACAGTTGTGCTAGGCTTAGCCTAGCACAAAGGATTCACCACACGAGATGCACGACGAATATTCAAATATGCCAAGGCTGAACATTAATTTAATTGAATACTAGACACAGAGACTTGGTCGGCTTTTGTTGGCATTCAACTAAAATACAGTAGGAAGAAATTCCTGCCCCATTTATTTAGAGAAGTAAAAAAATAGACTTGAACCTCATCTCAAGTCTATTTTTATTCGTCAGAACTACATCTTTATTTCAATATCAACTCCTGCTGGAAGATTCAAGCTTGTGAGAGCCTCGATCACTTTGGGATTTGGATTCAAAATATCAATCAGGCGCTTATGCGTTCGCATCTCAAATTGTTCTCTCGCGTCTTTATGGACAAATGGGGAGCGATTTACCGTATATTTTCTGATCGCCGTAGGAAGCGGAACAGGACCCATCGCTTGGCAACCCTGACGGAGTACCGTGCTCATAATCTGATTGCAGCTGGCATCGATTACCTTGTGATCATAGGCACTTATTTTAATGCGCAGTCTCTGCTGGACGCTCTCTTCTTTTCCTTTATCAGTGCTTTTTGCTGGCATCTTCTGCTTTTTTCAAAAATTATTGGAGAATCTTCGTTACCACACCTGCTCCAACCGTCTTTCCTCCTTCCCGAATAGCAAAGCGCTGTTGTTCCTCCATTGCAATAGGAACTAACAGTTTTCCTTTCAAATTCACCGTATCGCCGGGCATCACCATCTCCACTCCTTGAGGCAACGAAACTTCCCCGGTCACATCAGTGGTTCGAAAATAGAATTGAGGTTTATATCCATTAAAAAATGGAGTGTGCCGACCACCTTCTTCTTTGGTCAATACGTACACCTCTGTCTCAAACTCGGTGTGAGGAGTTACCGAACCTGGTTTTGCCAACACCTGTCCCCTCTCGATATCTTCCTTTTTTAGTCCGCGGAGCAAAATTCCTACATTATCCCCTGCCCTTCCTTCGTCCAAGGTCTTGTTGAACATTTCAATACTTACGACAACCGTTTTTGTGGTAGGTTTTATTCCAATAAGCTCTCCTTCCTCGTTGGGATGGATAACTCCTCTCTCGATTCTCCCGGTGGCAACTGACCCGCGGCCCTCAATGGAGAATACATCTTCCACTGCCATCAAAAAGGGCTTGGCGATCTCTCGAACCGGCTCTGGAATATACTCATCTACTGCTTTCATTAATTCTAAAATGGGCTTTGCACCCTCCTCATCAGCGGATTTTGCCTCGAGCGCCTTGAGCGCAGATCCCCGGATTATCGGAGTTGTATCTCCTGGAAAATTATATTTCTTGAGCAATTCTCTCACTTCAGACTCAACCAAATCAATAATTTCAGGATCGTCAACCGCGTCACATTTATTCAGAAAGACCACAATGGAAGGCAATCCTACCTGGCGCGCAAGGAGAATATGTTCTCTTGTCTGGGGCATAGGACCATCGGGAGCTGAAACCACCAAAATCGCTCCATCCATTTGGGCGGCTCCGGTGATCATGTTCTTAATATAGTCTGCGTGCCCTGGTGCATCGATGTGAGCATAGTGGCGTTTTTCCGTCTCGTATTCCAGGTGAGAGATATTGATCGTGATGCCTCTCGCTTTCTCCTCTGGAGCTGAATCAATCTGATCTACTGTTTTTTCGGTTGCGTTTAATCCTTTTAATTTCAGCACATGGAGAATCGCGGCAGAAAGGGTAGTCTTGCCGTGATCGACGTGACCGATTGTGCCGACGTTGACGTGTGGTTTTGTGCGTTCAAATTTTGCTGCCATATATTTTTGACTTACGACTTGTTAGTTATTGATTTATTATACTGGCAAATCATCAATCGTCAATTCTTCTCTCTCTTTCCCCTCTCCTCCCTTGCCAAAAGAAGGGGGTTGAACAGCTTGCCCCATCTGACGGAGGGGATTGGAAAAAGAAGGGTTTCGATTCACGAACTTCCCTTTATATTCACCAAACGACATCACGATCAACGTAGGCTCGTCGTTTTCGACAATAATAAACTTTCCTCCGTCTCGCTGAATAATATCTTTGATTTCTTTGAAATCCATACGAAGATCAATTATCTCCGTTTTCCCTCGATAATCTCCTGGCTAATATTGTTTGGCACCTCCTCATACCTTTCAAACTCCATTGTAAACGTTCCTCTTCCTTCTGTCAATGAACGAAGGCTTGTGGCGTATCCAAACATCTCGGACAATGGCGTCTTTGCTCCAATGATCTTCAAGTTGCTGCTATCTTCTGTTTCCTCAATCTTCGTGCGTCTTGCAGAAAGATCTCCAATCACATCCCCAAGGAATTCAGAAGGAATGACTACCTCCACTCGCATCACGGGCTCCAAAATCACCAGCTGCGCTCTTTTTGCCGCCTCCTGAAAAGCAATGGAAGCCGCGATTTTGAAAGCGAATTCTGAAGAGTCAACCTCGTGATAGGAACCGTCGTATAAAGTTGTTTGGAGATCGACGAGCGGATACCCCGCAAGCGCTCCTTTTGCCATTGCTTCCTTCACTCCTTTCTCTATTGCCGGTATATATTCTTTTGGAATAGCCCCTCCTCTGATCTCATCTACAAATTCGAATCCTTTCCCCCGTTCTTTTGGTTTTATCTTCAGCCACACATGACCATACTGACCTCGACCTCCTGACTGTCTGATGTACTTTCCTTCCGCGTCAGCCTCTTTTCGAATAGTTTCTTTATACGCGACTTGCGGCCTTCCCACATTCGCACCTACCCCAAATTCTCTTTTCATTCGATCCACGATGATTTCCAAGTGCAACTCCCCCATGCCAGAGATAATTGTTTCTCCAGTTTCCAGATCCGCGGTTACCTTGAACGTCGGATCTTCTTCGGCCAGTCTCTTTAAGGCAAAACCCATTTTCTCTTGATCTGCTTTTGTTTTCGGTTCAATTCGGATTGAAATCACAGGTTCTGGGAAAACAATCTGTTCTAAAAGTATCGGCGCTGTTTCTGCGCACAAGGTATGCCCGGTGCTTGTGTTTTTTAATCCCACGGTCGCCGCGATATCTCCGGCAAAAAGTTCATCTGCTTCTTCTCTTTCATTGGCATGCATGCGCAAAATCCTGCTGATTCTCTCTTTTTCTCCCGTAGTCGCGTTAAGCACATAGGAACCTTTCTGGAGACTACCCGAATACACACGAAAAAAGGTGAGAGTTCCCACATAAGGATCTGATGCCACCTTGAATGCCAACGCTGCAAGGGGCTCGGCATCCGAAGGTTTTCTTGCGATTGGATTTCCGGTTTTGAGATCAATACCCACCACATCAGGAAGGTCAGCCGGGCTTGGAAGATAATCAACTACACCATCCAATACGAGCTGGACTCCCTTATTTTTCAGGGAAGCTCCACAGAATACCGGAATCAATCTGCTCTGCAAAACAGCTTTCCGTAAGGTCTTTTTCAACTCTTGAACTCCGAGACTCTCTCCATTCAAGTATCTCGTAAGAAGATTCTCGTCTTCTGCCACAATCTTCTCTACGAGTCTCCCTCGCCACTCTCGCGCTTTTTCCTGAAGATCAGCAGGGATTTCTTCTTCTTTCACAATCTGTCCAAAGTCTCCTTGAAAGCTGAATGCTTTCATTAAAAACAAATCCACAACTCCTGAAAAGTTTTCCTCTTCTCCAATAGGCAACTGAACGGCTACGGCGTTGTTGGTAAGTTTTGTCCAAATGGATTTTAAGCTCTTTTCAAAAGACGCTCCCATCCGGTCAATTTTGTTGATAAAACAGACTCGAGGCACACCAAACTTTGTTGCTTGACGCCATACGGTTTCCGATTGCGGCTCTACTCCTGCTACTCCATCAAAGATCACAACTGCTCCATCGAGTACTCGCAGAGATCTCTGCACTTCGGCGGTAAAGTCAATGTGGCCGGGCGTGTCAATAAGATTGATTCGAAATTCATTCTCTTTGGTTTTCGGCAATGAAGTGGGAGTCCAAAAACAGGTGGTAGCGGCTGCGGTAATCGTAATTCCTCTTTCTCTCTCTTGAACCATCCAATCCATAATGGTGGTCCCTTCGTCAATATCGCCTATCTTATGGGAGACTCCCGTGTAAAATAAAACACGCTCTGAAGTTGTGGTTTTCCCTGCATCAATGTGGGCGATAATTCCAATATTTCGATATTTTTCAATGGGATAGGCGCGAGGCACGATTTTGATGTGTTCGATGAGTTACCACGCAAGGTGAGCAAATGCTCTATTCGCTTCTGCCATACGGTGCGTGTCTTCTTTCTTTTTTATTGCTGCTCCCTCATTCCTGGAAGCTGCCAAAAGTTCTTCTGCCAATTTTTCTCCCATTGGCTTTCCTTTCTTCGTTCTTGCTGCCTTCAGAATCCAGCGGATCGCCAGACTTATCTTCCGATCTCCTTTTACTTCTACGGGAACTTGGTAGGTAGCTCCTCCGACCCTTCGCGATCTCACTTCCAAAAGTGGTGAGACGTTTTCGATTGCCTTTGTAAAAACTTCGAGAGGATTGCTCTTGGACTTCTCTTTCACAATATCAAAAGCTCCATATGCAATCTTCCTTGCGATGCTTTTCTTGCCCTTCTTCATAATGTGGTTGATGAACTTTGTCACCATCACATCGTTATAGATGTGATCGAGTGGAGGAAATCTCCTTTTAAATTTCGATCGAGGCATGTTCGTTTCACTCAAATGAAAAATTAAAAATAAGAAGCTGATGGAGAAGGAATTTTTGGAGTTTTATTTGGGACGCTTCACTCCGTACTTTGACCTTTCCTGCTTGCGTCCTTCTACCCCCTCTGCATCAAGTACTCCGCGTACGATGTGATATCTCACCCCCGGCAAGTCTTTTACTCTTCCTCCTCGCACAATCACAATCGAGTGTTCTTGAATTTTATGTCCAATCCCGGGAATGTATGCAGTCACCTCCATTCCGTTGCTCAATCTCACCCTTGCCACTTTACGCAATCCAGAGTTTGGCTTCTTTGGGGTCGCCGTGAAAACTCGCAAACAAACTCCTCTCTTGAATGGAGAGGCGTATCTCACTATCTGATTTTTCTGCGCGCGAAAACCAAACATCAAAGCAGGCGCCTTGCTTTTTCTCTTCGTATTTACTCTTCCTTTCTTCAATAATTGGTGGATGGTTGGCATACAAAGAAATTAACAGAACTCGAAAGTCGAGCGGAATCTGGAATTTTCCAATCTAATCTAGTACTTCGATAAGTTGATTTTGCCGAGCAGTTTTGGGAATTCTCCCCTTACATCTTGATGTCTTCGGCAGTCAGAATTACATGAACTCAGTACTAGCATATCGTATGGGGGGCGTCAATACAAAACTAAAATCCGACGATAAGATGAAAGAACCATTGGACAACTGGAAGGATGAAATCAAAAAGAAAGAAAATGACAAAGAGCAGAATAAAAAATCCGTACCGAAGCAGGAAGGTTTTCACGAATTCAAGAGACGAAGGAAGAAATGGAAATAGAATGTGAGAACCATCCAGAGGAGGAATAGGGAGAAGATTAAAGATCGCAAGAATGAGATTAAGAAAGATGATATTCACAAAGAGAGGAACCAACGCGGGATTGAGTTCGGTAATGGGAAGAAATCTTAAAAAAAGCCCAAAAAGCAATGCGATGCCAAGATTCGATGCGGGGCCTGCAAAACTCACCTTTGCTGATCCATATTTCCTATCTCGAAGATTGAAAGGATTCACTGGTACTGGCTTTGCCCATCCAAATGTCGTCTGTCCGCCTGATACAAACAATAAAAGCGCCGGAAGAAGGAGAGAACCGATGGGATCAATATGGGGAATAGGATTTAACGTAAGCCTCCCTGCGTTCTTTGCAGTCGGATCTCCGAGTGCATGTGCGACAAGACCATGAGAGACTTCGTGGAGAACCACCGAAAAAATGAGGATACTAAGAAAAAATATAATGTGTTCCATTCCACTACTATACGCCTGCCTTCAAGAAAATTCAAACTCCCCCTTGTAAAATGCACGGCAGGTTGATATACTCTTTCTTGTATGGCACGAGTATGCACCGTCTGTGGAAAAACAAAAAATCGAGCTTGGACTTTAGTGAAACTTCGAGGGAAATACAACCCTACGGTGAAACACGATCAAAAACCAAATCTCCAATGGGTGCATTTACCCGTTCATATCGCGGCGAAGTTACAGTTGCCTGCAGGCAAACGAGTAAAAGCCTGTACCAAGTGTATCAAGTCTCTAAGCAAAACATAAACTCGCTTTTTGAGTTATGCTCGGGGTGTAGTATAACGGCAGTACGCTACCTTGGGGTGGTAGTAACCCGGGTTCAATTCCCGGCACCCCGACC
>JBBTXG010000013.1:0-23908 GCA_038062375.1 Patescibacteria group bacterium
AATCACGCAGAAGCCATTGACTGGCTTTTTGAGGTTGTGCGAGACAAAAAACCCATAACCGAGGGATTCATTAAAGACCTCAATGCTTTACTTCACAAAGGAATTAGTGAGCGGCCAGCGCGTGGAGCAAGTGGCAATATAGTGATGAGAAAAATTACCCCTGGCGCGTATAAGCTCCAGCCTAATCACGTGCTTACTCTTTCGGGCGAAATTCATTACTACCTGGAGCCGCTGCAAGTGCCAGGAGAAATGGAGAAGCTTATTAAAATGATAGCTGAACAAGAAGAAACCATGCGCCCCGTTGAGCTTGCCTCATCTGTTCACTACGAAATTACGCGTATTCATCCCTTTGACGACTGTAATGGAAGAGTCTCAAGGATCCTCCTGAATCTTATCCTTATAAGGGCGGAGTATCCCCCTATTGTAATAAAGATGGAAGAGCGCAGAGCGTATTTGGAAGCTCTTGAAAAAGCAGACAAAGGAGATAGAGAACCTTTTTATCTGTTTGTCGCAGAACATGTGAAACAATCGTTAAGGGATGAGTAATGGTATGGAACAACAAAACCAGCAACCGATACAAAAAACCGAAAACAAATCTCCCATAAAAACAAATTGGAAGTATATTGCGATTGTAGTGGTTTTTGGTTTGACTGCCGTCGGCGGGATTTTGATGCTGAAAACGATGCAACCTGCACCAGTCGAGCCGCCTTCCGTCGTTCAGCAAACTCTGCCACCCTTCCCCCAGTCCCAACCGCTCGATACCGCAAACTGGCAAACCTACCGCAACGAGGAGTTTGGGTTTGAGGTGAGGTATCCTCCTTCATACGATCAGAACGAGTTCTGTCGCCCTTCTTCAGAAGCAGAGAGGGCTCGCATACTGATAGGTCCTATTACTTTCTATAAAATTGATATGAAGGGAATGACCTTTGTAGAGTATGTCGATAAGGTTGTTCGAGAGGAAGAAGAATACTATCGAGAAAGATTTAAACAAAAACTACCCGGAGGATACATTGAATCAAAAACGCCTATTATTCTTGGAGAGAGGGAAGCGATGAGGATTATTTCTCATGCGTGTGGGGCTGGTTGTTATAATCCACATGTTATCTACGTCCAAAATGGAAGTGATATTTTGAAAATCATCTATGATGACGGAATCATGAATCACTGCCCCTTTAATTCCTATGAGCTACCTAGTGAAGTTGCTGATCAAATCCTCTCCACGTTTCGGTTTGTTGAACGAACACATTTGGCAGAATAGCTTAGTTTTGTTATCCTGTACATATAAGTACAGGTTTTATTATGACGAAAAATGTTAAAATCCAGAATCTAAATCGTTTCGCCGAGCTTGCCAGACTCGGAGAAATTGTCTTTCATACTGGCGATCTCGCGAATTTGTGGCGCATCACGAACAAAAACACGCTTTATACCACAATCAAGCGTTATGTGGAGCAGGGCCTGCTTTTTCGCATTCATAAAGGATTTTACGCGATTAAGCCACCGCGAGAAATCGATCCTTCCCTGTTGGGCGTGAAAGCGCTCCATAGCTATGCCTATGTGAGTTGCGAGACCATTTTGCGAGAGCAGGGGGTTATCCAGCAGGAGCTTTCTGCCATAACTCTTGTCAGCGGCGAGACCAAACGTTTTTTCATTGCGGGTAATCATTACTACTCCCGAAAACTTTCTGATCAATTTTTATATCGGCAAAATGGAATTGTGGCTATGGAAAACGGCACAAGAAAAGCAAGCGTCGAGCGCGCTATTGCGGACATTCTGTATTTCAATCCACACGCGTACTTCGACGCGGAGAATCTTATTGACTGGGAGAAAGTACGAGCGTTGCAAAAAGAAATAGGGTATCCTTTAATCCCAAAACGCTATGGCTGACATCATTTTGCCACAACCAAAAGACGCTGTGCATAAGGCGTGGCTCTACCGCGTGCTTTCGGCTCTATACGACGATGCCGAGCTTGCGAACATCCTCTATTTTAAAGGGGGGACATGCGCGGCAATGCTCGACTACCTTGATCGTTTTTCCGTTGATCTTGATTTCGATTTTGTGGGGGAAAAGGATGCTATGCAAAAGACGCGAGGCAGCCTCGAGTTTGTATTTCGCGATCTTGGGCTCACGATACACAACCAAAGCAAAGCAGTGCCGCAGTATTTTTTAAAATATGAAGCGCCCGAGGATACGCGGAATACCATAAAGATCGATGTTTCCTTTCCGCCGCCAAAAGCAAACGCATACGAGCAAAAACGCTTTCATGAGATTGACCGCATTATTACGTGCCAAACCATTGAGACTATGATGGCAAACAAACTTGTGGCCATTATGGATCGCTACGAACATCATGAGGCGATTGCCGGCAGGGATATCTATGACATTCACCATTTCTTTCTCAAAGGTTATCGCTATAATAAGGAGGTTATTCGCGAGCGCACCGGCAAAGGCGCTAAGCAGTTTTTTTCCGATCTTACAGCTTTTATTGCAAAGCACATAACCGACGAGATCATAAACCAGGACCTTAACACATTGCTGCCATATGATAAATTTTCCCGCATCCGCAAAGTTCTCAAGCAAGAAACACTGATGTTCCTGCGCGATGAACAGCAAAGGATTGAACAGGCAGGTTAAAAGTGTGGTATTCTGAAAATATATGGAACAAGAAAACCAACAATCCATCCAAGAAAAAATGGAAAATAAACCTCCAATCAAAACAAATTGGAAGTATATTGCGATTGTGGTGGTTTTGAGTTTGGTTGTGGGAGGAGGGATATCGTTTGTAAGTCTCACGGGGGAAAAGAATCCATTTCCACAAGTCACTAGTTCGACACCGCCGGGGATCATACCCTCTGAAGACGAAGATAAGTTGGATTTTTCTAACGAGTGCAAACAGTTAGAGCAACAAATCGGTCAGCTTGTGCAACAAGCAAATTATTGTGAGGCGGACTCTGATTGTATAGTGAACCAAGAAGCAGCCTCTCCTTTATGTGGTTGTCCGAGTTTGGTGAATAAGAGTGCAGATATGACAGCTATAGAAACAAAGAAAATGGAGTGGGAACAGAATGGCTGTAGGGAAGATGCGGTTTGTGGGCCATGCGGCCCGAAGCCAAATTATATTACATGCAAAGCGAATCGATGCGAGGGCTTTTACGAACAATCTATCAGCGAGTCTCTTCAAACTTGGCAAACCTACCGCAACGAGGAGTTTGGGTTTGAAGTGAGCTATCCGGAGACATGTAGCAAGATTTTGGAGGATGTTGGTAGTTTGTTTTCTGTTTCGTGTTTAGTTAAGGATGTGGAGTTCGTAGAGGAGTTTTTCTTTTTTTCGTGGGGGCACGTCGGATTTTCATGCGATTCAATTAAAGAATGTGAATCAAATTTGAATTTCAGTAAGATCGATTACAAAGATGATAACACCGCGATTATTGAGCGTACAAGACGCGGTAATAAAGAATTTGTCCTCGTCTTCATAGTAAAAGATACAGCATTGGATAGGGGAGTAGGAGAAATTGAAATCCAACAGAAAATATCATCTAGTGCCGAGCAATTTGAAGAGATTGCTAAGCAAATCCTCTCCACGTTTCGGTTTGTGGAGAAAAATTCCCCTTGACAACTACTTTAGTATCCACTAAAGTGGTAGTATATGCTTGAAAACAATAAAAATCTCGTCCAAAGGGATGTTTTTCTAGAAATTGCCAAGCATTTGGAAACGAAGGAAATCACCCTTATTATTGGGCCGCGACAAGTTGGGAAAACAACTCTTATTTCCCAGCTTAAAGATCCCTTGAGCCAAAAAGGAGTTGCTGAAGGCAGGATTTTCAGCTTTAACCTCGATTTGGTTACCGATCGCAAACTCTTTGCGAACCAAACAGAGTTTATCGAGTTTCTCAAGGAAAGAATTGGGCAAGAGAAACTCTTTGTTCTTGTTGATGAGGCCCAAAGAGTAGGAAACGCGGGAATTTTCTTTAAGGGTATTTACGACCTTGGTCTACCCGTAAAGTTTGTTCTCACGGGCTCATCTGCTCTGGAGATTAAATCCAAGATTCACGAACCCTTAACTGGGAGAAAGAGACTTTTCTATCTCTATCCAATGAGTTTTGAGGAATACCTTTCTGCAAAAGATAGTTCGCTCGTTGATTTTCTCAAAGTTGAGAAAGAACTTGCGCGCTATACAAAAGAGCGGCTCTTTGAACATCTTTATCAATTTATTGTTTGGGGAGGATATCCTAAAATTGCTCTTGAAGGAAATAGAGAAACCAAAGAACAATTCCTCAAAGAGGTTTATTCAAGCTACATTGAGCGTGATATTATTGGATTTCTTGAGATTAAAAACACGACTGCGTTTACGAAGTTGGTTGCGATCCTTGCTTCCCAAATAGGCCAGCTTGTGAATACCCAAGAATTAAGCAGTACATTGAATGTAGAGCGCAAAACTGTTGAGAAGTATCTTGAGGTTCTCGAGAAGACTTTTATTATCGAAATGGTTTCCCCTTTTTTCCGTAACGTGAGAAAGGAACTGACTAAAATGCCAAAGGTTTATTTTCTTGATGCTGGGCTTCGCAATTTTGCCCTCGGCGACCTCAAGGGTTTTGAGGAAAGACACGACAAAGGAGCAATCGTTGAGAACTTTCTTTTTTCAGAACTTCGCAAAAGAACAGATGCGAAGTTTCACTTTTGGAGAACCAAAGAAAAAGCAGAGGTTGACTTTGTCTTGGAACATCGCTTTGGCGAGCCAATCCCAATTGAAGTGAAGGCAACACGCCTGAAATCTCCAGAAATCTCCAGAAGTTTCCGTAGTTTTTTGAACACGTACAAACCCAAGCGTGCATTTGTGGTGAATTTGGGGTTTCAAGGATCAAGAAAAATTGAATCAACAAACGTCGAATTTCTCTTGCCTTACGAAATTTCAAAAGTTCTGTTAAACTGAAATAGATATGGAACAGCAAAACCAACAACAAATACAAGAAAATACGGAACCAAAATCTGCAACCAAAACAAATTGGAAGCTTATCGGGATTACAGTTGTCCTCGCTTTAGTCCTTGGAGGAGTGTTGATATCGTGGCAGATGCAACCCGCCGCGCCCATGCAGCAGACCCCACCTCCGCCTGTTTCCACTCCGTCACCACAACCACAAGCAATTAACAATCAGCAATCAACAATTGATATGTCAGATTGGCAAACCTACGGCAACAAGGAGTTTGGGTTTGAGGTGAGGTATCCGGACTGGCTGGTTTCTAAGGAAGATGGTGGGACGGTCGCATTGACATCTTTACCTGTTTCGCGTTGTTTCTCTGGTGAAGAGGATTTAGGTGAATCGCATGAGCTTGTGGCATCTTTCCGGAATTACACAGGCAATGGCTTTTCCGATATTTGGAAACAGGCATTCGGTTTCGAATTTAAGAAAGGCAACTACGATGGGGTAAAAACCATTGATAGAAGAAATGCTTACTATTTCTATCAGTCAGCAGAAATGCCTTTTGCCCGGATAGCCTATCTGGTGCCGCGTTCTGAAAATAATGCTATCCAAATTGATACTTTCTACCAAAATTACTTACTAAATTGTTCACCAAAATTCACAAGGACGGCTGAAGAGGTACGCGAGATTGAGAACCAAATCCTCTCCACGTTTCGGTTTATCGAATAATTTTTAACTTTGAGTTGCAGTTTTGACTTTCGACTTTTTTCCGTGGTTACAGAAGTACGCTATAGCGTTTCTTTGTTCCTAAGTTACCTTGCTTCCACTTGAAGTTTTTGGTAGAATGGTTTTGTTATGAAGAAAGTATATGTTTCTACAAAAAATATAAAGCAGTTTGCGGGAAAATGGGTGGTTATAGATCCTATAAAAGATAAGGTTATCGCAGTAGGAGATACTCTTGAGGAGATTGATTCATTGATAACACGCTCAAAAGACGACAAAAGAGCCTCCGGAACAGTTCCGGCTGCCTTTAAGGTTCCTCGCAAAGACGAAGGGCCATATATCCTTGTGGTTTTATGAACAAATTGTTCATATTAAGCTTTCCCTATAAGACAGATGCACAGGGAAATTCTTTTCCAGTTATTCCATTGTCTCTTAAATTTAATAATAGAAAGAAAGAATTTTTTGCGCTTGTTGATTCTGGAGCCACCATTTCAATCTTTAGATCTGAAGTTGCTGAATCTTTAGGAATTAATGTCAACAACGGAAAAGAAACATATCTTGGTGGAGTTGGCGGAAGAATTAAGGGGTATATTCATAAATTAAAGGTAGAAATAGCAGGAAAGCAATTTGTTTGTCCAATAGTATTCTCTTATGAGTACCTCGTGTCTTTTAATCTTTTAGGAAGGGCTATCTTCTTTGAGAAATTTAGGATTATTTTTGAAGAAAAGAAAAGTAAGGTAATATTGGACTAGAGCCAGTATACATAATTCAAAACTTTGCCAAAAACCATATGGAACAACAAAACCAACAACCCATACAAGAAAATACGGAACCAAAATCTGCAACCAAAACAAATTGGAAGCTTATCGGGATTACAGTTGTCCTCGCTTTAGTCCTTGGAGGAGTGTTGATATCGTGGCAGATGCAACCCGCCGCGCCCATGCAGCAGACCCCACCTCCGCCTGTTTCCACTCCGTCACCACAACCACAAGCAATTAACAATCAGCAATCAACAATTGATATGTCAGATTGGCAAACCTACCGCAACGACGAGTTTGGCTTTGAGTTTCAGTACCCAAAAGAATTTGCGGAAAGCCAAGATTGCAAAGCAAGAATGAGTAAGGTGCAAAAGAATGTAGTGGATATCGGGAATCGTACCGATGTTAGTGTTGTGGGCTCTAAGGGGTTGAACCTTGAAGATTTTGTTGCTGCAGATTTCATCCTAGAGTCTCTTTTTGACATTCACCGAAGTGAGCAGATCGTAGGCGAAGAGAAAGCAATTACGATTTCTTATCGTGTGGAAGGGACGGGTAGGTTTGGAACAGTAACATATGTTAAGCATGCTGACAAAATTTACAGATTCGATTATCTCGCTGGTGTGGATTGTTCGGTGGCATATGCTACTGATATGAGCGAGCTTGACGTCTTGAATCAAATCCTCTCCACGTTTCGGTTTGTGGAGGAGGCAAGATAGGTATTGACACCGAGTTGGTAATTCTAAAATTGGTATGGTATATATGCCAATTTGAGCGAATAATACTCTTGTAAAATGGGGGATCTTCCAAGAGGTAGGTAGGATGGGATAGAGCCCACTTCTATGTTTGCTGTTACGCTTCCAGTGAGCCAGTTACTTCTCCAGAACTAGACAATCTTCCCTTTTCTTTTTATACTTTAACCATATCCCGTTGGGATTAGGTGCACCTACTATAACGAAAAGGGAGGTTTTGAATGCCAAGAAATATTTTCATTGCTGGTGCGTGGCCGTACGTGAACGGGCCCCTGCATCTTGGACATGCAGCTGCTTTGTTGCCTGGAGATCTGCTTATGAGATACCACCGTGCGCTGGGGGATGAGGTACTGGGTGTATCTGGCAGTGACTGCCACGGCACACCAATCCTCGTAGCCGCAGAACAGGAAAATCGCCCGCCTGAAGAGGTGGCTGCTTTTTACCACCGGGAGGCGTTGAGAACGCTCATCGAAGGTCTTGGCCTTTCCTATAATCTCTACTCTATGACCATGGGGACATTCCACCATGTATCGGCTCAACAGCTGTTCCAGCAGATCCACGCCGGGGGGTATCTTGTCTCTCGACAAGAAGATCAGCTGTACTGCGAAAATTGTACCAGGTTTCTCCCTGACAGATATATTGAGGGTACATGCCCTCACTGCAATGCCGTAAGAGCAAGGGGAGATCAGTGCGACACGTGTGGACATCTTCTTCAGCCAGAAGAGCTTGTTCAACCCAGGTGCCGAACCTGCAATAGCGGACCGGTATGGAGAGATACAACTCATCTCTATTTCCAGCTTCCAGCGTTTGAGACACGCCTCAAGGATTGGGTTGCTCGAGCACAAGGGTGGCGCAAAATGCAATCCAGCAAACCAGAGGCCAGCTGGAACAGGGTCTCCGCGACCGCCCCGTAACCCGAGACCTGACCTGGGGTATTCCCGTTCCTGTAGAAGGATTCCGGGACAAGCGCATCTACGTGTGGTTTGAGGCGGTGATGGGCTATCTCACTTGCTCCCAAGAGTGGGCTGCCCAAAATGGCCAACCTGATGCCTGGCGAGACTGGTGGGATAATCCCGAAGCCGTGCATTACTACGTGCACGGAAAAGACAACATCCCGTTTCACACCATCATCTGGCCTGCCATGCTCATGGCTCTGGGTCTTCATCTTCCCGATCGCATCATCTCAAGCGAATACCTCCAGTTTGAAGGGATAAAGTTTTCCAAGAGCTTGGGCATTGGCGTTTGGCTTCCCAATGCCTTGGCGCAGTTCGAACCAGACGCCATCCGGTTTTTCCTCACGCTCCATGGCCCTGAAACCAGTGACACAACGTTTAGTTGGGAAGAGTTTCGGGCGAGGGTAAATGGAGATCTTATCGGTACGTTGGGCAACTTCTGGAATCGTGTCTTTACCCAGATTCATCGAAATTGGGGCATGGTGCCAAAGTATGAGGCGGTTGCGCCAGAGAGTCAGGAACTCCGCCAACAAGCCAAAGAAACCTTTGGAGTCATAGGAACTCGAATTGAGAGAGGAGAGTTCCGACAGGCACTCCGAACAGTTCTTAGCCTTGCACAGCAAGGAAACAGGTACCTGGAAGTGCGGGCACCTTGGACGCGTTTCCGCCAAGATCCAAGCCATGCTGCCGAAACTCTAGGAGTATGCATGGAAGTCGGGGATGCTCTCCGACGCTTGGCAAATCCTTTTATCCCTCACACAGTCGGAAGACTCAACGACTTCTTGGACACTAATGATCTTGCCTGGCAGTGGAACCCACTCCCTGCTGGGAAAACTGTTCCTTCGCCCAAGCCCTTGATTCCTCCTATTCCAGAAGAGGCCATTCAGGCAGAACTGGAAAAGCTTGCGATAGGCAAGCAGGAGGAAACGTAGAACCTTTTTTATACAAAGGGCCGTGTCCTTTTGGACACGGCCCTATTTCTTTGCTTTACACTCAATAAAAAAGCTGATATGGTAGACTGATATGAAGTCTCTTGTGTTCATTTGTGACTATGGAGAAGACTCTCTTGCAACAGGAGAGGTGCTGGCGGCAATTCAAAAGAATGCCCGCGCGCCTTTCCCTGTTTTTGTTCTTGCAGCTCGCCCTCTCAACACCATTCATACGGGGTTTCTCTTGGATCAGATGCAGCGGAACCTCGAAAGGGAGATGGCTGACAGTATCGTATTTTTTTTAAACACTGATCCTCGTACTCATACCAAGGAACCAATCCTTCAGGGCAATGGCGCTCCTCTTTTTGCAGCAAAACTTGCTAATGGCGCCCTTGTCTTGAGTCCTAACGCAGGCCACTGCCTTTCTTTTGTAAAAGACAAAATCTCCTCCCTCCGCATCATATCTCTGCCAGAGGCAAAAACCCAGTTCCGGTCTCGGGATCTTTTCTCTTCTTTTGTGGCAAAAGCTTTATTGGGAGAGCTTGAGGAATCAGCAGGATCCCCGGTGTCTCTTGAGGAAATTCCTGGACTGCCTAAAGAACCTTTTATTGTTCATATAGACAACTATGGGAATATCAAAATATCATATTCGTTGGCAGAAAAAGAAAGAGATAGAATTCAATGGGGAGACAAAGTAAAAGTGAGGATGGGAGAGAGGGAAGCAGAAGCGCAGGCTGCGCCAAGCATTTTTGCAGTACCGCCGGGTACGCTTGCTTTTGCGCCCGGAAGCAGCGGAGATCCACAAAACCCCTATTTTGAGCTCTCCCTGCGTTTTCAAGGAACCCTTCGGCAATCTGCCGCTAAAGTATTTGGGTGGCCAGAACCAGGAGACAACATTGAAATTCAAAAATAGAAAGAGGGCGCCCAAGAAGCGTCCTCTTGCTTTTTTAAAGGCTTGGAGGGTTAGAGGGAAACAGCTTGTTCCCAAGGGAATCGATTATTCCCATAATGGCCCGTGGCAGCTGTATCTTGGTACCGCCAGCCATTTGGTTGTCGCAGGCCAAGGCGTTCAATCATCGCTGCTGGCCGGAAGTCAAAGATCTGCTGGATTTTACTTTCCAAATCCCCCTCTCGGCCTTCCGGGAGATCTGTTTGGAGAGAAACCATCTCGGGGTGTTGTTGCCCAATTCCATAGGCAACTGTCACCAGTGCTCGAGCGGCCAATCCGGATGCAACGATTGACTTTGCCACAAATCGGGCGAAATAGGCTCCACTCCTATCTACCTTGGTTGGATCCTTTCCGGAAAAAGCGCCTCCACCGACAGGTACTTCAGGACCGTACTGGTCAACCACGATCTTGCGACCTGTTGTGCCTGCGTCCGCCACGAAGCCTCCGATGTAGAACTCGCCCCCGCCGTTCACGAGAATATGATTTGGGTCCAGCTCGATGCCGCTAAGGATGGGTTGAATCACGTGGGTCACAAGGGCTGCACGGACCTCTCCCAGGGGAATGCCTTCTGCGTAGTGAGCGGCGAGAACCACCCTTATGTTCCAGATAGGTTTCGTCGTCTCTGCCCCAAGTGTGGAGGGCTTTTCATGGTTCAGCGTGACGAAGAGTATATTGATCATCTCGTGGGGACGGGCGTGTGGGCACAGCGCCATTTTGACACCTTGAGGTGGGGCCCAGAGCGTAATGTGTATCCCAACGGCGGAATTTTTGCATGGAGAGATCTGCTTCTGCCCGGCTTTCCCGTAGATGCGGTGCTTTCCTTGCGCGAAGGCTACACCGATCTATTTGAGCCTCCAGATTGGTTGAAGAAACAGGTTGAGCTTCCCCAGCTTCGAATTAAAATGGATGGACAGTTTCAGTCAGAAAGCTTCAAAGACAGGGGAATGGCGTATGCTGTGTCAGAAGCTTTGCGTCTCCAACTGTATCATCAGTCCTTCATTAGGATTCTTTGCTGCGCGAGCACCGGAGACACATCAGCGGCTGCTGCCGTGTACGGGGGGTATGTGCGAGATCGCTTTGCCACCATTGTATTTGTCCCGCATGGCAAGGTTTCCACTGCCCAGCTTTTTCAGGCGCTGGCCCATGGCGCATTGGTGCTTTCCATTGAGCATCCCGAAGGCTTTGACGCTTGCATGAGGTTCATTGAGTGGTACTGCGAGCAAAATCCAGAGTTGTATCTGGTGAACTCGGAAAATCCGTTCCGCATTGTAGGCCAGGAGACCTGTGCCTTAGAGATCTGTCAAGACTATGGTTGGGAGGTGCCAGACTGGATTGCGATTCCTTGCGGAAACGGAGGTAATCTCACTTCCTTTCTGGTTTCCCTGCTTCGTATGCGAGATAGGGCAATGATTCCAAGGCTGCCTGGCATCATTGTGGCCCAAATCAAGGGCGCTAACACTCTTGTCAGATGGGGAAGAAGTGGATTTCAGGTGTTTGATCCTGGAGAACCGCAGCCAAGCATTGCCTCTGCAATGAACATCCAAAGAGCTGTGAGTTTTCCTCGCATCGCGCAGCTCCATAAAGAGTTTCGCCTCGGGTTCTTTGATGTGGGGGAGGACGATATTCAGCGCACGCGCATGTTGTTTATGAATGGGGGTGCGAACATTTGCCCTCAGAGTGCGGTGGCGCTTGACGCAGTGCTTCAGGCCAGGCAGGATGGTATTGTCAGAGAAGGCGACCGTGTGGTTGCCATAAGCACGGCAAGCGGCATGAAGTTCGTTGACTCCGGACTTTCCTACCACGAGGAATCTGCAAGAGGTAACAAGCCTCTGGTGGTGGAAGGAAACGTACAAGCCATTACTGAAGCAATTGCCAAGTTTGAGATGGCGTAGCCCGTATAACTCGCCTACACTTTTCCCGTATTGAATAAAGCAAAAACAGGGCAATTTGGTAGAATAAATGGTGTCAAACCGTTTATCCACAAATCATCCCTGTTTTTTATGAATACCGTACAACGCTCCGAAATTCCCCTCCCTATGACTCTGGTTATAGGAAAGGATGCGATTCGATCTGTACCAGATAGTCCGCCATTTTCTTGGGACATCTATCTTCTCATAGCTAACGGGAAGGAATACGATTTATACATCGAATGGTATTAGACAAGAGACACAGAAGATTTCGACCAAATCCTCCTCGCCCTGCCGTTCGAGGCCCTGACAGGCCCTCAGGCCTTGGAAGGGAGCGAGGCGAAGCCGAGTCGAAGGGTCCACGTTTCGGTTTACGGACTGATGTGATATGATCGAAGAATGAGATTGGAACACTTATTGATGTTGGCTTGGAGAAAGCAATAAGGGCACGAGTTGGAGAAGTAGTAGGAGATACGAAATAGTACCTTCATGACAAAGCTCGTCTTAAAAGTAAAAGGAATGCACTGCGCGTCGTGTTCGATTTTGATTGACAAACTCATTTCAAAACAAGAGGGGGTGGTTTCGATTGCCACCAATTACGGCAACGAGAAAACCGCACTTGAGTTTGATGAGAAAAAGATTTCCTTCGCGAAGATTGATGAGCTCATCAAGAAGCTTGGGTACGACCTCATTGGACCAGACGAACAAGGGAACACCGTCCAAGAAGAAGAACAAAAAGAAGCAAAGAGGATTCAAGAAGCGAAGAGAAGGGTGATTGCGAGTTTTGTTCTTTCTGCTCCCATCATTGGGTACTACATGCTCATCCATATGTTCAACGTTACCCATGTGCATGAGCTTTTTGATTTCCTCAATCTCTCGGTGCCCACGCTTTCGGGAAGCGGCATCGCTGCCTACGGTTCTTATCTTACGAACTATCTCTTTTGGCTTGTTGCGCAGCCATTCAAATTTTTGTTGAGCATGTTTGTAGATGTTGCGAATCCGCCGTTTCGCCTTGACCTCAACTACTTTTACTGGATTCTTTCCACGCCCATTCAGTTTGTGATTGGGTGGCCATTTTATCGGAACTCATTTACTGCTTTGAGGGTTGGATCCGCGAATATGGATGTGCTCGTCGCGTTGGGAACCTCGGCAGCGTACTTTTACAGCGCGATCGGATTTCTCTTTTTTAACATTGATCATCCTTTCTGGGAGAGTTCGGCTGCCCTGCTTTCGTTTATTCTTCTGGGACGCTATATTGAAGTGCTGGCAAAAGGCCGTGCTTCCACCGCGATCAAAGAACTTTTGCAGTTGGAGGCGAAAGATGCACATGTGATACGCGGAGGAAAAGAGCTTACGGTGCCCAAAGATCAAATTCAAGTGGGAGACATTGTGGTGGTTCGGCCTGGAGAGAAGATTCCGGTTGACGGGGTTATCGTGGAAGGAGAAAGTCATATCGATGAAAAAGTTGTTACCGGAGAATCTTACCCGGTGCACAAAGGAGTGAATGACGAGGTGATTGGAGCCACCGTGAACCAGGAAGGATTGATCAAATTCAAAGCAATGAAAGTTGGCAAAGAAACTCTGCTCCACCAAATTATCAATATGGTAGAAGAAGCACAGGCAAGACGCGCCCCCATTCAGAATCTTGTAGATAAAATCAGCGAGCGATTTGTCCCTGTGGTAGTAGTGTTGGCAGCACTTGTGTTCGTATGGTGGTTTTTGGTTGAGGCGCTTCCGTTTCGAACCGGACTCTTGCGCATGATCGCAGTGTTGGTGATTTCATGCCCATGCGCAATGGGTTTGGCAACTCCCACAGCGCTTGTTACGGGCATTGGCCGCGCCACGAAATTTGGCATCATTCTCAAGGGCGGAGAAGCGCTTGAAAAGGCGTATAAAGTTCAGGCAATTGCGCTCGATAAAACCGGCACCCTAACCATAGGAAAGCCGGTTGTTACTGATTTTGTTCCAGTTGGAGAGATGGACGAGCAAGAAGCTTTGGCGTTTGTGGCAGCAGTGGAGACTGGATCTGAACATCCTCTCGCAAGAGCGGTTGTGCAGAAAGGGAAAGAAGTTATTGGAGAACTGCCGGAAGCAAAAGACATAAAAGCAGAAGTAGGGATGGGTGTTCGCGGGACTGTCGCTGGAAAACAAGTTACCGTCGGCAATAGTGCTCTTATGGAAATGCTTGGAGTATCAGTGGAAGGGCAGAGAGATCTCGTAGCAAAACTTCAAAACGAGGCAAAGACAGTGGTGTACGCGACCGTGGATAAAAAACTTATTGCGGTGATTGCGATGGCAGATACTCTCAAACCGTATGCTAAAGAAGCAATCCAAGAGTTGAGAAAGATGAAAAAAGAGATTATAATGATCACAGGAGATAATCCGCAGACCGCGCAGGCAATTGCAAGAGAGGTGGGGATTGATCGGGTGTTGGCGCAGGTGAAGCCTCAAGAGAAGGCGGATGTAATAAAGAAACTCCAGGAAGAGGGTAAGACGGTTGCAATGGTAGGCGACGGAATCAATGACTCTCCTGCGTTAGCACAAGCGGACGTGGGAATTGCGATCGGTTCAGGAACTGATGTGGCAATTGAAACCGGCGAGGTGATTCTCGTCAAAGATGATCTGCGGGACGTAGTTACCGCAATTCAGCTTTCGGGCAAAACCATCCATAAGGTATGGCAGAATCTTTTCTGGGCATTTATCTATAACGTACTTGCAATTCCAATTGCAGGAGGAGTGCATCTTTTGTTCACCCAAAGCTCTCTGGGAGTGCCAGCAGATTGGGTACTAGCAGTTCAGCAGAACTTGGGCCAAATAGGACAAATCTTCTTTAACTTCTCTCAAGCGACTCTGCGGCCCGAAATCGCGGGATTCGCAATGGCGTTAAGCTCGATTTCTGTGGTAACAAACTCACTTTTGCTGAAAAGATACACCCCGCCGATTGAAAGAAAATCCCAAGCACGAAATCCGACCCGTTCGACAAGCGAAGGGTCGTCCTGAACGGTGTCGAAGGACAAAGCTCGAAATTTTACAAATTATGGAAAAAGTAGAATTACATATCGAAGGAATGCACTGCGGTTCTTGTGCCACAGGCATTCAGATGCTTACGTCCCAGATGGATGGCGTGAAGTCCGCATTTGTGGACTATGAAGGCAAGAAAGGAACGTTTGAGTTCGATCCCGCAAAGGTAACGAAAGATCAGATCATCAAAGCGATTGCTGAATTGGGATACCAAGCATCGTAGCACCGTTTGGATAGAAATCCTCTCTCTTTGAAACGGGAGGGTTTTTCTTTCTTTTACTTTTTGGTACCCTACGTTTCGACATGAGCTTGCAAAAAGAAATTCGATGGCTTTTAGAGGAGAAATATGGCGGTAAGACGACTGAAGAGGCCAAGAAAGATATAAGAAGGTTGCAGAGAGGAGAACCCCTTGATTATGTGATTGGGTGGGTTGAATTTTTGGGATGCAAGATTGATGTATCCCAAAAGTCCCTCATCCCGCGGCCGGAAACGGAGTATTGGGTTCAAAAAGCAATCCAGGACGTGAGAAAATCAAAGATAAAAAATCAAAAATCAAAAATAAGATGTCTGGATATATTCGCTGGTTCAGGATGCATCGGGATCGTTGCCTTGAAACACATTCCTTTGGCGACTGTTGATTTTGCAGAGAAAGAAAGAAGATTTTTAAAACAGATTAAGGTCAATGCGCATCTCAACGGGGTCGATTCTTCCCGATATCGTCTCATCCAGTCTGATATTTTTTCACGCATTTTTCGAGCATACGACTATATGTTTGCTAACCCTCCCTATGTGGCAGAATCAAGAAAAACAAAAGTTCAAAAATCAGTTCTTCAGTGGGAGCCTCGGCATTCCATTTTTGGCGGGAAAGATGGCTTGCGATACATCACAACGTTTTTGAGGGAAGCCAAACATTACTTGAAGCCCAGGGGAACAATCTACATGGAATTTGATTCTCCTCAAGAAAAGAAAATTGCTCGCATGCTCAAAGAGTTTGCGTATCGAGAGTTTGAGTTTTTCAAAGATCAGTACGGGAGGCGGAGGTATATAAGAGTTCAGTGATATTTGATTTCCAAGGATTGCCCAAGTATAATCAGGATAATATGGTTTTTCAGGTAGTGATTATTGGAGCTGGAAGGATTGGGAAAGCCCTGGGGGAAGTTCTTGGGAAGAAAGGCGCGAGAGTAGAATTTTGGGATAAAGATTCAGAAAAGGTTGCGTCCCAAAAAGATTTTAAACAGTTGATACCCTCTGCCGATTTTTTATTTTTGTGTGTGCCCTCGAACGCGACAAGAGAGGTGTGTGAGAAGGTAAAAGATGTGTTATCACTCCACACAACGGTGGTGTCGCTTTCAAAAGGTATTGAGAGTAACACATTAAAAACAATAGATGAAGTACTCAAGGAGGTGTTGTCCAAGAGTCAACCCTTCGCGATATTGGGGGGTCCTTTGATGGCAGAGGATTTAGTAAAAGGGATGAAGGGAATAGGGGTGGTTGCCTGGGAATCTGAAGAGACCGGCAAAAAGATTGTTGACCTTTTTTATCATACGAATGTTTCTGTCGAATCTTCCTTAGATGTGCGAGGGGTAGCACTTGGAGGGGTTTTAAAAAATGTGTATGGTTTAGCGCTTGGCATTGCAGATGGGATGGAGTGGGGGAGTAACACAAAAGGATGGTTTGCCGTAAAGGCAATGAGGGAGATGGAGGAGATCGTGAAACTCCTTGGAGGAGAGGAGAAAACCGTATGGTCTCCGGCAGGGTTAGGAGATTTGATCGCAACGGGGTTCAGCCCTTACTCTCGTAATCGTAAGTTTGCCGAAGAAATGGTGAGAGATGGAAAATGCGATATTGAATGCGAAGGCTGCACTTCTCTCCCCTTATTGATGGAATTGCTTGGTGAGAAGATACATCAATTCCCCTTTCTTTGCGCAATATACAAAATTTTGTTTGAAAGAAAAGAGCCGGATCTTTTATTTCAACGATAACGCACCATAGACACATGAACTTGAAAGAAGAATTACAAAACTTTATCAGTGGAGACGTGAGAGATGATGAAGAGACGCTGGCAAAGCAGAGCCGAGATTACAGCATCTTTGAGGTACGGCCAAGAGTGGTGGTGTTTCCGAAAGATGAAGAGGATATCAAAAAATTGGTCTTGTTCGCAGATACCCATCCAGAAGAAAAGTTGAGCATCGCTTGCAGGTCCGGAGGCACTGATATGTCAGGCGGTCCTTTGGGCGAATCTATCATTGTCGATTTTTCCCAATACTTTAACCGCATTCAAGAAATTGGTGCAGGGTACGCGGTAGTGCAGCCGGGAGTTTTCTACCGTGATTTTGAGAAAGAGGCAGAAAAGCACAATCTTTTGCTTCCTTCGTATCCTGCTTCCAAAGATATCTGTATGGTTGGAGGAATGGTCGCAAATAATTCAGGTGGAGAGAAGAGTTTAAGATACGGGAAAACAGAGAACTATGTGCAAGAGCTTAGGATGATCCTTGCCGATGGAAAAGAGCATATTTTTTTTCCCTTGAGTAAAGATGAATTGGCAGCAAAGATGAAACTCGAGGGATTTGAGGGTGACATCTACCGGAGACTCCATCAACTCATTGAGGATAACTATGAAGCGTTGCAAGAAGCAAAGCCAAAGGTATCGAAAAACTCTGCCGGATATTTCCTTTGGAATGTATGGGACAGAAAAACATTCGATCTTACGAAATTAATGGTAGGATCGCAGGGAACACTTGGCATTATCACCGAAGTGAAGTTGCGGTTAATTCGACCAGAGAAGCATTCTGCGCTCTTGGTAATTTTCTTGAAGGATCTGGAACCTTTAGCGAGGCTTGTGCAAAAGGTAGTGGAGAAAAAGCCTGAAAGTTTTGAATTCTATGATGACGAAACTCTCAAACTTGCCCTTCGATTTCTTCCGGATTTTCTTCATATTCTGGGAGCGAAAAGTGTATGGAGCTTGGCGTGGCAGTTTCTTCCAGAGTTCAGGATGTTGCTCATGGGGGGATTACCCAAACTCATTTTGCTAGCCGAGTTTACGGGAGATTCATTAGAACAGACACATGCAAAAGCAAAAGAAGCGGAAGTTTCTGTGAAGGAATTTGGCTTCCCAACTCATATTACAAGAGACGCAAAAGAAGCAGAAAAATACCTTTCGGTCAGAAGAAAAAGTTTTAGCTTGTTGCATAGCCATGTGAAAGGTTTAAGCGCAGCTCCTTTTATTGATGATATTGTGGTTTTACCAGAGTATCTCCCAGAATTTCTTCCGAAGATCGGCCGCATTCTTGAACCTTACAAAAAAAAGATGGTCTATACGATTGCAGGCCATGTGGGCGACGGGAATTTCCATATTATTCCTTTAATGGATCTCTCAAGGCCAGATGTGAGGGCAATTATTCCAGAACTCATGGTAAAGGTGCACGAGCTTGTCTTTCAATGGAAGGGCTCCATTACCGGCGAGCATAACGATGGACTTATTCGCACGCCGTATCTGAAAGATATGTATGGAGAAAAGATAGTGGGGCTCTTTGAACAGGTGAAAGATATTTTTGATCCGCATAATATTTTCAATCCTGGGAAAAAAGTTCGGGGAAGTGTAGAGTACGGACTCAAACATCTTGCGGCGTAGGGAAGAAGGGGTAGAATAAAAGAATCCCCCCTTAAGCATAAGACAAGACATGGAACTTTTCAGTGATTTGGAAATCCGCATTGCTCTTCAGCTGTTCCTCGCAGTGCTTTTGGGTGTGACAATCGGCATTGAGCGAGAAGTAAGCGGAAAAGAGGCTGGGATTCGAACGTATGCTCTTGTTGCCCTTGGGTCTGCGCTTTTTACGATTGTTGGGGTGGAAACCTTCCGTCAGTTCTCGATCATCGGAGGAATTAGTTTTGATCCGAGTAGGATCGTGAACTCGATTGCCTTGGGAATTGGATTTATTGGAGCTGGGATTATTATCTATCGAAACTCGCATGTGGAGGGGGTCACAACCGCAACTGGGGTTTGGGTTGCAGGCGCAATTGGCCTTGCGGTTGGTCTCGAGTTCTATGGGATCGCTATTTTTGCAACACTTCTTGCGTTTTTTGTGCTCTCGGGATTACATCCTCTCAAACGATGGGTAAGAGAAAAAAAGCAAGAGTAAGAACCATTTTTGGAGAAACAAGATACATCGGTAACACTTCCCATGCTCCCAAGATCAAGGTAGGAAGGAAGAATAAGAAGTCGTACCCATGTATCTCATCACGAGAGCTATGCAGTTCAGCTTCAATGTATGGGCAAAATCCTTGGTTTGGATCCCTTGAGGGACTTGTGTACTTGGAGAACAGAGATGCATACGTGCTCCTCCCTATAATGGAAGCTGCACTCGCAAGCCCACTTCGTTTCGCTTCCACATAATCAATTCATAGGGTTTTACTTAATAAGTTATACATACGTATAGAGTATTAAGTAAAGTTTTTTTATTTGTTATATTATTAGGAATGATCATTTATAATCCCAAAGGTGCGATGCGGGAATTTCTTCCAAAGACTATCGAGTGGGTGAAGTAAGGTGGGATATGGCATGCAGAGTTTGCGACATATCGAGACGCAGCTTTGCAGAGTGAATTCATCCAGATGGGTTGCATGAAAAATGAGGAAGGATCTTTCATAAATTTTAGAGGACGAGCATTTTTTTCAATTTCGTTAGCTTCTGTGGTATGGTGAGAGAATAAAAAGAATTTGTGGATAAGTTTTGAGAGGGGATACAAGGGGTTGATTTTTTGAAATATTGACAGAGTTTTTTTGAAAAGGTACAAGAAAAGATAAGTTCGTCGAAAACGATAACTACCCAGAGGAAGCAGGTGACCGGCCTATGCTAAGACCTTAGCGAGGCAAGGAATTCCTGCACTCCCCCGGAACAGTGAACCCGCCCATGAGGCGGAAAGTCTGGTCGACTGGATAGGTATCTATCGTCAGAAGCATGCCCCGTGGCGATCCGCAATGAGCGGAGAGCTTTATGGGGTTTTTCATCCCTCGAGGGCGGGGAGAGTGCTTGAGCGTAAAAGCCGAGAAGGTTTTTATGCAAAACAGTTGTACTCCCTGCGGAGTCTTTTTTGTTCTCCTTCGATAAAAATAACAGAGAGGAGGACAAGAATTCTTCCCAAGCTTTGGCCAAGGAGGGTGTACATTCCTACGATGTCTAAACAACTTTCATTTTCTTCTCTATGGTCGGCGCTCGGAATGGTTGTGCTCATTTGTTTTCTGTTTGCAGGCATCTCGTTTACTCGTGCAGATGAAGTTGACGACGCGATTTCAAAAGCTGTTGCATATCTCAAGACGCAAGAGATGAATCCTACCGTTACGATGGCGTTGGTAGCAGGAGGAGAGTCGGTGGATGTTTCGTATCTGAAGAGCTTTTCCGGAGATAGCGCAATTGCGTATGCCAAACCCATTATGGCTTTGGCTGCAGCCGGCAAGAATCCTCGTACCTTTCCCAATGAGGACTTTATTGCAAAGATCAAAAGCTTTGCTGATGGTACCCAGTTGGGCAGCCCAAGCCAGATCAATGATGATATCTGGGGAACTCTTGCCTTGATTTCGGCAGGAGTCTCTCTGGAAGAATCGATTATTCAAAACTCAAAGAATTTTATCCTCGCGCATCAAAATTCAGACGGAGGTTGGGCATGGAATGTAGACGGTACAAGCGATACCAACGATACCGCAGTGGCAATCATGGTGCTCGGGGAGGTCGGAGTGACAAAGTCTGACTCTGTGATTCAGAAAGCAGCTGCATATCTGAAGGGAGCACAGAACGATGACGGAGGATTTCCTTACGATCTTGCAAGTTCATTCGGTACGCCTTCTGATTCCAATAGCAATGCATGGATCATCTCTGCAATCAATGCGCTTGACGAGGATCCAAAATCGTGGACAAAAAATGGTAAGAATCCTGTCGAACATCTGCTGTCTTTGCAGGACGCGGATGGAGGGTTTTGGTGGGTAAAGCCCGGAACGTCTGACTTTAACAACAAGGGGTCAACCGCTGACGCAGTGATCGCATTGACCGGGCATTGGTATCCGCCAAGAAAGCTCTCGAGCGATATTCCCGAAGTGTCTTTTCGAATCGAAGGGGCTGCTGCTCAAGTGTGCAAGGGCAAGATTCAAGCGCAGACTGCGATTGATGTGGTAAAAAAAGCAGCAGCAGGTTGCGGCTTCACCTACGAAATTCAAAATACTTCCTTTGGTCCCTATCTCACGCGAATTGGAAATGATAAAGCCGAAGGCCTCAATGGTTGGCTTTATCGCGTAAACTGGGCGTTGCCTTCAGTGGGAGCTGCGGATTATAAACTCTCCCAGGGAGATGAGGTCTTGTGGTATTATGGCGAGTTTGAGTGGCAGCCCTTGCGTATTCAATTGAGCGATTCGAAAAGCGCGTACCTTCCCGGAGAGAAAGTTTCAGGAAAAGTGGAGGTATTTTTTAATGAAAAACAATGGAATTCGGTTTCAGAAGCGACTGTGTTGATGAATGGAACGGATAAGAAAACAACGAGCGATGGATTTTTTGAGTTTTTCCTTTCTCAAGGTGGAGTTTTTGAACTTCGAGCGGAAAAGGAGAAATCAATACGTTCCGATAGCATATCAATTATTGTTGGAGATGTGCGAGAGGACGTGGAGCTTTCCGTGGAGATCGTAGAAGAGCAAGGCGGGGGCGGAAGGCCAGAGGTTGGATTTTCCGTGAATCCTTCTTTACTTGCATTTGGCCAAATGAAACCTGCAACCAGCGCAACAAAACAAGTAACCCTGAAAAATGAGGGCCAGAAAGATTTAAGCGTGAGAGTTCTTGTTCAAGGGGATGAGGTATTTCATTTTCTGAAAATTGCAAATATGATCTGGTCTGCGTTCGAAACACTCCTCGCAGCAAGCTCTTCAAAAAATATAGATGTGAATTTATCGCTCCCCATGGAGTTTCGTTCTTTTGGGGCCAAGGAAGGAAAGCTTATCTTCTGGGGGATGATTCATGAATAAAAATTTTGGAATACTCATTTTGTTTATTGCTGGCGCTCTTTTCGGGAGGATGGTGATGGTTGAAGCTGCAAGCAGAGGTATAGGAATCAGTCCTGCAAGGATTGAGCTCGAAGGGGTTTCCTCTTGGCCCCATACGGTGCCACTTCTTGTAACGAATCTTTCCCAAGAGCCCGAATGGTTTGAGATTACATTGCCCCAGAATCATCAAGACATGGTTTCGATACATCCGAGCCGTTTTCCTTTGGACCCCCAGAGAACAGTCCATGTTGTGGTTACTTTTGGAGAGCCCAAAGAAGGGATATCTGGAGTTATCCGGATTGCAGCTACGCGTACTTTGCCTGAAGGATTTGAAACTGGAACAGGGATTGAGGTTCCCTTTCATATTTCAGATACCTTTTTGAAAAAGAGCGCTCCATTTTCTGGCGCGGTTCATGGTATTGCTTCTGGCTTTTGGCACGAGAAAGTCTGGGGAGGATTGGTTATTCTCATGAGCATTTTGTTCCTCTGGTTCCTTGCCCAATATGCAACAAAGAAACTCTTTCAATCCCATCCATGAATTCTGAACAAACCTTTCGGCGCGTTCTTCTTTTCTTTTCTCTGTTGATGGGTGTTTTCACGCTTGGTGTTTTTGTGGGGATGTTTCTCATTGAAACGGGATATGTGCCTTCCCCCACGAAGAATTCTTCCTTGCTCGCTCCGTTTGGGCAAGAGGATGATGAAAAGAACAAAGAGATTGCCGCAGATCTTTCCATTGATTATGGGGAGGGGAACACTCAATCATTCCCCAAAGAAATTCTCTTTCAAGGAAGTACGGTGTTCGATCTGCTTGAGGCTGTTGAGCGAAGGCATGGAGTGCACATTGAAACACGAGAGTTTCCCGGTTTGGGCGTTTTCATTGAAGCAATCCATGGGGTGCATAACTCCAAGAATGCTTACTGGCAGTATTGGGTCAACGGCGAGTATGCGACCGTGGGAGCTGCGCAGTATATCTTGAAAGATGACGATAAGATTCTGTGGAAACGCACGAATCAGAGAGAAGATTGAGTGGAATGGTTTACAGTGCTGCGGTGAGTAGGATATTATGGAAAAGAGAGATCAAGCTATAATGAGAAAAAATTACACGAAAACATACCACATTATTTTTGATGCGTTTGGGGTGCGCAGGTATGTGTTAAATAGCGAAAGATTCGTGTTGCAGTTGCTCCTTGAGGTTCCTCAACTGATTGATATGAAAATTCTCGCAGGGCCGAATATCGTGAGAGATTACGATAAGGGGCACGAAGGTCTTTCGGGATTTGCAATTATAGATTTTTCTCACATTTCCATTCATACGTTTGTTTCCACAAGAGAGATTTTTGTTGACGTGTTTTCATGTAAGCCATTTGACTATGGCCGGGTAAGGAGGTATTTATATAGAGCGCTCAAGGTAGCACCAAAGCAGGTCGAAACACTTGAGGTAAAGTATCCATGGGAGAGTTGAGTTTTCCCATCACCTATTCGTGCTTCAACTGAAAGCTCGAAAACAAAAACCAGCGTTTTGTGGGCCGGTTTCATTACAGATGGTACTGGAGTACTATGGAATAAAAAAGAATGCTAAGGAACTCGGCGAGCTATCCGGATGCACCGAGGAAGGCGTAGGAGCACAAGGGCTGATCCTCGCCGCAAAGATGCTTGGTCTCCAAGGGTGAAGTCAAGGATTTCGCGAGCATTGCTGATTTGAAAGAACAGGTCGTTAAGAAAAAAATTCCAGTTATCGTGGATTGGTGGTATTGGAACGGGGGCCATTATTCGGTTGTCGTCGATGTTGACGCGAGAAAAATTTCCTTGCAGGATCCACTGATCGGCCGCATGCGTATAGTGCCGTTAAGAGATTTTGAACGACTTTGGTTTGACTTCAGAGAAGAATTTGTAAAATCAAAAAATGATTTGGTTGTAAGACGCATGATCATCATTTCGCGTTGAGAGACAAGGAAGCGTGCCGGAGTGGTTGAACGGGACGG
>JBBTXG010000014.1:0-28502 GCA_038062375.1 Patescibacteria group bacterium
GATTTAGAACAGAAATTGAAAGATTTTGAGCGAAAGGGCAATCGCTGGCTCGAACTTTGCCGAAACTTCATTTTGACGGCTAATCAAGCACAAATTGCCGCTTTGCAGGGAAATTTTTCTGAAAAGAAAAATTTCCTAAAAAAGATTGGCTCGAACCCGCTCCTGCGGGAGCGGCTGGTTTTTGTAGAATACAAAAACCCTTGGAAATTGCTTGAAAATTCGTCCGCCGAAGCGAGGGGCGAAGCCCCGAGCGAGGCGGGAAACCGAAACTTTACAAATTGGCTGCCGGGCTTGGATTCGAACCAAGATGACGACCTCCAGAGGGTCGCATGCTACCGTTACATCACCCGGCAATTCTCTTATTGATAGCACATTTTCCCAAAAAAATCTACCTCATTCTATACGATCCTAGACACGCCCTTTTACTACGGCGAATTCGAGTATCCTTTGAAGAGTGGCACCTGGTACAAAGGAATCCATGAGCCCATCATTACCAAAGAAGTGTTCATGGCCGTGCAAAAACAGATCCATCTTGAGCAGGACGTGAGGTATGAAAAGCAAGAGTTTGCCTTTACCAAACTCATGCGGTGCGGCAAATGCGGATCCGGAGTCACCGCAGATGACAAGTATAAAAAGCTCAAAGACGGCTCCACGGCAAAATACATCCTGTGCGAGGGAAACATATTTGAGAAACGAGAACTACTCACGTATCTCAAAGACAGAATACTACTCGCAAACAAAATTATTACGCTTGCAAAGTAAGTAATGAGTTATATTTACATGCCAGACCTCTCGACCTTCGGAAAATAAACATACGCCCCCCACGAAATAATAAGAGAAACCCAATAGGTGGTATGTTCTAAAAGCTCATGCCTATCACCAAAAATTTGATCACCAATTGCAAAAAAGCTAAAGATTGCAAGTCCTGCAAACGTCCCCCAGAAAAAGAAGGTATAAGCTTTCTTGCTATCCGCCCGAATAAGATACCAGAGGGCAATTATTAGTAAAACAAGGGCAATCATTTCGGCAATAGTAACGAAAGTTAAAAACCAGAAAGCAACGCTTTGGTTTTCTATACCGATAGAGGAAAAATACTTTACAAATTGCGCAAGACGGTCTTTGCCAACCCAAAGAAAAATCGAGCCGCCAATAAATTTATCGATAACATTAAAAAGCCAAAACAAAGTCCAAAAAATTACTACCCCAAAGCGAACTGTATAGCTCTCTATATTAGTCATAAATTGAGCATAACAAATTTTACCCCACCCTGCTATTCACGATTCTTTTTACAAACCATCCACCAATAAACCCCACAACGAAACCGCTCAATACTGCTATGAGAATTTGATTTGTGTTATATCCATGAAGCGGTTTCTGGACATCCAACAGAAAATCGGGTGCTTCGTAAACTTTTGACGGATTTGAGGCAAAAGCAAAATCAAAGAAAATCTCGTGAAGGCCACTCTCGGTAAAAGTAGAAGACAACTCAAGGATACCGCCTCTCACGAGGATTTTTTCTTTTTCAAAAAGAAAAGTTCGCTTCGCAGCGCCTTCGCCTCCCAGCCTCGCAATACGAATATCAACGATAAGATCTTCTGCAACAAGTTTGTTCTTTTGGATGTCTACGAACGATGCCAGAAAAGAGGTTTTGACCCCAACTCTTGGGGTAAATGGCGCACGCGAAAGATTAATGAGATATTTATTCTCAACAATCCTTTGATCGCCGCCGTTTGCCCAAACAAGCAGAGGCAAAACGAGCATGGACAGAAGCAACACTGTTAGAATTTTAATTGATAAAGCCATAAATCTTATGCTCCGCAATTTGCACCGCTACGATTTTGAGGCACGAGGCCGAGTTTTTTGACTTCGGCGTCAACATTCGCGTACCAGCCGCCGATGCTGGAGTAATCCTTGCCCATAACAGCTTTGGGGTCAACCTTGTCCCAATCAGTATTTTTCACCGTCTTGAAGTAAAGCGCGGTTTGAATGTAGTTGTGCGGAAACCAGAAGGAGTTAAATGCTAACGCTTCTCGATAAAGTTCGGCTTCGCTATACTTGAGTTTGAAGTTTTGACTTTCTGAAAAGAGATTTGTTGTAAACTACAGCTCCAACAATCAATAATGCTCCCGCGCCCCAAATCTGCCACGCACCCCAAAGGAGTCTTTCATAAAGCAATTTTAGCACGAAGTGCAAACTTTATTTATTTTGCGAGCCGCAAAATAAAGCGAGATCAACATAAGTCCGATTGCGAGCGAAACAAATAACCACCTATTTTCAACGGCAAAAAATACTGCCCCTGTGCCTAAAAATCCAAAAAGAACTGCCACGCAAGAAGAACAGGATGCGGTAGCAAAGACCGTACCAATGACTCCAGAATAGCTTCCGGCCGCGCCAACGCCAGCACTTTTAAGGTTTTCTTTGATATTTTTATTTCTGCGAAAAATAAAAATTTGCATGGTAATTACAAGCGATATGAGAGGCGCGAGCACAATTAAGAGGGTGTAATCCTTTGAGGTAAAAATGGAGAGTTGAAATGCAATATCATTTCCGGGAATCGCGAGTACGGGTATTAAAATAAAGACAAGAAAAGCGATCGGAAAGAGGACGAAAAAGATTAGCAGATATCTTTTTGCCGTTAAAACGGTTTTGGTTGCGGTAAATAGTGTATTAAAAAACATAAACTCCAATATGATGCTTACGCTTTATTGAATCCGTTCATCCTCCAGATGAAAAAGAGAAGAATGAAAATCGCAACGGTTGAGAAAATCCAACTGAAATAGCTTAAGGTAATTGTTACCGACAAAGGCAGAAACACGGCCAAGAATGGAATACAAGCGGGGCAAGCGCCGAGAATAATACCAAAAATGGAACCTGCGGCGCCACCGACTTTAGAATCAATAGAACAGCAAGGCGCAACTTTTTTATCATATACAAAGAGTCCCACATAAATACCAGAGAGCAGCGTCACGGCGGCGAGAAGATAATTTTGCGGCGAGTAGTAATAAAAAAAGCGAAGCCAATTCGTAATGCCGCCAAGAAAAAGAGCAGGCCAGAGGAAAGCGATGGCCATTGTCGCTAAAGCCGAAAGCGCCGGGAGTTTGTGCCGCCAAATTTTGAAGATTAATAGATTACTCATTAGTTTTCTTCCACTATTTGCCTTATAGTGTTCAGATAATTTTCGTCTGCTATTTTGAAGTCGATGTTTTTGACAACCCCGTCTTTGTCGAGAAGAAACTTTGAATCCAAAAACTTAAGATTTATGCGTTTTGCAAGTTTGGTTAATTCATTATCAAACGCAACCATCCAGTCATCGCTCGCAAATTGTTTTCTCCAATTGATAAGGTCGGCATCTGATTCTCTTGGATCAACAAAGATAACCAACACATCAAAAGCGTTTCCGCCTAATTCATCATCTAACTTTGATACGGCTTTAGCCCCAATCTGGCACGGAGTGCACCACGAAGTCGTAAACCAAATAATTGCCGGCTTTCCTTTAAGTGTTTCGTTTGTTATAGTGCGTCCGTCAACTTCTGTAAGAGTAAAATCAGGAAACGGTGTGCCAACGCTAAGAGTGGCGTCTCCTTGCGGAGTCAGATTCTCCGATGGAATCTGTGCATTTTGTTCTTGAGGTTTGTTTGAAGCTAGCCAAACAACGCCGATAATTATGAGCGGCAGGGCGCAACAAATTCCCGCAATTGTGAAAAATTTATTCATGTTTTTTCATTGCGGCCTCTACCCTTTCTTTTGCGATCTCCAAGGCAACGTCTCGGGTATTTCTGTTGGTTTTGATGCTTTTCCCCAACACACGTTTTGTCATGCTCATGATTTTTCTTTGTACGAGTTCAAACATTTTCTTTGGATTGTAGCCGCGATATTCCGCGTACGAAGAAATCACTCCGCCCGCGTTCGCGACAAAGTCAGGGACAATGAGAATTCCCTTTTGGAAAAGCTCTTGTTCTATTTCCTCTGACATGGGGATATTGCCCGCCTCCACAACAATTTTTGCTTTTATTTTGTTTTTGTTGCTATTGTTGATTACATCAGTAACCGAGACGGGGATCAAAATATCCACTGGGATGCTCCAAAATTCATCGGGTGGTATATGGGCTGAACTCGGATACTCTTTGAGAGGTTTTCTCTCTTTGATAAACTTCTCAATGATATTCTTATCAAATCCGTTTTTCTCAAAGATTGCCGCGCTCACATCTGCTAAAGCTACAACAGTCGAACCCATATCAGTGATATACTGATAGGCAAAAGTTCCCACATTGCCAAAGCCGTGAATGGCGACTGTTGCTTTTTTCAGATCAAGACCGGCAAGTTCTGCCGCGATTGCCGTTGCATGAACTACACCAAAGCCCGTGCTGCCAAATTCGTGCGGTATGCCGCATTTTTCGCCGGGCTTTCCAAAAATCTTCATGCAGAGATTTGCCGGCTTGCCCGTAGCTGACCTCCAATTACCGGTTGCTTCGACAAACCACTGCATTTCTTTTTCTCCTGTATTGACATCGGGGCCAGCGATATATTTCTTTGGCGTAAACAACTTGATGAGCCGAGCAAAACTTTGAATATATTGTTTTTTTAGTTCTTCTGATCCCCCAGGCCATACGATGCCAGCCTTTGCTCCGCCAAATGGAATGTCTGCCAAGGCGTTTTTCCACGTCATGGTGCGGGCAAGCCGCCATACTTCTTCCTCGCTTACGTCTGCTGTCATGCGAATCCCACCCTTCCCAGAACCTAAAGTGGTATTATCAATAACTAAAAATCCCTCCATGCCTATGTTTGGATCATATACTTTGACTACATATTCGGGACCAAATTTATCTTTTTTCATGGTTCGACTATGCTCACCATGACCCTGAGCTTGTCGAAGGGTCATATACAACAACTCAATTTCGATATGTCTTTTGTATACGACAACGCTACAATCTTTATTGCTTCTGAAAGTGTGGGGAACATTGGCAGAGAACTTGTTACGTCATCAATAGTATTTTTGTTTCGTACCAGCATCATGGCTTCTGCAATAAGCTCTCCTGCATTTGGTGCGAGAATATGGACGCCGAGGATTTGTTTAGTCTGCGGATGAATGGACATCTTGATAAGCCCTTCGGTGCGGCGCATGATGATTGCCTTGGGAATGTCGGCAAAGGAAACCGTGCGGCAGGCGCATACCCCTATTTTTTTCATTTGCTCGTCTTCGGTAAAGCCGACACTCGCAAGCTGGGGATCGGTAAAAATGGTATAGGGCACGGAGTTGTAATCGATGGAAAGCGCTGTGCCTTTGAGAGCGTTTTCTGCTGCCAAAGTTCCTTCTCGCCCTGCGGTCGGCTCAAGCCGTAAGGGACCGTTGGTAACATCGCCGACCGCAAAAATATGAGGCTGCGAACTTTGGAAGAATTGATTAACGATAACTGCCTTTCTTTTATCAACATCAACGCCGGCTATCTCGAACCCAAGGCCGTCTGTATTTGCTGTCTTGCCTGCGGCTAAAAGAATCTCATCGCCAGATACTTCGTTTTCCTTTCCATCTTTTTCAAACGTCAAAATCTTCTTTGCTTGCCCTGAGTTTATCGAAGGGCCGCTTTCTTTTCGGGCTTTGGTCGCTTTTGCATTTGTGTAAATCGTAATCCCTTCTTGTATAAGTATCTCTGCGAGTTTTTTCACTAATTCGGGCTCACCTGACCCGAATATGCTCGGCCCATACTCAAGCATGGTGACTTTTGTGCCAAACCGTGAATACATTTGCGCGAATTCAAGCCCCACAGGCCCTGCACCAACCACAATAAGCTCTTTTGGTTGCTTTTCGAGTTTCAGCGCTTTAATGTGAGTCACGTATCCCACCTCTTGTATTCCTTGAATTGGCGGGACGTTTGCGGTGGAACCGGCCGCGATGATAAATCTACCTGCCTGCAGTTTTTCCCCATTGACCTCAACCTCATTTTGAGAAACAAACTTCGCCCTTCCCTCAACGAGGGTAATGTATTCTAAATTCTTCAACACCTTTTCGTACTTGTCCTGGCGCAGTCTCTCCACAAGCGCAAGCTCATCTTGTACCACCTTCTGAAAATCGAAACTCTTTACTTCAAGTTCAATACCTGGGATGCCGTGAGCTTTTGCGTGATGAAGAGTTTCACCAGCCCAAAGAAGTGTCTTTGAGGGAACGCAACCCACGTTGACACAAGTACCCCCAAGAGGAAGCCCCATATTTACCATTGCGGTTTTGGCTTTTAACTCATTGGCACGGATAGCCGCCGCAAAAGCCCCAGCACCTCCGCCGATGATAATAAGGTCAAATTGTTTCATAGGTTAGTAAGCGTACTCTTTAACACTTTATTAAAATCCCCGTTAGTGAGACTGTAAAAGACCTGTTTTGAGTCTCGTCTGGAGCCAACCAGTTTATGCTTTCGGAGCCGCTTTAAAGAATGAGAAACAACCGATACAGAAACATCAAGTATCTCTGCTATTTCTCCCACCGACAGCTCTTTGTGTTTGCAGAGCAGCCAGCAAATTTTCATTCTGGTTGGGTCTCCAACTAAACCAAACTGCTCGGCGCATTGAAGTATTGTCTTGCTGTCTTGGAGTTCTTTTTTGATCTGCTTTTTACTCGTCATAGTATCACTTGAACCTATATTCAAATGATATCTTGGCCAAAGATGCATGTCAAGCAAACAAAAAACCGCCGTCGTGGCGATTCTTCGTTCTAGATACGGCACTCAGCCGGATGCAATTTCTGGATGGAAAAGTTGGAATTTCGAGGGCTTGCCCTGAGTGAAATCGAAGGGGTCTCGGTCTCCTCGATACTTCCAACCTTGGCTGCCGGGCTTGGATTCGAACCAAGATGACGACCTCCAGAGGGTCGCATGCTACCGTTACATCACCCGGCAATTCTCTTATTGATAGCACATTCTCCCAAAAAAATCTACACCTTATTGCTTGGGCGACTTAAATCCTTCGATGAAAAAGCTCTTTGTGATAATATAAAAGACAGAAACTAAAATAAGGGAAGGAGGAAGGCTTTGAAAATCGTGGTTTTTCAGGGACTTGGTCCCAGGAACTGGCCGTCCTTGTATAACAGCATCCCAGTAATTCAAGAGGCAATTCACCGCGGGCAAGACGTCTTGTCTGCACATGATATCTGGGTAGAGGGACAACCTCTCAACCTTGTAAAAGCATGCCGAGAGGGAGGCCTCCAGCTTGAAGAACATAGCCAAACCTGTTGGCAACAGCCCTGCATTTTTCTTGCCAGCATGGCCCTATGGAAGGTGTGGCTAGAACAAAACCGAGAAAGCCTAAATGAAGAAGAGTTGAGGCTATTAGGGTTCAGCTTTGGGGAATGGAGTGCAGCAACTGCAGCTGGCTGCCTCCCTGAAGAAATCGGACTCCTTGTTGTGACAATGCGGGGAATTCTTACCTCCCAGGCAGGAGGATCATCGCTCCTCATCAACGCAAGGAGCGAGCGGCTTCCTATCAAAGACATATGGATACAGTGCAAGATGATCAAGAGAGTATGGCTCGCCAACATCAACAGTCCTTTCCAGGGCCTCATATCGGGCGAAGAAGCGTCCTTGTCCCAACTCGAAATTACTCTCAAGGAATTGAATAAATCCCTTGTTGTGAGGTCCATCAAGTTGGAAGGAGCATTTCATACTCCCCTGATGCAAAATGCTAGGAAAGAGCTCACCAAGCGGCTTGTTCCACTCGAATTCAAGGCCGCGAAAGTTCCCCTCATGCTCAATGCTACTGGCGAGGTTACCACAAACCCAGCAAGTATTAAAGAAAAGCTTCTGCGCCAGATGTCAGCCCGTCTCAATTTCAAATGCCGTGCCCAAGAGATCCCGCCAGATGCTGAAATTCATGAACTCTGCATTGTTCCGGGGAGCTCGCCCGCTACCTCGTTTATTCAGCAGACCCATCAAGTAAAGTATCGAAGATCCTTTACCGGATTGGTTGCTGCGCCCTTTCCCGCATAACAATTTCAAAATCCCCGTCCACATCTGTGGCTCCGGGGCTCTTTTTTATGGTTTCTACACTTTCAGATATCTCCTGATCGCAATCGTGCTCGAGATTACTCCGAGGCAAATCCCAACCAAAAGTTCCAGGCCCAAAAGCTCAAAGAAGTGATCTCGTAAATACTCCTTTAGGGGAAACCCGGTAAACAAGTGCACTTTCCAAGCAGCGAAAAAGCTTGCGAAAGAGAGAAGAAGAAGCGCGAGAACAGTAGCAAGAATCCCCACCAAAATTCCCTGGATAAGAAATGGGGCACGAATAAACCAGTTGGAAGCTCCCACGAGCCGCATAATTTCGATTTCTTGCCTTGAGGCGTAAATCGTAAGCCGAATCGTGTTAAATGCAACAAGCACTGCCACTGCTGCCAAAAGAATGATGACCGCAAAACTGCTCACTTGAATACCGGAAGTGATTTTCAGAATTTGTTCGATCACTGGCGCTCGGTCATGATAGTCAATCTTTTCAATCAGCGATTGGAAAGAGTTGCTGGTGAGAAATTCAGAAATTCTTGCGTATTGGCTGGGGTCTTGGGCTTTGATGGAAAGTGCGGGAAGCAAGGGGTTGCTCCCAATGGCGTCCAAAGAATCTAAAACTGCCCGATTTTCTTTATGAGCTTCCGTAAATCTCTTCAACGCTTCCTCTTTGGAAACGTACTCTGCCTCTTTTACCTCGGGAATTGCTAAGAGTTCCTGACGAATCTTCAAAATTTCTTCTTCGGTGGCAGTGTCCTTAAAATAGGCGCTCATATCAATACCATCATGCAATCTTGCAATTACAAAGGTGCTCATTCCTTCAAGGAGAAACAGCAAACTCATCACAAAAAGCGTGATGATCATCACCACCAATGCCGCGGCGGTGGAGCTGCGATCTCGAACAAATTTTTCCCAGCCGGATTTTAAAATGCGTTTGAAAGAAAGAAACATGCTCGTAACTTGTTCGTCTAATTCGTTTATAATACAAATCTCCCTTTTTCTTCGTCTCGTACCATCCTCCCTTCCACAAGGGTAATCACGCGCCTCCCCAGCCGGTTCACGATGTCTCTATTATGAGTTGCAAGAACAATGGTTGTTCCGAGTTCATTAATTTTCGTCAAAAGCCGGATAATATCTCTCGCGTGGTATGGGTCCAAGTTGCCGGTGGGTTCATCGGCTACAATGACTTGCGGCCGATGGATCAAAGCTCTCGCGATCGCGACCCTTTGCTTCTCTCCTCCTGAAAGTTCCGCGGGAAAGTGATACATCCGTTCTGTCAATCCAACGATTTCTAAAACCTCTTGGGCGTCTCTTGCAACGGTCTCCTCCTCCAATCCCATAAACTCCAATACGTACGTAATGTTTTCGTATGCAGTTTTTGATTCGAGAAGCTTATAATCCTGAAAAACCATCCCGATGTTTCTTCGAAATTCCGGGAGATTTCCTGACTTGATTTGATGTACATCAACATTGTCGAAAAATACTTGTCCTGCGGTAGGCCTCTCTTCTCCAATAAGAAGTTTCAAAAGGGTTGTCTTGCCGGCGCCTGACCTGCCTACCACGGAAACAAGTTCTCCTCTTTTTATTTCGAGGCAAATGTTCTCGAGCGCAACATAGCCTGGCGGATAAATCTTTGTAATGTTTCGATAGGAAATCATGGGGAAAGGGTTTCAATTTCTTTCTCGATAAACTCATCTAACTCGCCATCCAACACTCTTTCCGCAGCGGATGTCTCCACGTCTGTTCGATGATCTTTTACCATCTTATAAGGATGCAATACATACGAGCGAATCTGATGTCCCCATTCAATCGAAAGCGGTTTTCCCTTCAACTGGGCAAGTTCCTTGGACCGTTTTTCCTCCTCGAGCATGGACAGCTTTGCCGCAAGAATCTCAAGCGCCTTTTCTTTATTTTGTTGCTGGGTTCGCTGGATCTGAACAGCTACCACAATGCCAGTGGGAATATGAGTAATCCTTACTGCGGTTTCTCGTTTGTTTACGTTTTGACCTCCGGGCCCTGAAGATCGAAAATATCCAATCTCCAAGTCCTCGGGTTTCACGGAAATCATCTTTTCTTCCATCGTATGAACTTGCGGAAGAACTTCTACCGACGAGAAAGAAGTGTGCCGAAGCGACTGGGCAGAAAAAGGAGAAATTCTTACTAACCGATGAACTCCATGTTCTTTCTTCAAAAATCCATATGCAAAAGAGCCGGTGATTTCGAGGGAAACTTGCTTGGTGCCAATTCTTCCTTCAGGTCCTGGCTCTCCAAGAGATTGATGAATAAGAGATACTTTCCACCCCCTTCTTTCGCAGTATCGCTCATACATTCTTTCGAGCATGGTTGCCCAATCTTGAGCATCTTGACCGCCTGCTCCTGCGGTGATCGTGAGAATCGCATTTGCCTTGTCGTATCTCCCTGAAAGAAACGTGCGAATTTCTTGCTTTTTGATCCTCGCTCGAAATTCATCTATGAATCTTGGAATTTGCGCTTCTGTTTCCTGATCCTCGAGAGAAAGTCTTGCGAGCTCTTTGAAATCCGCAAACTCTTTTTTGAGGGTTTCAATCTCTTGAACTTCTTCTTTGAGCGACGCTAATTCCTTCTTCAGTTCTCCCATTGTTGCATGATCCTGCCACACCTCTGGTTTCTCAAGTTCTTGCTCAATATCTCGAATTCTCGATTTCTTTTTTGCAACGTCAAAGACAGTCCTCCAGGTGGAGGAGTTTCTCTTCAATATCTTGAAGTTGCGTTATGGTATCTCTCATTGTTGGTATTATACACCAAAAGCTCAAACCATCAAAATGTGGTTCTTTCTCGGCGGTTATATGCGTCCTTATCGAACTCGAAAGGTCCGAGAGCATCTCGAGTATAGAAGTTTGTCGGGCTCCAGAGAAGAAAACCTGCAAACTTTTCTCCAATCACATCTTTCGTGGCTTGGATCTGCGCCTGAACCATTCCTGCATCATAATCTGCGCCCAAATCAAAATCTTGCAGCCAGGGACGAAGTTTGGCAAGTTTCTTTTCTTGGAGTCCCTCTTTCTCGAGAAGCTGCCGCCCAAGTGTTTCCAATCGGATGCGCGCATTCTCCAGGGAGTATGCCACAATTTCATAAGGATATTCTGCCGGCTTTGGATATCCCAAAAACATATCCGCAAAATGCGAAGGATAAAGCATGGGAGAGACGTAATCGAAATATTCATATGCATCTTCGATTATCTGTCCTACCCCAAGATCGCTTGTATGGGAGGTGGAAAGTCCAAAAAGATCAGCGGAGATTCGTATTCCTGGCAATTGCGCTCGCAGGTATTGAAAAAATTCCCTGATCACCTCATGCTTTGGAGTTCCGCCATCCCACAATGGAAATACCATGTCTTGAAGATTTCCATCAGAAGGGAAACGGATATAATCAAAATTAAGCTCATCGAATCCTCGACTCGCGGCATCCTTGGCAAGCGCTACGCTATAATCCCATGCCTCTTTTGCGGCAGGATCAATCCAAGCCAAACCCTTCAAATCCAGCCAGAGCGAAGTTGGAGTCAACTCCTGGAGTTCAACTAATTTCGCTTTACTATGAACCGCAAGATCTGGTCTGGCGCGAGCCAATACCGGATCTTGGAATACCGTTATTCTCGCAATGACATACATCCCTTCTTTATGGAGTCTTCCAAGCAGTGCTTGGATGCTCGATATCTTGCTCCCCTGCCCTTTATACACCGCGAGTTCTGGTGTTTCGATTGGATACACAATCGCGCCTGAAAAATCTTTAACATCGATAACCACCGCATTGATCTTATCAGTCCTAGCAAGTTCGATCACATAATCAATCCTACTCGCCACGCTCGCAGACCAACCCGTGAGATAGATTGCTCTCACAACGTCGGGCGGTTCTGAAAACGTCAAGGCCGTAGCTCCGCTCTCTTTTTCTGGAGCGACGAGAACTGCTCCATCCATTGTTGGAGAATCGACACTCCCTGGTATCGTGGATTGGAATGGAGTTTGGACCCTTTGGAACGAAGGATTTTTCGATTTGAAAGAAGGTAAATCTATCGAAAATATAAAAAACATCCCAAACAAAAGTGGGGCAAGAACACAAAAAAATAAAGTGACAAAAAAGAATTCTTCTCTCTTCACATTCGTGGAATTCTGTTTATCGGAGTTATCGAGGCGGTTCTAAATCTTCTGCTTCTACAAGCACATCATGCAATTCGTCCACGTTCTCTAACACAAGGCCTGCGCCTCGGACTACGGCAGTCAAAGGATCCTCTACAATTCTCGTTGGGATCATGGTCTCTTTCGCGATCAAGACATCTAGTTCTCTCAAGAGCGCTCCTCCCCCCGACAAATAAATACCTCGGTGCATGATGTCTGCCAAGAGTTCCGGAGGAGTTTCTTCCACGGTTCTTTTGATTTCATGCACAATTTGGCGCACCGATCGCTCCATTGCTCTTCTGATCTCGGCGTCTGTCACCGTAATTTCCTCGGGAAGTCCTGTCACGAGGTTCCTTCCGCGCATGGGAGCCTCTTTCTTTTCTTTCAAGGGATACGCAGATCCAATTCCGATCTTCATTGCTTCGGCAGTGCGCTCTCCAATGAGAAGCTTATATTCTTCTTGCGCAAAGTTTATAATATCTTCGTTGAGCTTATCTCCCGCAATCCTCAAAGATTTTGCATATACAATTCCTCCCAAGGAAAGAACCGCCACCTCCGTGGTGCCTCCGCCAATATCAACGATGAAATTGCCTCCTGCCTCTTGCACATCGAGCCGAGCGCCAAGAGCAGCTGCCATGGGTTCCTCAATCAAGAACACCTCTCTTGCCCCTGCGTTGAGTGTAGCATCTCGCACTGCCTTCTTCTCTACTTCCGTTACTCCAAACGGTATTCCAACGATCACCCGCGGCCCTGGGGAAATAATAAATTTGCGCTGGTATGCCTTCTGGATAAAGTATCGAAGCATTTGTTCGGTCACTTCAAAGTCTGAAATAACACCCTTTACCAAAGGTCTCGTCGCAACGATGTGAGCCGGTGTTCTCCCAACCATTTTCTTTGCTTCTTGTCCGATCGCAAGAATTTTTCCCGTCTTCTGATTCACCGCTACCACCGAGGGTTCCTGAATCACGATTCCCCTTCCTCTCACATACACCAGAGAGTTTGCAGTGCCAAGATCAATCGCAATATCCCTTCCAAGGCGAGCTAAAATTTTACTGAAGATGCGAATCATAAACTATGTATGCGCTTTGAGATTATGGACCGTGTCTTGAATCTTTATCAATTCCACTTTTTCTTCGCCGCGCTTCTTTAGCTCCACCGCCCCCGTTTTGAGCGTTTTCTCACTTACCACGATCCGATAGGGAATTCCCATGAGATCTGCGTCCACAAGTTTTTCTCCGGACGTGGCATCCTCGCGGTCATCATAGAAAACCTCCGTGCCTTGCGTCTCGAATTCGCGATAAAGTTTTTCTGCCTCGCTCTTTCCCCCGATCAACCCCATGAGATGAACTTGGAAAGGAGCGATGGAAGAAGGCCATCTCAATCCTTTCTCATCTGAAAGTACTTCAGCTACAGTTGCCATAAGTCTGGTGACGCCAATTCCATAACACCCCATAATCACTTCGTGGGCCTTGCCTTTCTCATCTTTCGTGGAGAATTCAAAAGCTTTTGAATATGTTGTTTTGAGCTTGAAAATGTTTCCCACCTCAACTGCCTTCCTTTCTTTGAGTTCTGTACTCTGGCATTCTGGACACCCCTTTTGCTCTTGAATAATCTCTTTGTTTACCGCAACTCTGCATTTTTCGCAAAGGAAAATGATATCTTCTCCTGAAGGCGCGATGGTCTGAAACTCATGAGAGTATTGCGAGAATGTGCCTCCCGATGCAAACGTAACGTAGGTTATCCCTCCAATCCCAACCGCATCAAAAATCCTCTCATATGATTCTTTCACTCTCTCGTAATAACGCTCCAAATCCTCTTGGGTCAGATGAAATGAATATAAATCTTTCATGATAAATTCTCGAGAGCGCATCAATCCTGCTTTTGCCCTCTTTTCATCACGGAATTTCGTCTGGATTTGAAATACCGAACGCGGCAACTCTTTATACGAAGAGACGAAGCGTTTCAGCAAAGGTGTAACAATTTCCTCGTGGGTTGGACCCAAGGCATATTCCACTTTCGAATAGAAGCTTTCGAATCGGAATAAAGAATCATAGCTCTTCCATCTTCCGGTCTGCTCCCAATTCGCCTTGGGTTGCAAGGCGGGCATGAGAATTTCCTGTCCTCCCAGCGCAATCATCTCTTTTCTCAAGAGACCTTCAATCTTTCTTATCACTCGCAATCCTAAAGGAAGAATGCTATAAACTCCTGCCATCTCTTTATGGATAAAACCAGCACGAATGAAAAGTTTCGCGTTCAAACTTTCCTCATCTCGCGGCGCTTCTTTCTGTGTTTTCGTGAAAAGTTGGGAATACCTCATGATGGGACCAAGTTAAAATAGTCTTCCAATATCATTCACCGTCACCCAGAGAATGAGAGGAATCAAAATAAGAAATGAAATAGCGATCATTCGTCGCTCCCATTCTTCGGGAAGCGGTTTTCTCCGAATCCATTCTAAAAGCAAGAAAAACATCCTTCCCCCATCTAACGCGGGGATAGGAATGGTGTTGAAGATTGCAAGATATACGGAAAGAACTGCAATAAAAAAGAAAAATTGAGATATTCCGAGCTGAAACGAATTTCCCAGAAGCGAAACCACTCCGACGGGTCCTGTCACCTGCATGCCGGCAGGAAGTCCATCCCCTTTGATGAGATTCAATGCTAACCCTCCAAGACCTCCCAAAATATTCCACGTAAGTTTTCCGGTAAGCACCACTCCCTGAAAGGGCGCTTCATACCACTGATAAGCTATCCGCGTAGTTCTCGCAAGCGCTATTCCCATAGGCCCTTCCCCTGCGGGTGGATGTTCCCTCGGCGTAAGCGTAGTCTCGAGCACCTCACTGCCCCTCTGGATCGTAACGATGAGCTCCTGCCCTTTCTGGCCTTCGGTAAATTCTTGAATATCTCCTACTTTTCCTGTCTCTGATTTTTTTATGTTCGATTTTTTATTTTCAATTTCCTTGATCGTGTCTCCCACTCGGATTCCTCCGGCTGCTGCCGGCGAATTCGGCGCTACCCCAATTACTTGAACCTGTGGATTTGTCACTCCTCGAGTTTGCTCATCAGTAATTGCCATGGGAATTCCCGCAGTAGCTCCCAAAACTCCAAAAATCACTGCTGCAATTATCCAAAATACAAATACCCCGCCTGCCACAATAAGAAACCTTTGCCATACCGGCTTTTGGCTAAAGCTTCCAGGCCCCCCACTTCTTTTTTCCTCTCCCTCCATTCGAACAAATCCTCCGATCGGCAACGCGTTTACCGAATACAAAGTTTCTCCCCATTTCCTTCCCAGAATCCTTGGAGGCATTCCAATCCCAAACTCTTCTACTTTCACCCCGAGTTTTTTTGCCAAGAAAAAATGCCCCAGCTCATGAAGAATGATGAGAATTCCGATACTCAAAATAGCGATGAAAATATTCATACAAACAATGATGAAAAAGTTTTATTCTACCTCAATCTCTTTTGTCTTGCGCTCCAAGGCCTCTTGGATTTTCTTGTTATATTCATCCACCACCTTCTGCAATTCTTCTTTTCCTTTGAACTTATCCCCTTCGCGCATGTTGCCTGTTCTTACTTCTTCTTGCATCTTACTCCAGGCTTCATCTCGAAGCTTACGGATTACCTCTTTTGTTTCCTCTGTCTTTTCCCCAAGAAAACGAAGCAATTTCTCTCGAAATTCTTGCGTCAATGGAGCAAGAATAATACGTATCGCATCTTTCTCTCCGATTGGACTCGTTCCCAATGGAGACTGGCTAAGCGCCTTTTCCATTGGTCCAAGAGATGATTTGTCCCATGGTTCAATGAGAATCTGTCTCCGTTCAGGACAAGAGATTGCAGCGAGCTGTTTGATTGGCATTTTCTGCCCATACATTTCTACCATCACATCTTCAACGAGAGAAGGAGAGGCTTGACCGGTTCGGATCTTGGCAATTTCTTTCTTGAAAAATTCTACTGCTTTTTCAAATTCTGGCTTTATGTGGTAAAGAATCTCTTGATACATAAAATTCTATTCTATTGTATGAATGGGAAGCGCTCCCAACGGGATTCGAACCCGTGTTACCAGGTTGAGAACCTGGCGTCCTGGACCCCTAGACGATGGGAGCTCCATTTCGCTTTAGTTATAGCATACTTCTCGCTTCCAAATCAAATGGAAATCTCCTTCTCTTATTTGCAGACGTGCAGGAGATTTCTTCACCTACTCTCCCTCGTAATCGGGAGGGATTGCATAATAGTCAATGATATACTTTGCGAGCTCGCGGAAGATGGGAACTGCCGAATATTCCGCAGTTTTTGTCTGGGGATTATCGAGTTTTACTACCACAAGAAACTGGGGATCAAAAGCAGGCGCATAGCCAACAAAAGATTGGATTGTCTTATCAGAATATCCAGATCTGGAAACGCCCAGTGCAGACCAAGGAATTTGAGCAGTACCTGTTTTTCCCGCAATAGAATATCCTGGAATTTTTGCTGCTTTCGCGAAACCATTCTCCACAACGTTCACTAACATAGCCGTGAGTTGCCAAGACGTCTGGGGAGAGATGACAGGAACTCCCTTCGTACTGCGCTTGGGAAGAAGATCTTTTTTGCCTCCACTCGCCTTCTCTCCAAGAAAAAACTCTGGCAACATTCCGCCATTCGCAATCGCGGCAAATGCTCTCATCACTTGCAGAGATGTCATCTCAATCCCTTGTCCGAAAGACGCAGTGGCAAAGTTGATCTCATATCCCTTTTGGAATTCTTTATTTGTTGAAAATGTCTCCCCTGAAAGATCGATGCGTGTGGGCTCTAAAATTCCGAATTTTTTGATGTATTCTAAAAACTTCTCATGCCCTGCCTGCTGTTCCGCAAATACTGCTCCCGTATTGATGGAATACTCTAGAACCTCTGTCATGGTGCGCTTTCCCCACAGTCGCTGATCATAATTGTAAATCTTTCGCCCGCCAATTCGCACCACTCCCTCATCGGTATACAAGGTATCCGGCTTTACCTTTCCTTCATTGAGCGCGACTGCCATCGTAATTGGTTTAAAAATAGATCCCGGCTCATACATCTTCTGGATTCCAGGATTTTGAAAAATGCCGATATCTTGAACCTTTGAATACTCATTAGGATCAAAAGAGGGAATACTTGCCATCGCAAGAATCCTGCCCGAAGTGGGATCTCCAACAATAATCGTGCCTCCTTCGATCCCAAGACTTTCTTTTGCTTTTTTGAGAAGCACTTCTGCTTTTGATTGAATATGGTAATCAATCGTGAGGAAAAGATCTGCTCCATTCTGGAGTGTGCCTTTCAATGCAAAGCGCAGAAAGCTCGCAGGCTTTCGTATGTCTTTCTTTATCCCCTCTTTTCCTGCGAGAAGTTCGTCGTAATATTCTTCAATTCCATACTGGCCTTTTCCATCCTGATTCGTAAATCCAATGACATGCGATGCGAAAACTCCTTGAGGATATTCCCTTCTCATCTCTTTCCCTAGAGAGAGTCCTGGAATCTGTGCGTTCGCTATGGCAGTCTGCTCCTGTTGGGTGATGTCTCGCTTGAGAAGTTCGTAGAGGCTTTCACTTCTTTGGAGTTTCTGCTGTATTTCTTCAAGATCCAATCCCAACATTTCAGCTATCTTCTGTGCAGTTGTTTCTTTGTCCTGTACTTGGACAGGAGAAACAAACGCAAAAGGTTTCTCTCGATTTGTCGCAAGGGTATAGAGATTTCCTTTTTTATCCTGAAGGTAGATATTTCCCCGCAATCCCTTTCCCACCGAATCCACGCTCTGCTGGCCTTGGGCTAAGGCCTTGTAGAATCCATGATCTAAAATCTGGATAACAACTAAACGGCTAATGAGGGCTATGGTCGCCAACACCGAAAGGAGCAACACAAAATTTGTTCTCCAATGTTTCATTTCTGTATGTTATACCCTAATTCCGTATTCTCAACCTCCTACTCTCGCGTTTCTCCTTCCTTTCGCGCAACCGCACCTTCGAATAACTCAATGTAGCTTACTTTTCCCGCCTTCTCAAAATTTCGTGCGAGAGCAAGAGCTTCAAGCTCTTCCAATGAGTATCCCTGCACCAGGGATGTCTCGAGGGTTTGATATTCTGCTTTGAGTTTGCGAAGTTCTTCTTCTTGATCTGCAATCTGATATGCAAAGGCGACCAGTGTGTTCACCTGGAAAATATACAATCCGGACAATCCCAAAAGAGCAGCGAGATTAAACGCCCAGAGAAGTTTTTTTCGAACACGTGAACGGGGAGATCGAGTCATAGAATTTTCTTTGCTGCTCTTAATTTTGCAGAGCGCGAACGCGGATTTTTCTTTCGCTCTTCAAAAGATGCGACAATCGGCTTTCTCGTAAGTATTTGGAGAGAAGGCTCCAGTCTCAAAAAGTTTTTTACAATCCGGTCTTCGAGCGAATGAAACGACACGACCGCCATTCTTCCTCCCTGCGTCAACAGAGACGCTGCTTGGCTAAGCACGAGCTTCAAATTCTCCAATTCGTCATTTACTGCAATGCGCAATGCTTGAAAGGTTTTTGTTGCAGGGTGTATCCTCTGCCTCTGATACCATCGAGGAGTTGCATTCTCGATGAGACGAACAAGCTGGAATGTTTTTTTGATTGGTTTCTTCATACGCTCTTGCACAATTTCCTGCGCGATCTCTCTTGCAAACCGTTCCTGACCATATTCTTTCAATACTCGCTCCAAATCAGTTCTGCTATGGTAATTGATAATCTTTTCTGCACTCATGGGATTATCCAAGCTATAGCGCATATCAAGGGGTTCATCCTTTTGAAAAGAAAATCCCCGTCCACTCTGCTCAATCTGATTGAAAGACATCCCGAGATCGAACAAAATCCCATGAACCGGTCGAAAATTTGTTGCTTTGACAATTTCTTTCAAATGAGCAAAGTTATCATGTACCAGAATTATCCGGTCTTTGAAATTTTTAATTTTTAATCGTAAGTTTCTTAATTGGTTCGGATCCCAATCAATTCCAAGGAGTTTTCCTTTGGGCCCATTCTTCTCTAAAATCGCAAATGCATGTCCACCTTCTCCAATCGTACAATCAATGAAGTTTTCATTTTTCTGCGGATTCAAGTATTCGAGAACTTTTTCTCGTAAAACCGAAATGTGCATTGTATTCGTCGTTCGTCTAAATACCGAGTTCTCTCAAGCGCTCTGCCATATCCCCTACTTCTTTCTCGATTCGAGTTTTATACTCCTGCCAGCGAGTTTCATCCCACACCTCCATACGATTATACACGCCCGCAATCACGATTTTCTTTTGAAAACTTGCATATTCTTTGAGATAATCGGGAATTACAATCCTTCCCAGTTTGTCTAAATCTGCCTCCATCGCGCCTGCCAACATCAATCGTACAAAACCTCTTGCGTCAGCCTGCGCTAAGGGAAGCTTGCTCAATTTCTCTGCTAACGTTTGCCACTCTTTGAATGGATATAAAAATAAACAATGATCCAATCCTCTGGTGATCACCGCTTTCTTGCCGAGCAGTTGTCGAAATTTGGGTGGGATGGCAAGTCGTTTTTTCTCATCTATAGAATAGAGATATTCGCCAAGGAACATGAGAGTTTTCCACTGATTTATCTGTTTATCCCCACTTTTGTCCACAGTTCTCCACGAATATACCACTATAGCCCACCCCAATACCCTCGTCAACCACCCCCACTTATCCACAAAAAAATAGCCCCATGTGAAGCGTAATCGCTCCCGCGAGGAACTAAGCTTGCGACTCCCTGGGGTCTGAAAACGTGTCCTCCAAATCATATCTCGAGCAAACGAACTACTGTCCAAGGAACAGTTACTATATAAAAAAGAAGAGGGCCGACTTCACTCGGCCCTCTTTCTCCTTTCAGGACACATACCCGTATCCAATCATTGACATCAATCAGTCATTTTAGTCTTCGTCATCTTCCTCGGTATCGTGACTCGGGACTGGCGATGTTGCCAACGTTTTCGAGGCAGGCACACACAATTCCCTTGGTTCCTTCACACGCAACACCTCAACACCAAATTGATTTTTCGTTAGCACGGTAACGTCTTGCTTTGGACCCTCCACATCAAGGCATAAAAGATGCCTATCGGGATGCTGAATCTTGATTGTATGGCTGGTACCGTCAGAACCCACAATCGTCTTTTCTACTGGATTACAAAGCCACTTGAGTTCCTTAACCTTATAATCTGAAATACCGAATTGATCTGCAAGAGAAACTTTCTTGTTTACCCGACCCTCCAGGATCCTATAACATAGGTAATGGTCAACGTTGCCAGGAAGAGGGGGAGGAACAGCAGTGAAGACATTCTTGGGGAGCGCCTTTTGGGTTGGGACAAGAACTCGGTATGGACCCCTTGCATTGACCACAAACTTACCAAACTGCTCACTATCCACAATGACCTGCTTTACCAGAACTTTATTCCCTTTGACCCTATATCTTTTGAGATGGGTAATCTGATCTGCAACGTCCTTAAGGTTTGCTTGGTGGGGTGGAAATTCTTTATCTGCCGGAGTGTACAGTCTATCTGGATTTTCGACCCTATAATCTCCTTTCACAAACTGATCGCGAAGGAAAGCTGGAAGCGCTTGGAACTTATCATCTCCCTCTCGCACCTTATAGCCCAAATAGTCCCCAGCGCAGAAATTCGAAGCCAAGGAAAACGATGTAAGCGGTTTCTTGCTCTCTGATGTATTGTGAAGCAATACCTGCAGATTCGTACCATCACCTTGGACTCCGGTTGGCGGAATTCCTGGCGAGGCAAAGGCATGAACGCTAGCCAAGTTAATTACGTTGGGGCTATTTAAGAGCACGTGGCCTGGAACCGGCGTTCCCACCGTCACAGCTCCATGGATACCACTCACTGTCCCATAGCCCATCGCAGCCAATACAGGATTGCCGTTGGTCGTCCAACTAGGATCATGATCCGTACCAATATACAAGCCGCCGCACCTCAAGCTGAACTCGTGGGCAAAGTTCTCGGTCACGGGAAGCTCAAATGCTCCTGCGCCCCCAACGGGGATACCTGCGCTCGCTTCGTACCAACTGCCATAGCTGCGCGCATCAACAATAATGTTGCCCTTGGAATGAGCGGCATACCACGCTGCAAGAGCACCAGCATCCGCTGCACAAATCTGGTTGAAGTGATTAATGTCAAAAAGCCAAACCTGGGTGAATGTGCCTGGCAATGTAGCTCCAATCGTTCCGCAAGCAGGATTCAGCAAATGGGTGACATTGTACCCCAGGAAAACGAGATTGTCATGAAGCCTCAAACTATTTGGAGCCCAGACGCCATTGCCATCGAACGTGATCATCAGAATGTCATCACCAGCACCGTGAGCGGCAATAGAAAGGGGCGCTCTCTCATGCCCTCCTAAAGCAGGCGCACTGGGATCTTGTCCGCCACCCGGTCCTTCAGCTGGATCATCAGCAAAAAGCAGCCCGTTGGGCATAAAACCTAGTCCTGCCACAAAGACAAGTATGACCAAGCCAACCCCAACGAGAAGCCATGCTTGCTTTCTTATTTTTTTCATGTTTTGGAGAATTTCAGAAGATTGAGTTAATAATTATGTAAGCGCAAACGGTCGACCCTGCGTTTGCATCGTGATTTTCTAATAGGGGGAAACTTTAGGGGTGGAGCGGAACCGTTGGAGGAGAAAAGTTAAAAAGAGGAAGAATATCTTGAAGGTTCTTTGCGTCCTCGGGAGCTTCAATGAATACTGGTCTATTGAAGTCAGAGAAATCGATTTGAAAAAGGATGGAAACCGTCCCCGCATTCTCTGAATTTTCGTTAAGCTGTCCTAACTCTTCCGGGCCAAGAGTCTTTTCCATCTTTATCCGGTAAGGCAAAGAGTCTCTCCTTGAAATCCATACTTCAAATGGAATGTCTCCTATAACTTTTGACATATCTTGGAGTTCTCGAGAAATCTGCTCTTCCATTTGTTCAGATAATCCCTCCTCCTCGAGTTCTTCAAACATCCTCCCAACAAATTCTCGCAGAAATTCACCGAGTTTTACATGAAAGAGATAACGGTACATCTTCTGGCCATGGATTTCCTCATCTTTGAGCTCCTCTCTTCCTTCATAAAACTTCTCATTGTTCAAGAGTTCAGAAAGACTTTCGTAAAACCTCTGGCGTTTTTGCAATTGCTCTTGAAGGATTTCGGGAGGAAGTCCACCTTGTGCCCCAAAGAATTTCATAAGTTCTTGCATATCAATTTTGATCCACTGATTGACAAGAGCATTCTGCTGAATACCGAAAAGAGACAAGAAAGGCTCGAGCGAAGGAGGGATGCTCGTAATTTTCAGGAAAGAGGTAGTTCCCATGCTTCTCTGCTCACCCTCCACAGCAAACGATACTCCTTGCGCGAAAACTTCCACCACAAAGCTGGCTTGAGACCTTGAGTCCATACCACCCGCGCGATCTGTATCACTTTCTGAATGAATGCTAAATTTTGCCGCTTGATCTTGATCTTTGGCATCAATGGTAAGTTTTGTGCTCGAATGAAAAGTCTTTACTTCTTGCATTTTTTGCACCGCAGCAAAAAGAGCTTGCTCGGGAGAAGGCCGAAAGGGATTCCATTGAGGATCCCACGTTCGGGTATAAAACGCGATGTTTGCTCCGCTGACAGCTGCCAAAACAATAACGCCCAAAGAAAGAAAAAGGATTTTTTTGCTCATAGAAAGGATATGCTCATTATATAATTATATTTTTCTCACTTCAAATGCACCGGCATCCACCGTAATTCGGTCTCCTCCCTTGATTGCGTTGGAAAGAAGCGCAAATGCGAGCGCGTTTTCTACTTTATCTTGGATCACTCTTCGCATATTCCGTGCTCCAAACGTAGGATCGTAGCCAAGTTCTACCATTTTTTCTTTCAAGGGTTCCGTGATAACAAATTCGATATTTTTTTCTTTGAGATTTTTCTGAATTTTTCTAAGCATGAGGTCTGCGATTAACAGAAGGTGTTCTTTGAAAAGAGGCTTGAAGAGCACCACTGCGTCGAATCGATTGAGAAATTCTGGCCGATAGACTCCTTCTCGAAAAAGATAATCGAGCATCTCTTGCTTGAGGGTTTCAAAGTCTCTCTGCTGTTTGATTGCCTCTAAGATCAACTGATATCCTGCGTTGCTTGTGGCAATGATAATGGTATGTCGAAAATCTATTTTCCTTCCCACTCCATCGGTGAGATGGCCCTCATCGAGCACTTGCAAAAAGAGATTCAAGATATTCGGATGCGCTTTCTCTAATTCGTCGAGCAATACCAAAGAAAAAGGATCCTCTCTAGCCGCAGTTGTCAAAAGTCCCTCTTGCGTGGGAGATCCCAAAAGTCGAGCAATATCCTGCACGCTTTGAAACTCCGACATATCCAATCTGATCATGCGCTCTTCTGATCCAAAGTAAATCGCGGCTAAGGCTTTCGCGGTTTCTGTCTTGCCGACCCCCGTAGGTCCCAAGAAAAGAAAACTTCCCATCGGACCCTTGCGGCTCGAAACCTCTGCTCTCGCTCTCCGAAGCGCAGAGGAAACCTCTTTCACTGCCTCTTCTTGATCAATAATTCTCTTGTGGATGAGCTCCTCTAAATCCAAGAGAACTTCTTTTTCCTTCGCTTCGATATCCCCCACGGGAATCTGCGTGCGTTCAGAAACCACCGTTGCCACGTGCTGGGGAAGAAGAATCATTTCCTTGCTCCTCGCGACATACCCCATTGCAGCATCCAAGAGATCAATTGCCTTTTTGGGGAACGGCACTGCTTGGATGTATTTTTCAGAGAGGGTAATAGTGTTTTTGAGTGCAGGATACGAGACAAATCTTTTATATCGTTTTTCAAATGACGGCACCACTTCCTCGAGAACCGAAAGTGTTTCGTCTGCGTTAAGCTCAGAAACCTCTACTTTTTCAAAATAAGAAAGCAATGTGGGATTTGGTTCAATATAGCGATGGAGCCCTGCATACGTGGTGGCTGCGATAAAGGGAAAAAAAGGTTCTCGCAAATAAGGAGCGAGAACGCCCACAATATCAACGCGTCCTGCAGCCCCTTTGGCTTCCTCTCCTACGAAATTATGGAATTCATCAATGACGAGGATGATGTTCCCTGCCGTTGCGATTTCTTGAAAAATCTGATTGATCGTTGCCTCCACCTCCTCAAAGCTCTCAATCGTAGAAAGAAGAAAGGAAAGATCTAACTCCATCACTCTCTTATAATTCAAAAGTTCGCTCTGTGTTTCTCCCAGGGCGCTCTTGGACGCAAAATCTTCGATAAGCCTTCTCCTTCCTGATCCCGGATTTCCAATGAGCAGAACATTGTTGATTTGTTGATGTACCAAAATGCGCTCGATCGCATCCTTTTCTGCCTTGTGCCCAATTGCTCTTGGGTAACGCATGAGCATTGCCTCTTGGGTGAGATCGCGCGAAAACCGATCGAGCGTAATCGTGTATGCTGCGGCAAAATCTCTTCCCATTGTTCCATATCTCTGTAAATTTTTCTTTAACCAAAATTTTTTGCGTTCCGCCTCTGTGGAGCGAAGATTATAGTGCCACTCTGCAATTTCTGGAATATCCTGTTCGGGTATCAAATTGCTTGCAACCAAAAATTCCTTCAGCAAGGGATTTACCGCAGCCATGCTCGAAAGCACATCTTCCATCTCAATGATATTACGGCCCTTTTGCTTGGCGATGTGGAAAGCTTGCAAAATGGAGTCTTGAAAATCTTTCGCATACTCAATCGGTTTTCTCTCTTTGGCAATGGATTGGAAGGAAAAACTCTCTTGGATGCGCCCCAGCAAAGCTTCCAAATCCAAAAGCGCTCGCTGGAAAATGAACTGTAAGGGCGCGTTTTCTTTCAACAGGAAAAAGAGAAAAACGGTTGAATTAAGCTCCACAAATCTCTTCTTTTGCGCATAGCGTAACGCATGAAATGCGGCCCTTCCAACCTCAAAAGATACCGCATCGTCAAGATTCAAAGAAGAAGAACGGATCGGGTGCTTGAGATATTCGTAAAAAAGTTCAAACAGAACAAGGGGGGCGCCGTACGAAAAAGAAAGAAACGATACTGCAAGCAATAGTTTAAGGATCGCTTCAGAAATAGAAGGAAGGGTTGGCTGAAGAAAAAAACCAATCAAAAAAAGCGCCAGAGCTCCGAGAAAGATCCATTGCGTGACCTTCCGGATTTTGCGCAACGTATGCACGCGAAAATACTCTTCAAACCAGATGGTCTTGATAATCGGCGTTCGAGAAATATCAAATGAGAAATCCGATGCCATAGAGCAACGTTAGAAGAATAATCCCTGGCAGAAAAATCCAAAAAAGAAGGGAGATTATCGCCGCTCCCGCCAAAAGAAGCTCCAATCCGAGTCCAACAATAATGAGAATAGTTCGCACGATGCCTCCCAAGATTCTTGCGATTAAGTTTGAAACGATCGTTTCAAAAAAATTGCCGAATGTAAACGCCCGAGCACGTTGCCATTGGATCCCCTTCCACGGAGAAAGGAGGGTGCGCAAAAGCACGAACACCGAAAAATAGTTGAAATTAAACCACAAGATATTTCCCCATGCTTTAATAAGAGCCCGTGGAGCGTTAAGATAATGCCATTTTATATATTCAAGGAGAAGCAAGGAATACATATAAAAACAACAGTCGATTTTATGTATCTACTATATCACACCTTCTTTCATGGGTTCAATTCTACAAGCAACTTCCCACCAACCAGCTAAACCCTGCCAATCGACAACTCCGAGGACTCCAAGAACCATGTTGAAAAGACTCCATGTACTATAGAGGGTGAGGAACACGACAATCGTAATGAGTATAATGGTCTTTCCTTGTTTTCGATTCAAAGCATTTTTGCTTATCATTGCTGTGAAACCTCCCCAGAAAAGCAACGCTGCTCCCAAAATCGGAACTGGCGCAAATCCCCTGTTCCCCGGAGAAGGAAACAGAAGAAATGTAACCGTATGATGGGGATTTTGAAAATTCGGACAGAATCCGCACGAGCGAATCACTATTTCGTTAAGAAGTTCTTTCAGCATTGCTTCCAAATCCGTCCCCGTAGGAGCTTGCTTGGTAAGTGAAGCAGAGCTTGTAAACGCCCGTACATTGGCAAAATCTGCTTCACTCCCAAACGCAACTCCTGCCCTTACAACTCCAAGTGTCCGGGAACTCAATGGAGGCGTGTCAAATTCTCCATCACTAAAATTGTCAATAAAGAAGACTTTGGAAACTTGAGGAGAATTTTGCCTTATGTTGCTTAGCCGGGCTAAGCAACCGCTGGGCGTAGAAGGTGAGGCCGTCAGCAATGGTTGACTATTTTTCGTTTGCCGCGTACTATGAGTACAATGAATCAGGTATTCTCGAGCAAAGTCATACTTCCCATTTCTGTGGTCGCAATCGTGCTTGTAATCGGCGTTGCCGCGGTGTTTGTTTTGGATCAAGGCCCCGAGCCGCAGCCGACACCGACTCCAAGCCCGTCCCCTACTCCAACACCAACGCCCACACCAACCCCGCAGCCCATATCTGTACCCGAAATCCCCGAGGACTGGAAAACGTATCGCAACGCCGATTTCGGGTTTGAGCTGAAGTATCCTGCAGATTGGGAGTTTGAGGAAGAAGAGAAAGGAAACACTTTATACAGCTTTAGATTGTATGATGTTAAAGAAGAAGCTCGTCGAAAAGAGTCTTTGGAAAAATGCAGGGAAGATCTGCAATGGTATGAGTGTGCTGGATCTTCTTCGGTCTGGTGGCAGTCAGGAATCCATATTATTATTTTGAGGGGCAATCCACAAAAATCAAATCTTGAAGCCGTTGCAGTAGAATGGGAAGAAAAATCAGACTTGTATGCTTTTCAAGAGGAAGAGGGTAGTGTAAGGTTTGGATCTCTTGAAATTATAAAAGGTAATGCTATGACAAAACTTGGACAGGATGCATTTCTTTTCTTAAGCCCCTTTAGAGATATTGAATTCTTGGTAGAAGATATTCCTTCCCATGGTAATCTTACTGAGCGAATCCTCTCCAGCTTTCGTTTCTACTAACCCTATCTTGCTTAGTTGAAAAATAGAAAGGAGCGACAAGTATGTCGCTCCTTCGCTTGCGTTAGCGTGTTAGGGAAGAACTATTTAGTTTGTAATGTTCAATGCCTCCTTTGCGTAGTTATATCCTGATTGATAGTGAGGGCCTTTATCTGTACCCGCTCCATTATACGCACACGCGAGGCCATATATTTCTTGCGTTTGAGCGTATGAGATTGGGTGGGGGTAGTAAGGCGTACACTTGGGGTGCGTGGCGTGGTTCTTCATATAATCCACAAACCCCTTTACATGGGCGAACTCGAATTGCGAGAACGCGTTGAACATCGTACTGGCGGAGGCGTATCTCGCACCCGATGGATCCCTCGGGTCCACCAGCGCTCCATAGTTGAAACCCATGATCTGCGGGCCACCCATGGAAATGGAGCGATAGGCTGATTCCAGGTGGAAGGTCGTTGCGAGCTCGAGGGCCGCATAGCGTTGAGCCTGAGAACTCTGCACCGTTTCTCCTTGCCAGGTAGGTTCGGGATTCACGATTTCCCATCCCTTACTTTCCCATAGATTCACCCAGTCTCCTAATACACTGCCATCGTCGGCTGGTTGGTCGCACCCTCCTTGCCTACGACAGAACCACTGGTCAACCCTTTGGTTTCCACCTTTTTCCGAAGAATCGTTGAAGTGGCGACGGAGGATATTTGCCCTGCGGGTTTCTTCATCACCGGTTTGCGACCATACCCATTGGTTCCAGAATACGTGGTTTTCGAAACGGATTGTGGGTTGGCCGCTCGGTCCCCCGAATGGCCCTTCGCCTTTGGATTCCACCCACCAAACGCCGAGCGCCACGGCTACGAGTTTGCGCAACTGATCGTTGTTGCTGGCAAATGGTTTCAGTTGGTTTTCCAACGCCCCCCCGATCCTGTTGTAGGTCTGGGCTATTGCAAGTTTGTCCCCATTGAGTCCAGTGGTGGAAAGGAGTTGTGCTGGAGCGAGCGATCTCACCTCCACAGACATCACATTGGAGATCTTCCAGATCCACTGGGTTCCGAGCCGGTAGAACACCTGAAAGTCGTAGGTGCCAGCAAGAGCAGGAACGAAGGTGCCTGTATATTCATAGCTATCGCCTGGAGATCCTTGAGGATTCAGGGTTACCTTCTGCGGTTGGGAAGGGTTTGGGATCTTCGTGAAGTCAGGACATACTTTGTTGATGTAGTTGGAGCAGTCGTTGACTCCGTTGAGCCTTCCTCCAAGCACCAGTTCATCAAAGGTGATAGATGCCCCACCTTTGTTTGCAATGCTAAAGGTTCCTGTAAGGGTCTGTCCTACAAAGAGAGGAGCAGATTGGAGAATCGC
>JBBTXG010000015.1:0-20414 GCA_038062375.1 Patescibacteria group bacterium
GAAGCGGAGGCGGGCTAGTTTCCCTCAAAATGGTTTCGCGCAAAGTTTAGAATATCCCACTCGATTCGCCCAGTTGCAAATTCTCGGGAGCTACGCGGTGCCCAGGACATCAGTAGAGACCATGATAATCGAAGATCGATGTTAAACTATGGAGATTATTCCACGGGAAGTTCAAAAACTCATTGAAGAACGAGAAAAACTGCGGAGGGCAAAACGATATAAAGAAAGTGACGCTCTGCGAGAAAAAATTGAAGCGCTGGGCTATGAGCTAAGGGATGCTCCCGAAGGAACAGAAGTTTCCAAAACAGAAGAATATACGGCGCCAAAGAAATCTTCTTTGGTCCTTTTCGGTTCTGGTGAGATCTCTGCAACGGGCGCAAGAATCCACAACTCGGTATTCGAGAAGATGGAGAAAGACGAAATTTCCATTGCGGTCATTTCCACGCCTGCGGGATTTCAACCGAATGTGAAAGTGGTCTATGAGGAAATTGCTGAATTTTTTGTGGAGCACCTCGCAAATTACCATCCCAAGATAGACATTATCTATGCAAACACCAAAGAGCAGGCAAATGACCCCCGTGTGTTCTACCCATTAGATACCGCAGATTATATTTTTACCGGTCCCGGAAGTCCGACCTATGCAATTGACCATTTGAGAAACACGCTCTTGTGTGAAAAAATTGGGGAGCGGGTAGCGGCAGGAGTTACTCTTTCTCTTGCTTCTGCTGCGACGATCGCTTTTTCTCACTTTGCTCTTCCTGTCTATGAAATCTACAAGGTGGGAACTCCTCTCCACTGGAAAGAGGGATTAAATTTCTATCCCCCATTTTTCCAAGAGCTCACCATCATTCCTCACTTTAACAACCGAGAGGGAGGTAAAAAAACCGACACCTCTCACTGCTACATGGGGAAAGAGAGGTTTGAAACATTGTTCCAGATGCTTCCTCCCCAAGAACATGTATGGGGCATTGATGAACACACGGCAGCGATCGTTGATTTGAAGACCAAACAAGTACGTTCCATGGGCAAAGGAAAATTGCGGCAGTTACGATAGTCTCAATCTCTTCCTTGCTTTCTGCAAACCACGAACACGTTTGCGTTGTCAGGCGCCATCTCCCGCAGGGTTGAGTAATGCTGCGCCTTCATGATTTTTCTCCTAATCCATGTTTGGGGCGTGAAGATAAAATCGAAAAAGAATTCAGGGAAATGGAAAAAGAGGGCGCAACAAACCCGCGAGGTATATCGAAAAACAAGGAAGGTCCACCTCGTTGGACGTAACGTATTGTAGCAATGTTCTACCAAAAATCCTTCTTTCTCGAGTAATCTCTCGAGTTCTCTCGGTTCAAATCTCTGGATGTGGCCGGCAAACTCATCCCACCTTGACCAGTATTTCTGGCGAATGGGAACCGAGAATAGAAAAAGTCCATTGCTCTTAAGCACTCGATTGATTTCCCGAATTGCTGCTTCCGGATGGGTCAAATGCTCAAGAGTCTCAAACGTGCCTATAAGATCGAACGTATTATTCTCAAATGGGAAGCGGCTTGCCGCGTCAGAAACAACTCCTTTCCCACCCTGCTCTTGGAGTTTTTGAATCGCACTCGCGCTTGTGTCGAGGAAATGGGTGCCCTCGATAGGAAATTTAGGCAGGATACCAGCGCCTATCTCAAGACGTGACTGTGCCTCTTTAATGTAGGGTTCAATAATCTCCCATGTATACCAACGTTGAGGCGGCCGCAAGCGCATCTGCGACCAAGTGTCATCAAAATTTAAGGGATGCTTCATAGAATTCTTTTTTGATTTACTTGATCTATGGGATGAATCATAGCATATTCACCCCCCAAAAGAGAAGTACCGGGGTTTCAACGGTTGACAATCACCTGCGTTCACGATAGACTATCTCTAAAGTGGATGTCCGGAAGCGGACATCATTTCATCTCAAATCTCCATATGATTGATTTTAAAAACTTTTCATTATTGATTGACAGCATTGCAGAAGAAAAAGGACTTCCCAGAGAACGCATTGTGGAGACCATCGAACAGGCAGTTGCAGCTGCCTACAAAAAAGAATTTGGAAAAAGGGGGCAAAACATTCGAGCAAAGCTTCTCTTCGACACCGGAATGGTTGAGTTTTGGCAGGTAAAACTTGTCGTGGATGAAAGCATGATCTATTCAGAAGAAGAATTAGAAAAGATGAGGGCAGACAAAGAGGTGCCCAGAGAAGAGGGAGAGTTTACCCAGGGGGAAAGGAAGGTACGATTTAACCCGGAACGGCACATGATGCTGAAAGAAGCAAAGGAGGTTGATCCGAAAATCAAGGCCGGAGAGGAACTTGCCTTACAGCTGGATAGCAAAACAGATTACGGAAGGATTGCTGCTCAAACTGCAAAGCAAGTGATTCTGCAAAAGATCAGAGAAGCAGAACGTCAAACAATTTTAGAGGAATTTCAGTCAAAGGAAGGCGAGCTCGTATCTGGAATTGTACAACGAATCGAAGGGAAAATTGTTTTGGTGGATTTGGGGAAAACCCTCGGAGTTCTTCCTCCCGAAGAACAGGTTCCGGGAGAATTCTACCGAGCAGGACAGCGACTGAAGTTTTATGTACTGAAGGTAGAAGATTCTCCAAAAGGTCCTGCGGTGCTTCTTTCTCGCATGTATCCAAAATTTATTTCGAAGCTCTTTGAGCTTGAGGTTCCGGAGATTTCAGCCGGTGCCGTGGAGATTAAAGGAATTACAAGAGAGGCAGGATCTCGTTCGAAAGTTGCGGTGATGTCTCACGAAGAAGGGGTGGATCCCGTAGGTTCCATGGTAGGGCAACGAGGGACGCGGGTATCAGCAGTGATCAATGAACTCGGAGGAGAGAAAATTGACATTATTGCGTGGTCGGAGGATCCTGAAATCTATGTTGCCAACGCCCTCTCTCCCGCAAAGGTACTGCAGGCAGAGATACTGCCAAGGAATAAAGCTCTTGCGCTCGTACCAGAAGACCAGCTATCTCTCGCAATTGGAAGAGAGGGACAGAATGTAAGATTGGCAGCAAAACTCACGGGCTGGAAAATTGATATCCGCACCCCCGGAGGACAAAAGGTAGAAATGCAAGAGGCTCAAGAAGAACAAGCAGAAAAGGACGAGGAACCGGCGCAAGAAACAAAGGATAAAATATAGCCAACATACAGCTTGCGGCTGGTATGAATTTTTCTTTCAAAAAACTTCCGAAATCACAACTTGAGATTGAGATTGACATTCCGACAGAGGAATTTAATGCCTACAAAATAAAGGCAATTACTTCGATCCAAAAAAATTTCGAGAAGCCCGGGTTTCGGCCTGGCAAAGCACCTCTTTCTATCGTAGAGGTTGACGTGGGACAAGAACGAATTTCAATCCAGATGGCCCAGTTAGCGCTCGTCGATGCGTATAGGAAAGTTGTAGAAGAAAAACGCCTTGACGCGCTTGGAGAACCCGAAGTCAAGATTACAAAGATGGCTCTGGGCAATCCTTTTGTGGCCAAGATCACCCTAGCAGTACTTCCAGAGGTCGAGCTCCCCGATTATCGAAAGCTGGCTTCCGCGGTACAAAAAAAACAGGTATCAGTACAAGAGCAGGACATCCAAGAAGCCCTTTCTTTTCTCCAAGAAAACAGAAAACGGGAAGACGGAAGCCTCCCCGAGATTTCAGATGACTTTGCAAGATCGCTCGGAAATTTTCAAGACCTTGCAACACTAAAAGAAATCCTGAAAGGGGGTTTACAGCAAGAAAAAGAAATCCAAGAGTCAGAGAGGATTAGCCAGGAAATCCTCGAAAGCATTAGTAAAGCAACGAGGGTAGAAATCCCAGAGATATTAATAGAACGAGAGAAGGGGCAACTGCTGAAAGATGTAAAGAAAGAAACGGCAGAGATGTTGCAAGTGGAATTTGGCCAATATCTCCAGAAGATCAACAAAACTGAACAAGAACTCCTTGCCTCTTTTGAATCTGAAGCTCAAAAACGCATAAAGAAATTTTTCATACTGCGTGAGATAGCGATGAGAGAAAACATCGGAGCGAGTGGAAACGAAATTGAAGAAGAAGTCAATCGGATTTTGCAGCACTACGAGGCTACGAAAACAACAACCGGAGATGTTGACCTCTTGAAGCTTCGAGAGTATACTAAAGATGTAATCCAACACGAAAAAACTCTTCGGTTCCTTGAAGGCTTAGCCAAGCCATTTGTATGAATCTCATCCCAACAGTTATCGAAAAATCTCAATACGGAGAGCGAGCATACGATATCTATTCGCGGCTCCTCAAAGAACGAATCATCTTTTTGGGTGCTCCCATTAGCGATGTGGTTGCGAATTCAGTGATTGCGCAAATCCTTTTTTTAGCATCCAAGGATTCCAAGGCGGATATTAAACTTTACATCAACACTCCCGGAGGAATCGTAACGGCAGGGCTTGCAGTCTACGACACTATGCAGTATATAAAATGCCCCATCTCCACCGTATGCATGGGAATGGCAGCCTCCATGGGAGCGGTATTGCTTGCTGCTGGAACAAAAGGCAAGCGTTTCGCGCTTCCGAATGCCCAAATCATGCTTCACCAGCCACTCGGAGGAGTCACGGGTCAAGCAGTAGAAATAGAGATTACCGCAAAACAAATCGTAAAAATCAAAGAGCGACTGAATACGATTTTGGCCAAGCACACCAGTCAACCCTTAGAAAGAATCGAGAAGGATACGGATCGAGACTTCTATCTCTCTGCCCAAGAAGCAAAGACCTATGGCCTCGTAGACGAAGTTATTGACGAGCAAAAGTAGAAGGAAATTTTCTCCCTGAATCCTACCCTTCGAAAGGGTGGTTTTTTTGTAAGGATGCGGCAAAGAGAAAAAATTGACAACTCAAATGAAAATGATATATTGGAGTATTAATAAAGAATTTTGATTTTGGCTTTTGGGTTTTATGAGACAAATCCAACTGTTCAACCAAATCCATGAACCAACTTATCCTACTTCTCATAGGTGTTCTTTCGCTTGCCGCCGGATCTATCATTGGATATTATGCTCGTCAATCAATTGCAAAGCGACGAGCGGGGACAATTGAACAAAAACTCCAGCAAAAGATCAAGCAGGCTCAACAAGAAAGCGATAAAATTCTTCGGGAGGGACGGTCAAAAGCAACAGCGATTATCGAGGCTGTAAAGCTCCAAGAGGATGAACGAAGGAAAGAACTGCTCAAAGCCGAGCAGTTGTTGCTCAAACGTGAAGGGATTCTTGATAAGAAAATTTCCGAGTCTGAAGAGCGAGACAGGGAGCTTCACAAAGGAGGTGAACATCTCAAGGAGATAGAGAAAGAAATAGAAGCCTCCAAAAATGAGGCGCTCGAAAAACTTGAAACCATTGCCCAATTCTCGAGAGATCAAGCGCGACAAGAACTTTTCTCCCAGCTCGAGAAACAATATGAAAAAGATATTCTTGGAAGGATGCGAAAGTTAGAGGCCGAAGGAGGAGAGCGCTTTGAACGAAGGGCAAAAGAGATTATCGCATACGCCATCCAAAAAAATGCAGCTCCTCAAGCGCAGGAGATCACCACTACGACGGTAATGCTTCCTTCGGAGGATATCAAAGGGAAGATCATTGGAAAGGAGGGAAGAAATATCCGATCATTAGAGCGCGCGACAGGAGTAGAGATTGTGGTTGATGAAACTCCTGAAGCTGTGGTAATCTCGGGCTTCGATCCCTTACGAAGACATATTGCAAAAGTGGCATTGGAGCGTTTGATCAAAGATGGAAGAATACATCCCGCTCGTGTAGAGGAAGAGGTTGCAAGGGTGCAATCCGAGATTGACGCTCAAATCAAAGAAGCAGGAGAGGCTACCGTATACGAACTCGGAGTGGTGGGATTAGATCCCAAACTTATCCAGCTTTTAGGAAGGCTGAAGTTTCGCACGAGCTATGGGCAGAATGTACTTTTACATTCAATCGAAGTAGCGTATTTAGCTTCGGCCCTTGCGGCAGAGACTGGAGCAGATAGAGCCGTTGCAAAAAAAGCAGGACTTTTCCACGATATTGGGAAAGCCATCGATCATCAAGTGGAAGGTTCCCATGTGGAGATTGGCATGCGCATTTTGGAAAAATTCGGTGTCGAGAAAGAGGTGATCGATGCAATGAAATCTCACCATGAAGACTACCCCTACGAGTCTATCGAAGCAATTCTAGTCCAGGCAGCTGATGCCATCTCGGCTTCCAGGCCTGGAGCAAGAAAAGATACCCTCGAAAACTATCTCAAACGCATCGGAGAATTGGAAAATCTCGCCACCTCTTTTGCCGGCATCGAAAAAGCCTACGCGATTCAAGCAGGAAGAGAAATACGGGTGTTCGTAAAACCTCAAGAGCTTTCTGACTTGGATTCTCAAAAACTTGCAAAAGATATTGCAAACCGAATCGAAGAAGAATTAAGGTATCCAGGGGAAATTAAAGTTACTCTTGTGCGCGAGAACCGATTTGTGGAATACGCGAGATAACACCAAGACCACCTTCAAGGGGTGGTCTTGTATGTGGAGCGGGTGATGGGAATCGAACCCACGTGGTCAGATTGGAAATCTGATGCACTGCCACTGTGCTACACCCGCATCGCGCAGAGCGCTCCTTAGAAACCCACGGTTTCTAACGCTCGCTGCGTTCGCTGTTTTCCTTCACGGGAGGATACCCAATCCTCCCGACCCCTCCTGTGCAAATTTTGCAAGCAAAATTTCTTCGTTTTTGTGTCGGGATGCCGAGATTCGAACTCGGGCTGCATGCTCCCAAAGCACGCGTGCTGCCATTACACCACATCCCGCTCTGAAGGGGTAGGGAGGGCGGCAAAACCCCTCCACACAAACACCCAATGGGAATGATATACCATTTTCGCATCGTTTCGACAACTTTGCCTTGGTGTATGTTGTTTCGATTTTGAATTTGGTATGATACTGGTATATGACGATGCGCACCCTTATTCTTCCTTTTGATATATTCGGAGAATGTAGAAAATATAATATCCCTCTTTGGCAATGTCCCCAGTTTCTCTTTTTGATGATGGGCTCGCTCATTATTATTTCGAGCTTGTTTTCTTATGTATTGGGGACAAAATACATCGAAGATCCTCAAATTACTACTCTCTTTATTTTATTCCTTACCGGTATTCTTTTGGCAATTACATTTGTTATTACGCGAAGTTTCGAAAGGCTCGCCGAGGCCAATCGCCTTAAATCAGAATTTATCAGCATTGTTTCTCACCAACTCCGTTCCCCCCTCACCAATGTAAAATGGGGGCTGGATTTTCTTCGGGAGGAAGGTGGGGAACGAACGGAGCAAGAAGGAGAGTATTTTGACATAATCAGAGAAAATACTCGCCGCATGGAAGAACTCGTGGAAGACCTCCTCACGGTCTCCCGAATCCAACAGGGCAGCCTTCCTTTCCAGAAAAAAGAGTTTTCCTTTGAGGAACTCCTTCGTACTGTTCTTTCGGAGTTTCAGTCGTTCATCAACGCCTCGAATATTGAAGTAAAAATCGAGGGAGAAAAAATGGCTCAAATCGTCACCGATCCTTCCCTTGTGCGTCATATTGTTGCAAATCTTTTAGACAATGCAATCCGGTATGCATGGCAAGAATCTTCCCAAGATTCGAGAGAAAGAAAAGAAAACCGAAAAATTCTTGTCCGCTATCGCCAGCTCGACGACCTCCTTCAAGTAGAGGTTCAAGACAATGGGATTGGGATTCCTCAAGAAGATCAAAGGTTTATCTTCCAAAAATTCTTCCGTTCAAGTAATGCCGTACGCCGCCAAACCCAGGGTTCTGGTCTCGGATTGTATATTGTAAAATCGCTCCTAGAAAAGATGGGTGGAACCATTGGATTCGCTTCAGAAGAAAACAAAGGGTCGACATTTTGGTTTACCATCCCTACTGCAAAGCAATAGATCACACTAACATTCTCGCGTCCCATATGAAAACAATTCTTTTTATTGAAGACGAGTCTGCTGTTCAAAAAGCCTTTTCTGACATGTTAACGAAAGAGGGTTTTGAAATCATACCCGCGCTCGATGGTGAAATAGGGCTAAGGCTCGCAACAAAGAAACATCCCGATCTAATTCTTCTTGATCTTGTACTGCCCAAAATGGATGGATTTGAGGTGCTCAAACAATTAAAGGGTGCTGCTGGGACCAAAACAATTCCCGTGATTGTGCTCACGAACTTAGAACAAATGGAAAATATCCAACAAGTACTTGATCTGGGAGCAACCACCTACCTTGTAAAAGCGAATTACACCTTACAGGAAGTGGTAGAGAAGATTCGAAAAATCCTCAAAGATAACGGTACGAGCGATTAACGGCAAACGACTTGCAAAAAACAACAAGTCATAGGGAACAATATGCAAGTGGAAGATCAACAATTAAAGATGTTTCTCCTTGATGCGGGACTGGTAAAAGAAAAAGACCTCGAGGAGGCAGAAAGCAAGGCAAAGAAGGTACAAAAGCGCTTAGGGGACATCCTGGTGGCACAGGGGCTTCTTTCTGAAGAGCAATTGATAAAGATGCAGGCATACATCCTAGGGATTCCCTTTGTAGATCTTTCCGAAGAGAAGGTTGACCATGAAATTCTCAAGATCATCCCCGAGCCCATCGCAAGATCGTATAACATTGTCGCGTTTCGGAGAAAGGGAAAGAATTTAGAGGTGGCGATGCTCGATCCCAATGATTTGGCAACTATTGATTTCATTAAGAAAAAGGCGGATTTGAAGATTCTCCCTCGCCTGACAACGTCAGAAAGTATCAAAAAGGTGCTCCAGCAGTACTCCAAATCTCTCGAGGCAGAATTTGGAGACATTATTAAAAAAGAGGTTGTTGGGATCAAAGCAATAAGAGAAGAAGGGGATATTGGCCAAAGAGAGAAAGAGGAGCTCGAAAAGGTAGCAGAAGAACTTCCCGTGATCCGGATTGTGGAAACACTCTTAAAACATGCTATCTTGCAGCGCGCTTCTGATATTCATATCGAGCCCACGGAAAAAGAGGTTATTGTGCGGTATCGAATTGACGGAGTGCTCCGAGACGCAATGGTGCTCCCCAAACAAGCGGCTTCCGGGATTGTTGCTCGAATTAAAGTCTTGGCGAACTTAAAACTAGATGAACATCGGCTCCCTCAAGACGGAAGATTTAAAATTGAAACCGATGAGTATCGCTATTCTACGAGAGTTTCGGTACTGCCGGTCTTTGACGGAGAAAAAGTGGTTATGCGTTTGCTCTCTGAAACCGCAAAAGCATACACTCTAGAACAGCTTGGGTTCCGAGACGAAGCGCTCGAGCATCTCGAACGAAACCTCAAACGTCCCGTAGGCATGCTGTTAATCACTGGCCCCACCGGCTCTGGGAAAACAACAACACTCTATTCGATGATCGAGATCTTGAATACCCCTGAAGTGAACATCTCTACGGTCGAAGACCCCATTGAATACCGCATGCCAAGAGTCAATCAAACACAGGTGCAGCCTAAAGTTGGCGTCACTTTTGCATCTGGTCTCCGAGCCCTTCTTAGACAAGATCCTGATATCATTATGGTCGGAGAGATTCGTGACCAAGAGACTGCGAACTTGGCAATCAACGCTGCTTTGACAGGACATCTCGTGCTTTCCACTCTCCATACAAACAATGCCGCAGGAGCAATCCCTCGCTTAATTGACATGGGAGTAGAACCCTTCCTCATTTCTTCTACGCTGAATGTGATGGTAGCCCAACGATTGGTGCGAAGACTCTGTGACGAAAAAGAGCAATATCATCTCCTGCCCAAAGATATTGAAAATTTCTCTTCCTATTGTGACCTCGAAAAAGTGGCAAGGATTCTCCGCGCCAATAAAATGATCAAGCAAAACCAAACCATTCGAGATACTCCTTTTTGGAAACCAAAACCAAGCAACGAATGCCCTGATGGGTATCAAGGAAGGATTGGGGTTTACGAAGTATTGCCAGTCACCGAAACGATCAAAGAACTCATTATCCAACATGCTTCCATCGAAAAGATCCAGAGCCAGGCGCAAGCAGAAGGCATGATCACGATGGTAGAAGATGGTTTTATCAAAGCAGCCCAGGGAATAACCAGCCTCGAGGAAGTACTAAGAGTCATTATGGAATAAGATGCCTACCTACTTTTATACCGCGATTTCTTCGAAAGGAGAGCGAACATCAGGAACTGAAATTGCCAAGAACGAACACGAATTAGCAAGGATCTTGCGAGACAAAGGCTACCTGACGACGAGTGCGGTTCTCCATGAGAAAAAAAGGGGGGGATTCCATCTCTTTGGGTTCTTTGAAAAATTTCGCGGGGTAGCGCTTTCCGAAAGGCTTCTCTTTGTGCGAAATCTGAACGTGATGGCAGCTTCTGGCGTCCCCCTGTCAAGGGCTCTCGATGTCCTCGCCTTACAGGCAAAAAGTAAGCGTTTCGGAGACATCGTCACCAATGTTCGAGAACGAGTGGTCCAGGGACAAACCATGTCGCAGGCGATGGGAGTACATCCGGAAGCATTCTCCGAGTTATTCATCAACATGATCAAAGCGGGAGAAGAATCTGGAACATTAGAAGAGGTACTTTCCCATCTCACTTTACAACTCGAGCGAGAGTATGACTTGCGATCAAAAATCAAAGGAGCGCTCATGTACCCCGCGGTTATTGTGACGGCAATGATCGGAGTAGGAGTCTTGATGCTCACGCTCGTTGTTCCAAAGCTCGCCGATACCTTTGAAGAACTAGGGGTAGATCTCCCCTTGACCACTCGGCTCGTTATTGCAACAGGCACTTTTCTCGCAGAGCGCTGGTACCTCGCCTTTCCGCTCTTTTTTCTGTTGGTGTTTCTTTTTTGGAGAGCGATAAAAACACCCATGGGCAAACAAATCATTGACACTTGGAGTTTGAAGGTTCCCGTCATATCAGGTATTATTCAAAAAACAAACACCGCTCTCATGACAAGAACATTAAGCTCCCTTATCTCTTCTGGAGTTCCGATTGTTCGAGCGCTGGAAATCACGTCTCAAGTAGTGGGGAATCTTCATTTCCGGGAGTCCTTGAGCGTATCTTCCGAAAAGGTCCGCAAGGGAACAAAACTTTCGGCAAGTTTGAAGGAATACGAACATCTCTATCCCTTGATGGTCACCCAGATGATTGAGGTGGGCGAAGAGACGGGAGAAACCGGCTCTATGCTTGCAAAGATTGCAGAATTTTTTGAAAGCGAGGTAACGAATACCGCAAAGAGTCTCACGTCCATTTTAGAGCCGATTCTCATGCTTCTCGTCGGAATCGTAGTTGGTTTTTTTGCAATTTCCATGATTCAGCCCATGTATTCATTGATAAGTGGCTTTCAGTGATACCATGAAAAAAGGATTTACGCTTATCGAAACTCTCGTGGTGCTTGGTATGTTTTTTGCTGCAGTAGCCCTCGCAGTTCCTGTCTTTCGTTCGTTTCAAAAAGAATCAGATCTCTCGAACGCTACACACCAGATCCAAAATATCCTCAAATTAGCCCAGAGCAAAACGATAGCTTCAGAGAGTGAAAGCAAATACGGAGTATCTTTCAACACTGCGCTTACTCCTCACCGCTATACATTATTTCAAGGAAACAGTTATGCTTCCCGAGATCCCGCGTTCGATCAAGTATTTATCCTTCCAACTTCAGTCGAGATATTTCTTATTAGCTTGGGTGCGGGGAGTGAGGCGGTCTTTGACCGAATCCAAGGGACCACGAGCCAATCCGGAACAATCTCCCTCCGCGTGATTGGCGACCCTTCCAAGACCGCCACCATCTACGTGGAAAATTCTGGCAAAATTGCTACGGTCAACACTGCCGTAGCTTCCGATAGCAACCGGATCAAGGATTCTCGACATACCCATATCGATTATACCGGTCGCATCATTGATACGGCAACCGAAAAAATCATTATTCACGACAGTTTCACGCCCGTTGAAATTCGTATCGCAGATTATCTTGAAGGCGGACAAATCCAATGGACAGGAGAGGTGAACGCTGGCGGACAAATCCAGAAACTCAAAATTCACACACACATTCTCAATGACGTCACTCTCCGTACTCAATTCTCTATTCATCGTGACCGGAGGTATAATAATAGACATATCCATGTGAGCTTGAGCGGAGATTCAACAGGAGACCTCATTCAATACGCTGATAACGGAGATACCACCCAAGGCACTTCTCTCTATGCTTTACCTCCATCGCTTCAATAAAGTTCAACAGAAAACAGTTCAGGCTTCCCATCACACAGGATTGACCATCATCGAGCTGCTGGTTGCTATTGGAATTATTGGAATTGCGTTTGTGGCTGTCTGGGGACTTCTCTCATCTTCTCTCGGGATTTCTGCCCTTCAGAAACAAACGTTCAACGCGACTGCGATTGCCCAAGAAACCATGGAAGCCTTGAGAAACTTTCGAGACGGAGTCGCATGGAACAATGATGACGCCGCGGATATCTTGGACGGTTTAGGCATAAGAGTTGCGGGCAACTATTATCATCCTGTAAAAACGGGGTCGGGAAGCCCTCTCCAGTGGGGATTAATCCCGGGACAGGAAACGATCAATGGGTTCACGAGGGGAATTCTGTTTTCGAATGTTTTTCGAGATGGCAACGATAATATCTCGATTAGCGGAACTGCCGATCCTGACACGAAGAAAGCAGAGATTGTTGTCTCGTGGAACCACCGAGGACAAACCTACCAAGTCCGCTTGGTTACCTATCTTACAAACTGGAAATAAAATGGCAAAACCCGGGTTTCAATCTCAAAAGAATGCAGAACATGGATTCACGTTAGTTGAAATGCTTGTCTACACGGCAGTGTCTGTAATTCTGATGACGGCAGTCAGCGTATTTGTCGTTTGGGCACTCAACCTTCAGAACGCAAGCAAAGCGCTAAGAGAAACCCTCGAGCATGCGCAACGCGCAATGGATCAAACAGTTCTCGAAGTCAGAGCCGCAAAAAGTATTTATACTCCAACTACAAATTCCACTCAACTTTCCTTGGAAACAACCAAATACCTTCCGCCGCAAGAAACCACTACCTCCATTGACTTTTTTATCTGTGAAAATCGTCTGTGCCTGAAAAAAGAGTCGCAAAACCCAGTTGCGCTGACCTCCGACAACATCGAAATAACAAGTATCACATTCCAAGAGGTAACGACGGCATCTCCCACGTCTTCGGTGCAGATTACGCTCCAAGCCCAATATAAGAATCCAACCAACCGCCCCGAGCTCAAAGCTCAAGTTACTCTCACTTCTACCGCTTCCCTACGATCGTATTGAGATAAAGAATTTCAAAACAAAATGCCCACCTTTTTCTCTCCAAAAACATCCCAGAAAGGTTTTGTACTTCTCTCTGTTATCGTGCTTATGATTATCATTCTTCTCGGTATTGGTATCAGCATTTCCTCTCTGACATTCCGAGGACAATACGCGGCGCAAAATCTCAAGAGATCCCTGCAAGCCTACTTTTCCGCAGAAGCTGGGATTGAAGATGCGCTCTTGCGCTTGAGCAAGGCAATGAGCTGGTCGAGCCCTTATACCATCTCGGTGGAAGGTACGTCTGTCCAAGTAACAATTTCAAACATGGTGGGAGGCGCGAGAACGATTACGGGAAAGGGCGATGATTCCGCTCGAATTCGAAAAGTACAGACCGTGTACGCAATCTCATCGAGTTCGCACGGGTTTTTCTACGGTGCTCAAGTAGGCGATGCGGGCATTGAAATGGAAAACAATAGTCAGATTATCGGCAACGTATTTTCAAATGGCAACATTATCGCCCAACCTGGTTCTCAAATTACCGGTACCGCAAAGGTGGCAGGAGCCGGCCATAGGATTGAAAGGGCTACCATCGGAAACGATGCGTTTGTGGATATCTGTCAAAACTCGAGCATTGGCGATGAACTTCATGCCAATAGCCAAACCGGCTGTTCGTACGGCTCGTTGATTACGCTTGGCTCTCCTCCTTCCCCAGAACCCTTGCCAATTTCGAACACCCAAATCAGTGCGTGGAAAACCGATGCTGAAACAGGAGGGGTTATCTCTGGAGATTATAATTTATCGGGCTCGAGCACTGCCTCGCTTGGTCCAAAGAAAATCATAGGAAATCTTATAGTTCAAAACAATGCAATTTTAACCATTACCGGAACTCTCTGGGTTACGGGCAATGTGGATATCAAAAACAATGCGCAAGTCCGCTTATATGGTGCAATCTATGATACCCTAAGCGGCGTCATTATCAGCGATGGAATGATTACCCTCCAAAACGACAGTATTTCATCTGGGAGTGGACAGCCGGGAAGTTACCTCATGTATCTTTCTACTGCGTCCCTCAATCCAGCTCTGGAATTCAAAAACAATGCCAAAGCAGATATCTTATATACAAGCAATGGATGGGCAGAAATTGAAAATAATGCCGCATTAAAAGAAATTACCGCGTATGGTCTTCGAATCGAAAACAATGCGACCGTTACCTACGAGAGTGGCCTCGCGGATGCGGTCTTTAGCTCGGGTGCCGATGCGGGCTGGAGCGTAACAAGTTGGAAAGAGGTTGAATGAAATTTGCTATGAATGCAGACACGATATAAAATGAGAATATGTGGGATTTTTTCCATTTTCCTCCTTATGCATTTGGGCTGGATATTTCAGATCTGTCACTCAAGATCGCCTCATTACAAAAGGATAAGAGAGCTTTTCGACTGACTGCATTTGGAGAGTTTCCAATCCCCGAAGGGGTTATTCAAAAGGGAGAGATTAAAAAGCAAGATGAGCTCGTCCAAATTCTCCGAAACGCTCTCTCGCACACGAAAGGAGGTAAGATTTCTACCAAGTATGCGGTCGCCTCGCTTCCGGAAGAACAGGCTTTTTTGCAAGTAATCCAGCTTCCTCCCATGAAAGAAGAGGAGGTCTCTCTCGCAATACGCTTTGAAGCCGAAAACTACATTCCTTACCCGCTCGATACGGTGTACCTTGATTCTCAAATCATTTCACCTGTTCACGACCATCTTTCGCATGTGGATGTACTTTTGACCTCGCTTCCCAAAACAATCGTGGATTCTTATGTTCAGGTTTTCAAAAAAGCGGGTCTGATCCCCAAGGTATTAGAAATTGAGTCACTTGCGGTGAGCAGAGCGCTTGTAAAACAAGAGGTGGCGCCCACCCCTTTGTTGATTGCAGATATTGGCTCTACAAGAACGGGTTTGAGCATATTTTCCGGATACGGTCTGCGATTTACAACTTCCATCCCTCTCTCTTCGGAAGAACTCACCAATGCGATTGCAAAGACTCTTCGCGTCGAAAGAAAAAAGGCGGAAGAATTCAAAAAAAGATATGGGCTCGGCTCTCGCAACTCCTCATCCTCCGGCAAAGAGGTTTTTGAAGCTCTCATCCCGCCGCTCACTGATCTCATGGAACAAATAAAAAAATATCTTACTTATTACGAATCTCATGCGTCCCACCAGCATTTATCGAAAAACATAAAAGGCGTAACAAAAATCATCTTGTGCGGAGGAGGAGCAAATCTGCCTGGTTTGGTTGAATTCCTTACCAAGGGATTACACATGGAAGTTGCCAAAGGAAATCCGTGGATAAATATCTTACCTAGCCCGTTGAAAGAAATTCCTCCTCTGTCCATGGAGGATTCTCTTCGCTATACCACTGCGCTTGGTCTTGCGTTACGAGGGATACGAGATGAGAGATAAAAGATTTGAATTTCTATGATCAATCTTCTTCCTCCGATCGATAAAGAAAGATTTCGTCAGGAACAGGTGTTCCGACTCATTGGAATTGTGGGTATGGTGCTGGTGTTTTCTCTCATCAGCCTCTTCCTCCTTTTGCTCGCGATTCGAATCTACCTGGCAGGACAAATTCAAACACGCGAACTCATGATCGCCTTGCAAAAAAAAGAGCTCGCAAGACAAGAATTACTGAAAAAAAACATTCAGGAAAAGAATAGCCGCGTAAGAGAAATGCTGTCGTTTTACCAAAACCAGTCGATCCTCTCGGAAACTTTTCAAGAGATCTCGGCATTATTGCCCGAAGGGGTGTATCTCACTTCTCTCACCTACACTCCTCCTCTCTTGGTTAAAGAAGAAGCAACAGAAGGAAGGGGAGAGAAAAAAGAAACAAAGAATGCAAAAGTTTTTCTTGCTGGGTTTGCTCCCACGCGAAAGGAAGTGCTTGCGCTTCGGAGAAACCTGAAAAGTAAAGAATCCTTTCTCGGCTTGTATGGACCTCTCTCCAATTGGGTTATCCCCACGGACGTAAATTTTTCTTTCCAGTTCGAAATCCCTTCTGTCAAAGGACAACGATAAAACGCCGCATCCTCCATTTATGCAGCCCAAAAAGAAAATCATCATCTCTTCAATCGTTTTTGGAGCAATCACTATGGGAATAGGAGGCCTCGTGATCTATCCTATCTGGAGAAGCATGGAACATGATCATGAGAAGCTCGTTGCTCAAGAAAGAGAGCTTGCCACCATCGAGGCTGACCGAAAAAATATGGAAAACTTCGAGAAACTCTCCGAAGAGCGAGTGGCCGAGTTTTCTCAATTGGAAACTGTATTTGTTGATCTTGATCCTCCGGTACGTTTTATTGAGTTTCTTGAAAGCGAGGCGCAACGTTCCCAACTCAAACTCAACATCACGGCCGGCGTTCCCCAGAAACTCCAAGATGATCGATGGCCTTCGATCAACTTTCTGATTTCTTCGAAGGGGTCCTATCCAAACTTCCTGAAATTCTTAAAGAAAGTTGAGCTTTCTCTATCTGCAGTTGAGATACAGAATCTTGTAGTTACGGGTTTGGGTAAACAAGAAACTCTTGGCGAGCAGACTCGGAAGCTCCCATCCAAAGATGTTGAATTTTCCTTAACGATAAAAGCGTATACAAAGTAAAGGACGTACTACGTTGTCAAGAAAGTTCTCCATGGATATGAGAAAAGGCATTCCTACAAAAAAACTTACGAAAGGAGTAAAAGCATTTTTCTGGATGATAGCCGAGAACGCGTTTTCGACGTATCTTGTCCTCCTGTTCGGAGGATTAATTCTTTCCTCGATCATCTTCTATCGATACACGCCTACATTTCAACGCGTGGAACTCCTGCCCGAAGATACCCAACAAATGTTCCAGTATGAACTCTTCGAAAGAATGGTGTCGGAGTGGCGCGCGAGAACAGAAAAATCACAGGAGGTAGAAACTACTCTGTATAGCAATCCATTCATTCCAACCTTTCTCCTTCTCGAAGGGATAAGCGAAGAATTGACTGAAAAGCAGCCTTAAGATATCATAGGCACGCCATGTCAAGTGGATAAATCCTTTCTTCCACGATGTCCCTGTAGCTCAACGGATAGAGCGCCGGCCTTCTAAGCCTGTAATGGAGGTTCGATTCCTCCCAGGGACACACTTCACTTCGTTCGACCTAAACTTGCTGTGAGCGAAAGCGAAGAATGGTGCCTGTAGCTTAATTGGTTAAAGCGCCGCTCTGTGGCAGCGGAGATCTGCGGGTTCGAGCCCCGTCAGGCACCCACGCATTTTTCCCAAGAACGAAGTGATTGGTTGAAAAATTCAGTGTCCTGATCCGCCAATGAGCGGAGAAGGACAACAATATCATTAGTCACACAATCGCCATCTCGGCGGTTTTTTGGTCGGTGTTGGGGCCATTGCCGAGTAAGTTCAACAAGTAAGTGCAACACTTCTGTAGAATAGATTTTGTCAAATTTCGGTTAGTGTGATGGGCGACTTGATAATACATCTTTTCAAACTCGACTTTGCACCCCCTCCCCCCGTCCACTTGAGAAATAGTGAGTGGCGTGGTAGGGTAAACCATTTCAAGGTCTGATATAAAATTACTATGAGTATGAATATGAAAATATCAACTAGTAAGCTCTCAATAGCTCTTTTTGGAATTGGTGTTTTGGCTGTTTCTTCGTTGCTCTGGACTTATATCCAAGCGAATAACGGTGAGATTACTGTCTGCGTAAAAGAGAATGGCGCGATGTATCTCATTGGAGAAGGATTTAAGCGAACTGAATGCAAGGATAAACACAAGCTGCTGTCTTGGAATATCCAAGGGCCTCAAGGAGAAAAGGGAGAGAAGGGCGATCAAGGAGAATCTGGTCCTCAAGGTCCACCTGGGATACCAGCAATTGTTCTACCAGAAAATTTGAAACCCACTCCAATCAATAAACAGTTCTGTTTTATTCCTACAGGGTCTGGTTTGCGTGATATCACTGCGAAATGGGGATTACAAAACGAGTTTGGTGCAGTACCTGCTCATGGAATATCTTGGGGATCAATACATTTGGTTCCAGCGAACGGTAGCAAAATGTCCTTTACTGCAAATGGGACAGGTTCTGAATTAACTGTTGATGTCGGCTCAGCTTTAGTTGGTTTTGAGGGTACAGTTGAACTTGATGCAAATATCTTTTGGGGGAACTTTATAATTCCTGTTACAGGTAGCAAACTCTTGACGATTGACTTTGATGGCCGAGGCTGTCATCTTATGGAAGATAGCGGAGTCTCAATTGCGGCTATTGTGAGTGATACCTTTAACAGTTACTTAAGTGGAAGTATTATTGGGCAGGGAGGTTGGGTTGACCGCGTAAATGGAAACAATTTTATCGTTCAAGACACTACTGTTTTTGAGGGCGCAACGGCAATCCATAACAATACACAAGCAGATAGTGTTATTGCCAAAATAGGTTCTCCATTCTCTGATGGCAGGCAAGCTGTTTATATTAAAACTGAAAACAGAGATAGTTGGGGAGACTACCCAGATGGTAATGTCCAGATGAGAATATCAAAGGGTGGATGGGATTCAAGCACGATGGCGTCTGTAACGTTCAAAAAGGATGGCAATGTTGCTTATTACGACCCAGCATTGGATACCTATACAAACTTCGGCATTTACAACGATAATGAATGGACGCTGGTGGAAGTTGAATGGCGGTCGAGTGATAGAACAGCAAGATATAGGGTAAATAACGGAACGTGGACGGATTGGTTGACATTCAAAGGTGCTTCATCTTTCACCAATTTTGATAATGTTGGTCTAGCCTTTGTTTTACCAAGCGGTTCAGGTGGAGTTTATTTCGATACACTCCATTAGGAAATAGTGAGTAGCAGGGTGGGGTGAATGCTATGCTGAATCTACCAAACAGGTTCTCATGGCGTCCCATAGGCGACCCCTAGCTTAGTTTGGGGACAAGGTGCGCTTAGCGCACCCTTTAATTCAAAATCCCGCGTTGATCGCGGGATTTTGTGTGAATTGAATTCACCTCGCTTACAAACCGTCCCTATTCTTCTGGCTTTTCTGGGAAGTCGGAGGTACCACCTTCTTCCTCTTCCTTTTCCTCTTCCTCTTTCTCTCCGTCTCCACCTCCCGCAATCTCATCATCGCCCTCCATCATCCCTTCCTGTCCTCCCCCTTCTTCTTCCTCACCATCATCCTCATTAAGAATTACAGAAGAGAATTTGTCGTAGATCATTATGTAATACACTCACCTCAAATTCTTTATTATTATTCGACCAACCTTTTGCCTCGCGCATATTTGAGATGAGTTGGTTTGTCTGACAAAGATTTCTTTGACCTTTATTAACTCTCTCATCAACTCGACTCTATCACACCCCTATTATAAAAATGCAAGCACCCTTGTCAACCCCCCCCCACGAGAGATCTTCTATCCACAGGATAGAATGAGGATGCCTTGAGTTGAGGTCGAAGATAATTCATGGTAGAATTCCTCCAGCTTGTATGAGCAGATTCCGCGTTCTTATCTTTTTGTTTAACTAGATAGGGTAATTCTATTCTAGGATTTGATGGGTCTTTATGGTAATATGGAGGAATGCCACGATTAACCCCCAAGCAAGTTGCAAAAATAGTTCGTTTAAGACAAAAAGGATGTAGCTTACTGAAATTAGGCGTATCACCGGTCACTCCAATGGTATGTGCAATTATCTTAGTCCCCATAGCTCAATGGATAGAGCAGTGGCGTCCTAAGCCATTGATCCAGGTTCGACTCCTGGCGGGGACACAGAGGAACAGATGGGCCCGTAGCTCAATGGCCAGAGCATTTGGCTGGCAGTCAAAGGGTTAGGGGTTCGAATCCCCTCGGGTCCACTCGACTCGTTCCTCACTTCGTTCGCTCGGGCTCGCTCCCGTTCGAGGGCCTGAGCCGCCCCTCAGGGCCTGTCGAAGGCGTGGCAAGCCACCACTTCGAATATAAATTATATGGTAAAATGGAGACGAGATAGGAAGGAACTACTTATCCAGAGATATCAACAAGGGTTACCCACTAAAACGAGATATGGAGAGGTACCGAAGTGGTCATAACGGGATCGCCTCGAAAGCGATTAGCCCGCAAGGGCACGTGGGTTCGAATCCCACCCTCTCCGCCA
>JBBTXG010000016.1:0-36446 GCA_038062375.1 Patescibacteria group bacterium
CACTACGGGGCATGCTTTCCGCTCCGGTTCCCGCCTATTCGTCGGGCAGGCCCTCCTTCACTGAAGTTTTGGCGGGTAAACAAGGCGAGATGGGCAGAAGGGGGGGGAATTCCTTCCGCCCGCCGAAGTTTCAACGCAGGCGGGGCCCAGCGATTTCCGTTCGGATATTTTCAAACAGACACCGCCAGTGAAATCATCAAGTAAATAAGGGATAATTTTGACCCGACAGGTGAGACATTCAAACCTTTGGACTTATTTGTTTGAAAGAGCTAACATATTTTTAGTTCGCAAACCTTGTAGAATGGAGGGGTTTTATATGCAGTTACCTGATGGCAAAGATGGAACTTTGTATGCTTGTGCGGCGGAGACATTCTTGATATAAGAACGTTGGAAAACGGCAGGAAGGTATTCAAGTGTAATAAGGGCAATGATGAAGGCCATCAAGAACTTCTTGAGTGTGTAATATGCCATTTGCCCAAAACAATTTGGGCTGATTACGGCACTATATGCGGCGGATGTGGATTGAGGTTTCTGGCAGGCGAGCTGACCCTCACAGAGGAGCAAAAAGCGGGTATTAAGAAGTGGACGGTTACTGTCTGAGTGTGGGGTACTCAAAACGAGCATCCTTCTCCGCCAAGTTTCAGAATTCGGATGTTGGGCGAGAAGAATTTTGACAAAAACAAGGCTTGCAGAAATGCGAGCCTTTTTATGGAGATTTTCTTCTTATCATAAAGAACATGATAAGAGCTCCAACGCCAAGAAATAGTATGCCAACAACAGGGTTTCCCAGGAGGAACAGATGTCCGATGCCGGAGAAAAGAAACAGGAGCGAGAAAAAAGCCAAGAAACATCGTCCCAGACACCCAATGAATCGCCGAGGAGAGAGGAATAACCCAATGAGAAGACCAATGAATATCAACGCTATGAGAGTTTCCATCTTTGCTTTCCTCCCAAGATTTTTGGGGCACTAAGCAGAGTGTGCCAAAAAGATTGTTTGCTTGCAAGCATGTCGCCAACATCAAAAATTTTGTGTAGAATAAAAGTATATGATCTATCTCGGGGCAGATCACGCGGGATTCGAACTCAAAGAGGAGATAAAGAAATTCCTCCAAGGCTTGGGCATGCAAGTGGAGGACATGGGCGCGTATTCGTTTGATCCAGACGACGATTACCCGGATTTTATTATTCCAGCAGCAAAAAAGGTAGCAGAGAATCCCAAAGAGAACCGAGGAATTGTCTTTGGCGCTTCAGGGCAGGGAGAGGCGATTGCCGCAAATAAAGTAGAGGGTATTCGAGCAGCAGTGTACTACGGAGGGTCATTAGAACTGGTGAAACGCTCGCGCAGCCACAACAACGCCAATGTTCTTTCTTTTGGAGCACGATTTCTTACTGCAGAACAAGCGAAAGAGGCAGTAAAAGTTTGGCTGGAGACTCCCTTTGAAAGCGGAAGACACGAAAGGAGAATAGAAAAAATTGCAAAGTTGACAAATTGTTAAACGGTTTTGAAAAAGCATGCAACGAATTATTCCTGCGATTCTTACCTCTGATCCCATCGATCTAAGGAAGAAATTGGAGTTTTTGAAAGGCCACACGAATTGGGTTCAGATTGATATCATGGATGGCAAGTTCGTGCCAAACGCCTCCGTGAGCATTTTTGAGTTGGGAGAAGCCTATGAATACTTCAACCTCGAATTGCACTTGATGGTTGAGAACCCTGAACAATATTTCCAAGATTGCGATGGGGCTGGTGCAAAGAGAGTATTTTTTCATTATGAAGCCGCTCCAAATCTCCAAGAAACGCTTGCAAAAGCAAAGCAACATCAATTTCACATTGGCCTTGCCCTTAACCCCACTACCGATGTAAAAAGCGTTACTCCTTATCTCAAGGAAATCGATTCCGTCCTAGTGCTTGCCGTGAATCCTGGATTTCAAGGACAAGAATTTATTCCCTCGGTGCTCCAGAAGGTAAAAGAAATCCGAGAGCTCTCGCCAGAAATTCTTATAGGAATTGATGGGGGCATCAACGAATCAAATATCAAGCAGGTGTTTTCGACAAAAATAGATTATGCGGCAGTTGGAAGCGGAATATGGAATACGGGAAATCCGCTGGAAACCCTCAAAAAATTAGGAGAGATGGTACAATGAACAAATAATCAATCAAACATACTATGGAACAGAAAAAACACTACTCTATCAAAGAGCTGGAGAAAAAAGCAAACGAGATTCGGCAGGATATTATTAAGATGCTGGTCGTTGCGGGGTCGGGGCATTCGGCTGGACCCTTGGATATGGCTGATATTTTTACGGCGCTCTATTTTCGAGTATTAAAACATGATGCTAAAAATCCGACATGGCAGGAGCGTGACCGACTTATCTTGTCAAATGGCCATATTTGTCCCGTACGATATGTAACGATGGCTCATGCGGGATATTTTCCTAAGAGTTGGCTCAAAACTTTGCGTAAGATCGACTCCAACCTTGAAGGGCACCCCTCGGTAAAAAAGATTCGTGCTCTTGAGACTTCGTCGGGACCTTTGGGAGAAGGGCTTTCGCAGGCATGTGGATTTGCATTGGCAGCGAGAATGAATGGCATGGAGCACAAATACCACGTGTGGTGTTTGATGTCAGACGGCGAGCATCAAGAAGGCATGACCTGGGAAGCAGCAATGTTGGCTGCCAAGTATCGCTTGAGTAATCTTACGGTAATTATCGATCGTAATAACATCCAGATAGATGGATATACCGAAGACGTGATGCCTTTGGAGCCTCTGCGCGAAAAATACGAATCCTTTGGTTGGCACGTCGAAGACATCAATGGTCACGATATGCAGCAAATCATTACGACGTTAGAAGAGGCAAAAGCGATTCAAGAGAAGCCCACGTGCATTATTGCAAACACAATCCCTGGTAAAGGGGTGAGCTTTATGGAAAATAAATTTGAATGGCATGGGGTTTCACCAAACAAAGAACAGGCAAAAGAAGCTTTGCGAGAGCTCCGTACGCTCGCAGGGAAAATAGAAGGAGGAGAATAGGAATCGGCATATGACAGACGATCAATGGAAAAAGAAGTTGACGCCAGAGCAATATCGTATCATGCGAGAGAAGGGGACAGAGCCTCCTTTTAGCGGAAAATACTGGAATGCCCACGAAAAGGGGATGTATCAATGCGCTGCCTGTGGGGCAGAGCTGTTTTCTTCAGGGGCAAAGTTTGATTCTGGGACTGGCTGGCCAAGTTTTACAGAGCCAGCAGACCGAGAAAACGTTGAACTACGAGATGACTATAGCCAAGGAATGCATCGCATGGAGGTGCTCTGCAAGCGATGTGGTTCCCACCTCGGGCACGTTTTTGACGATGCGCCAAAAGACCTTGGCGGCAAACCCCGTACAAGAGTAAGCACTATACGGGGCAAGCGCTACTGCATTAACTCCGTCTGTCTTACTCTTGCAAAGAAGCAAGAGAAGTGAGAACCGTCCCCACCATGGAGCACATTGCAATTATGAAAAAATCGTGGGGGCTGACGAGAAAAATCTTAAGCGGAGAAAAGAAAATTGAATCGAGATGGTATAAACTGCGTCGAATCCCCTGGGATACTATACAAGCGGGCGAAACGGTGTATTTTAAAAATTCGGGGGAGCCGATATCTCTGAGAACAGAGGTTGAAAGCGTTCTGCAGTTTGCAAATCTCACGCCAGAAAAGGTGAAAGCGATTCTCTACCGATATGGAGCAGAAGATGGAATCGAAAAAGAGAGCATTCCCGACTTCTTTGAAAGATTCAAACACAAACGCTACTGTATTCTCGTATTTCTGAAGAATCCAACAAGCGTAGAACCATTCGAGATTGATAAAACAGGATTTGGGACCATGGCCCCATGGATAACTGTTGCCGATGTATCTGGCATAATGAAAAAACGTCGTTTCGATACGCAAATGAATTGAGGTTGCAAAACTCTTGCCATTTTGGTAAGATAAGACAATACCTGTGAATTATTTTCTTGCGAAAAATTATTTGGATGAGAAAAAAGTAGAATGGAAGAAGATACGAGATGGATTGGGCCAGGGGATGGGAGAGTTGGGAGAGGAGAAAAAAGATATGGTCGTACTGGTGGCAGATACCATGGAGTCTTCGCGCGCACATTTCTTTGGGCAGAAGTTTCCCGAAAGAACGATTCAGGTTGGTGTAGCAGAGCAGAATTTAATTGGTGTTGCCGCGGGCTTAGCGTATGAAGGAAAAGTGCCCTATGCAGTAACATATGCCGCGTTTTTACTCGGCAGGCCTTGGGAGCCGATCCGTACAACCATTGCGTATCCTGAAAACCATGTGGTTTTTGTTTCTTCGCACGCTGGTTTGGCAACCGGGCAAGATGGCCCCACGCACCAAATGACAGAAGATATTGCTATTACGCGATGCGTACCTCATTTTACCGTGATCGCACCTGCAGATTATGAACAGGCGAGGAAGGCTGTGAAAGCAGCGTATGATTTGAAAGGACCGGTATATCTCCGCGGCGTGCGCGAAGGAACGCCAAACTTCACCACCGAGAAAACGCCCTTTCAGGTAGGCAAGGCACAGGTGCTGCGAGAAGGCAAAGATATTACTGCGATTGGCCACGGATATATGGTGTATTGGCTGCTCCAGATTGCAGAAGAGCTCAAGAACAAACTTTCTATTGAAGTTATCAACGTTCACACGGTAAAACCCCTCGATGGAAAAACAATTTTGCAGTCTGCAAAAAAGACAAGAAAAGTGTTCTGCGCCGAAGATCATAATGTGGTGGGCGGCATGGGTAGTGCCGTAGCAGAATTCTTGTCTGAAAATCATCCTGTACCAATAAAACTTCACGGCGTATACGATCAGTTTACTGAATCAGGCTCCGTGAAAGACTTGTGGAAGAAATATAGATTGGATATGAAAGGTACGAAGGAAGTATTAGTAAATTTTTTTTCAAAGAAATGAACAAAGCTCGTGAAGAAAAATTACATGTTGGTAAGCACTGCCGGAAGGTTCTTGGGAATAGGCGTATATCTGATTGGAAGGCGTGGTCCCTCGTCTTCATTGTCGCTAGCGTGGTTGGGGGGAGTATTTTTACTACTGCAAGCAGAAACAATCAGTTTTTTGGTGCGTATACGGCAGCGGCATACCAAACACCCGTTGTTTCCATTACCTCCCCAGCAGCATGGAGTACTGTTTCCCCCTCGGGATTTTGTTTGAGTGGCACAGCCAGTGACGCTGCTGGAGTTACCGAAGTACGTGTCTATATCTATGATTATGGTCGGGCAACCTATACCGTTTACAACGTGAAGGCATCAGGCACCACCCAGTGGATATTTCAGGTGTACTCCACCCATATTACGCCACAAAACTATGCGTATGCGTGGGTTAGCGCTAAGAATACCCATGGTTCCTGGTCAAACTGGCTAGGCCGAGGGTTTTATGTAGCCAATGCCTCTGCGCTCAACGCTTCTCGCTCCGGATTTGGAACTACATGCAGCGGAACAGCGCCAGCTACCTTTTCTCTTTTATCCGTTGCTTCTGATCAGCCGCCTCCGCCGCAAGAACCTACGGAGGGAGTAAAGCTTTCGGTGGATCAAATTCTTGGAGCTCCAACAAACTCCGGATGGGTCTATATCGCAAACACTGTTCCTGATGCAAGCGGAATTACCTTTTGGGCGAGTATCGCAAAAAATAGGGAGAACACGTATCTGGTCTATGGCATCGCTGATACCATCAATCAAACCTATTATTCTGGTTTTCTGCCGAGCGGTACGATCGCAACCTCTCAAGAGCAATTCTACATGGCTTCTTACTCCTATCAGGGAAGACAGCTCATAAAAGCATCTCAACTCGATACAGCCGGAACTCTTGGTTTAGAGGTTGATCTCCCTTGGCCTTCTCTTGCGAATCCGCAAAGAAGATATGCCTTAACGAAAAATTTTCCATTGGATGGTTATCCTATTTGGGAAAGTGGAGACGGTGTCATCCCAATGACTGGTGATTTTCGGTCTTGGTATCTTTCGTTTCTCTTTGAGGGAAAGATTTGGCTCGATGTTCAAAAATTCAATGTCTCTGAAGGCCAAAGCTCTCAACCTCCAAATCACCGCTGGGGTTCATTTATTCTCCAACAGCCAGGAGGTGGCCTTTCTGCGCGCACGAGAGGAGTTTGGTGGGAGATTTTAGACGCCCAGGGAAAGCGGCAGAAAGGAGGATTTACCAACTTTGATCTCAAGGATATCCCATCTTCATTTCAACAGACCACCAAGGACGATTTTACGATAATCCCCATAGAGACCTATAACAGTGGAAATAAGGTGTATCTGAAGAAATGGAGATTTGTGCAAAGTGATCTAAAAATTGATCTTCTTATGGAAACTAACATTCCAAACCAAGAAAACAAGGTGATGGGAAAATATTTCTATGAAGGAGCCATCAAAGTGTTTCATCCTGACGGTGCGCAGATAGGGACTGGGATGCTTGAACAAACCCATAACGAAGCTCAATAAAGAAAATCCCCCGTATTTTTTAGTTCGCTTGTGTTACAAAGACACATGAGTTCTGCGTTTTCGAAAATTTGGATTCTGATTAGTCTCCTACTCTTTACTGGAGGAGGAGTTTTTGTTTAGGTGTACTACGATTTTATGCATATGCATAATTTCGTAGTATCTTTCAGTTGGTGTATCAGTTCGTGTATCAAGTCGCGCATCAAACCTCCTTAACAAAAAATTGAAATTATGCTGTAGGTAACTGCTCACGATTCTAGGGAATCGAGCTCTGCTGCTTAATTAACAAAGCGGTCGTTGTTTTGATTAAGCACAATAGGCATAGCATACTCGGAGTCGTGAGGAGTTACTGCTATAGTCCTTTCGATTCCGCGTTTCGTTTGGTATACTAAAAGAACTTATGTTTGACGTTATTACCATTGGGTCTGCGACAAGAGATTTGTTTATACAGAGCAAGGCTTTCAAAATCATTAAGACGCCGCGATTTCGTACCGGCAGAGCTTTGGCAGTGAGTTTGGGTTCCAAGTGCGATATTGAAGAGCTCAAATTTTTTGTAGGAGGCGGAGCAGTGAATACGGCAACCACGTTTGCAAACCAAGGATTTCATGCAGCAGCTCTTTGTGTCATTGGAAAACAAGGAGGGAGTGAAGAAGTACTCGATTTTCTTGGAGAGAAAAGGATTTCTTCAAAATTTGTTTTTCGAGACTCCCATGATCGCACCGCGTATTCCCTCATCTTTACGGTGCCCGGCAAGGATCGTACCGTGCTGCGCTATGAGGGAGTTACCTGGCACCTTCACGAATTTCCGATTCCTTGGCAAGAGCTTTCAGAAACCAAATGGTTTTACCTGAATCATCTGGGCGGAAAGAGTACGGTGTTGGTACCTCAACTCATTTCTCTTGCAAGAGAGCACGGGATTCGCATCGCGTGGAATCCAGGCCGCACGCAACTCGAAAATCCAAAGAAACTCTTCACCCTTCTCAAACACGTTGAGGTGTTTATTGTAAACCAAGAGGAGGCCTGTATCCTCACGGGAATTCCATACGAGAACAAAAAAGAAATTTTCAGACGTCTCGATGATCTCATCCATGGAATTGTTATAATGACAAAGGGATCAAAAGGGGTTGAGGTTTCCGATGGAAAAACAATTTGGTCGGCTGGTGTGGTGCCTCTTAAAAAAATCATTGATCGCACGGGCGCGGGCGATGCCTTTGGTTCTGGCTTTGTGGTAGCTTTCATGAGAAAACCCGGCGATATCGAGTACGCAATCCAATTCGCATCGGCAAATGCAACGAGCGTGCTTACCCAATGGGGAGCGACAAATGGACTGCTGAAAAAAGAAGATTCCATGTATCAATGGGGAAGATTAAACATTAAGAAGAATGCGTTATAAACTTTCGTATGTCGTTTTTTTCTCGTTCTCAAAAAAAGATTGTCGAGTCTTCTCCGTCTCCACTAGGATTTGAGCCAGAAGAAAAGCCGACCCCATTTTTGGGAAAAGTATTGTTGGTTGTTCTCACGATTGTGCTTTTGTTTTTTGGGTGGCGGGGACTCGAGGATCTCGGAGATATTCCCAAAGAGCCAGAGCAGCTTTCTCAATGTTTTGTGCGAGTTGGTCCAAAATTTATTTCGAGGGGAGCAGTAAGGCATATGTCAGTGAACGATGTGGAGAGTTTTCCTACCTATTACTTCTCAAGCAATTATCCGCAACCATGCATATTTTCTTCTTTTGAAACAGAAGCAGGGGTGCCAGAGCTGTTTTCGCGCGCAAGAGCTGCGTATGCTGACACTGAAACAGCTCAAAGAAAGGTAGATAATCTTCAATCTCAAATCTCAAATTTGCGCTTCCAGTATGATACCAGTCTCCGAGAAAAAGTCGCAAAAGAGCCGCCTCTCTCGCAGGCGCCGCCGCAGATCCGTTCTCAAATTTTGGCTTTAGAAGCAAAGCTCAAGAGCGCGGAGATTGAGTTTCAAAGAATGGAATCTGAATTTCGCTCGCAATATCTCCTTCGCTTGATCGAGGCCTACCAAAAGGCAGGGGATGCGTATGAGCACGTATGGGCGGGATATAAGTTTAAGGTATTCCTTCTCGAAATTTTCTTTACTATTCCATTCTTCGTGGGATCGATGTGGTTTTATCGGAGACTTCATGGCAAAGCAAGTCCGCACACGGTCATTGCAATTCCTCTTGTGGTTGTTGCAAGCATCCTTTTTGCTCGCGTAATACTTGTCTATTTCTGGGCTCTGTTTTTGGCAGATCTGATCGAATTTTTATGGAGGACAATTTTCCAACTGCCTATCTTTAGGACTCTTCTTTACTATTTGGGCATGATCTTGGCTTTTGGAATTTTTGGGGGAGCGGTGTATTTCTTGCAGCGAAGCATTTTCGCGCCTCATCGCGTTCGAGCTCGCCGCATTCGTCACAATCGTTGTCCTTCGTGCGAAGCATCGCTCGATGTAAGTAAAACTTTTTGCCCGATGTGCGGCAGTCAGATTTTTACTCCCTGTTCTCATTGCGGCCAGCAACGCTACAGAGATATGCGTTACTGCCCTTGGTGCGGAAAGGACTAACAACGATTATGGAAAAACTTGCGGAGATTTTTTGAGGAGGGGTTGCCAAGGTGGGAAAATCTGGTATCATAAGGTTGTTATGGCAACAAGCGTGAACGATAAAAAGTTGAAGACTCTTATTAAGGAGAGTGTGAAAGAAGTACTGGAAACAGAGCTTATGAAGCTTCGGGCTTTTGTGCTGCCGGAGGTTTCTCATGAGGAACAGAAAGATATTGAGGAGCGTTATGAAAAGCCATCGCGAAAGCGGGCAAAGAGCTATGCACTGGATGAAGATCCGAATTATTGCCGAGTTCCGTTTTGAGGACTTGGTTGTTTTTATTGAAGAAATCGACTGGCGCGGGAACATCTATTGAGGTATTATGAGAGAATTTATGAGCAAACCATTGGTTATCGGAATCATCGCAGGCGTTCTCCTCGTTTTCGCCCTCGCTGGATTTCTTTTGTGGCAGCAGGGGCAAAAAAACAGTTCGTTGCGCCAGCAGCATGAAAGTCTCAAAGAGAAAACTGCAGAGTTAGCGAGCAAGCGAGTTTCTCTGCAGGCCCTCAATCATGAGTTGCAAGCGGAAAAAGATGCCCGGTTCGTAAACGTAGAAAGTCTGCGAGCTCAAAAAGAAGAGTTTGAGGATCTTATTTCTCGCATGACAGGCGGAACAAAGGGTGACTTGTCTAATCTTCCTCAAAGGCAACGTTCTATACGGCTTATTACACCAAATGGCGGAGAGAACCTTTGTCTCGACGAAGAATTTGAAATTCGTTGGGAAAGTGTAAATATTGAGAGAGTTCAGATAACGTTAAAGGAGGGAGGATTTGGGTTCAGAATTGCTGACTACTATCCTAATACGGAAAGTTTGTGTGGAAGGTTAGTAGGTCGGTTCGGGGGGCATTAGAAGAATCAAGCGAAGGCTACTTTCTTTCTATTACAAGTTTCGATGGAGGCTTCGCGCTTTTTGACGAGAGCGATAAACCGTTTTTCATAACAAAATGCATAGGGTAAGGGATGTGCACAAAGTAGTGTTTGTTTTAGGAGTTGCTCTGGCAGCGGCCGGGGGATTGTTTTTGTATCAACAGATTGCTGTATTCGGAAGTTTGAAAGAAGATATTTCTAAACTTCAACGTCAAGGAGAAGAGTTTATGGCCGAGATTGACGAATTGGAGGGAGAGAAGAAGGAGCATAAGGAAGAAATTGATAGATTGAAAAAGAGAGAGGAGGAATTAATATCCCAAAAAGAAGAGGTCAATCGTCGCGTATATGATTTGGCAAGAAATGGATATGCAATAAAACAACCTCAAGCGTCTGAAGCCGTGGAGTTACCGGAATCACGATATATACGCATTACTGCGCCAAACGGCGGTGAAGCTTTATGCCTTGGGGAAGATTATGTTGTACGATGGGAAAGCGATGGTATTTCAACGGTACAGATAGTTTTACGAGGTAAAGAGGTAGGTGGAAGCTATCTTGAGTTTAATCATCCAGCAAATCTGAATGAGACAGGAAATCCATTGGATGGCACGTATGTATGGAAAGTTGGAAAGGTAGGAGAAAGCGATGGGCAAGATTTAGTGGTATCGCCAGGTAATGGTTATGTGTTTTTTCTCTTTAGCTACGATGGTGCTGTCGATGTTTTGCAGGGTGTCGGCGACACAAGCGATGCGCCATTTTCTATTGTTCAATGCGAAAAATGATAAAAAAGAATGAAGTAAAGGAATTCTTCTCTATATTGGGGAAGAAGAGGCTTATAAAGTATATGAGTTCGGATGCAACGTAGTTACAGTGACGGCAATTCCTTCTAAGTTTTTTGTAGAAGGAACGGCTAGTCAGATTATGGGTAATCGTCCTGAATTGAACGATGCTGTGAAAACTGAAGTTTTTGTAGGACCCAAAAAGGCGGTTCAGTTTGACGAATCAATTTTTCCTCTTGGCCGTAGGGATCGAAATCCCCAATTCGATGGGTTTACAACTTTTGCGAAGCAAAATGATGTAGTGTTTATGTTTGCAGGCAGGAGTTGCGCGACAGAAAAAGACCAATTCAGAAGTTTCTACGAGATGATGTTAGCGAGCGTGGAGTTCTTTGCAGATCCGCAACAGCAGGTAGAGCCGTCGGTAATTGATACGAATGCGTGGCACCTCTATACGAACGAAGATTTCGGATATTCGCTGAAAATTCCACCCGAATTCCATGAGAGATGGAAAGATTTGCACGGGAGTTCAAAAACTTTCGAGGTTTATAGCAGCGCGAGTGAATTGTCCAAACCTGCTGGTCAGAGGTATACGGTGGCGGATTTGGATGTTCGCATTTTCAAGTATGGAGATCCTGGTTTCAAGGAAACGAAAGAGGAAGCCAAAATCCTATTTGAAAAATTGAAAAGCGCAAAAGAAGGAGAAGAGCTCTCTTTGGGAGAAGAAGGCTTGCTTTTGAAGGTTCGGGATATTAATCTTGATGGTCTTTTAGCTCCTCAAGTTTTAGTGGGAGGTTCGAATACCTATGCGACTTTCTATGCCGGGGAAACCTATGCTCTGCAATTCGAATTTGAGGCAAATAGAAGAGGCGATCTTGAAAAATATAAACCGTTCATTGACGCTTCGCTTTCAACGTTTCGTTTCAATGAATTTATTCCTTAGGAGAATTTATGGATGAACTTGATGGGAAAAAAGAGTATCTTGAAGAAGGAGAAGGGCGCTTTCGTTTCCATCGTCGAGTATTTGTGATCTTTGGTGCAGTGATTTTGGTTCTGATACTTGTTGCTGTCTTACTTTGGCGATTCTTTCTGGTTACACCGGAAGAACCGTTTGGAGAGAAAAAACCAATTGGTATTTTGGTTACCACAGAGGGCTTTGTAAAAGTCAACCCTCAAGGATTCATAGAAAAAGATGGGAGTGGGAATAGGGTATTTTTTGTAACGCCTGGCATTGAGGATTGGGCTAAGCTTCACCCCAATACAAAAAGTGCACTTAAACTTTCGCTTCTCGACGATGGGAGGCTTCTGTTTATCGGAGCTCCCGAAGCATCTCCGATGTTTACAAAAAATACCATCTATGCATGGGATATGGACCATCTCGATCATCCTAAGCCATTCTTCGAGAAGGGTGAGACCCATACGATTGAATCCTTTGCTATTTCACCAGATAAAAATCAGATCGCAATAATATCTCATAAGGGGAGCGATATTGAAAATTTAGAAGTTGGGAGTGAAGAATGGCAGAGAAGAGTTAAAGAACAAGAAGAGTTTCTTCAAGAGGAACTCCGAACCATCTCTCTTCATGATCTTCAATCGGGCAAACTTTTGAGGTTAATGAAAATAGCTCCATTAGAGCCCCCTTTAAGAAGAGCTACTGCGGGTACAATCGTGTGGACTGAGAGAGGGTTGTTTGTGTATTCTTACAAACCTTATCTAACTCTTTTTGATCCTGAAACATCGGAAATAATCAACGACTTTGAGCTAGAAGGCGAACACATGCATATTTTTCCAGATGGCTTAAAATATTATAGAACAGACGGCGTAATAGGAACATTTCCGGACGGAACGATCATAGCCAAGTTTGCCGCCGCCGAATATGTATCTTCAGAAGAAATTCGAAGCAAAAATATTGATCTACAAGATATCCCAGAGAAGATTATTAGTGTTGGCCGACACCCTTCTTCTTATGATTCGATTTCCGATGATGGAGAGAGAATGATTTTGTCAGGATTAAATGCATTCCGAGATAAATTTGTTATTTGGGAGTTTATACCAGAAACTGGAGGATTAGTAAAAATAGCGGATGAGACCTTTCTTCCTTTTGATTGGGCTTCTCCAGAACAACTTAAGAGTGTGGATCCAAAATTTTCTATCCCAGAGTTTTTTTATAGTCCGAATGAAGAAAGAATCTTCTTTATTTTAGAAAGTTTCGAGGAGCCGGCAGGACTAGGAACGCCAAAAAGACCCGATAGTAGAATACCTCAAGCAGATTTGTTTGTGATCGAAAGGGGAGCGAAAAAAGCAGTACATCTCGCTCAATTACCTTCCAGGACTCGTCCTCCGTATTTCCGAAGTGCATTTTTGGGATGGTATCAACCTACCAATAAGTAAAGTATTTTTCAATAGCGGTACACATAGGATTTATAAATAGTATTATGAGCAAAACATTGGTTATTGGAATAGTTGTAGTCGTTGTCGGCATCTTCATTCTCGGTGGATTTCTCCTCTGGCAAATGCAGCCTTCGCCGCCGCCTGCGCAGCCTGCAGTCCAGCAAACCTTACCTCCGCCCGCCTCGCCGAGTCCAAGTGAAGCCGCACCAATTCCCGAACCGCAAGCCGAAGTTCTCGACACAAGCGATTGGCAAACCTACCGCAACGAGGGCCCTTCGCTCTCTGGAGCTACGGAGCCCCAAGGCGAGTTTGGGTTTGAGGTGAGGTATCCAGGTGACTGGTTCAATATTCAGGCAGAAACAAAATGGCATGCGTTTTCAAACAGCAGAGACGATCTGTCATATACAAATCCAAACACCGTTGTTATAGGTATCTCTCCAGAAGATATATACGATTTTATGCCTGGTTTCTTTGAAACTTTGCGAAATCAAGAGGCTGACAAGACAATAGAAGCACGGTCAGTAATCTATACGAAAATTTCTAACGAAGAAATCGCTGGTTTTCCAGGAATACGGTATGAAGGCGATTATAGAAACATCTCTGCAGCCTCTGGATTATTTGCGAAACGCGAGGAAGTATTAATAAAGAAATCAGATCAAATCATGCTTCATTTCCAAATATTCGGCGTATCAGAACAAGAAGTAGAACGAAACAAAATAATTTTCGACCAAATCCTTACGACGTTTCGGTTTGTGGAGCGAGAAAGCTCAAGTATCGATAGTTATATATTAGCTTCACCCGATGGGTTTTCTTTACAAGTAAATGTAGGTGGGAAACTCTATGCTGCGATAACAAGAACGCAGATTGAAAACGAATTTAAGAAAAAATATCCTACATCCTCTTTGGGTATTGGATACCATGGGTTTAGCTATGTGGGAAGCCCGCCGAGTTTCTTCTGGGATCAAAAAAGGAGAAATTTGATTTTTCCTATCTCCTTTGAGCAGGTATCCGGAAGTAGTAAAACGTGGGATTTTTTTGTGTTCCAAGTTGATTCAAAGAGATTCTTCATAATCCCAGAAAAAAGATTGTCTCCCCTACGCGGTATAGTTCCCAGCATATTTGAAGCGTCTCCTGATGGCAATAAATTTGCATATATTGCAGGCGGAGCAGGTGGAACTTGTACGTTGCACCAGTATCTTGCTGTCTTAGAACTTGGGACTTTCAAATCTTTGAACCTCGATGAATCTGAAGTCCAACTTGCCAAAGAGAAAAATCAGATACAGGATTGGGATATTTATCAAGATGTAAAAGAATTCAATTGGATTTCAAACGACCAAATGAGGGCGATTATGTTTTTTGGTTGTGATTATCCCGTTCAAGAAATCGTCAAGTTTTCAATTATTGCTAATCACATGTAAAATATGGAAAAACTTGCGGAGGTTTTAGGAGTGTCCAAAGAGAAACTCGAGGAATTGGAAATAGCGATGCAAAAAGCAGGCTTCATGCGGGTTCTTGATGGTGTTGCAAAAGAAAATAAAGAGTTGATTCAAAAGTCTTTGGAAGAACTTAGCGTTAAGAATGAGAAACCAGAAGAGATAAAACAAGCTTTAGCCGAGAAAGTAAAAAAAGAGGAAGATATTCTGTATTCATTGATTGGAGTGTCGCGCGCAAATTTCGATTTTGAGAAAATAGCGAAAGCCGCAAGAGAGATTGCAACCGAGAGCACGGGTTTCTTCTTAAAAAAAGAATATGCCAAAGAAATTTTGAGACAGCGTCCTCCAGAAGCTACGATGAGTTATTTGGGGTATACCAACGTGGAGGAAATGCTCAACAAAGAAGACATAGGAGATGTCTTCAGCGCTCTTCGATTTACCCAAACAGATGAGTGGATGCACGAAACATTTGAGGTAGCGTATACCAAATTTACTCCTGACGATTTCGAGCATCGGCCTATTGAATTGCGAGTATTGGGTCCGCGATGGAAAGAAATCGCACAAAAGTATGTGGCAAAGAAGCACCATAATGTCAGCCATCTCAAGGAGTTCGGGATTATTTTCTTGAATCCCATTGCGCAAACAGAGCCCGGAAAATTTTTAAGAGACTTTGCATTGCTCTTGCACTATTTCCACGAAGTTTCTTTCTATAGTAAACTCTTTGAACGATATTCCTCAATGCCTGATTTCAATCAAAAATTCATCTCTCTTTTGAGGGGCGACGTAAAAGAAGTAACGAAGTCTGAACGAGAAGAGTGGTTGATTGTTCAAAGATATCTCTGGAAAGAGAATCCGCGAGATCCTCGTTTGTTTCTTCCAAGAGTAAATCCTGAGGCACTCCATTGGCGAAAAGCTCAAAAAGACTTGGTGGAATTTGGGAAGAGATCAAAAGAATCTGGACTGGAATTTTGGGATGATTTGGACGCAGGAGCTGGGATGTTCGAGGGCGAATTGATCAGCTTTGATATGGAGGATAATGCAATGCGAGTGGCTGCTCTTGGCGATGGGAGGCAAGAAAACTTCTTTTATCACCAAAGAGAGGCGCTGTGGAATAAAATTTTTGCAGCGTATGGTGGAGGATACGATAGACTTGAGCAATACATTAGAGAAAATATGGACAAGGGGGTGATAAATCTTCAAAAGGAAAAGGTTCTCTAAGATATATCCATCGTATGGCATACAGATTGGTATTTATAACAAGGAAAATCCCACAGAAAGGAGTTGAATTGCTCAAAAAATCTGGATTTCAGGTTATCGTCGGCTCGCAGGCAAAAAATCTTACACGAAAGGAAATTATGAAGAAAGCAAGGGGCGTAGACGCCTTGCTTTGTTTGCTTAGCGATAAGATTGATGGGGAGGTGATGGATGCAATAGGGCCGCAGTTGAGGGTCATTGCAAATTACGCAGCAGGGGTGGACAACATTGATCTCCAAGCAGCAAAAGAGAGAAATATCATTGTCGCGAGTACTCCCGATGTTGTAACGGGGGCGGTAGCAGAGCATACGATAGCTTTGATGCTTGCGATGGCAAAGAGAGTGGTGGAGACTGATCGTTTCATAAGATCTGGAAGATTTAAAGGGTGGCAGCCAGAACTCTTTTTAGGGACAGAACTTCAAGGAAAAGTTCTCGGAATTGTAGGGTGTGGCAGAATAGGATTAGAGGTAGGAAAGAAAGCATATATGGGGTTTGGGATGCAGATAAGATATTACGATAAAGCTCCGCGAGAGGAAGCCGAGAAGACCTGCGGAGCAGTTCCAGTTTCTCTCGCGGAACTTTTGAGAAAATCAGATGTGGTGAGTTTGCACGTTCCCTTGCTCTCTTCCACTCATCATCTGATTGGAGAAAAGGAACTGAAAATGATGAAGAAAAGTGCGTATCTCATCAATACCGCGAGAGGAGCAGTAGTTGACGAAAAGGCGCTCGTGAAAGCATTGCAAAACAGCTGGATTGCAGGGGCGGCGCTTGACGTGTTCGAAAACGAGCCGAGACTAACCCCCGGTCTTACAAAACTCGAAAATGTAGTCTTCACTCCCCATATTGCCTCTGCAACCAAGGAGACCCGTGAAAGAATGGCAGAGCTCGCAGCAAAAAACATTATCGCGGCATTATCAAGCGAGATTCCGCGAGACTTTGTATGATGAATACGAATGTCATTGCGAAAGAAGATGAACTTTATCCAAGATTGCTGAAAGAAATAAAAGACGCGCCAAAGAAACTGTATTACAAAGGACGTTGGGATGTTTGCCTTTTTGAAGCATGTTTGGCAGTGGTGGGAACAAGAAGAATGACAACATACGGCAAGCGAGTTTGCGAGGAGTTGGTAGGAGAGATTGCGTCAGCTGGAATCACCATTGTTTCTGGATTTATGTATGGCATAGATGCAACTGGCCACCAAGCAGCTCTGCGCGCGGGAGGAAAGACGATCGCCGTGATGCCTTGCGGGATTGAGCGCATTCACCCCGAATATCAGAAAGAGTTGTATGAGGAAATTTTGGAATGCGGCGGGCTCGCGATTTCAGAATATGAAGGAAACTTACTTCCCGCTTTGTGGACATACCCCAAACGAAATCGCATTGTTGCTGGATTGTCCCAAGCAACAGTAGTTATAGAAGCCGGAGAGAAGAGTGGTTCTTTAATCACTGCAAATTTTGCGAGGATGTATGGGAGGAAGCTTTTTGCAGTGCCAGGCCCTATCACAAGCGTTGTTTCTCAAGGGACGTTGGGACTGCTAGGAGAAGGAGCAACAGTGGTGAAGAGCGCAGATACAATTCTGGAGTATTATCGCTCGATTGGGGTTTCTTTTTCGGGGAACGCGCACAAAGAATTTTCCCCTCACGCTGATTCCGGCCAAGCGCAAGATGCCTCAACACTAGAACAGCGTATTCTCGAGCATCTGCGGAGAGAATCTATGGAACTCGATGTTCTTTCGCGCACTATCGGTGTCCCCGCAGCACAGCTTGGCGCCACGCTCTCTTTGATGCAGCTCAATGGCTTCATCACCGAAGAATCTGGAAAGTATTATGTGAGGTGAAGTGTTCAAAAGTAACTGCTCACTGAATATGCTACGAAGGGCTCCCCTCAGAGGTTCCTGCCTCGCCAGAGAAAGTCAGTAAGCAGTTACGTCAGGGGGCTTGGACAAAGGGAATATTTTTTGATATTCTGGACTCATGTTGATCAAGGTTCCATCAGCTTCCCACTTTGGATTGGATTCGATTGGTGTGGACGTGGAAATTAATGTGGCAAACAGAGGACTGCCAGGATTTGACATTGTTGGTCTTCCCGATAAAGCGGTAGATGAAAGTCGAGAAAGGGTGCGAACCGCAATTGGAAACTCCGGCATTGAATTTCCTCAAAAAAGAATTACGGTGAACTTGGCTCCTGCGGATATTCCCAAAGAAGGGTCATTTTATGATGTGCCCATTGCAGTAGGAATTTTAGCGGCCACCCTTCAGTTTGATATTCCCCCCAAAAGCTTATTTTTTGGTGAGCTTTCACTCGACGGTTCCCTGCGCCACACCAAAGGCGCCTTGCTGTTTGCGCTTTTTGCGAGACAAGCTGGTTTCACGAACGTGTTTGTGCCGAGTCATTCTGCAAACGAAGCCGCAATTGTGGAAGGAATCCAGGTCTATCCGACAGAAACACTTCGGCAGATGGTAGATCACTTGAGAGGAGAGGAAGAAATTGTTCCGGTGAGCGATGAGGAAAGAAAAGAGGGAACGCAAGAGCATGCATGGATTGCAGAGTTTGATATGGGAGAAGTTTTTGGACAAGAAAAAGCAAAGCGAGCAATGGAAATTGCGGCGGCGGGCGGACATAATATTTTGATGGTCGGAAGTCCGGGATCCGGAAAAACGATGATGGCGCGAGCGCTCCCCGGCATTCTTCCGCAGCTTTCAAACGAGGAATCTTTTGAAGTAACAAAAATATATTCTGCCGCAGGGATTATTCCTCCCGGAGGTTCTCTCATTCGCACGAGACCCTTTCGAGCACCCCATCACACCATTTCACAAATAGGAATTACGGGAGGAGGGACCAAACCCCAACCCGGAGAAATCACCCTTTCTCATCGAGGGGTGTTGTTTCTCGACGAATTTAATGAATTTCCTCGGTCTGTTCTGGAGGCATTGCGCCAGCCCTTGGAAGACGGCACGGTAACAATTTCTCGAAGCAGAGAACGGGTAACATATCCCTGCCGCTTCATGCTTGTTGCTTCGGCAAATCCCTGTCCTTGCGGGTATTTGAACCATTCCAAAAAACAGTGTAGCTGTTCTCCCCGAGAGATTCAGCGCTATCGAAAGCGCGTTTCAGGGCCAATGCTCGATCGCATTGATCTCCATGTGGAGGTTTCTGATGTGGATCCTCGAGAGTTGATGGACGATGAGCATGCGAGAAAATTTGTGGAGTCTTCGGATGCGGTTCGCGAGCGGGTGATGGGAGCAAGAGAAATTCAGCAAGAGCGGTTTTGCCATGATGGTATCCACACGAACGCCGAGATGAGGAATGTCCATGTGAAGAAGTACTGCAAGTTACGGGGAGAGGCCCAGCAGATTTTAACGAAAGCCGCATTTACTTTTCATCTCTCTGCGAGAGCCTATTTTAAGATTATCAAGATCGCGAGAACTATTGCAGATTTAGGAGGTGTGCAAGAAATCGATGGAGGAGATATCGCAGAAGCCCTTCAGTATCGCTCGAAAATCTATGATGCTGTCTAAATTTTTCTCCCTTTTTCCGCAGAGAGGCAAGAAAGCAATACTTCCCTTGAGCAAAAAAGATACCGGGAAGATTGGAGAAAATCTTGCAAGGAGGTATCTGGAAAAACGCGGGTACAAAATCATCGAGCAGAATTGGAGCACCCGTTATGGAGAAATTGACATTGTCGCAGAAAATAAAGATTGCGTTGCTCTTGTGGAAGTGAGAACAAAGGTAGGAGAGCAATTCGGCACGCCAGAGGAAACGCTGAATTATACCAAAATGCAAAAGGTGCTTGGGAACGCCCTTGCGTATATGGGAAGGAAAAGAACGCTAAAGCCCTATCGTATTGATGCAGTGTGCGTGGTGCTCGATGAAAGCCGTAACCTCCAGCGCATCAACCACTACGAAAATATTGTCGGATAAAGGTAATCAAGTCTTCCTTGCCCTGAACCGTGTTCGCCTACGGCGGACTCTAGTTCAGAGGCACATTTCGGTTTATGGAGTAATATGCTAGGATATCAATATGAGATTGGAGCATTACGATACGGAAAAATTAAAAAAGGAAATTCTCTCCATCCTCGGAAAGCACTTGAATTTGAGCGAATATCGAGCGTTTTTTTTTGGATCAAGAGTAAACGGAAGGGAAGATGAACGGTCTGATATTGATGTTGGTATTGAGGGATCGCGCCCCGTACCTTCAATAGCAATGCTCGAGATTCAGGAAGAAATGGAAAATCTTCCTACCTTATATAAAATCGATCTTGTTGATTTTTCCGATGTAAGCGAGAAATTCAAGAAAGTCGCAAAACAGCATATTGAAGTGATCACGTGAAGGTTATGACAACATTGGAATCAGTATTCGAAGACTATCAAAAGTCTGTGCAACGGTTACACGAGGCATTGCAACAACCGAAGAATGCGTTTATTCGAGACTCCGCGATTCAGCGCTTTGAGATTGCTTTTGAGCTTGCGTGGAAAACAGTAAAGACTTTTGCAGAAGTATATCACAATGTACGATGCGTTTCACCCCAAACTTGTTTTAGGGAGGCGTTTGGACTCGGGCTGATTGAATACGACGAGGGATGGATCGAGCTTGCACGAATTCGCAATCTTACCGTCCATACCTATAAGGAAGAACTTGCCGAAAAGCTCTACGGAGAGTTCCCGCGTGCATTGCAAAAGTTTCAGGAGTTGGAGAAAGCAATACGTGAGCGAATCGGAAAAGGAGAAAACACCTAAATGTTCCAAGACTTCAAATCAGAAATTAGACTATTCCTCATCGTTGCTACCATCGCCGTCATCCTCACCGCCGGCGGGATTTTGGTGTTGAAAACAATACAACCCGCGCCAGTGACGCAAGTTCCCCAGCCTACCTCAACGCCTTCACCCGAGCCACAAGCAATTAACAATCAGCAATCAGCAATTGATACATCAGATTGGCAAACCTACCGCACCGAGGGCCCTTCGCTCTCTGGAGCTACGGAGCCCCAAGGCGAGTTTGGGTTTGAGGTGAGGTATCCAGGAGAGTGGAATGTCACTGGGAAAAGGGAAAATATCAGAATTTTTGGAGAAGAACATACTATTGCCGAGGAAAAATGCAAACAAAACGAACAAAAGTTACTTGAGAGTGGGGTGAACTTTGGACCGACTGGATGCCGATTCGGCATATTTATGACTATTCTTAGGGAAGAGGATATTGTCCAACAATATGATGTATGGACTCCCTATATTCTTCCAAGTATAAAGGAGGCATTCATGCTCAATCGGGACTATCTTGCCCCTCACTTTGCAGTAGCAGTCCCCTTGCAATTCAACAAAGATAAGTATATTCTCATTGAATTTTATTTTACTGAAGTTAACCTTTCGCAACAAAACAAAGAACTTGTGGACCAAATCCTCTCCACGTTTCGGTTTGTGGAGTGAGTGAAGATACAAAGCTATGGAGCAAGCGATACGGAATTTTCCAAAACAATTTCAGTGGGAGCCAGTGATCGAGAACGAGGGGAATCTTGCGCGCACGGGCATGTATCTCTTATGCGGCATGGGAGGGTCGCATTTGCAAGGGGATATTTTGCAGAGCGTAGATCCTTCGGTTGGTTTGACCTTGTGGCAGGATTATGGATTGCCATCTTGGTCCGAGAGAAAATTGAAAGAGACACTGATCATCGCAAGCTCATATTCGGGGAATACAGAGGAGACCATAAGCGCGTTTGAGGAGGCAATTCAAAAAGGGTATCCTGTTGCAGCTATTTCGACTGGAGGTGAGGTGCTTAGCCGGGCTAAGCACTACGGGGTTCCGTATATCCAGATACCTGACACGAGAATCCAACCGCGATCCGCGCTTGGGTTTGCATTCAAAGCATTGATAAAGATGGTTGGGAGAGAGGATTTGGCAAGGCAGGCAGCAGAGCTTGCGCAGCGATTGCAAGCGCGTATGCGAGAATTAGAGGAACAAGGAAAGACGCTTGCAGAAAAACTCAAGGGGTACATTCCTGTTGTGTATGCCTCCAATCGCAATCACTCTGTTGCGTACAATTGGAAGATTAAGTTCAGTGAAACGGGCAAGATTCCCGCATTTTCTAACGTATTCCCAGAGCTCAACCACAACGAGATGAACGGTTTTGATGTTTCAGATTCCACGCGAGAACTCTGCGGGAAGTTTCATTTTATCCTATTGAAAGATGCCGATGATCAGCCAAAAATTCAAAAACGCATGGAGATCGTTGAAAGATTGTATCGAGAGAGAAAATTGCCTGTGACTTCGGTACAACTTCAAGGATCGTCAGTGCTCGAAAAAGTATTTTCATCGCTTTTGCTTGCCGACTGGGCAGCATATGATATCGCTTTACACTACAAGCGCGAGCCCGAGCAAGTAGCCATGGTAGAGGAGTTCAAAAAACTTATTGCCGAGAAATAAACGCTCTCTTCTTTGTGATACAATAGGAGTAATATAAACAAAAGGTCGTTTAGGTTAATGAGACAAAAGAATACATATATATGATTAAAGCGGGTGTAGGGTTGAGTCAAAATTTGAGCGATCATCGAAAGGCAGGCAGGGAAGCTGCCGCGCAAGCAGTTGAGAAACTCGAGGGAGAAACCCCTGATATTATGTTTGCCTTCTCTTCCATTAAGTATCATCAAGAAGAAGTGCTCAAAGGTATTCGGGAAGCAGCGCCAGAAGCGATTGTGGTGGGAGGAAGCGCGGCGGGCGAGATTACTTCTTGGACTACCGTGTTTGATGGAGTGAACGTTCTTGCGGTTGCATCAGATACGATTACATTTGTAACCGGATTAGGTTCGGGAGTCTCAAAAGATAGTTTCGCTGCTGGCGCAATGGCTGCAAAAGCGGTGCGAGATAAAAAGGGAGGGGAAATTCCTGATCTCTTTATTATGTTGCCAGATGGCATGACAGGAAATGGAGCTGCGATTGTAGAAGGAGTAAAATCGGTGCTCGGAAAAGATGCTCCCATTATTGGGGGATCGCTTGGAGACGATTATCTGTTCAAGAAGACATTTGAATATCATCAAGATAACGTATTGAGCGATGTGGTGGTGGGAGTAGGGTTGTATGGGAAATTTGCCTATGGGTTTGGTATTAAGCATGGATGGGAGCCGGTGGGACTTCCCCTGAAGGTAACCAGAGCAGATGGAGTAAAACTCCAAGAGGTCGATGGAAAGCCAGCGCTCAAGGTCTATGAGGATTACTTTGGGAAAGATGCTTCTGACCTCATCAAAGAGCCGCTCGCTCGCATGGCGTATACCTATCCTATTGGGTTGATCGTGGAAGGGTCAGACGAACTTTTGATTCGAGATCCGGTGATTGCGAATGAAAAAGGAGAAATTAGCATGGCAGCTGCAATTCCCCAGGGTACCACGATTCGACTGATGATGGGAGACCGCGAAAAGGCAATCGCGGCAGCGAAGACCGCGGCAGAAGTAGCGCTCGATCAGCTTCAAGGAGCAACCCCTCGATTTACCCTCATGTTCAACTGCATGGCGCGCAATAAACTCTTGGGAGTTCGTTGCCATGAGGAAAATACCGAGGTATCAAGAGTGATCGGTTCTGATGTGCCCATGGCAGGTTTCTACACGTATGGAGAGCAAGGCCCTTTATTGGGAAGGAAGGGGACGCCGGCTTATTTCCACAACGAGACCATGACATTGCTTGTCATAGGGGAGTAAAAAAGAAAAAACAAAAGATCTCCTTCAAAAGGAAGGGGATCTTTTGTTTTTTGCAGAAAAATTAGGGTATAATAGAATAATTGTATGGCAAAGAAAAATATCCTCCTCGGTTTGTTTTTGATTAGTTGTGTTTTGTTCGTCATGGGATTGGTGTGGGTTCAAGAACAGAAGAAAGAATTCATCACAATTGGAGCGATCATTTCTCTTTCAGGGCCTCAAGGACCTACGATCGAGGGTACCGGTGTTCAAAATGGGATGCTTTTAGCCGTGGATGGAATCAATCGTTTTGGGGGAGTAAATGGAAAAAAGATTGAACTGATTATCGAAGATGCCCAGATCAATCCCCAGAAAGCAAAAGAATTGTTCAAAATCATAGAAGCGAGAGACCATCCTCTTTTTTATATTTCCACGCATAGTTCGGTGTCTGCGGCTCTCGCTCCTCTTGCAGAAGAACACGAGGTTGCATTGATGGCAACCGTTGCAACGGATCCGCGTATCACCGAAGGGAATCCGTGGGTTTATCGGTATTGGCCGACCGCAGTGGAAGAATTGCCAGTTATTACTGCCCTTCTGGAAGATCTGAAGGTTCAAGAGATAGGGATGTTGTACGTGAATGACGAATTTGGGCAATCGGTGTTTCGACAGATGGAGAAGGAAGCAGAGGATATGAGCTGGGGGTTCAAAGGAGAAGCTTTTGGAGTGACCACTTCTGATTTTAAGGAGCACATTGCTCGAATTTTTTCTTCGGAAGCTCTCTTTCTGGTAGGATTTCCGAGTCAGTTGGAAATCATTTTGCGGCAGTTGAAGGAAGAAGGGTTTTCCGGAATTCTGATTTCCACGAATGCTGCCGCCGGACCTTCGATCCAAAAGCTTCCCGAATCGGAGGGCTTGTATGTTACTGCCCCTCTTATCTATAATCAAAATCTTCTTTCTGCCAAAGCAGTGAGGGAAAAATACGAACAGAGATTCCATGAACCATTCACTCACTATGCAGCAGCAGGGTATGATCTCATCGAATTGATCAGGGCGTTATTAGAAGATGAGGAGTTTTCGCGAGATCGTGTACGAATGGTGTTGGAGCAAGGGTTTGTGCATCCGGGAGTATTTGGGACGAATGATGTGCGGCCAGGAGATCACGATATTGGATTTCCACTTTCTCTTGGTCAGATCATTGGCGGCCAGATACGGTATCGGTATAAATAGTAAAAAGAAGTTCAAATGCGCATTGGCACAAGATTATTTTTGAGTTTTTTTCTTATCCTGTTGATAATGGCTGGGGCAGGATTTTATATGGTGGGGGTATATCAGAACGCCCTGCGGGATGCGGTAGGTCAAGGTTCTGTCTTTTTGGCAGAAGATAAGATTAGGCATATTGATAAGGATATTTTCCAAAGGATCGAAGAAATTCAACTCTATTCCAATAATTTCCTTTTGCGGAAAGCACTCCAAGAGTCAAACCGAGGGTTTGAGAGCATGGAAGATGTCCAGGCGCATATTCAAGAGAAAGACACGGAATGGGTGTCTACTCCAAAGGAAGTGATTACCCCTTTTATGGAAGAGCTTATTTCCAACGAGATTTCAGAGAGTCTTCGTCAGGAATTCATTGGTTTCTGGGAAAAAAAGCACGGATACCGGGTGTATGGAGAAGCATTCGCGACGAATCGATACGGAGCAAATATCGCCCAGACCGGAAAAACATCGGACTACTATCAAGCAGATGAAAAATGGTGGCAAGAAGCAAAAGAAAAAGGATTTTCGATCGGAGAAATGGAATATGACGGAAGCGCGGAGGTCTGGACAATTCCCTTTGGAGTGCGCATTGAAGACGGAGAAGGGACTTTCCTTGGAGTCATTAAGGCGGTTCCCTTTGTGCGAGAGTTTGTGAGGGAGGTTGAGCTTACGACAAGAAAATATGAGACGACAGAGATCAGATTAGTCACCTTCGAGGGGAAGTTAGTATATTCTACTCATGCGTTCCAATTTCTTGAGGATGTTGCGGGAAATGAATTTTTCCGAAACATCAAACCGGAGAGCGGATTCTTTATTGCCAATGAGGGAGGGAGAGAAAAGCTGTTTGCGTATGCTCATTCCAAGGGGTTTCTGGATGTGCCAGAATTTCACTGGATTCTCCTGATGGCGCACGATACCCAAGAGGTATTCTCGTCAGTGCATAACCTTCAGCGCGCGCTTGGCATCATTGGACTGGTGCTCGCATTGGGAATCCTTGTACTCTTGGCAGTGCTTAGCCGCGCCATTTCCAAGCCGGTTCAAATTTTGATGGAAGGGGCCTTGCGCATTGCGAACGGAGATCTCTCCGTAAAGATTGATATCCCCACCAAAGATGAAATTGGCCAGCTCGCACTTGCATTTAATGAGATGACCGAGCGGTTAAAAACATCGTATGAAAACCTCGAGCTTAAAGTGCGAGAGAGAACACAAGAGTTGCATGGTCAGATTCAAGAGCTCGACAAGACAGCAAAGCTACTTGTAGGGAGAGACTGGGAGCTTTCCAAGACAAAGGAGCGAGAGCAGGATCGTCTGGGCGAACTCGACGCGATTTCAAAGCGTTTGGTCAAGAGAGATTTTGAACTCTTGCAGACGAATGAGCTGCTTCGAGAAATGGACGAGGCAAAAAGCCGTTTTGTTTCCATCGCGGCCCATCAGTTGCGTACTCCTATTTCTGCGATGAAATGGAGTGTGCAGATGCTTTTGGATGGCGATTTTGGAAAACTTTCCCGACAAGCAAAGAAGGTGTTGGAGGAGACCGCTTTTACTCTAGAGCGGCTCATTCGATTGGTGGGAGATTTGTTGAATGTAGCTCGAATTGAGGAGGGTCGTTTTGGGTTTTCATTTGGAGAAGTCCAACTCGAAGAATTGTGCAAGAAAGTACTTGAAGAGAATCTTCCGAATGCGAAAAAATGTAAGATCACCTTGAAACTTTCTATCCCTGCCAAACCTCTGCCCCCTGTATATGGAGATTCCGACAACCTTTTACTTGTGTTGGAAAACTTCCTGGAAAATGCGCTCCTCTACACCCCCCAAGGGGGAGTGGTGGAGTTTATCGTGAGGAGAGACACGCGTAATCACAAAAAGATACGAGTTTTCATAAAAGATACGGGGATTGGAATTCCTGAATTTCAGCAGGGACTGGTGGGCCAGAAGTTCTTTCGCGCAGATAACGTAGTTCGAAAACAAATCGGAGGGACTGGGTTGGGATTGTATATTGTCACAAAGATTCTGGAACGCCATCACACAACCTTTGAGGTGGAATCGGAAGAAGGGGAAGGGAGTACATTTTCTTTTGCACTTCCCATTTTGGACAGGTAAGGTATGATAGAGAAAAGGAAGCATTCTCATGAAGAAGAATACCCGAATAAAACAAAAAGCATCAAAGAGCCCTCTGGTTCTCATTATCGAAGATGAGCAATTTTTGTGTAATTTGATGGTAAAGAAATTGATGAAATCCAGTCTTAAGGTTGAAGGAAGGTTCGATGGAGAAACCGGTTTTCAAGCGGTTGTAGAAAAAAAACCAGATATAGTTCTCCTCGACCTTTTATTGCCTGGGATTGATGGATTTGAGGTTCTTCGACGACTGAAACAAGACGAAGGACTCAAGAAGATCCCGGTAATCATTCTTTCGAACCTTGGAGAATCCAAGGACATCGACCGAGCAATGCAATTAGGAGCTTCTGCATATTTGGTAAAGGCAGAGCATTCTCCAGAAGAAGTGGTAGGAAAGGTATGGGAATTTGTGGGGAAGAAGAGAAATTAAAAATCCGCATGCATGAAGAAGGTTGTGGAGAACTTGCTTGTTGCATTTCACAGATGCGTTAAAATAATTACATATGGATAAAAAGATTCTCCTTCTCATTGGTGGCATCCTCGTGATTCTCATGGTGGGAATTTTGATTTTTGTTGGTTTGTCTGGAAAACCAAAGCCGAGCGAAACCAAGCAGCCGGGTCTTTCCCCAGCCCCTCAAATCAAAGAGGGAGAAGAAGGTTTGGGAGGAGAGATTTACGAAAAAGTCCAGAATCCCGGAGAAAAACTTCCGCAGGTAAATCCGTTTGAGGCGCAGACCAATCCCTTCCAAGAAGCAAAGACAAATCCCTTTGAAGGAGGATATAAAAATCCGTTTAAATGACATTGAAAACTATGCGTCATCTCAATTTTCAAAGACTGGCCATTTTTTCTCTTTTTGTTTCTGCTCTCTTTATTGGATTCGTCGTATTTGCAGAAAACAAGGATGATATTGTCTATCCGGTAAAAGAACTAGGAAATTGTGAAAGCGAGGTTGAATGCAGAGCGTATTGTGAGGAACTCGACCGTATCAAAGAGTGCGTAGCGTTCGCAGAGAAGCATAATTTGCTTTCGAGCGAAGAACTGGCAGAAGCTCGAAAGTTCATAGAAATAGGGGGCGAGGGTCCTGGAAAATGTGCTTGGAAGAAAGCATGCGAGACCTATTGCGAGGATGTGGCTCATATCGATGAATGTTTAGCTTTTGCGCAAAAACATAATCTTATGAGTGGAGAAGAGTTAGAGGAAGCCCAGAGGGTGGCAGCAGCGTTGCGTGAAGGCATCCAGCTGCCAGGAGACTGCAAGAGTAAAGCGCAATGCGAGACCTATTGTGAAGATACGTCTCACATGGAAGAGTGTATTGAGTTTGCAGAGAAAGCCGGCTTTCTGCCTCCCGAGGAACTCCAAGAGGCAAGAAATGTTGTAAGAGCGCTTCAATCGGGTGCGAAATTGCCAGGGAATTGCCGTGGAAAAGATCAGTGCCAAGCATACTGTCAAGAACCCGCTCACATGGAAGAATGTATTGCGTTTGCAGAGGCTGCGGGGTTTATTCCTCCCGAGGAAGCAGCAATGGCAAGAAAAGTGATGCCGCTTATGATGCGAGGGGAAATGCCAGGAGGTTGTAAATCAAAAGAAGAGTGCGAGAGTTATTGCCAAGATGAGTCTCATATGGAAGAGTGCGTCATATTTGCTCAAAAGGCAGGATTGATGAGTGATGAAGAGGTTGAGATGTTCCGAAAGACGGGTGGCAAGGGCCCCGGAGATTGCAAGGGTAAAGAGGAATGTGAGACGTTTTGTAATAATCCTGCGAACCAAGAAGCATGTTTTGAATTTGCGCAAGAGCACGGTCTTATTCGAGAAGAAGACCTCGAACATATGAAAGAGGGATTAATGCAGCTCAAAGAAGGATTGGACATGGCGCCGCCTGAAGTGGCAGATTGTTTGCGTTCGACAGTGGATAGCGAAATTTTAGAAAAAATAGAAGCAGGCACATTCCTTCCAAATCCTGAATTAGGGGAAGCGATGCGTCAATGCTTTGAGAAATTTATGCCGCCTCCTTTTGAAGGGGAACATCCCGAAGGGTTCGGACCTCCAAGAGCTGGCTTTGGGGGACCTGGAGGGTGTAAAAGCGAGGAAGAGTGCATTGCATACTGTTCAGATCCTGTTCATCTTCAGGAATGTGAGCAGTTTGGAGGAAAAGAGCCTCGTCATGAAGAAGGCTTCCAGGGAGGAAAGTTTCCTGAAGAATTTCGAGAGAAATTTGAAGAAAGATTCCACAAGGAAGTAGAACAAAAGATAGGTCCTGGGGTAACCGGCGAAAAGGAGGAATGTGTGCAGCGGATTATTGGAGGCTTGCAAGGCCCTCCTGGCCCTGATTTGGAACAAAGAATTCGTCAGGAGTGTTTTATGCTTTCTCCAGGTGAGCAGCAATTTATTCCTCCCAAAGGATTTGTGCCTCCGCCCCCAGGAGGTTTTACTCCCCCTCAAGAATTTCATCCCGAGCAGTTTCCTTCTTCCCAATCCCCCACGAGTTTTGAGCAAAAAAGATCAGTTCTTGACGCGTTTAGCCCATTCCTTGCTGTTTTGCTTCTTGTGCTCTAAGGTAAAGATACAAACAATATGAGCAGTCGATTTCCTTGGCGGTTTTGGGAGAAGGATAAATGAGATTTTTTCTATGGGAAATAATCAAAAAACTATTCTTCTTGTAGAGGACGATCCCTTTTTGCGAGAGCTCATCGCAGAAAAGCTCAAGGCGGAGGGGTATACGGTAAAGGAAGCGGTTACAGGAGAAAGGGGATTAGAGCAGGTAAAACAGGAAAAACCCTCCCTCGTTGTACTCGATCTGATTCTTCCTGGAATTGATGGTTTTGAGGTACTCCGAAAAATGAAGCAGGACACGGAAACTTCGAAGATTCCGGTTCTTATTCTTTCCAACTTTGGCCAAAAGGAGGATGTCAAACAAGGATTGGATCTGGGCGCGTTTGATTATCTCATTAAAGCTCACTTGACTCCGTCAGAAATCGTCAAAAAGGTAAATGAGGTTTTTGGCATCTCATGACCCTATTTCTTCTTTTCCTATTGGCCCTTTTTGTATGTATTGTTTTCGGTCTTCAGCAAAAACGTCTTGGAGCGTTCGGCAGAGCGTTCCATCAGAAGGAAGAAGAGCTCAACCATACGTCGAGGTTGCTGATCGAAAAGAATGCGGAACTTTTTGATCAAAATCGCAGGCTGCAAAAACTCCTGGAAACGAAAGAAGACTTTATTGGTATTGCCTCCCATCAACTTCGTACCCCTCTTACCGAAATTAAATGGGGTGTAGAAAGCTTGATCGAAAAAGGATTAGAAGTATTCCGACCACCGGAATTTGACCGCCTTGGGAAAATCGCTTACAGTACAAAGAAAATGATTAAACTCGTTGATGATCTTTTAAGACTTGTGCACGCAGAAGCAGGATATGGAGAATATGCCCTCGAGGAATGTAATATGGAAGAGCTCATCTCCAAGGTTGCAACTCGTATACGGGGGTATTTCTCCCATAAAAACATCGACCTTGAGTATCATCTTGGTTTTGGAAGTCAACCTATGCTCATTGATAGAGATATGATGGAAACCGCACTATCAAATTTGGTTGAAAATGCCTTTCATTATACCCCGCCTGGCGGGAAAGTTACCATTTCCACGCAGAAGATGGGAAACAAATTTTCCTTTGAGATTCAAGACACTGGTGTCGGAATACCAAAAAGCAAGCAACAAGCGATTTTCCAGAAGTTTCAGCGCTCCGAGGTTGCAATGCAGATGAATTCAGGAGGCATTGGCCTTGGCCTTTACATTACCAAGAACATTATTGAGCAGCACCAAGGAGAAATAGGATTTCAGAGCCAAGAAGGAAAAGGTTCGACATTCTTTTTCACCCTCCCGGTGCGCGTGAAGAAATGATGATTGAAAAAAGAAGACTTCGTTATCATTGTATGATATAATATAATGTCGAAAGGCTCATGTTCTAAAAGAACTACTAATATAAATCTATGAAACAAACATCTCTCGTTTCCATTGGTATTCTTCTTAGTCTTCTTTTCGGAGGCGTCGCAACCGCGAAAGAAGGAGAAAATACTCAAGTAATCGAGGCTTCAGAGTCTATCGCAATTTCAGATTTGCAAGTTCAAGATCCGGGGCTCCTTCCCACAAATCCGTTGTACTTCTTCAAGGAAATTCGGAGAGGACTCCAGCGAGCTCTTACTTTTAACCCAATCAAGAAGGCAGAGTTGGAGCTTGATATTACAAACGAGAAAGCAGCGGAGATTAAAAAAGTAGAAGAACAAAAGCCAAACGATGAGAGGGCGCTTCGAAGAGCGCTTACCAATTATCAAAACGCGCAAGAGCGTTTGGGGCGCCGCTTTGAACGATTGAAAGAGACTTCGGCAAATCCCAATCTCGATCGGCTGCTCGAGAAACTCGTAGATCGGGGCGTCAAGCATGAAAAACTTTTTGAGGAGTTGGAAAAGAAGGCAGGTTCCACTCAAAAGGAATTGCGAAAGAAAGCGAGAGAAGCTCGAGAAAGAGTTGAATCCACGTTAGGAGTTGCTGCTCGGAAGGATGACGCGAAAAAGTTTGCAGAGAGATTGAAAGGAGTTCTCGAGAAGTCAAAGGGGAGCGACTTGAAGCATTTGAGATCTCTTGAAATCCTTGAGCGAATCGGAGAAAAAGCTCCCGAAGAGGTAAAAGAACACTTGGAAGAACTTCGAGAAAATTTCTCTGAAAAAATTGGGGAGCGTTTAGAAAAGATTGCAAGAGAAGGAGATGAGGCAGTGGAAAAATTGAAAGAGAAAATCGAGCGCCTTCCCGGAGATCCGGTTCGTCGCACGATCATATTCCAAGAACTTCGTCAGAGAGCGTCCGAGGAGGCAGCTGGGGTATTAGAAAAACTCCAAAAGAAATTAGAAGAGAGAGTGGAAAAACAAGAAGATTTTGGAGAGAAGGTAAAAGAACAAATTCGTAAAGCAGAGGAGAGGATTCAACGGCTCGAGAAAAAAATGCAGGAAGTGAGCGAGATTCCTCAAGCGGTCCAAATGCACTTAGAGCAGGCTCGAAAGCATTTGGAAAGAGCAAAAGAAGCATATGATGCAGCAAAATTTGGAGAAGCATTTGGTCAAGCAAGATCAGCAGAGGTACTTGCAAGGAATGCTTTGCGCATCCTTGAGGAGCGCAAAGAACCAAATGCAGAAGATCTTAAAGAAAGACTTGAACAATGGGGAGAAAAGATTACTAAGTACGAGGAATTCATAAAGGCCAAAGAACTTACGAAAGAATCCAATCCTCGAGTATTTGAACTTCTCGAGAATGCAAAGGAGCACTTTGGTTTTGCCAGAGAAGCACTGGAAAAGAATGATCTGGAAAATACAAAGCATCACATTGGTCACGTGGAGGGTTTTCTCCGCGACCTCATAGCGTTGCTCGAAAGGCTCTTGGAAAAAATGAAAGATCTTCTCCCGGAGCTACCGAGAGAGAAGCCGGTTTTCTGCACGCAGGAATATGATCCTGTATGTGGAATTGATGGGAAGACCTATTCAAACCGTTGCGTCGCAGAAGAACAGCACGGAGTTGAGGTTGCAGATGAGGGGGAGTGTGTTCCGCGGGAAGGAAGTAAGGCAGAGAGGAAATACCAATCTCGAGATTCCAATGGACCTCTCTGCACGGATGCTGGGGCAGTACAAAGTTGCCCCAAAGGGATGCGGTGGTTTCATGATACCACCGGTTGTGGGTGCGAGATTGCTTCTCCCCTCAGGCTCACTCCCACATTGAGATCTTCTCCTGGGGTTGATGCCCTCTTTCCCGCGGAGTCAAAGCAACGGGAAGAATAGCTGTAGAATAATGGCCGACTCCTTTGAACTTCGCAGAAAACGGGCTACAAAAATCATAAGGAGACTCAAAGAGCTTTTTCCGAACGCAAAGATTGTTCTCAAGTATTCAAATCACTGGGAACTCTTGGTTGCAGTGGTGCTTTCTGCCCAGTGTACGGATAAAAAGGTGAATGAAGTTACCGAAAAACTTTTTAAGAAATATCGAACGCTTGAGGATTATGTGAATGCTGATCCACGAGAATTTGAAAAAGATATTCGATCAACTGGTTTCTTTCGAAACAAAACAAAACATATTCTTGCTGCTGCCAAGCTCATCAAAGAGAAATTTGGCGGCAAGGTGCCTCATCGCATGGGAGATTTGCTGACAATTCCGGGAGTCGCGAGAAAGACAGCAAACATCGTGCTTGGCAACGCCTATGGAATTGTGGAGGGTATTGCGGTCGATACCCATGTGCGTCGGCTTTGCCGGAAACTCGGCCTTACCAATCATTCAGATCCAGAGAAGATCGAACAAGACTTAATGCGGCTTTTGCCAAAGAAAGAATGGTTTGATTTTACGTACCGGATGATCGAATATGGCCGCCAGATCTGTCCGGCGAGAACGCACGAGTGTAAAAGTCATCCGCTGACGAGAATATACCCTCGCGCTGCAAACTTATGGCTTTCATAGTATGAAATCTTCTCGATCCTTTACCGTTATTGAACTACTCGTTGTTCTTGCTATGGTTGGATTGCTCTCTGCGGTTATCCTGGTAAGTCTCAACAATGCAAGAGAAAAGGGGATTGAAGCTCGAGCGAAGAGCTTCCATGGCACCGTCTCTCGAAGCTTAGGAGCGCAGTCGGTAGGAATATGGAGGTTGGAAGAAGAGAGTGGAGTTACTGCAGTGGATGATTCAGGAAATCAAAATAATGGGACTCTTCATTCCGGAGTAACAAGGCTCACTTCGGGGGCGTGTAGTTTGGGATTTGGGAGGTGTGGTGATTTCAATGGTCTGGGAGGGCATATCTATGATATTTCTTCAAATCCTTTTGAATACCGAGGAGGAGATATGACAATTGCTATGTGGGTCAATCAGGACGTAGGAGAAACGTGGGGTTATCTCATCTCAAAACCATGGAATGGTTCTGGAGTATATAATTATCGGATCAATCTTGATCCGACCGATACCCTTAGCTTTACCCTTCGGGGAGAAACAGAATGGGGGACCGCAATTCCAAACAAATTACAAGAAGGGAAATGGACGTATATTGTAGTAAGCCTTAAGGGAACTTCTCAAGAAGTTACTATTTATATGAATGGACAACTTTCTGTATCAACCATCCACAGCATTTTAGGGTGGACGAGTATTCCGGGCGGAGACGGGAATATCTCACTTGCGATCGGTACTCTGTATCCTTATGGAGCTGCGTGGGTCGGACTTGCAGATTATGAGTTCGATGGAAAAATTGATGATGTATCCGTATTTGAACGAGCGCTCACGACAGCAGAGGTCAAAAAATTGTATGCAGCAGGTCTGCCCCATCATCAACTTGCTCGAGAATGAACGTATGGGTATGGGAAGTCTCGCAACTCAAAGATGCGCTCCGTGTAAAGGGGGGGCACTGCCGCTCCAAGAGGAAGAGATACAAAAATACCTTTCTCGTTTGGATGCAGGCTGGGAGATGTGGGAAGAAAAGAGACTGAAGCGAATTTTTACCTTTCACGCATTCCGCGAAGCCATAGACTTTGTAGTGAGAGTTGCAGATATTGCCGAAAAAGAAAAGCATTATCCAGAAATTCATATCAGAGGTAGCGAAGTTACGCTCGAACTTACGAGCGCAAACGTACATGGTTTATCAGAGCTCGATTTTGGCTTTGCGAGTCAGCTTGACACCCTCTATAACTGGAAAGAGATTGTGGAGAGATTCGTCTTTACAAAGCTCTTTTCTCTCAAAGTTCTTGTGGTGTTGATACTTCTATTACTGTTCATGTTGCTTTGGAAGCGATATTTTTCCTTCTGACTCGTCCCATTCCTTGAAGAAAAACCCCACAATGAATAAAGTTGAGGTGAATGGGTCGAAGGGGTACAATATCAGTATGTATCGAGGGATCGCAACAATGACGCTTGATACGGGGAGATGTCCTCCTTGGCTATTCGAGCGTATGGTAAAACTAAATAGAGAATTAGTAAGGGTATTAATAGAAGAGTATGGGCCAGATGAATTTGTGAAAAGAATCGGAGATCCTGTTTGGTTCCAATCTTTGGGTATTGTTTCAGCATTTGATTTCAATGCATCGGGCCTTACTACGATTTTAACAGCTGCGCTTAAGGAAGCCATCCGAGGGCAAGAGCGCGATCTCGGAGTATTCATCTGTGGAGGTAAAGGGAAGACTTCAAGGAAGACTCCAGACCAAATCCATGAGTGGGGAGAGAAGTTGAGTTTGCCGGAATCGTACGTGAGCAATCTCGCATATAATTCGAGAATGGCAGCAAAGGTAGATAGCGCTTTGGTGCAAGACGGCTACCAGATTTACCATCATAGCTTTTTCTTTTCTTTGCCTCGCGGTAGCTCTGGAGTTAAGGCGGGTCGAAACGGGACTTGGACAGTGGTGCAGCAGGGAATGAATATCTCCACTCAAACAGCTCGACGCTATCACTGGTTTTCCGAAAGTGTCTCGGATCTCGTGTGCGAGCCTCACAGCGGGATTGCCTCTCAAGTTTTTGGGAAAAACGTGTTGAATTTGGTGGCAAGAGAAAGCGAGCAGAATCGCGAGATTTCAACACAGTTGGTGCAAGCAGGCTACCAAACTCTTTGGAAAGACATCAGGCTCTTGCGAAAGCACTTTACTCCGCTTTCCAAGATGATTTCCCTACAGAAAGGAAGGGAGCAGCTCACACTGCTTAAACTCGAAGATCAAGAGTTTCGCGATCATCCGGTGCTTGAGGAAGATTTTTCCAAGAGTAAGTATTTAGAAAAAATTTTTGCTAAGATTACCTATTATCAACCAGAATCCTATGAGAAACTATTGGCCCTTGAAGGTGTTGGTCCTAAAACCATTCGTGCGTTAGCGTTGGTAGCAGAGGTTGTGTATGGCGCTGCACCTTCGTATGAAGATCCTGCGCGCTATAGCTTTGCTCACGGAGGAAAAGATGGAACACCCTATCCCATTGATCGAGAAACCTACGATGAAACTATAGGAATGCTTGAACGCGCACTCCGTCGAACCCACCTTTCTCTCAATGAAAAGGGAAAAGCATTGCAGCGGCTCTCGCTATGAAACTTATTTTGCAGGATAAAAATAAATACGTGGTAAGGGCGAATGTGGGAGAAGAGGTAATGAGAGAGTTGCAGGAATTTTGCAGAGAACAACAAATCAAGGCGGGAAAGTTTTTTGCGATTGGGGCAAGCAAAGAACTGAAGCTTGGGTGGTACGACGTGGATATCAAGGAATACATATGGCAGGAGTTTCCGGAGAAGTTAGAGATTGTGAGCTTGCTTGGCAACATTGCCTGGAAAGGGGATGAAGTAATCGCGCACGCTCACGGCAGTTTTTCCGATCAGCGAATGCAGGTGGTAGGTGGCCATGTGGCAAGACTGGTGGTGGGAGCTGCATGTGAAATTGTGCTCGAGAGATTCGAGGGTAAAATCGAAAAAGCCCACGACCAACAGACTGGCCTCAATATCATGCAATGACCGGGGCACGGCTCTTACGCGAGTTTTATCACGGCAAAATTCTCTTAGGTCGTAATTGCTCACTGAACATGGATTCGCTCGGCTAAAACCTGTCAGGGAGCACGCAGTCGGCCTT